>NZ_NMQW01000052.1 GCF_002234615.1 Paenibacillus rigui | reverse complement strand
AAAATTAATTTATAGTGGGAGGCTTGTCCAATGACGTTATCCAAACTGGTCTTTACTCCACTTCAATATATCGGATGGGGCTCATTGGAGCAACTGTGGACGGAGGTGGAGAAGTATGCGCCGTCACGCATTTTACTCATCACCGACGCTATCTTAGAGAAGTTGGGCATGATTGAACCGATCTCTTCCAAGCTTACGGCACAGGGCTATGATGTAGATATCTATACGGATGTGGTACCCGAGCCGCCGCTTGCGGTAGGCGAGAAGCTGGTCAGTTATACGCGGGACGGCCGCTTCGACCTGGTCATTGGCATCGGCGGAGGCAGTGCGATGGATTTGGCGAAGCTGGCTGCCGTACTTGCCGTGCATCAAGGTCAGGTTGCTGATTATTTGAATTTAACCGGCACGAAGAAGCTGCAGCATAAAGGGCTGCCCAAAATTTTGATTCCCACCACATCGGGTACCGGCTCTGAGGTCACCAACATTTCGGTGCTTTCGCTGGCAACAACCAAGGATGTGGTCGCGCACGATTATTTGATGGCCGATGTGGCGATCGTTGATCCTCAGCTGACCGTTTCGGTTCCTCCTCGTGTAACCGCAGCGACCGGGGTGGACGCACTGACCCATGCTATTGAAGCCTATGTCTCGGTGAATGCGAATCCTGCCACGGATGGATTGGCCCTGCAAGCCATCCGTCTGATCAGCGGTGCCCTTCGAAAGGCCGTGAGCAACGGGCAGGATCGGCAAGCGCGGATCGACATGAGCTATGGGAGCAACATGGCGGGAATCGCATTTTTCAATGCAGGCGTCGCCGGTGTTCATGCGCTGGCCTATCCACTAGGCGGTCAGTTTCATCTCTCGCACGGAGAGTCTAACGCGGTACTGCTGCCTTATGTTATGGGGTATATCCGGAGCAGCTGCGTGAAACGAATGTCGGACATTGTCCATGCGCTGGGCGGCTATGCAAGTTATTTATCGGAGGAAGCAGCCTCCCGAAAATGTGTGGAAGAGCTGGAACGGCTCGTCCGAGACGTTGGGATTCCGAACACGCTGCGCGGCTTTCAAATTCCTGCCGATGCATTGGACAGCTTGACGGAAGACGGTGTACAGCAGAAAAGATTGCTGGCCCGCAGCCCGCTTCCGCTGCATAAAGAGGATATCCGCAGCATCTATCAAGCTGCATATGACGGGATCATAATTGAGCCGGGGAATGCTGCGCCGGTTTCCTGAGCTTCGTGTTTCACTTGAATAGCAGAACAAAGCACTGACCACCACGGTTGGTGCTTTTTTATGTTGGCAGTATTTCATTTTCCCCGTCACTGATCCCTCCTTGTATTTAGGTCCTCCACCGCCTAACTAACTTCATTATATACAAAAATCAGGTTATTTAAAAGAGTGTGTCCATATAATTAACCTCATAATTTATATTTACAGGTTATTAAGTAGCGAGTATAATAAAATCCAAAATATTGAAATCGCTTACATGTAACATGTCCCAAGCGACGAACTCAAATTAATTAACCCTAAATTATATATTGACAGGTTAGTTTATTAAAAACTATAATATGTTTCATAAGAAGGTATGATAAAGAACATCAAATGTTACATTACATTCCATAAAAGGAGGTGGTTTAGCTGAGTTCAAAGCGATTTGAACAATCCTGTAGTACCTTTCGAAAGTGATGATGGAAAAGTACACGCTCGGGGCAACTGGAAAGAATGAGTAGTCACTTATGAGAAAGCAACTCCGTAAAGGAAGTACAATTCACAAATGGGGGCGAAGAACGAATGGATAATAAAACATCGGAAATACAATTACGCATGACTACATCCTCTGAAGGTGTGAAGAGAAAGATAGGATTGCGTTGGGGCATGGCTTTTATCTTCTTCATCATTGGCTTGATTGCTTACATGGATCGGGCAAATATATCGATCGTGGCTAAGCCCATGATGGAAGCATTAAATATGAATAAAGTTGAATTCGGGTTATTAACCTCGTTATTTTATTTAGGTTATTGCTTTGCGCAAATTCCAGGAGGCATGCTCGCAGAAAAGTTTGGGGCAAGGAGTATTATCACCATAGCAATTACTATGTGGTCAGTGTTTACAGCTTTGACGGCAGCGGCTTCTTCTTACGTAATGTTATGTGTTGTAAGGTTTTTGTTTGGAGTGGGAGAGGGACCGATGTATCCATCCAACTCCGTTTTTAATTCATACTGGTTTCAAAAGCATGAAAAAGGCCGGGCAGCGAGTGCGCTGTTATCGGGTTCCTGGTTTGGTCCTGTTGTTGCACCGGCACTGTCAGTCGGAATCATGGCGGTATTCGGATGGCAGGGGGTTTTTTATACTTTTGCTATTGCAGGGATTATCATTGGTTTGGTTTGGTACTATATTGGGCGTGATAAGCCGGAAAATCATCCTTGGATTTCTGAGAGAGAAAAACATCTTATTATCGAAAATAGAAGTGTTACAGGTACCAATAAGGAAAGGGCCCCATGGGGGCAGTATTTAAAAAACGTACGTTTCTGGGCAATTGGTTTGCAATATCATGTTGTCCTATATATGAATACATTTTTTCTAACGTGGTTACCTACCTATCTGATGGAAGCAAGAGGCTTTTCCCTTAAAGAAATGGGATTTGCTGCTAGTTTTCCATGGCTGGCGCTATGTTTCACTACAATTGCCGGAGGGGCCGTTTCGGATTTCATTTTGAAGAAAACAAGCTCTCGCATGACTGCTCGTGGTTACATGGCTATCATTGGATTCGTCTTTTTCATAGCAGGCTTGTACTTAGCAGCTTTTGCCATGGATCCATGGATGAATGTTCTTTGGTTGACATTGGCTCTCGGCGCGTTAGGTCTTCCGATTGTCGCTTCCTGGGCTCTTGTTAATGACTTGGGAAAGGAGTTTTCGGGATCTGTCAGTGGTTGGATGAATGTGTGGGGAA
The DNA here is from genome assembly GCF_002234615.1 of Paenibacillus rigui. GTDB lineage: Bacteria > Bacillota > Bacilli > Paenibacillales > NBRC-103111 > Paenibacillus_S > Paenibacillus_S rigui. Next base: position 134,507 of record NZ_NMQW01000052.1, on the reverse strand, counting down.
GTATCGGCGGTGTTATTGCACCTATCATTTGCGGATGGTTAGCACAAGAATTTGGTTGGAACACGACTTTATTAATCAATATAATCCCTGTTGGCTGCGCCATATTATTATGGTTCCTTATTAAACCCGATCGTCCATTAATACCTGAAAAAAACACATAGATTGCATACAACTTTAATTCAGGATAGCCTCAGCACCGCACGGCACTCCGGCTATCCTTTTTACATTAAGACCGGTCCTTATGCCGAGCTACCTTCATACGGTTTCCGCATATTTTCATTGAGCACCACTTACGCTTTCCGGTTGCGTCCATATACATCCACAAGCATTTTGGATTGGAGCATCGATGAAGCGTTGCAAGCTTGCCATTCGCCATCAATTCTAATGCGTCATAGGCAACAAGGGAGAGCAGCGAATCTACAAAGGCTCCACACGGGGTAGGTAAAAGCTTATTTTCCTTGAAGACAAAAGTAAAGGGGGCTTTATTGGTATAGCTCTCCAATGCGTGTATCCACAGTTCGTCTACTTGCAGCCCGTCAGCGATGTCTTGAAATCCCTTTCGCAGCAAGCCTCTTAGTTCTCGAAGGGCCGTTACCGATTCCTGTGTGAAATGAATTCTTTGTGCAAATTGTTCTGTAAGTATGACTTGCTCAGAGAACATAACTTCAAGCCAGTAAGCAGCCTGCTGTTCGGTTACAAGGAGATCATGCCTTTTTCCTCTTCGATTTTCTTCTGTATTAACCAAATTCAAAGATAAAGAATTTGAAAGAAATTGAATTTTTTCTAGAACAGCCATTGCATCAGATCACCTTTCATTTTTAGTGTTTCTAACTTTATTATATATGTTCAAGGGGTTAATTGAAAGAGGGATACAGGCCGCTGTCGAAATCATAAATAAATTCATAAACGCGAAATACTAACCTCGAAATATATATTGACAGGTTAGTTATTAGATAATTATAATAGGTTTGTGTCAGAGAGCTGCCAGCTGTACTGCAGGTAGTTTGCAGCATCATTTGAACACAGGTCGAGAGTAAGAAAAATTCGGAAACAGAAAGTAGTGGTTTATGGAATGAATCGTATCTCATCTCTGCCCCGGGTCATGCTAGGTTCATGGCCAACTCCCTTACAGCCTGCGGACCAGTTATCCCAGCAATTAGGTTGTCGCTTATTCATTAAAAGGGAAGATATGACTGGTCTTGGAGGGGGAGGCAACAAAGCGAGAAAGCTTGAATTCCAATTAGGTCAGGCGGTTAAAAGCGGAGTCACCCACATTATTACGACAGGTGCCGTACAATCCAATCATGCTCAACTTACCGCAGGGGCTGCCAGAAAACTCGGGCTTCAACCTCATTTGGTATTAAGCGGTCAACCTGATACCCAGCGTCGCGGTAATTTGTACTTGGATCATTTGATGGATTCCGAGCTAACCTTCGTAAGCCCGCCAGCCGATCGCCCTCCATTAGAGGTTATAAATGAAGTGATGGTTGAAGTTGCTAATAAAATAACGCGCGAAGGCGGAAACCCCTGCATCATTCCTGAAGGAGGGACGGATGCACTTGGAACTGTTGGATATATCCTGGCGGTAGAGGAATTGGTTGAGCAGCTTCGTGCTTTGCAGATGGATTCCAAACGTATGCTTATTGTTGTTGCTACCGGGACCTGCGGAACCCATGCAGGGTTAATTGCGGGCGCAAATGTGACCTCCAGTCGGTTTGACATTTTGGGTGTAAGTGTAAGTGGGAACACACAAATCAAAATAGAGAAAACAGCCAGAATCGCCAGAGAAACCTTACAGTTGGCCGGGTATGACAATACGATCAATGAGGGGCAAGTCTGGATTGAGGACGGCTTTATTGGGTCCCGATACGCAGATATCACAGAAGAATGCCGTAACGCCATTTATGTATCGGCACGATCCGAGGGAATTTTCCTCGATCCCGTTTACACAGGGAAAGCCATGGCAGCATTAATTCACATGGGACAGTCCGGCCAATTATCAAAGTATGATGGAGTCATCTTTGTTCATACCGGGGGATTCCCGTTGTTGTTCAACTATGATTCAGCCATCGTTTAATTCATTAACTTAGGAGTGTGTAAAGATGACAACAGAAAATACTCAAACAAATATCAGTCATGAAGTAGGTAAAGATTTAAAAGTAATCGTTGAGGGCTTATTGGAAGATGTGTTTAAAATCATCAGAAATTTGCCGCCTGAAGCGCTCAATTGGACGCCGAATCAAATGAAGAATAGTCCTTTTGTTCTGACCTACCATTTGCTGGGGTCTGCTGCCTACTGGATTGGTGATGTTGTGGGTGGAATACCAACGAATCGGATTCGCGCAAATGAATTTGATGTTCAGGGGGATCATCATCAACTGGAAGAGCTGCTGGAAGATACAAAAAAACGTTTGGCAGCAACGTTGGATAACTTGAACGAAAGCCATTTGCTGCCCGCACCTATTGACTTAAGCCGTGGCGTCTTATGCTGGGGAGAAGTTCCTGCTGAGGGACGCACTTCCGTCTGGGTCTTGGTCCATGACCTATGCCATATTGCTTACACGCTTGGACAGCTGGAAAGAATTAATCGCCTTTGGGAAATTCATCTAAATGATGACCAAACTGCCAAAAGAACCATTGATTGAAATCGGAAATCGAAATTATCACAGTAAAAATCCAACTCAGCATTCTTCGGGTTGGATTTTTCTTTATGTCTTCTCCGTATTGCCAACGTGATTATATCCTACAAACAGAAACCCCAGCGTATGAACCGTTTCGCTTTTCATCTTCGCCAAGACATCACGTGAACCGGGATGCGCAGGGAACTACCGTATTTGTATATGATGTAGAGGATTGAACCATTGAGTATGTCGGCTTTGCACGAGTATGATGGCGGTACTATACAAGAGAGGGGGAGCATTGGGGGTTGAGAATAACCCCAACCACATTGTTGTAAGCATTTACATACAATCTGGGCGAATATGATTTTGCGGGAAAGTGAAAACGAAATAGGAGGTAAGACATGAAAAGATGGCTAGCGCTCATGTTAAGTATTGTTTTTAGCCTTTCTTTATTACAACTGCCTATTCCTATCGCGAATGCGAGCTATGACGCGCTGCCGGCATTCCCCGGGGCGGAAGGCTTCGGTTATGCCGCAACAGGCGGGCGGGGAGGGGAAGTATACCACATAACCAGCTACGAGCTCACCGGTCCGGGAACGTTCCATGATGCGCTTGTAACGGCCGGAACAACACCTCGAACCATCGTATTCGATATTTCGGGTGAAATTACGATCCCCCAGATTGTGGTGAGCGATAAATCCAAGATTACTATTGCAGGGCAAACCGCACCGGGGGACGGCGTGACGATCCGGGGCAACAATATACGCTTTATCAATAGCAGTGATATCGTCATTCGATATATGCGCTTCCGCTTAGGAGTTCAAAACTTTAATGACGACACAATGTATTTCGAAGATTGTCGGAATGTGATCATCGACCACTCCTCCTTTTCATGGGGAACCGATGAAGTGCTATCCATTAAAAGTAAGGATTATAACAATCCAAAATCAAAAAATATAACCGTGCAGTGGTCCGTCATATCGGAAGGGCTGTTGACTCACTCCATGGGCGGATTAATTGAAATGAATACGATTTCGATGCATCATAATTTATACGCCCATAACAATGACCGCAATCCCAAAACCAAAGGCCAGATCGACTTCGTGAACAACGTTCTCTACAATTGGGGCAGCTATCCCTATGTAGCCGGCGGTGAATCCGGTACCAAAGGCTATGGAAATGTCGTCGGTAATTATTTCATCGCAGGCATGAACTCGGCAAATCCCCAATATGCGGTCGTGCGCGGTAATGAGAACTATAACCTGTTCCTTGAAAATAATCGCATCGACAGCAACAAAAACGGAATTCTTGATGGAACGGACACGAGAGCCGGGATGATGGAAACGGAAAGACCCAGCGTCCTGGTACCGGAGCGTTTTGAGTACCCGCCGGTTCATACACAGAATCCGGAGACCGCCTACAATCTCGTTCTGGACTACTCCGGCGCCTCTCTGATTCGGGACAAGGTGGATCAAAGGGTGATCGACGGAGTACGGGAGCAAACAGGTGCCATCATAGGCAATGAAAACGATGTCGGCGGGTTTCCGCAGCTGGCACGAGGAAAGGCCCCCCTTGATGCAGACCTTGACGGAATGCCCGACACATGGGAAAAAGCACAAGGATTGGATCCGAACAATCCGGAGGACCGAAACGGTGACAGGAACGGTGACGGGTATACAAACCTCGAGGATTACCTGAATGAACTGGCGGCGCCGGGATTCCCGGCGAATTACCCTAGAACGCCCCCGGTATGGTCGGGCACTCCGTTTATCCCGCCGGTTGAGCCGACGCCGGAGCAGCCTGCAGCAGAGCCTGTGCCCAGCATGAACGGCAATACGGTCAGGAACGTAGTCATCAACGATAATAGCGGAAGCAGCAGCATCAACGAGGCTAACTGGTCGATACAGGAAAATCTCCAGCCTGGAGATTTCGTGGCCGGGGATCGAATGACCGGGAGCAAACCGTATACATTCGTTACCATTCCGGATGAATTGAAGGGAGTGGAGTGGATCCGATCAGCGGTAGGCTCCAGAAGCGCAACGAGTGAGGATCTGCTCACCTTCTATCTGGCTGCCGGGACGGATGTGTATGTCGCGCACGATTCGAGGATAACGACGCGTCCGCAATGGCTAGCATCCTATGAAGACACAGGGCTGATTATCGCAGATAATCAACCGGTGCAGTATAAGCTATTCAAGAAGCATTATCCTGCGGGCTCTCGTGTTATCATGGGTGTCAATAACAGCACCTCAAGAATGAACTATTTCGTCCTCTTGAAACCGACAAATCCAGAAACGGCCCCTCCTGCGGAAGCGGCTTCGGAATTGACGGGGCAATTGGCGGAAGGGCCTACGGCATCACTCCACTGGAAGCCTGTAAGCGGGGCAGACGCTTATCTGATTTACCGATCCAGTTCTATGGATCCCTACTATAGAGCCGTTGGAAGCTCATCAACCACAGAGTATAAGGATGATGCGATCGTATGGGGCTCTAGCTATCGTTACAAAGTATCGGCCTTAAACCAGGGAGGGGAAGCGCCACATTCCGAAACGGTGGAAGTGTTCGCATATGATACATCGAAACCGATCCCTCCCGCGCCGACAGGACTGCAGATTACGGCGGCGAAGAGCATTTCCGTTGCACTGGCATGGACTCCGGTTAAAGACGCCATCGGCTATGCGATCTACAGGGCAGCCTCCCCGGAGGGCAGCTATCTGAAGGTAGGCAGTGCATCGACCGCGGTTTATACCGATAAGACAGTGAGCCCATCCACAACGTATTACTATAAGGTGTCCGTAACGTCGCTCGGCGGAGAATCTACAGCTTCCGGCAGTCTCAACGCAACGACGAAACCGCCAGTGGCGATTCCACTAGCGCCGGCAGGCTTTTCGGCCGAGGACGTGACAACCTCCTCGTTCGGACTGAAATGGACTCCCGTTGACAATGCGGAAAGGTATATCCTTTACAGGAAAGGAAACGGTGAGAATGATTTTACCCGGATCGCCAGGCTCGATAGTACAGCTTCTTCCCGCTATATCGATGACAATATAAGCGCCGATGTTACAGGCTACAGCTACAAGGTGACGGCAGAGAACGAGATGGGCGAATCAGCACCGTCCCAAGAGCTTTCTATTGCCATGCCTTTGCCCGGGAGGCCTTCGAATCTTTTTGTCGGGTTGAAGGGAGAAACGTTCGTCGGGCTCATCTGGACGTCTCATGGCGGAGCGACCCAGTACAATGTTTACAGGAAATCCGGAGAAGCACCGATTCAATTCGTTGGGTATGCGAAAGTAGAAACCTATTACGACCGAACTGCCGAACCGGGAGTAGAATACACCTACTATATTCAAGCTAAGAACGCCAGCGGAGAATCGGCACCGTCCAATTCCGTAACGGTCAGAACGTTAGAGAAGCCCAAAGATGTAACGCCTCCTGTAACTACGAGCGATGCCAATCCTGGCTGGCATCCTTCGGCTCAAGTCATTAACCTGAACGCTGTCGATTCCGATGGCTCGGCAACATCGACCTATTACAGCGTAAATGACGCCGTTTACAAATTGGGTAATCAGGTCAAGATCAGCGAAGAAGGCATTCACACGCTTCGGTATTACAGCATCGATTCAGCAGGGAATCAGGAAGCCGTCCACACGATAACTGTAAGCATCGATCGTACCGGGCCGGCGATTCAACCGACTGTCACGACATCCGTATATCATCCGGATGCCGTGAGCATCCCATTCGAAATTACAGATGCGCTGAGTGGTGTAGATCAAGTGGAAGCAACGCTCGATGGCACGGCCGTGAGCCTGCCGATTAACACGAACCCCTATGAGCTTTCAATCGGTGAACACTCGATTAAGATTAAGGCAACGGATTATGCAGGAAATGTCACGGTCGAGCAGTATGTATTGACCATCGTGATGGATCGTGATCATTTGGATGAAGCATTGCATGCGGGGTACGACCAGGGCTTCATTTCAAATCGCGGCATCTTAAACAGCCTGCTTGCGAAGGTACACACCATTCAGAAGGAGAGGGACGTTGCAAAAACGATCCATGAATTGAATGCATTGGAAAACGAATTGTCCGCATTAGCCGGGAAACAGATGGATGCCAAATTTGCACAGTATCTGCTGGGGGATGTAGCGTATCTGAAGCAAGCGGCAAGCACAGCTGCGTATTGATTCTTACAACGTTGCAGGCTGCGGAGCAAGCTTTGGACTTGCTCCGAAACAGCGCGGACAGCGAATTAACGAAAGCAATCTGATCACATCAGTGGCCAATGTTCTTAACAGGTGCTTCTTGCCAGCCTCCACGGTATAATGAAAGGTATATACCTGATCGGGTATGAACACGGCCACGAGAGGTGATTCCCATTGCTTAACCGAAACAGCATGAACAATACAATTAATGGCACGAGCATAAACAGCGTCCGCGCCAAAACACTAGGCGATTACCTGAAATCGCGCAGGGCCCGGCTTCAGCCGGAGCAGGCAGGACTGCCAAGGTCATACGGCCAGCGCCGAACGCCGGGCTTGCGGCGTGAGGAGGTCGCGATATTGGCCGGCGTTAGCGCAACGTATTATACGTGGCTTGAGCAAGGACGTGAGGTTGCCGTGTCCCGGGATGTGATCGAAAGCATCAGCAGGGCACTTCAGTTGGGTGGAGACGAGCATGTGCATTTGCTTGAGCTGTGGAACGCCAACGAACCTGAAGCCGTGACGGCGATTACGACGGAGGTAAAGCCGCAGTGGAGAGAAATCGTGAATCAGATGGCCTTTCCTTGCTTTATCAGCAATGACCGAGCCGAACTGCTTGCCTGGAACCGCGCAGTGAATGAACGCATTGCGGATTTTTCATCGCGGCCACGGGAACAGCGGAATATGATGTCCATGCTATTCACCGATCCACAGATGAGAAGCCGCTTGATCAATTGGGAGGAGATGGCGGCGCATTCGGTAGCCATTTTCCGTACTTCCTACGACAAGTATGCACATGACCCTTGGTTTGCGCAGTTCGTTGCTGAGCTCTCGAAGGAAAGCGCTGAATTTGCGGCATTGTGGAAATTGCATCGCGTGGAAATTAAAAAGGTAACCCGGGTTTTCTACAGCCTACCTGACGAAAATCAAGTGCTTGCCTATGATATTAATTCGTTGGCATTCACTGCGGAGCATCCTGACCTGCATTTATGCATTTATACTCCTGCTTCGGACTAAGTAAGGTCTTACGGGAGGCAACGTGTTGAGCGTTGTCCTCCCTTTTTAATTATATAAACCGGTCTTCTTCATGCCTGTTAGTTTCATTACTAGTAAAAGCGTACTGTGGCTGCCCTCGGATCCTCGGTTTAGAATAAGATCATGCTTTATCGATCCATATTCGAACTTGCGGAAAAGAGGGAAACTAGAATGGGAAATAAGATCGCACAACGAAAATTGGGAAGACTCGGGCTTGAAGTATCGGCCCTAGGCCTTGGCACGATGATGATGCCGGACAACGACGAGTCGGTACGCACCATTCACGGAGCACTTGATCTTGGTGTCACACTGTTCGATACGGCGGATATTTACGGTGATGGATTCATGAAAGGAGAGTTTGGCGGCAACGAGCGAATGGTTGGCCGCGCCTTGAAAGGACGCCGGGATAGAGCTGTTATTGCGACTAAATTCGGCATCGTTTCGCCAGAAATGAAGACACAGGGACACCCTGCTTATGTGAAAAAATCAGTAGATGCCAGTCTTCTTCAGCTTGGCATCGATTATATCGACGTATATTATCAGCATCGAATTGATCCGTATACACCGATCGAGGAGACGGTAGGGGCTATGGCGGAGCTTGTCCAGGCAGGTAAAGTACGCTATATCGGGTTATCGGAAGCTACCCCCGACCAGATTCGCCGCGCACATGCGGTCCATCCGCTAACCGCAGTAGAAACTGAATATTCGCTATGGAGCCGCGAAGTGGAGGATGAGGTGCTGCCTGTTCTGCAAGAGCTCGGTATCGGCTTTGTTCCGTACAGCCCGCTCGGCCGCGGTTTCCTGACGGGGCAAATCCGGACCCTCGACGACCTGCCCGAAAACGATTATCGCCGCTTTTTCCCTCGCTTCCAGGGCGATAACTTCGTTAAAAATCTGGAAGTCGTGGTATTAATCGAGAAGTTTGCTGCCCGCAAAGGCTGCACGCCGTCACAGCTGGCACTTGCTTGGCTGCTCGCACAGTCCGAGCAGCTCGTTCCAATCCCCGGAACGAAGCGTCTAGACCGGGTTAAAGAAAATCTTGGCGCACTGGAGATAACACTGTCCGCTGAGGAGCTTGCGGATATTGAGCGCATTTCTCCGAAAGAAGTCGCGGCGGGAGAGCGGTACCCGACCTTTATGCAGTCTTAACATAAGTCCGCATGAATGACCATGCATAATCCTATGAATTAAAGGGCCGCAGCTTCGGCTCTTTTTCTTTTGAAACAAATTGCAACTTTAAGCTTGGAACAAATTTAACCATAATATCCCTAATAGTGCAATTTATGGCCAATATTGGATGCTTTTTGTCCAAATTCGCACCTTTCACTATGCTACAATATAGCTGATTACTTCTGATTTTCCCAAAGTCGATTAAGCTCCCAACAACCGTCTCATTCTGAACCTAGTTCAGGAGCCAGTAAGGGAGGATACATACCAGGAAAATTGGAAGCGCTTTCGTTTAGAGGGGAGTGATAAAAAAGGAATAAGCTTCCGATGATACAAGCTTCCGAGGTCATCAGATGACCTTCGTCTACCTTGACAAACGCATGCCATCTGGAAAGTTGGCGAAGCGCCGTTTATCCTTAGATGAGCATTTCATGTAAGCAATCTATATTAGGAGGAGCTGCTTATGCTTAAAATGAATACATTGAAAGTTAAAAAAACATGTGCAATCGCAGCAAGCTTGGCCATTACTGCAGCAGCTGCATTTTCTTCACTCCCTAGTCAACATGTATTAGCTGCGACGAATGTGATCGCATTTCCCGGTGCAGAAGGTGGGGGAAAGTTTGCTTCAGGTGGCAGAGGAGGCCAAGTGGTCTATGTTACAAATCTTAATGATAGCGGTCCGGGCTCATTTCGGGATGCGGTAAGCGGCTCCAATCGAATCGTTCTTTTTAAAGTAGGAGGAACTATTGAACTACAAAGCGATGTTGTGGTTAGCTCGAATGTAACCGTAGCAGGGCAGACGGCGCCCGGCGGCGCAGGTATTACCTTGAAAAACTATAAAATCGGTCTTGGCGGCAGTAATGTGATACTTCGCTTTATCAGTTCAAGACCTGGTGAGAGGGGAACTACTGCAGATTATGATGCCTTCGGTGGTGCGAATGGCAGTAATTCTATTGTGGACCATGTATCCATGGGCTGGGCAAATGACGAACAATGGGGACTTTATTCCGCCAATGATAATTACACCGTACAGTATTCCATTATCGGTCCGTCCAATTCATTTTCATACCATTCCAAAGGAATTCATGGGTTTGGAGTCATGCTCGGACGATCTAATGCTTCATGTCACCATAATCTGATCGTTCACAATGTATCAAGAAATTTCAGAGGGAAAGTAGTGGGTACCAATACGATTGATTTCACAAATAATGTTATTTACAATTGGGCGTCCCAAACCGCCTATGGCACCCTGGGCCATGTGAATTATGTAAATAATACTTTGAAAATGGGCGTTTCTACAGTCAGCGGGAGGAATTATATAAGTGTTGGTGACAGCGGTACAGATCCCCAAAACTATTCCATTTATTTAACAGGTAATCGTTTTCTAAATAAGGATAACACGAATTACAGCACATTTACCTCAAATAACTGGACAGGGATTACCTATAATGCCTCCAGCGGTAAAACGGAAGCAAACACCCGTTCAGATGTGCCCTTCAATGTGCTTGTAAACAATGTAAATACCTCTACGGTAGCGAATGCCGAAAGTTCAGAGGATTCATATCATCATGTTCTTGATTATGCAGGTGCAGGAATAAGTACGTCGCAAAGACCGGCTATTGATAAGCAGGTTGCTAATGAAACGAGGACCGGCACAGGAACACTTACTGGGGCAAGGCCGTATTCCGAAGCTTCTACTGAACAGAAAGCTACCATTGATTCGTACCAAATGGCAACCGGTGTTCAATTTCAATATCCGACTCCTATATTAACGGGCGCACCTACCGATACGGATGGGGATGGCATGCCTGATGATTGGGAGCTGGCAAGGGGACTCAATCCCAACAGCAGTACAGCAGCGAATGGCACATTGGAATCCAGTGGGGATTATTGTGGACTGGGGTATACGAATATTGAATATTATATAAATGATCTAACCGTCAATGCATTCCCGGCCAACGTAGTGACGCTATCTCCCTAAATCACGAAGGAGTGAGGCTCTGTTGACAGATTTTTACCTAGTCAGGCATGCGATAAAAGAGAAAGGCATCGGTGATGTATCCATTTCGTCAAATGGTGTATTTCAAGCTCAAGTGACCGCACGTCAATTCCGTGAATTGAGAATAAAAAGCATTGTATGTAGTCCGCTTAAAAGAGCCAAACAAACAGCTCAAATTATCGAAAAGGAACTAAAAGCGAAAATATCAGAGGATGTTCGTTTACGAGAACGTGCTAATTGGGGGGACATACCTGGGCAAACCTTTGAGGAATTTGTCGAAATATGGGATCGATGTACAAGTGATCGAGATTATACACCACCTGTAGGCGATTCGGCACGAAAAGCAGGTGAACGTTTATCTTCATGCTTACTAAACTTGGCAAAGGATCACCCGCTGGATGGTATCATCGTTGTTACTCACGGAGGCTTGATCACCGATTTCCTGGTAAATGTCATCACCGAAGAGGAGCTGAGTAAGATACACCATAGGTTTATTGCTGAGCAAAGCAAACTTGTTGCCGAATGTTCAATCACAAAAGTTCGTTTGGACCAGGGGACGTTTATATTGGATGACTTTGCAAATATAGACCATTTACTTTAAAGGCGATTCAATTTGCCTGTTCAAAACAAGAAGGAACCCTTGTGACGTAATAAAACGTGCAAAAGTTCCTTTGTTTCAAATAATTGAACAGAGAGGAGGGGGTCTTTAAGTCATCATTTTATGACAAGGACCGGTATTTTTGCATGCTGGACAAGGTTATGGCTAACACTTCCGAGAACGAATTCGCTAATGCCGCTCAGTCCTCTGCTGCCCACAATAAGGAGCTCTGCGCCAATCTCCTCCGCATAACCTAGTATTTCTTTCGTAATTGCGCCATTTCTCACTTCGATATGAATATTGGATAAATCAGCGACAACCTCTTTGATTTTTTCAATCAGCTGCTCGGTATAATGGGAATTATCTTCAACAGCAGCCGGAGGTATAAACACACCCGTACCTACAAAATAGGCAGGAAGATTAAAAATATGAATGATATCCACTTTAGAATAATGGTTCAATTTGGCCAATTTCAAAGCGGAATCAAGCGCCCTTTCAGAAGTTTCGGAACCGTCGTAAGCTACTAAAATTTTTGAATATAACATGTCAGCTTCACCTCATTTGCTTGATAAATGTATTGTAACTGCTGTTTCGGTTTTAGGATGTGATATAAAGCACAGCTTGTTACCGAGTTTACCGGTAAGGTCAAGAAAATCATCGAAAAGCGCCGTAAGGCGTTTTTCCTGTTTTATGGCATGTTCAACGCAACCCATTCGACAGTTTTCGATCTTTTCAAGACACGATGTGTATAAACCGGATATAATGTACAATAAATCTGCATCGATGTACTGGCCCCTTTGTGCCTAATCAGCCCATACAAAACGGAAAGGATGCTGAGAAAAATAAATGAACAACGGATGGATGTCTCGCGTTAAGTTAAGGTTCGAGGATCTGTTCTATGGTATATCCTTTAAACAGAGAATCAGAATCACGTTCATTATTTTGATTATTTTGGCTATTGGGGTGGTGGGGACGTCATCTTATTGGATCGCCTCCAAAGAGCTGCAAAAAAATGCGTTCGCCTCGAGTCAGGAAAATGTGGACAAAACAGCCCAGATTATGGACGACAAGCTGAACAGCATCGCCGTAACCGTCCGATCCCTGATGTTCAGTGATGCCTTCAAACAGATGATGAAGGATGTGGAGAGCAGCAACATTGCTAATTATTACGTCCATTTGTCGGAGTTTCAATATGTGTTCTCACAGCTCAGCTATAACGATCCGCTGATTGAGCATATTCTAATTGCTACGCCGATCGGAGATTTTTATTCAACCTCGCAGCGACGGTCACAAACGCAATCATTTTATGAATCCAGTCTGTATTACGAGATGAAGGATATAGAGGGAGGACTTTGGGAGAAGGGTCATACGGACAAATTGTTTACCGGGGATAAAAGGGTGCTTTCCTATGTAACGAGAGGAACGCAAGATACTTTTACGAATCCGAAGGTATTTATTGTAGTGAACATTAACGAGACAGGCTTGATCGGCTTGTTAAATAAACACTCCTCCCGGAACGATAACAATTTCTTTGTTGTCGATGCCAAGGGGGAGGAGGTCATTCGGACGTCATGGTCCTCCGGGCACAGCCTGGTAAGGGACGAGCTCTTTCTGAATAGCACCTCGAACCATAATCAAGGTTCTTTCTTCCACACCTTCGATCAAACGGAATATCTTGTGAATTTTACAAGATCCGCAATGGTGAAGGATTGGCGTTTGTTCGGCATTCAGCCAAAGGATAAGCTCCTTGAGCAAATGAATGGCGTGCAGCGAACCACGGTATATATCATGCTCGTTTTTTTATTCACTTCGTGGCTGTTATCGAACCGTTTAACCGCGCTGCTGCTAAAGCCGCTGTTTAAGCTGCAGCGACTGATGAGAGAAGTAGAGGACACGAAGCTTTCTGTCCGATTTCAGAGCCGGTATCATGATGAAGTGGCTCAAGTAGGCTTCCAGTTTAACCGGATGCTCGATGAAATCAATCGACTGATCGACGATGTGAGAACGAGTGAAGCGGGGAAGCGGCAGGCGGAAATGCGGGCCTTAACAGCGCAAATGGAGCCGCATTTTTTGTATAACACGTTAAACACGATTTATTGCAAGTCGATGATGGGGGAAAATAACGATGTCAATGAGATGATTCTGGCGTTGTCTCACATGTTTCAGCTCGGCTTAAGCGGGGGCAAGGATTGGAACACATTGGAGGATGAGCTGTCCCATGTGCAGCAATATTGTGCGATCCAGCAAAAATGCTATGAAGGATTGTTCGAATATCACATGAAGGTGAGTGATGACAGGCTATTGTCATGCATTGTGCCCAAAATATTGCTGCAGCCCATCATTGAGAACAGTATTCAGCACGGATTCAATAACCGCAGATCGGGAGGAACGATTGACCTGCAGGTACTACAGGAGCAGGGGAAGCTTCACATCATCATTCAAGACAACGGCGTAGGCATGAATATGGATAGCATACAGCAATCGATGGTACATCAAACAACCTCCAAGAAAGGCTATGCCTTGTACAATATTGTGAACCGACTGCATCTGTATTATGGAGAGGCGGCTAGCATCGAGATGTTCGGCAGCCCGGGCGGTGGCTCACGGACAGATTTATGGATACCGCTAAGAAATGGAGAGGGTGGGACCTATGGATGACCATCGTATGATCAGACTATGCATTATTGACGATATTCGGAGTGTCGTTGATATGATTGAACGAAAGCCGCCGTGGCATGAATACGGGATTGAAGTCGTCGGCACAGCTATGGATGGCGAGGAAGGGCTTCAAATCGTACAAGAGACCCGGCCTGATATTGTACTAACCGATATACGGATGCCGAGAATGGACGGTCTTGCGATGACCCAATCGATTCTTGAAGTATCTCCGGCGATTAAAATTGTCATTTTGAGTGCCTATACGGATTTTTCCTACACGCAGCAGGCCATCCGCCTGGGCGCGTTCGACTTTGTCAAGAAACCGTTCTCGCTCGATGAAATCGTCAATGCGGTTCTTAAAGCGAAGGAAGCGTTTGTGCAGGAGAAGGAAGAGCAGACTAAGCTCCTCGAGCTCGAGAGCCATGCGCGAAAAAGCTTGCCCAGGTTACAGCAGGAATACGTCTCGCTCCTCGTGCATCACCCTGCGAATGAAGCGCGGGCTCTGGTTCAATGGGGGAAGCTGGGCATCGAATTGGCGCCGAATGATTTTACTGTATTCATCGTAGAGCTGGACCGGTTTATGGACAAATATAGCCGTCAGCCGGCGAAGGAAGTGGAGCTGATCCGTTTTAGCCTGCGCAACATATTGGAGGAAACCATTGCCAACCAGACCAAGGGTATTGTTTTCGACGAAGCCATGAACCGGTTTGTTTGTCTTATCAATTGCTCGGACAATCAGGAAGCTGAACAAATTTCCGAGGCTTGCTGCGCCAACATTTTTCAATTCACGCATACTACGATATCGATTGGCGTTGGGCTTTGCGTCCGTACAATCTCCGAGCTGCCTCAGGCTTATCAGCAGGCACTCCACGCACTTTCGTACCGATTCTACACGGAGGGGAACGTGGTGAACAGCTATCATGACGTTGCGCCCAAGCAGCAGAGGATGCCGAATTATTCGGTTGCAACCGAGCAGCAATTTTTATTCGCTTTACGGGCCGGCAATAAGGACAAATGCCAGCTTATATTGGAGCAAATTTTTAATGAGCTCCTGATGGCTGATCCGCTGCCGGAGCCGCAATATGTGGAGAATTTGTGCTACGAGCTGTCGGCCAAAATTTGCCGGGTCATGCTGGAGCAATTTCCGCAAGAAAAGGTGCAGGCATTAGAGAACGGATTCCATGTCGGCAAAGGTTATTATTCCTTTCAAAACATGACGGAAACGGTGAAAACCCTCTGTATGGAAGCTTGCGGCTGGATTGAGCATGAGCGTTCCGATGAATCGACCAAAATCATACATCAGGCAAAAGACTATATCTCCGCGAATCTTCATTTGAATCTGACTTTGGAGCACTGCGCGAAGCAGATCAATTTAAGTCCGGGATATTTCTCGAACCTGTTCAAAAAAGTGCTCGGCATTTCGTTCCAGCAATTCGTCATTCATCAGCGGATGGAGAGGGCTAGAACCATGCTGATTGACGGGTATCAGGTGCAGGAAATCGCCCAGGCACTTGGCTACGAGCATAGGCGGTATTTTAGCGAAGTATTTAAGAAGCATACGAATATGACTCCGTCCGAGTTCAAGCTCTATAGTACGGGAAAAGCCATCCCTGCAGTGGAGCCTGAAGAGGACAAGTAAATGAACGCCAAAGGAGAAACAATCTGGGGTTCGGCATTCCATTCGCCGGGCTTAGGGTTGTTTTTTTTGCAAATTGATATAGAATTCTGCCCTCCGTGTGGAGTTTACCGTATTATGCAATTCCTAGATCGGAACTATAATGGAAAACGAAAGAGATAATCGAATAACAAGGGGAGGCAACACTTTATGAAACAACGTGTTCTATTCACATCGCTAAGCCTGGTTCTTGCTGGAAGTATGGCAGCATGCAGTAACGGCCCGGCAGCTTCCGGCACCGGCTCAAAGCCGGCTGGGGGAGAAAAAACGAAAATCAGCTATTGGACAGGCGATCGCCACGATTCCGAGTATATTAAAGAGATTGTCGATAAATTTAACGCTACGAATCAAGACAACATCCAAGTAGAGCTGGTCATTAAAGGCGACGACTTCGATCAGGCATTGGACCTGTCGTTTCAAACCAATGAACCGCCCGATGTGATCCGGGTAAAAGAAAATACGATCCAGACCTTCTACAAAAAGGGCTTTCTGGCACCGATCGATGAATTCCTGAATGACGACATGAAGAAGAAATTCCCGGAAATGGCTAATTTGAACACTTTTGAGGGCAAAAGATACAGTCTGCCGAACTATGGCACGACGATGCGCTTGATTTACAATAAAGAGCTTTTTGCCAAGGCTGGCATTCAAAGCCCTCCGACGACGTTGGCTGAGCTTGTCGAAGATGCGAAGAAGCTCACACAGGCGGGCAAAGCAACTGGTGCTTACGGCTTCGCCCAGAATTTCAAAAATCCCGGCAGCGCCTTCGGCCGGTCATCGCGTGTCATTGCGGAAGTCAGCGGCTTCGGGGGCTTCGGCTATGATTTCAAGACAGCGAAGTACGATTTCACCGGCATGAAGCCGATTATTGAAGCCTTCAAGCAAATCAAGGACGACGGAAGCATGCTGCCGGGTGTAGAATCACTCGATATTGATCCGCTTCGCGCTCAATTTGCGGAAGGCAAAATCGGGATGTACTTGTCCTTCTCGGCGGAAGCGGGCGTGTACCAATCGCAATTCCCGGCCAAAATCGATTGGGCTGCGGCGCCGGTGCCGTCGATTGACGGTAAATTCAACGGTGCCTCCGGCTTCCTGGGCGGACAGTGGCTTGCATTGAGTGCCAAAACGGCGAAAAAGGACGCCGCATGGAAGTTCATGCAGTATATGTACGGCGATACGATTCTTCAACAGTATCAGGAAAAAGGCTTCGGCATTTCGATGGTGCCATCGGTCAGTGCGGCAGCCAAAAAACCGGAAGTGAAGGGCATCGACGGCTTCCTGCCAAACAAATATGACGGTGTTTGGCCGGTCACCCCGTCCGTTGCGGTACAGGGCATGAAGTCCGATGACGCTTTCTTCAAATACATGCTTAGCGGCGGCGACCTGGATGCGGTCATCAAGGATTTGAATACACGTTACAATGCGGCGTTGGAGGCGGCGGTAGCCAAAGGGGACGTGAAGGCAGCGCCGATGCCTGACTTCAATCCGGCCAACTTAGCGGGGAAATACGCCAAATAAATAAAGGAAGAACGGGGGATGGGGAGCAAAGCCCCATCCTTATCTATCCTAATATGCTGTAAGGAGTGGAGTGGGAGATGAATAAAGCCAAGATTCATGCGTTTTCATACAGCTTTTTACTGCCCAGCTTTATTCTGACCGCAGTCCTTGGAATTTATCCGATTTTCTGGGCAATGAGGTATATGTTCTATGACTATAAGGGCTATGGGCAAGAGAGATTTATCGGGCTGGACAATTTCAGCCGGGTGATGGAGGATCACGAATTTTGGAATTCCGTGGTCAACACCTTTATTTACGCTGGCGGGAAGCTTGCGATTTCGATTCCGCTCGCTTTAATTTTGGCTGTAATCCTCAATCGGGGAATCAAGGGACGAAATGTGATGAGGGCAATTTTCTTCATGCCTACGATCATCAGCACGGCTGTGATGGCCGTTGTGTTCTTTACCATTTTCAATTCGTACAACGGAATTTTAAATCAGTTTCTTATGAAATATAAGGTGATTCACGGAGCCGTGGATTGGTTGGGCGTTGATCATTCGATGCTGACGGTCATTATCGTCGCCGTATGGGGAGCTGTCGGCAACTATATGCTGCTCTTTTTGGCAGGGCTTCAGAACATTCCAGAGGATGTGTATGAGAGCTCGTCGCTGGACGGGGCGAATAAACTCCAGCAGTTCCGTTATATCACCATTCCAATGCTGGGGCCGGTACTGCAAATGATTATTATGCTCGCGATCATTAACGCACTCAAAGGCTATGAGAGCATTATGGTGCTGACGGACGGCGGACCGATCGGGAAGACGAGCGTCATGTTCCTGTACGTATATAAGCTGTTTTTCCCTACGGCGGGAACGGGGGCGGCAACGCAAGTACAAGAAATCGGTTATGGCAGTGCCGTCGCCTTTGTAACGGCAGTTATCGTTGGAATCATTACCATACTTTATTTCTTTGGTTCAAAACGGTTGAACCATAACGATTGAGGAGGGCCGCATCATGAGAATCATATGGAAAATCGTCTTATGGATTTTTCTGCTGCTAGTAACCTTGCTAACGCTATTTCCCGTGGTCATCACGATTCTGGGCTCATTCAAGACGAATATTGAGTTAACGACAGGGGCTACGCTTCTGCCGTCTAGCTGGCAGTTCGGAAACTATATCGAAGCCTGGAACAAAGCTAATTTCTCAACCTATACGAAGAACAGCTTATTTGTTGCCGTGATGACTACAGCCGGTACTTTGCTCGTATCTTCTATGGCAGCCTATGTCGTGAACCGAATGGACTTTGCCGGGAAGAAATGGTATGTCGGCATTCAGGCGTTCACAATGTTTGTCGCCATTGGCGCGGTCGTATTAAGGCCTCAGTTCGAGCTGATGATCAAATTACAATTGCACAATACGTTATGGGGTGTCGTCCTGATACTGATCAGCGCGCACGCTTCGACGTTCTTTATTCTTCTCAGCTTCATGAGCGGCATACCGAAGGAGCTGGACGAAGCCGCCCGTATTGACGGCTGCTCCCGCGGGGGAACGTTCTGGAAAATTATTATTCCACTGCTTACCCCAGGACTCGGTGTAAGCGCGTTGTTCACGTTCCGCGGAGCCTGGAATGAATATTTGCTTCCCTTCGTCTTTACGATGAGCAAGCCGAAGCTGCAGACACTCACCGTCGGTCTGGCGAATCTGAAGTACGGTATCGCTGCGGCATCGCAGACGCATTATATGATGGCAGGCGCTTGCTTATCGATCCTTCCGATTCTTATTGTGTATATCTTTGCGAATAAGTCGTTCATGCAAATGACGGCGGGGTCTTTGAAAGGTTAATGGTTGGAGCTTGTACTTACTAAATGGATGATAACGCATTCCAAGTTATTGACATAGGAGGACTTATTTATGATGACGTTACCGAACATTGGCGCATTAACTTCCAGCAAGGTGATCCACCGTCACCCGGCGAACCCGATTCTGGACGCGGCCCGAGTGCCGTACCCTACGGCGCTTGTATTCAATGCCGGGGTGACCAAGTTCAACGGCAAATATGTGATGGTATTCCGTAATGATTACGGTTCGCTGGAGGACCATACGATCGAGCCTCACCATACGACGGATTTGGGCATTGCGTTTAGCGAAGACGGTATTCATTGGGAGGCAGGCCCCAAGCCCTGCTTCAAAATGCACGATGAAGAAATCGTTCGTGCGTATGACCCTCGCTTGACAGTCATCGACGGGCGCTGCTATATGTGCTTTGCGGTTGACACCCTGCATGGAATTCGAGGGGGCGTTGCGGTAACCGATGATTTTGTGCATTTTGAGGTATTGAGCCTGTCCACACCGGATCTGCGCAATATGGTTCTGTTCCCGGAGAAAATTAACGGTCATTACGTCCGTCTGGAGAGACCCTTCACTGTCTACAGCCGCGGCGGCTTGGATCGTTTCGACACCTGGATTTCAGAATCTCCGGATTTGAAGTTTTGGGGGAATTCCGACCTTTTGCTTGCCGTAGAGCAAGTACCTTTTGCCAATGATAAAATCGGCCCGGCCGCACCTCCGGTCAAAACCGACAAAGGCTGGTTAACCTTGTTCCACGCCGTGGATATCGATCCGGCAAGAGGCAAGAACGGTTGGGAACCGACCTGGAAGAAAAGATACACCGCAGGGATCATGCTGCTTGATCTGCACAATCCAAAGAAGATCATCGGGATGCACAAGCAGCCTTTACTGGCCCCTGAAGTGAGCTATGAAACCGACGGCGGATTCCGCAACAACGTGATTTTCCCGGGAGGCATGGTTTTGGAGGAGGATGGCGAAGTCAAAATTTATTACGGATCTGCAGATACGGTGGAATGTCTGGCCACGGCTCATGTGGATGATTTGATTAAGCTTTGTTTGGAGGGCTAGAAGGTTGTATACCTGGTAAGCAATGATATCGGTCGGCAGGTGGAACATATTTTGCATACCCTTGGGAGGGGATTAATCATGTCCACTATGAGAGCTTGGCTTTGCGTAGTATTGGCGGCAACACTCCTTGCATCCATTCTAGTTATTCCCGCTGGAAGTGTTACGGCAGCCGAATCGGGCACAGAAGCAACCATCTACGCTTATCAGCAGCCTTTTATCTATAGTATTTCCAAGGATTACTCCGTCAAAGCGAATGGCGTAGCTGTTCCGGTTGTAACCAATACAAACGATTATGATTATGCCACGTTCTCGATGTCGCGGGGCTATGTTACCTTCGAGGTAACGGCACTCGGGGACAGCAGTATTAGTTCGTACGGCATCAGTCCACAAAAGCTGGGTATCACGGGGACTATCGAAGGAAACAAGCTCACCTTCACCGTACCTAACAACGAGTATCTGATTTTGAAAATAAACAATAAGAAGCGCGTCGTTATCGCGGCCGACCCGGAGGAAACCGATGCTCCGAAGGCTTCCGGCGAAGGCATTTTTAATGTGACGGATGCCGGGTATGGAGCGAGAAGCGGGAAGAACAGCGACGGCTTCGATAAACAAAATACAGCGGCGATTCAGAAGGCCATTAATGATGCGGCCGCTTACGGTACCAAAGAAAAGCCAGGTATCGTCTATGTTCCTCCTGGCACGTACTTTATCGGAAACTTGATATTGCGAAGCAATACCTCGCTTTATTTGGCCCCCGGCGCGGGCTTAGTAAGTACGGGCAAGAAAGCGGACTATACGGAAAACTGGTTTAAAAATTCCGTCAATAAGCCGGTTACCTGGTGGATTTCCACAGAATTCGGTTCGGATCGCATTAAAATCTACGGACGCGGGACGATCGACGGCAACGGGGAAGCGCTGAGCAAGGATAAGATGATCAACAATCTGATCGTACCTGTTGCAACGAGTCACTTTACGCTGGACGGCATCACTACCCGAAACTCTTCTGCCTGGGCGATTACACCGGCCCGCTCCAACGATTTGACGTTCACCAACCTGAAGATGTTCAACAGCCTTAGTATGGGGGAGAACGATGGCATCGATATTTGTGAATCGCAAAATGTCGTCGTCCGGCATGCCATCGGCATTAGTCTGGACGATCCTTTTACAACGAAAACATGGGCAGCCGATACCGATATTGTTGCAGGAAAAACCCCTTGGCCGGGTAAACCGGAGCCGGTGAAAAACGTCTTGTTTGAGGACTTGATTTCTTGGACGATTTGCTATGGCTTTAAAATCGGGCAGGGCATGATTCAAGATCAAAAGAACGTCACCTTTCGAGACGGCGTGGTCTATGATGCCTCTGTCGGCATTGGAATTGACCATCGACACGGATCGGCTGAGGCAAAAAATTTTACTTTCGAAAATATCGATATTGAAAAATTAAGCTACACGAATGCGGGGAATCGTACGTGGCTGGCCTTTGTCATTCAGCATAGCCCGCTTGGCGTGGCTCCGGTTACTAACGTGACCGTCAAGGATGTGAACGTGCGGGACAAAGGCATGACTTTTGCCAAACTCACGGGATTGGAAGGCGCAAGCTTCAACCATGTTACCTTCGATAATATAGTGATGCCCGGCCAAGACAAACCGGCGACGAACTTAACCGAAATGAATATTTTGAATAAACAATATTACGATAAATTGAAGATCAAGCCTGAGCAAACGGAGGAGCCCAAGCCAAGGACGAACCTGGCACTGAATCAACCGAGTGTAGGTGTCGAGGGTTCGGCAGGAACGGCGCCGCTGGCTTTTGACGGAGATCTGACCACACGATTCGGATCGGCGCGCGGTGTGGATCCGGGTTGGATATACGTGGATCTCGGAAGCATGAAACCCATTGATACGGTGAAGCTGTTCTGGGAGGCTGCTTATGGCAAGAGCTATCAGATTCAAATATCCGGGGATGCGGAGCATTGGACGGATGTATATCGTACAACGGATGGCAAGGGCGGATTGGAGGAAATCCGTTTCCCTGAAACCGAGGCCCGTTATGTACGGATGTACGGTACGCAGCGTGCTACGCAATATGGATATTCGATTTATGAATTTGAAGTCTATGGTCCGGAGAATTAGCATCAAATATGAATAAGAGGATTCGAATGAGGTGAATGACATTGTCCATCTGGGTTAAGCTTCAGCATCCTCCGGCCCGGTACCGAACCGTTCCGTTCTGGTCGTGGAATGATAAGCTGGAGAACGACGAGTTGGTACGGCAAATAGAAGAGATGCATAAAGCGGGTATCGGCGGCTTTTTCATGCATGCACGTGGCGGATTGAAAACACCTTATATGGGTGAGGAATGGATGGAAGCTGTCCGCACCTGTATTGAAAAGGGCAAGGAGCTAGGGATGGAGCCCTGGTTGTATGATGAGAACGGGTGGCCGAGCGGATTCGCAGACGGCAAGGTGCCCGCGCTGGGGCTCGCTTACCAGCAGAAGAGACTGTGCTTCGAAGAAGCTCCTTTTCAGCAGCCCATGGAAAGAACGATTGCTTTCTATGCGAAATCAGAGCAGGGATACCGCTTGTTAACAGAGTCGGACGCGGAAGACGCCGATTTAAGGCTTTATTATGACGTCAATCCTTACTATATCGATACGCTTAGCACAAAAGCGGTTCAGGCATTTATCGAATCCACGTATGAAGTGTACTGGGAACGCTTCGGGGAGGCGTTCGGGGCTCAGCTGAAAGGGATGTTCACGGATGAACCGCAATTTGCACGCGGGCAGATGCCGTGGTCCTTTGATTTGGAAGCCGTTTTTGCCTCCAGGTACGGCTATGATCTGAAAGATGTGCTTCCGGCTTTATTCATTGCAGCTGAGGGGTGCAGCAAAGCCCGCTACGATTATTGGGCATGTGTGACGACGATGTTCACCGAGGCCTATGCCAAACAAATCGGAGATTGGTGTCACAGTAAAGGCTGGTCAGCTACTGGGCACGTGGTGGATGAGCAAACCTTAATGAATCAGGTTACTTCTGTTGGTGATCCGATGGCCTTCTATGAATATTTGCAAATACCGGGCTGCGATTGGCTTGGCCGTTTCGTGGATGCTGAACCGCTGGTTCCGAAGCAAGTCAGTTCCGTGACGCATCAGCTGGGAAAAAAACAGGCGATCACAGAATCCTTCGGTTGTTCGGGCTGGAATGTCAGCTTTCAAGATTTAAAAAGAATCGGCGAGTGGCAGTTCGTTCACGGTATTAATTTGTTGTGCCAGCATTTGCAGGGCTACACATTGAAGGGCTTGCGCAAACGGGATTATCCGCCTTCCTTATTTTATCAGCAGCCATGGTGGGAAGATTATCGCATGTTCAACGATTACTTCGCCCGGTTATCCATGCTGTTGGCGGAAGGAAGCCGTCAAGCAGAGGTACTGCTCCTGCACCCGATCCGTTCGGCGTGGGTAGAGCAGCAGGATAAGGATTCTTCGTCAATCGTGCCTTACCACGAGTCCTTTGCGCAGCTTTCGCGCTGGATGTGCCAGACACTAATTGAGCATGATTACGGCAGTGAAGGGATCATTGAACGGCACGGTAAAGTCATAGGCGACAAATTCTTTGTAGGGAAGGCTGCCTATAAAGCAGTTATTATTCCGCCAAGTGTCACGCTCAACCGGATGACTGTACATTTATTGAAGCAATTCGTCCGGCAGGGAGGAAGTCTGATTGCTTTCTCTCCTTTTCCAACGTTGATCAATGGAGAAGTGAATGCAGAGATCGGTCAACTGATCGGTAAGGCGCTGCAGCCGGAATGGAATTTGGAAGCGGTGCTGCGTGCCGTGTCCACCGTGGTAAAGCCCTTCGTGCGATTGACGGATCGGGAGGGACGGCCGTTAGCTTCGGATGCAATCAACGTACAAACGCTGGAGCTGGACGGAGCTTACCTTTATTATCTGGTGAACTCCGGCGAGGAGGTTTACCCGGAAGTACGAGCGGAGCTAGCGCGCAAAGGAACCGTAAGCCTAGTTGATTTGGAATCGGGAGCTGTGATACCTCAACAGTTCAAAGAAACGGAGTCGGGGGTAAGTGTAACACTAACTCTCCACCCGGCTCAATCCCGCATGCTGAAGCTCGTTCCTGTGCCCGTAGGGCTGGAGGGGCACCAGGAACAAGCCGCTGCTGACAGCACGTATGGCGCACTCGTTCAACGAGTGGCACTGGATGGGCCTTGGACGATTTCCCATGCAGAGCCGAACAGCTTGACGCTGGATACATGCCGGCTGCGTGTGGATGAAGGGGAATGGTCGGATGTGCAACCGGTTATTTTTGTGCAAGACCAATTACTAGCCATCGGCCAGTCGGTACCGATCGAATTGGAGTTTCAATTCCATGTAGAGTTTGATACACAAGTTGCCCGCGAGCTATATCTCGTGATGGAGAACCCGGAGCACAGCACGATAGAGCTCAACGGACATCCGGTGGAACCGTCTAGCTGCGGTTGGTGGAGAGATACTTCCTTCCACAAAGTGAACATCAGCGGTAGAGCTGTAAAGGGCAATAACACCCTTCGTCTCAAGTCTTACTTTGCGAACTCACCAGAGACATATGAGGCGCTGGAACGCGCGGCCAAGTTCGAAACCGAAGGGAATAAGCTGACGTTCGATACCGAAATTGAAAGCATTTATATTCTCGGTGATTTCGGTGTGAAGGCATTGTCTTCCTACGCTGATGCAGAGCGTCGTGCGGTGACTACCGACGGACCATTCGTTCTGACAGAGCCGCCTGCGGTTGTGTACAGCGGGGACCTCGTGCGCCAAGGCTTCCCGTTCTTTGCGGGCAAGCTGATCATGCAGCAGCGGTTTCATTTGAACCGGGACGATTGGACAGCTGCGAAATGGGTATTCCCGGCACCGCCGGATACGATTGTCTGCCGGCTGCGCGTTAACGGTCAGGAGATGAAGGCTTTCCTGTGGGAGCCTTATGAGGCCGAAGTCGGGTCATTACTACGCAATGGCGAGAATATGATCGAGCTGGAGCTGGTGAACAGCTGCCGCAATCTGTTAGGTCCGCATCATCACATCAAAGGCGAGGTGTATAAAATAGGGCCGGACAGCTTCAAGGATAAGCCCGGCTGGACCGACAAGGACCTTGAACCGGATACCCATCTGTATCAGGAGCTCTATACCTTCGTACAATTCGGCTTGCCGGTCCCGCCTTATATTGAATTGTTGAAGTCAACCACGGGTGCGGCAGCAGCGCAGCCGTGAATTAGGTTTAACCTGCGACCCCCTAGGGCATATCACGCCAACAGGGGGTCTTTTCCTTGTTTTTCCTCCGCAAGACGTTCTGCTTTCAAGCTGAGAAGCCGCGCTGAAAAGGAAGGAATCTGTTTACTAGAAATGGCAGCCATTGCTATAATTGAAGCAAAATCATTTTGTCATGTGGGGGCTACCGTTTTGAGTACGATTCAGATCGCCCGTTGGGGCGTTGCGGGGATTTCCGTGGGGTGTGCTGCGATGTATGCGGTCGCGGTTCCACACTTTTTTCGGGAGCTCCGGGACCACTGCGTTTACAGCGAATGCATGGCTTTTTACAGCACGCCTCCGGGGCAGGAGTGGCTCGTTGCGCACGGAATCACACCGACCGTGTGGGCGCTGGCCTATACATTGCTTTACGTCGTTTTTTCACTGCTGTATTTCACCGCTGGAGCAGCACTCTTCGCCAAGAAGCGCAACGATGCAATCGGGCTGCTCGGTGCTTTTACACTGATCAATCTCGGCTCTACGTTTATACCGGTAATGGATGTGCTCAAGCAGCATGGGCCGTTCCTGAAGCTAGGCGCTCAGTCCATCGCGGCGCTGGGCATGGCCGGATTTATTATGTTCTACGGGATGTTTCCGAACGGGAGGTTTACGCCGCGATGGACCGGATGGCTTCTGGGTACGATCATCGTTCTGCGCATCCCGGGCATGCTTGCCCCCGGTACCTGGATCGACATTCAGAGCAGCTTTGCTTTTTTTCTTACCTGGTTTATTGTCTGGATCGGATCGCTGCTTGTGCTTGTCGTCTATCGTTACCGAGTCGTATTAAGTCCAATGGAACGGCTGCAGACAAAGTGGGCGATTTACGGTCTTGTCGTTGCTCTCGGCGGACTGGCGGGATGGACGGCCGCTTACTTGGTAAACAAACCGGCATGGGATGCGAATCCATATTTGCTTTATGTACTGGAGGTGGGGGTTCATGGCTCAATGTGTGCCATCCCCGTGACGCTGCTCGTCGCACTGATGAGGTTTCGCCTTTGGAACATTGATCCAATTGTAAATCGGACGCTGGTCTACGGCGTACTGACCACATGCATCGTCGTCTTGTACGGAGGAACGGTTGGATACTTAGGTCTGATGTTTCAGACTTCGGGCTCTTGGGTCGTATCACTTGTGGCAACCGGGCTTGTGGCCGTACTGTTTCATCCGCTTCGGCTCCGTCTGCAGCGGGTCATCGACCGTTGGATGTATGGGGAACGGGGAGACCCGGTAGCCACACTGACCGATCTCGGGGAGAGGCTTGCCGAGCCTATGTCACCGGAGGAGGTGCTGCTTGCGGTTGCCCGGTCGGTACGCGAAGCACTGCGTCTTTCGTATGTCGGCATTTCCGTCCGGGTTGGGCCCGGTGACCTCGACATGCCAATCGCTGAGGATGGACCGGTACCCTTGGAAATTCGGTACGTCCCCCTCGTACATCGCGGGGAGCGCGTCGGCACGCTTCACGTACCGTCGCTTCCAGGGACTTCCGGTGAAATAGACAGGGGACATGACGGCTGGACGGCGTCGGACCGGCGATTCCTAGATCTGCTAAGCCGTCAGGCCAGCGCGATTGTGCACGGCGTGCAAGCGACGTACGCGGTGCAGCGGCTTGCAGCCGACCTGCAGGAGTCGCGCGAGCGGCTGGTCCTGGCGCGGGAGGAAGAACGCCGCAGGTTGCGCCACAACCTGCATGACGATCTGGCGCCGCGATTGGCCGCGCTGCTGTACACGTCATCCGCGGCCGAACATCGCGTCGATACCGAGCCCACGATCGCAAAGTCGATGATTGCTGAGCTGCGCGGACACATTCGCCGCACGATTACGGACATTCGCACGTTAGTCTACGATTTGCGTCCGCCGGCGCTTGACGAGCTCGGGCTTGTCGGCGCGATCGGAGAACGTATCGCAGATCTGAAGGTCGCGGCACGCGGGCTCGCGCCGCAGGCGGGAGCCTCCCCGCTGCACATCGAGCTCGATGCGCCGGAGGTGCTCCCGCCGCTGCCGGCCGCCGTCGAGGTGGCGGCTTACAGAATCGCCACGGAGGCGCTCGTCAACGTCACGAAGCACGCCTTTGCCACCCGGTGTATGGTGGCGCTGCGGGTGGCGGACGGGAAGCTGGAGCTCACGATTCGTGACGATGGCGTCGGCACTGCGAAGCCAATGCCAATGGAGCCGCAGTCCCAAACGCGGATAGGCGGAGGCGGCCTCGGTAAGGCGTCGATGCGCGAGAGAGCCGCCGAGCTTGGTGGTTTTTGCGGCATCGAACGGCTGGCCGAAGGCGGCACCATCGTGAGAGCGTGGCTGCCATACGGCGATGCGGATTCGACGGAGAGATCGAAGACCATGCAGCCGAGCGAAAGGGACGAAACTGCGTGAAGAACAATGTCGGCCAACAATGGGGGGATTTTGCATGAAAGGAGACGTTATTCAAATCGAGGGGGATAAGTGGGTAACAAGGGGGCAGGCTGCCACGAGCATAGACGCACGCGAGGAAGAATTGCTCGTAGGCCGAGAGAAGGAGAAGGCGATGTTCGAGCGTTTTTTGAACGGGGAGCCGACGAGCAAGCATATTTGGAATCTATATGGCACAGGGGGCGTAGGCAAAAGCACAATGCTTGATGCGTTCCGTAGGCAAGCAAAGAAGCACAATGCTGTTTTCCTCCTCCTCGACAGCCGGGAATGCGGCAGGACGGGGGACGAATTGTGCAGAGAGCTGCTTCTACAGCTGTCACCTGGCCCAGAAAAGGGCAGCGGGCATAATAAGCCGCTCAATGCCGTACATCATAGACTGAATCGGTTGGTGCAAAAACAACGGGTCATTATTGCGTTGGATACCTTCGAAGAAATGACAGGTTTGGAGGTCTGGCTGAGAGAGCAATTTTTGAGAGACCTGGATCCGAATATCCTGGTTCTCTTGGCGGGACGTCACCCGCTTAAGGGAACATGGCTGCTATCCCCTGCCTGGAGAGAGCGTGTTCTTTGGCTCGCTGTCCATCATTTGACCCGGGAAGATGTCTTGAATTATGCCCGCAAATGCGGTCTGACTGAAGAGGCATTCGGAGAGAGGCTTTGGGAGCGCACGAGAGGGCACGGACTTTCAATGTCATTGGCAGTATCGACGGAGCTTCTCGAAGGGAGCGGCCCCTTGCATGACGCGGGATGGTCCTCTGAGCTCGCATCGTTGTGGCTGAAGGAAGTACCTGACGAAGAGCTAAGACAGCTCGTTGAAGCGGCCTCGCTGCTTAGGCATTTCAATCAGGAGATGCTTGCACATGTCGTGGAGCGGGAAATAAGCGCAAATGCGTTCGGACAGCTCACGGCGCTTTCATTTGTACGGAAAATAGATAGGGGTTGGAGACTGCACGACCTGATGAGGGAGTCCACGCAAAGTCAAATGAGAGAACGTGTGCCCAGACAATTCGGTAAGCTTAGGGAGCGCTGCGCGAGTTATTTCGCCTCCATTATCAGAGCCTCAGACGACAGGCGGAGCGTGGCCTGGGCCGTTGAAGAATTGTTTTGCTTTATTGGGGATGCTTTGATCCGGGCTCATTTGAATACACCCTGGAAGAAAGAGTATATGTGGGAGCCGTTAACGGTCATCAATCTTGGTGAAGGGCTTCAATATTTGCAGCAGCGCCGCAATGAGGCCAGATCCATTACCCGACAGGGTGTCGATCCTGTAACAGGCAGCCTGCTGGAGTTAACACTTTCGAAAGAGGAGATGCTGTATTCCATAGAAGGATTGGACCTTGAGGAGCTGCTTGACCTGGGCCAGCAGTCGGTTATGCTGATGAAATCGCCGGACGGATCGGTACAGGGGCTATCGGCCATTATTCCGATTAACCGGGGGACACTGGATTATTTGGAGCAAAATCCGTTCTCCGGACCTTACATACGCAGCTTGCTGCCGGCAGAGCGGAAGAAGCTTGGCGTTCCGGAGTCAGAACAGGCCGGCTGGTTTATTAAAAGCATCGATATTCTCGAATGGACCGACTCCGCTGCGCTAATGGAGGGCGCCTCGCAAATGTATCATTATATGTGCGCAGGCAAGCTGTTCTTTGCTTCCCCACCTCCGCTTCCCATGTTCTACGACTCCCATCTAGGTCTCGGGTTCGAAGCGCTTCCAGACGTGTTTCATTGCTGTTATGATGGAAAGACTCCGACACCCACTTTTGTATTGGATACAAGGGGGGAAAAGCTGGACGCTTTTCTAGCAGCCATGCTGCGCCGAATAGGAATACAATTGGAGCCAACAGAAGGCACATCGGAGAAGAACGAGCAGGAGGATGTCCTTCTCCAATTCAGGTTAACGGAGCGAGAGAAGGAGGTTGCTTTGTGCGTTATTGAAGGCTGTACCAACTCCGAAATTGCGAAGCGGTTGTATATTAGTTTAATTACGGTAAAAAAGCATCTAGGCTCCGTCTATGCAAAGCTGCAGGTGAGAAACCGCTCTCAATTTATCAAGGCAGTTTTAAGTAAAGAGGGACGATAATTCTGGATTGCCCGGCAGTCGTTACGCCTTATGTTATATGAATGAACCATTTTTGCCCAAAGGAGGCTGCTCCCCATGAAAATCGGTTATCGCAGTTTGTACGTAACCGCTGGAGTTTTTGTCTGTCTGCTGATCAGCTTCACCGCCTGTCTGACTACCGCTGCCGCCGCTCCATCATCTGCCTTTTATCACAAGTTCGAGCCGCCGACGCTCCCGCCCGTCATCACCTTATTCGGGAATACGCCGTTGTATCCGGAGCCGGACGACTCCGCCGGCGCTTCGGCTACGCTTACCCCGCAAGATGTGGAAACGGTAGAGGCGGAACAGGACTGGTATATAACACCTCAGAACGGTGATCTTGGCAAGAGATGGATTAAGATCAAAACGACGTGGCTCGGAGAGATGTGGATACACCTGGACTACGAACGAATAGGTACGTTGAAACCGGCCGATACCAACATCGCGTTGATTTGGTCAGCCGCTCTGTACTCCGAGCCGCTGAAAGCTGCATTAACGGATGTTGTTCTCTCCCCGCAGACGGTACATTGCAATGCGATTTTTATTACCCCTGGCGGGGGCAGTGCCTACCGGATCGAAACGTCCTGGCTCGGAGATCAGTGGTTGGTTAGCCCTAACTACATCCTTCTCGACATGGAAATATTGAACCATGAAATGACGCTTCCCACGGAAACACTTCGGATGGAGGACTGGGATACGGTACACCGCATACAGAGCCCATCGGAAGCTCATTTCATCCCGCCGCAAACCGTATTTGCCCTGGAAAAAACCGTCAACGGAGAGTATCATGTCCGTACCGAAGATGGGAACACCTTCTGGATTAATCCTGCATACGCCCAGCCGGTTGGAGCCCAGGAGATTGACGAAACGATTGCGTTAAGCAAAAATACGCTGGTCCATCTGGTTCCGACGGCATCCCACCCCATCTTTGGCGCTCTCACCGCACAAAAGGTGAAGGCGTTCCAACAGTGGGATGCTCCCGATGGAACGCGCTGGTACCGGATTCACAGCTGGAATGGCGATCTATGGATTTTGCCGGATCATTGAAACAGGTAGTCTGTGATTAACCTGCGATTAAGGAAATAAATGGATAATGGTGATTTGGTTTATGCCGAATCAAACTAAACTCTCATTACACGGCCGATAGCAGGTTTACGAGCAAATAAGTTGCTTCAGAGCTATAGCAATACATAAGTCCACCGACACATAATGAGTTGACAACTTGAGATGAGCCTGCAACCGAGACAAGGAGTCAACTCATTTAAGGAGGACGATGCAGTGAACAAAAAAGCGTTTATTTCAGTACTAACAGCAGCTCTATTCATAGGTTCCGTACACGTGAGTGCCTCGACAGGCGATCCGGCGAATCAGACAGTGAATGTACCCGCATTTCCGGGAGCCGAAGGCGGCGGCATGTATACAAGCGGCGGACGCGGGTACGAAGTATACGAGGTCACGACTTTGGAGGATTATGGGGTAGACGAAACGCCAATTCTAGGCTCATTACGGGATGGGGTAAGCCAGGGAAACCGAAATCTAATCTTCCGGGTATCCGGAACCATCCATCTGAAGCAGCCATTAAAGATCAAGCAAAAGAATCTTACGATAGCCGGTCAAACAGCGCCGGGTGACGGCATCACGATAGCTGGTTATGGCACAGATATTTCGGGCTCGGAAAATATCATCATACGATATTTGCGCTTTAGACCGGGCAGCGCCCACATTGACACCGAGCCGGATGCCTTTGGCGGGCGAGACATAAAAAACGCCATCGTCGATCATATCTCCACGAGCTGGTCGGTGGACGAGACGTTGTCTTTTTACCGGAATGAAAATACGACCTTGCAATGGAGCATCATTAGCGAGAGCTTGTTGTTATCCGGTCATGTAAAAGGCAGACATGGCTATGGCGGAATATGGGGCGGCGAGAACGCCACCTTTGCCAATAATCTGCTCGCGAGCCACGTAAGCCGTGTACCTGCACTCGGGAATACAGGCAACAAGGTACATCCTGTCTCCAGTTCGGATTTGGTGAATAATGTCATGTACAACTGGGGCTTTAATTCCACCTATGGCGGAAATGACCAAGAAAATAACATCATCAACAATTATTATAAGCCTGGCCCCTCTACATATGAAAAAGTGATGAGGCGGATTGTCAGCCCCGGTCAGGAAGGGAAGCTAAGCTGGTTCCACATCTCAGGTAATTTTATGTACGGTGATAAAGCCGTTACAGCCGATAACACGATCGGAACGGAAGAAATCAAAAGCGGAACGACGTTTTCAGATACGCCATACCAAGTGCTTGGTCATGATACTTTGAGCATGAAGTCGGCGGAGCAGGCCTATGAACAGGTGCTGAGTCAAGCAGGAGCGACCTATCCGCGAAGGGACGCTGTCGATGCCAGAATCGTAAACGATGTGAGGAACGGGACCGGCAGACTGATCAATAATGAATGGGAGGCAGGCGGCTATCCCGAACTGGTATCAGCTGCGGCCCCAAAAGATTCGGACCACGATGGCATCCCGGATGCGTGGGAAACCGAGTTTGGTCTGAACCCACGCGATGCTGCCGATGGAAAACGGATCACTGAAACAGGGTATTCCAACCTGGAATTGTATTTAAACAGCTTAGTCCGTATGAATCATAAAGCCCAAAATCCGGACATCACACTCGAATTTCCTAAGTTAAACAGTATTCATAAAGCTGGAACGTCCATTAAAATGAACGCAAAGCTAAAAAACAAAGAGAGCATTGCCAAGGTCGAGTATTATTCTAATGATGTGAAAATTGGCGAGTCTACCAAGGGATCGTTCGATTTCACATGGAAACATGCTCCTGTCGGCACTTGGTTCATTTCTGCAAAAGCGACCGATCACAATGGGAATGCAACACAGACGACATCGATGCCGATTCATGTCAACACGGAGAAACAAACCGGCGATTGGACATCCAAGGATATTGGAGAAGTACCTATTCAAGGAAACGCCTCTTTAACCGATGGCGTGCTTACGGTCAAGGGCTCCGGACGGATCGACCAAATGGCAGATTCCTTCCAGTTTGCCTATCAGGAGGTAAAGGGCGATACCGAGCTGTCTGCAAGAATTGACTCGTTGACGAAGGTCGATAACAACGCAATCTCAGGCTTAATGATTCGAGAAAGCCTTGCACCGGATGCTGCTACTGCCATTATCAGTACGTCAGTAGTAAAAGCCGATAAGCAAGAAACGCCGTATTCCGTTCACTTTTCAACACGAGCGTCCAAAGGGGAGTCGATCCTGGCGCTTGGCGAGAATGATCGACCGGAAGAGCATGGAGTACCAACCTTGAAAGGCACGACACTGCCTTACTGGCTCAAAATCGTCAGGAAAGGCGACACCATAACGGGGTATGCTTCGAAAGACGGGACGGATTGGACTGAAGTAGGACAAAAAACGATCGGGATGATCGAAACCGTGTTTATCGGTTTTGCTGTAGATGCAGCTCAAAATTCGAGCCGTATTCACAATTACAATACAGCCACCTTTTCCAACCTTTCGTTGGCCGGAGATGTGTTTGATAAAAAAGCTGATAACAAGGGTAATAAACAAGGCGGCACCTACTAGTTTCTTCCATACAATCATAAGTAACAGTTATCTCTTTCTGGAGATAGCTGTTTTTTTACATCCTTGAATTTAAAATAATGGGTACGAGTCCATACCATATGGATAAATAACGAATATCTTACCTTAGAAATCCAAAAGGAGGGATATCAGATGAGTGGTGTTCTTGGTGGCGGGTTTACTTCAACTACGGTCATATTGGTTCTTTACATTTTATTAGTTATCGTGCTTTCGGCTGGCTTGTGTATTTAATGTGTTATTAAAACAGAAAGGACAATTGCTGCGGTAATTGTCCTTTTTTAATTCAAACAAGGGACGCGTGAATATGAATTATCTAGAAATGGTATCTCGACTTGGTTTAGGGAGTGCACATCCAGGCGGATTTACGGCGACGATCGACCAACTTAATAGGTATCAGCCAATTACTAACGAGGCCATTTTAGAAATAGGCTGCGGCACTGGCAGGACAGCGTGTTATTTAGCCAACAAAGGATATCAGGTGATCGCTATTGACATAAATCCTGATAATCTGGACAAAGCCAAAAAAAGAGCTAAGGAAATGGGGCTTCATGTTGATTTTCTATTGGCTGATGCTCATGCCTTACCTTTTCCTGATGAAACCTTTGAGATCATACTGGTTGAATCAGTGACTAATTTTACACAAGCAAAGCAATCCCTAACCGAATATTATCGTGTTCTAAAACCTGGCGGAATCCTTTACGACCGCGAAATGTTTGTTCGTTATTCTGTCCCCTCAGAAACCTTATCTGATTTTCAATCTTTTTTCCAAATGCCTTCGATGATGAGAAAAGATGAATGGAGCAGCCTACTTACGGCCAGCGGCTTTGTTCAAATTGAATTCCTTGAGATTAGTGATTTGAATGATGAGAAGCTTGGGCAACAATTTGAATACCCTGATGATTATCAATTTATTGATGAAGGAGTATTGTTAGACAATGAGATAATGGAGTGTGCAATTCGATCCTCCAATATGATTATTGATAATAAAGAGTATTTAGAATTTGGAATTATGAGAGCGACTAAAGGATAGAAGCATCTCCAACGCTCATATAAAAAATTCCTTTCCCAAAAAGAACCTCAGCTTAAGGAGGCCACTGAAACTGGCGGAGTGGACGGAATCGCTCTGTAGAAGCGTAAGCGTTCGCCTTTGCAGCGATCGGAAGAATGATCCGTCCATGCAGCGTTAGCTTTTTCAGTGGCCTCAACTTAGGTGGAGGCTCTTTTTTGTACCACAAATAAATAGGTAATGAAATAATGTGTTCACGTTTTTTATAGTCAATTGCATATGATGCATGGGTACAAATTTACGGTATGTACGGGCAGGTAGTTTGTCTCATGAACACAACGCGTATACAAAAGTAAAAGAATACAGCGAGAAAAGGAGAGAACCTATGCCGTTTGTGCTTCGTTATAGTGACAATGATACTGGAGCTATTACATTTACAGGCAATACTCTCGGGCTCAGCCGGTCAAGTACACCGGGACAGCCCGGCACACGAGACATCATCGGGGCCTTCGTGACTACCAATACCTCGTTGCAATACGGCTATTATCCACCGGGAACGACACCTGACTTCAATTTGGATAGTGCCAGTGCGTTCCTTCGGCTGCCGAGAGGGAGTAAAGTCAAATATGCGGAGCTCGTATGGGCAGGAACGTATGCCGTTACCGGCGGAGAAAACAACTACCTTGCTTTTATCGACAAATCGGTCTTTCTGACGACGCCGGCAGGGATAACGTTCAGCATAGCGCCGGACCCGGCGACCGCGCAGGTGTCTTACCGCAATGCCACGTATAATTATCTTCGTTCAGCCAATGTGACTTCAATCATTCAGGCTGGCGGAGCCGGCGAATACACGGTTGGCGGTGTCGTTGGCAATATCGATTACGGTACAAGTACTGGCAATAGCTGCGGGTGGACGCTGTGCGTCGTTTATGAAAATCCAAGCCTGCCCTTCCGCAATCTGAGTCTAGACGTAGGTATTGTCGAGATTGCTGCAGGGGGCGCCCCGCAAGTCACGACAACCATCACCGGCTTCGCTACCCCTACCTCGGGTGCAATCAGCGGAAGAATGGCGCTCTGCGCACAGGATGGGGATGTGAACAAGACGGGCGATCAAGTTTTGTTCGGCCCAACGGAAGACACGCTTACCGTACTGCAGGGACCGAACAATTTCGCCGACAACTTTTTTGCATCACAAATCAATGATGATAGCGGAAACCTGGATACGTCCGGGACATTCGGTGACCGCAATGCGATAAATGGGGACCCCGGCACTCAAACCATCGGAGGCCGGCAAGGGTGGGATATTACAAATGTCGATATTTCCGGGACACTGACCAATAACCAGACATCGGCTGTCTTCGAAATTCGTACATCAGGGGACGGGTACAGCGTCCTTGCCGTCGGCATTTACATCGATATTAATTCTCCGCGGATCACGGTGGATAAAAGCGTTGATGCGGCACAGGCTGTTTTGGGGCAGGTGCTGACCTATACCGTTGTCATTGAGAATACAGGCACGGTTCCTGCGGATACGACGCTGATGTTCGATAATCTACCGAACGATACGCAGTTTATTCCCGGCACCGTCACGATCAACGAGATAAGTGATCCGAACGCCGATCCGGTTGAAGGTATTCCTCTCGGTACGATACCGCCTGACGGTGCGGTGACGGTAACCTATCAGGTAAGGGTCGTATCCCTGCCGCCCGATGGCGTGATTGTGAATCAAGCATTGGTTACCTTCGAGTACCAGAGCATTACGGACGGACCGATCTTCACAGGCGATATCCCATCCAACGAGGTGGTGACACCGTTGCTTCTGGCGGACGTCCGATTGGAGAAAACTGTATCGCCGACTGCTGCCGTACCGGGCCAGGAGGTCGTATACCGGTTTCAAATTACAAATACCGGAGAAGTAGATTTAACGAAT
This sequence comes from Paenibacillus rigui, assembly GCF_002234615.1. Lineage (GTDB taxonomy): Bacteria > Bacillota > Bacilli > Paenibacillales > NBRC-103111 > Paenibacillus_S > Paenibacillus_S rigui. Next base: position 97,778 of record NZ_NMQW01000052.1, on the reverse strand, counting down.
GTCCGGCTGACGGATCCGCTGCTTGGACTGGACCGAACGATACCAAGCTTGCCTGTAGGGCAAAGCGTCGTGATCACACAAGCCTTCGTCGTCCCGCCGGAAACGCTGGCAGGGATAATAAACAACACAGCCACTGTGACGTCGCAGCAGACGGACCCGGTCCAAGATCATGCGCAGGTCACCGTGCTTCCGGTATATGAGTTAGCGATTCGGAAATCCGCCGACAAGACGGAGATCACCGCCGGTGAAACGGTTCAGTATACGATTACCGTCACCAATACAGGCAACGCAACATTAACCTCCTTGCATATCACTGACCCGCTGCTCGGTGTTGACCGCACTTTTCCTTCCCTGGCTCCGGGTCAATCGATAGTGATTGACGCCGCATACGTTGCTGCCGATGATGCCAAGTTCGGAACGATCATCACCAACACAGCCATCGCAACATCGGCTGAGACCGGGCCGAAGCAAGCGCAGGCCGTTGTATCGGTCACCGGCAAGCCGCCTGTAGACATCATAAAATCCGTGTTTCCTCATATCAGCGAGCCCGGCGCTACGTTGACCTTTACTCTTATCATAACCAATACGACCGGAATGTCCCTTACTTCCCGTTACGGTGCGACCGTGCTGCACAAACTGGTTCTATTCGATAACCTTCCCGAAGGCATGCGTCTGGTTGCGAACAGCGTAGTGGTGAATGGGAATATACGGAGACGTGCAAACCTGGAAACCGGAGTCCATCTCGGAACGCTTGATCCGGGGGAGACGATAAAAGTAACGTTCCATGCGCGGCAGCTTGTCGTTCCTCCGAATGAGAAAGGTGAAAATCAGGCTTACGTCACCTTCGAGCCCGAACAATCGGATACAACTTACCAAGTTGATTCCAACACCGTTGTTTTCGATGTGGTAGAAAACGAAGAATAGTGAACTCCGGCCTCCCTGAAGACAAAAGCGTGCCTGGCGCCTTTTCTTCTTTAGGGGGGGGCAACTGCTACAGTTTGTTCTGTTTCGTGGTGGATTTTACTTGCGAATAAAACGGGGGAGGAGGAATATCCATATAAAAAGATGGAGCAATTCAATATGATGATGGGGTGACTTATGTTAGGTGGGGGGTACCTTTACTTTTCCGGTCAGGACAATGTTGTCGTAAAACCTCTATTTCTTCATGTTATAAATCATTTTACATATGAGTTTTGGGTAAAACCCGGAACAACACAGAGCCTTCCAGTAGAAAGCACTACAGGAATATCTAGAAGCGAAGAGCTAAGATTTGTTATTGCACCCGGATTTGGAGAAACGGAAAATCAAGCAGGGTTAGGAGTTTCCATTGGAACAAACGGGATATCCATACACGAACATACGGATCATTACTTGCCTGCCACACTCGTTTTTCCTGCACATATTTACGATTGGACTCATGTTGCGATTGTCTATTCAAATAATACCCCGTACCTTTACCTAAATGGCGTATTGAGAAAAGTCGGGCTCAAGAGCCCTAAATCAATGGTTTATGCCAGCGGGGTTTTCGGTTCGTTGAAGCCTTACGGCTCCTTTATAGGAAGTGTTGATGATATTCGAATTTGGAGCACAGTACGAACAAGGGAGCAAATATTATCGACCATGTATGTAGATTTAACGGGTAAAGAATCCGGATTAATCGGATGCTGGACGTTCGATGAGCACACTCCCTCCGTTGCCCTGGACCGGACGGATAACCAGCATCATGGACAGATAAATGGGGCGGAGCTCCAGTTTTTTTTCCCCGCCGCTGGCAATACATGGACAGAAAAGTATCCACGTTTTATTACGGATCATCTGGACTATCTTCAAAGGTACTGCACGAATGATACGAACCGTCATTTCATGAAAAAGCTAATCACCAATACGAGAAACAAAGGCTACATAGACGATGTATTAATGCTCTTCAATGTATATCGTAAGGATTACCATTTATTCTTTTACCCTGTCGCTGAAGAATTGGTTCGCCGTGGATATTCCGTTACCATATTAATTCCTCAGGAAGGATTATTAGATGAATATGAAGGCTCATTACCTCCACAAGTAAAATTTGTTACCCTTGAAGAGGTTGTATCGAATTTCCCTGTTTTTCCGGTAGCCCAACAATATTTTGAAGATCATTTGAAGCAAGCTTTAATTCAATGGTTTCATGATGAGAATATGCCAGCCGAACTGCAGCATTCGTTATTAGAGTATTACTTGCGTTACTCCAATGAAAAAATGATGATGCTAGCGTTGCTGCATCTGGTGAAACCGAAATGCGTTTACGGACTTCATTTCATTTCCAATCCTGGATGTCTGGACGCCATTCAGGTTATAAATGAGCACAATAAAGTTGTGAAAATCCTTATGCAGCATGGCTTTTTATTCGGTGATGCAGTGGACGTACACGATTTTAAAGGAGCTGATATTGTCATTCTGTGGGGGGAATACCATAGAACAATCCTTGACAACAAATCAGATAAAAAAAACACTGTCGTGCTTGGAAATCCAAAATTGGAAAGGGTAAAAGAAATAGCTTCAGGGCAGCAGCATAACAGCTCTACTGCCACCCAAATGAACAAAATCTTGTATATTTCCTCGGATTCGCCTCGATTGAGCACAAAAAGCCAAGAAAACTTGGAGTTGTTTATCGAATCAACGCACATCCTGGATGGGTTAGACATTGTCTATAAAATTCACCCTGTAGAGGCAAAAGAGGACTACAATGAGTATTTTCAAAATGGAAGCATTGCTCCTCATCAGCTATCTGATCGTAACGTTTACGAGCTTATCCAAGGGTCCGATATCATCGTAGGCGACAATTCCACCGCAGTATTTGAGGCCGCGACAATGGGGAAGCCTGTTATTCAGATCCATCTTCAGCATCAGGACCCGGCACATATTTTGTTCACCCGCGCTGCCTCTATCCAAGAACTGAGAAACACGATTCAAAGGCTGCAAATGGACCCAAGCTATGTGAATCAAATTTTGTTCGAACAGCAGCAATGGTCCGTACAAATGTTCAGTCAGCTCGATGGCACTGCTCAACGGGTTGCGGAATTTATCATAAATACAATCAAGTGATTAATACCGATTTATGGCATTCAGGATACTTCGAGCTCTCGCGTGCCATGTATGCTCGGGAACTTTTTTCAGCGCATGATCTGCAATCCATTGTAATTGGTCAGGCTGCGACAGCAATTGCCCGATGGTTTGAGACACATTATCCTGCTTATACTCCATGAACAGAATAGTATCATTGTGCTTGAAGTGTTCGGTTAGAAACTTGTTCCTATCGGTGAGACTAACCGCACCCGCTTGCATGGCTGTAAAAATTCGTTCATGAGCGCCGTATATCAGATTGGCTAGAACATTGAGTACGATTTTTGAATCATACATCATCGTTTGCAAAGCTTTCAAATCGACTGGAGGATAATATTGAATTTTCCCTGTGGTCGGCAGGTTGTAGGTCTGGTTTGTGATGACCCGGATCGGAAGGGAAGATAAAGAGGTCAGAATTTCATTTCTTCTTCTTCCTCGGATATATAAATCAACATGCTTGAGGAGCTCCATTAATCTAAAGTCGTTCGCATATGAAATAGGAATCCCCTCGCGCAACAAAACCTGTTCTGCAATATCGGGTAACGAGAGCTCATACTGATACAGGGCTTTCTCAGCAATTTCCTCCATTAGTACTGCGTACTGCTTATCGTACAGCCAACACATTCTATGTTCATCGGGATTCAGGTTGCTTCCTGCGAATAATATATCGATCCTGCGTTCTTTTATTTTTTTTATTTCACGGACCGGGACCGGGTTCATTGCAGCCTGTGGGGCAAACAATTTTTTGAAAGAACCGCTAACATATTTATCAAGAAAATTCAGGTGCTCCCGGTCCACGCAGGAGACAATCAGCTGAGGGATATTTCTATGAAATTGAAAGCGATGCAGGTGAAACATCGGATGGTCTACAAAATAACTAAGGAACGGAGCAGGTAAACGATTCATGTATATGCGCTCGCTTAATTGATCTATTCCATGCCCGTTCATGCCAATAAGAAGTTTAAGATCAGGCTGCAGCAGCAATTGCTCCAGTTGGTCTGCTCCTCTAGGATGAATGAGATCAATGATTTCGACCTGATAGTTAAGCTGCATAAATACTTTAGCAAGATCGAAACCGAAATGCCTGGTAGCGTCATATTGACTAACCTCAATAATGATTCCGATCTTACCATTTGAAAATATGCGATCTGTTCTCCAGCTTGCTCCATAAACAAAAGCCGGCGTCCTGTTGGCTGTACAGTCCATTTCAACTCCATTTCCATCCTCAAATTTCCAATACCCTGCCAATCCCGACTCGTTTCCACTCATGGGCTGGTTCATAGATAATCTGATTTGATCTGCGGTTCTAGGGTAATTCCATAATTTAATTTCATCCAGGCATCCGACAAAATATCCATAAGGATCAAGACCGCCAAATGTGCCGGAAGCAAATACGGCCGCTTTAGGACTAGTCAAGCCTGCTTTTTTGAACTCTCCATTGATATATAGAAACGGTTGTCTCTGTGAATAGACAATGGCTACATGTGTCCAGCCAACGATCCGTCCGGGGTAAACTAAAGTGGCAGGAAAATAACCCGTCGAATGTTCGTACACCGAGATCCCGTTCGTTCCGACTGAAATCCCCGTGCCTGCTTGGTAAGGAGAACCGCCAACCCCAGGTCCAACTGCAAATCGCTTGCCCCGAACGCCTGAGGTCCCCGTAATCCCTTCGGAATCTATTTCATGTTGTTCTTCCGCTTTGACCCAAAATTCATAAGTAAAATTGTTACACATGGATGGAAATATACTTTTCGATATAATCAGATCTTGCCCGGAGAAGTAGTAATGCCCATTATCCAAGACACCAACACCTCCACAAATAATGTCATGTATTGCTTCACAGAGACACTTCGCAGATCAATTATTCATAATATGAAATGACACCAACGGTGGAGAGGGCGGAATGACTATGAACATAAGCTCGGAAAACATATTGGTAACCGGTGCAGACGGATTTATTGGCTCCCATCTAACGGAAGCATTAATACGAAGCGGTCATAAGGTCAAAGCATTCGTTCAGTACAATTCCTTTCACTCCTGGGGATGGCTGGATGATGCACCGTATGACATACGGGATGAAGTTGAGGTCATTGCGGGGGATATTCGGGATGATCAGTTCGTTAAGGACGGTATGAAAGGCTGCGATGCGGTGTTTCATCTTGCCGCGCTAATTTCCATACCATATTCTTATCGTTCACCGGAATCGTATATCGACACGAATGTCAAAGGTACCTTTAACATATTACAAGCGGCTCGTGAACATCAAATCAAACGATTGATCCATACTTCGACAAGCGAGGTATACGGAACAGCCCAATTCGTTCCGATTCATGAGGGACATCCTTTACATCCGCAATCCCCCTATGCGGCCTCCAAAGCAGGAGCAGATCTTATGGCATTATCTTATTACCATACCTTTCAAGTACCCGTATCTATCGTAAGGCCTTTCAATACTTATGGTCCGAGGCAGTCTGCACGTGCCGTTATCCCTGCCATTATCACGCAAATCGCATCGGGAAAAGGGGAGATTCAGCTAGGCGATTTGCTTCCTACCCGTGATTTTTCTTATGTCAGCGATACCGTTAGCGGATTCATGACAGTAAGCCGGTCCGAGAAAACGATCGGTGAAGTAATCAATATAGGCAGCAATTATGAAGTGTCCATTGGGGATACAGCCCGGCTGATTGCCGAACTGATGAATGCCGATGTGACAATAGTACAGGATCCCGCAAGAACCCGACCAGCTGCCAGTGAGGTTCAACGTCTATGGGCTGATAACGCAAAAGCAAAACAATTATGCGGCTGGACGCCTGCCTATGGGGAAATGGACGGTTTGCAAAGAGGATTAGCGGAAACCATTGCTTGGTTCAGTAATCCAGACAACTTGCAAAGATATAAGCAAGGCTTGTACCAAGTATGAGTCAACAGCTTGATAGCTCCAAAATCATAGCGGCGATGCAATCGGTTTTGCCTAAAAACGAATTGTTAATTCCACTACACGAGCCTGTATTTGGAGGTAACGAGTGGGCTTATGTCAAGGACTGTCTCGATACGGGATGGGTCTCGTCCAAGGGCCGGTACGTGGAATGGTTTGAAAATCAAATGACTGCCTTCACAGGGGCCAAGTATGCGGTTGCCGTTGTCAATGGAACAGCGGCATTGCATATATCGTTAATCGTATCCGGTGTAGCGGCTAATGACGAGGTTCTTCTCCCGACTCTAACATTCGTTGCAACCGCCAATGCCGTAAGGTACTGTGGAGCCGTTCCCCATTTCATTGACAGCGAGGAACAAACGCTAGGCTTGGACACGGCAAAGCTTGAGGATTATCTGGGTCGTGTTGCCAGGCTAGAAGCCGATGACTGTATCAATAAGTATACTGGACGACGTATCAAGGCACTGATTGCCATGCATACGTTTGGCCATCCTGTAGATCTGGACCCGCTTCTAGAACTGTGCAAGAGGTACAAGCTGGAACTCGTAGAGGATGCTGCCGAAGCATTAGGCTCCTTCTATAAATCCCGTCATGTTGGGAACTTTGGGCGCATGTCTGCCATCAGCTTTAACGGCAATAAAATTATGACCACGGGCGGTGGCGGAGTCATCTTAACCAATGAAGCACCGTTGGCGCAAATGGCCAAACATTTGACGACGACGGCCAAACTGCCGCATCCTTGGGAGTACAATCATGATTACGTTGGTTACAATTATCGGATGCCCAATCTTAATGCAGCTGTTGGCTGCGCGCAGCTGGAGCAGCTCCCGGGATTTTTACAAGCAAAAAGGGCACTTGCAGACCGTTATAAGCAATCCTTTTCACAAATAAACGGGGTCACATTTCTTTCGGAGCCCGGCTATGCCCAAAGCAATTACTGGCTCAACGCCCTGGTTCTCGATAAGCCGGATCGGGCTGTAAGGGATCTGTTATTGAAAATTACGAATGACATTGGGTTCATGACCAGACCCTGCTGGACACTTTTGCATAGACTGCCAATATATCACGATTGCCCTGCCATGGATTTATCCATGGCCGAGAAACTGGAGGATCGCATCATGAACCTGCCAAGCAGTGCGAACCTGTATGTAAAGGAGCATGACTAACTAAATCAACGAATGGAGGGATCTGCATTCGTCGTAAAATTTGCATCATTACCGGTTCCAGAGCCGAATACGGTCTGCTCCATGGTTTGATGCGCGAAATTGCCAAGGATCCGGACTTGTCATTAGTAACGGCAGTAACCGGTGCCCACTTATCCCCTGAATATGGAGAAACATACACCTGCATCGAAAAGGATGGCTTCGAAATCCATGCAAAAATTCCATTGGATTTATCAGATAACACGCCAGTCGGGATGGCGAAAGCAGTAGGACAGGGAGTGAGCGGGTTTGCTGAATCCTTGTCCCAATTATCACCTGATCTTGTTGTTGTGCTGGGTGACCGTTATGAAATATTGGCGGCGGCCCAAGCGGCGCTGCTCCTCAACGTTCCGATTGCCCATATCCATGGCGGAGAAATTACCGAAGGGGCGATCGATAACAGTATACGGCACGCGATAACAAAGATGGCTCACTTACATTTCGTTGCAGCGGAGCCCTATCGGAAAAGAGTGATCCAAATGGGCGAGGATCCCCGAACGGTATTTGATGTCGGTTCACCCGGATTGGATTTCATCGATAAGGTTAAGCTGATTAGCCTGCAAGAGCTGGAAGAGCATTTGGGCTTTCCGTTCAAGGAAATTAACTTTCTGGTTACCTTACATCCGGAAACGATGCACCCCGAAGAAAATGAGCGAATGACCATAGAGCTCCTGGCTGCATTGGATCATTTCCCCGAAGCATCCATTATCATCACAATGCCTAACGCCGATACGGGGAGCGAAACGATCCGCAGACTTTTGGAACAGTACGCTTTACAGCATGCAGAGCGCGTACGAGCCATTGAATCCTTAGGCCATCTTTATATAAACACGATGTTGTACTCTGCTGCGGTCATCGGTAATTCATCCAGCGGAATTATTGAAGCGCCTGCTCTAAAGAAGCCGACCATCAATATCGGAGATCGCCAAAAAGGGAGGCTGCGGGCCCATTCCGTGTTGGATGTCCAGGCGAGAACACCGGATATCGTTGCTGCCATTCAGACCGCACTCTCGGATACGTTTTGCGAATCTATCTCCAAGGTGATACCTCCTTATCGAAGTGCAAATTCGTCCTTTCTGATAAAAGAAATTTTAAAGCAGACGGATGCAAAATCTCTCCTTATCAAATCGTTTTATGATGTGGAGCTGAACCTATGAGCAAAACCTATATTATCGCTGAAGCAGGGGTGAATCATAACGGTTCCCTAGATTTAGCAATCGCACTGATCGATGCTGCCATGGAAGCCGGGGCTGACGCAGTTAAATTCCAAACATTCAAAGCAGATAAGATTGTAACAGCAACGACAGCGAAAGCACGTTATCAGAAGTCCAATACCGGATTGAACGAATCACAGCTTACTATGCTGAAGGCTTTGCAATTAAATGAAGAAGCACACGACCGCATCGTAGAATATTGCCGGGTAAAGAGCATTGATTTTATATCCACACCATTTGATACGGACAGTGTCAAGCTGCTTACAGCTAAATACAAGGTCAAGCGTATCAAAATTGCATCCGGCGAAATTACTAATGCGCCGCTATTGTTAGAAGCAGCAAGAACCCAAAAGCCCATCATCCTGTCGACCGGCATGTGCTTATTGGGTGAGATTGAGGCTGCTTTAGGGGTAGTAGCTTATGGATACCTCAATTCAGAACTTACAAATACTTCCCCTTCCCTTGAAGCTTTCCAGCAAGCTTATATCTCCGGGGAAGGTCAGCGGCTCTTGAAAGAACGTGTGACACTTTTGCATTGTACAACCGAGTATCCTGCGCCTTTTAAGGATATCAACCTGCGAATGATGGATACTTTATCCTCGGCGTTTCAGCTTCCCGTCGGCTACTCCGACCATTCCGAAGGCATCGCTATTTCCATTGCTGCTGCAGCCAGAGGAGCTAGTATGATTGAAAAACACTTCACTCTGGATCGTTCCCTGCCAGGCCCGGATCACAAATCTTCTTTGGAGCCCATCGAGTTAAAAGAAATGGTTCGTATGATTCGACAAGTAGAGGCATCCCTTGGCTCTTATGTAAAAATGCCTGCCCCGTCAGAACGAACCAATATGGATGCCGTTCGTAAAAGCATCGTTGCTGCAACGTCCATTCCCAAGGGCGAAAAATTTACAGAGCACAATATGACCGTCAAACGTCCGGGTACGGGAATTTCACCTATGTATTATTATGATCTGATGAATCAAAGGGCAAGGATCGATTATGAAACGGATGATACGATTCAACAATGAAGCCGATGCGGAGTGACGGACTACCATGGGTACACAGCTATGGAAAAAAGCAAAACGACTGATTCCTGGGGGAAATCAGCTTCTTTCCAAAAGAAGCGAACGATTTTTGCCTGAGCTCTGGCCAGCCTACTATGAGAAGGCGAAAGGCTGTGAGGTATGGGATATCGAGGGCAGGCACTTTTATGATTTTGCACAAATGGGTGTAGGTGCTTGTGTCCTTGGATATGCGGATGAGGAAGTCAATCATGCTGTAATTCAAGCGATAAACAAAGGTTCTATGTGTACATTGAACTGCTATGAAGAAGTTGAGCTTGCGGAAAAGCTGATTGCGCTGCATCCTTGGTCCGACCAAGTTCGATTCGCCCGTTCGGGAGGAGAAGCATGCGCCATCGCAGTAAGGCTTGGCCGTGCTGTAACCGGCAAGAGCAAGGTCGCCTTTTGCGGATACCACGGCTGGCATGATTGGTACTTGTCGGCTAATCTCGGTGATTCAAATCATCTTGACGATATGCTGCTTCCCGGATTAAAGCCTCTGGGTGTTCCGAGGGAAATGAAAAATACAGCGTTCCCATTTTATTACAACCAGTTGGCGCAACTGGAAAAGCTGGTGGAAGAGCATGGGGATGATCTCGGCGTCATTATTATGGAGCCTCGTAGGGAAACAGATCCGGAGCCTGGTTTTCTGCAAGGAGTTCGAGCCATCGCGGATAAAATAGGTGCGGTTCTGATTTTTGACGAGATCACCTCCGGATTTCGGATGAACCTCGGCGGTATCCATTTAACGATGGGCGTTAATCCTGACATTGCCATTTACGGGAAAGCGCTAGGGAACGGTTTTGCAATTTCCGCGGTCATCGGGAGAAAAGAAGTCATGGAGTCCGCGCAAGATAGCTTTATCAGTTCCACATTCTGGACGGAACGGATTGGGTATGCCGCTGCGCTCGCTGTTTTGAACAAGATGGAGAAACATGATGTGCCTGCACATTTGGTACGTATCGGTGAGCAGGTTGCCGACATTTGGCGTACAGCTTCACGCAACCATCAAGTCCCGATTCATATATCCGGAATCGCCCCACTGCTGCATATTTCGTTCCAGACAGACCCTTCCCGTATTATAAAAACACTGTATACACAGGAGATGCTTGAGAAAGGCTTCTTAGCCAGTAACTCGGTTTACGCGTCCTATGCTTATACTGACGACATTCTACAGTTGTATCGGGACCGTATCGATGAAGTATTTGCATACCTGAAAGCTGCTATCGAAACAGGAAATGCTTCACAGCTGCTTAAAGCGGAGCCTGCACATGACGGGTTTCAAAGACTGACATGAAATGGAGAATGGGCGGATGACAAACCTGAACCATCATCCAGAGGAGCTTCAGAGGTTTACGATCACTTTGCTGGCTACTGTGAAGGATGCAGTAGAAGCGATTGATAAAACAGGCGCAGAGATTGTACTGGTGTGCAGCGGGAGCAAGCTGAACGGTGTTGTGACCGACAGTGACGTACGCAGAGGGATCCTCCGTGGAATCAAGATGGATGATTCCGTGAAGGAGATCTTAAACGTCAACTTTCACTTTGCGTCGGAGCAGGACCCACGTGAGTCTGTCATCCATCGCATGATCCAGGAGAATATACGTCAAATGCCTGTCCTGAATCCAATGGGTGAGGTGATCGATCTCATTCTTCTGAAGCAGGTGATGCAGCAGGCACAGAAAGTGCACACCACCCCCGTTCTGATTATGGCTGGAGGTCTAGGAACGCGTTTACGTCCACTTACGGCACAAACGCCCAAACCGATGATGAGCATCGGAGGTAAGCCTATCATGGAAATTCTTATTGAGCATCTTAAACAGGAAGGCTTTCGAGATATTTATGTAGCTGTTAATTATCGGAAAGAGACGATAAAGACATTTTTTGAACATGGTGAAGCTTATGGGGTGAACCTTCATTACATCGAAGAACCGGAACGTTTAGGGACTGCGGGCGCCATTCGTTTAGCCATAGAACAATTAACGAAGCCATTCTTAGTGATTAATGGGGATATTTTAACGAAAGCAAATTTTTCACAATTCTTAAAATTCCATCGCAAGGTGCAAGCCGCGCTTACTATCGCATCGGTTCCGTACGATATCTCAATCCCTTATGGGGTGATCGAGGTGAATCAGCATAGGGTTACGGGCCTTACGGAGAAACCGCGAATCCAGACACTGATTAATGCAGGAATATACTGTGTGGAGCCGCAGCTTATTTCATTTATACCTGAGAATCAGTACTTCGATATGACCCATTTGATCGGGAGGCTATTGGAGCAAAAGGTACCCGTATCGAGCTATCCGCTTCACGAATATTGGTTAGATATCGGAAAACACCTCGACTATAAGAAAGCGAACAACGATTACAAAACTTTATTTAATACTCCATGATAGGTGGGGGCAGGCATTGATTAACGGTAAAAAAGTGATTGTTATTGTTCCGGCACGCGGTGGTTCTAAGGGTTTGCCCGGTAAAAATATGCTGCCTCTTTGCGGAAAGCCGCTCGTGGCTTGGCCAATTGCAGCTGCCACATCCTGCAAGCTTGTAGATAAAGTCATTGTGTCTACCGACGATAAAGAAATCGCTGCATGTGCAGCCGAGCACGGTGCCGAAATTCCTTTTTTACGCCCAACGGTATTGGCTACCGACGAAGCATCCAGTAACGATGTTGTGCTGCATGCCCTTCGTTTTCTGGAAGCGAGAGGGGAAGCTTTCGATATCATCGTCCTTCTTGAGCCTACCTCACCATTGACAGAGGCACGGGATCTTGAAAGTGCGCTTGAAATGTTGGAATCGCACAGCGCGTTGGCGGATGCCATCGTTAGTGTGAGCAGGATGGAGGCATTTCATCCGGATTATACAATGCGAATTACAGAAGTGGGGTTACTTAGAGCCTATGATAATGCTTCAAAAAAACCGAGTCGGCGTCAGGAGATCGAGCCTCTTTATTTCCTGGACGGCTCGCTTTATATTTCGAGCGTCACCGCTTTTTATCAATATCAAACATTTTATCATCAACGAACTATGCCTTTCGTTACCCCTAAATGGAAATCGCTAGAGATTGATGATTTTATCGACTTTATTTGTGTTGAGGCCATACTTAAGCACAAAGAAAAACTTCAGAATGAGGTGCGCAATTGAAGAATCAAGAACAGGATCAATATATTGCTGCTCTGAAAAAAGACGGTGAATTCGTCATCGAAAAATTCAATTCGTTTATAGGCAATAAATCGGAGCAGCAAAAGTTTCTGGAACAGATTTTGGACGAAGGGCAAGTCCATTTTGAACATGCTGCTGATATCGCCTGCGGGAGTGGCGCTCTTTCGTATTGGCTGAGTCTGAAATATCCGAATTCATCTTATACTTTGGTTGATTTAAACGATGATTTGATTGAGGAAGCAAGAAAGGTCAACACAGGCGACCGATTTCATTTTCACGTTCAGAACGTTTACGACCTTTCTCTGCTTCAAGATAATGACTATGATCTGACATGCTGCTGGCAAACCCTGTTGTGTTTGGAAAACCCGCAGAAAGCGTTGGATGAGTTGATCCGCATAACGAGAAAAGGCGGGAGAATTTATATCAGCTCGTTATTCGATCCAGTCAATGAAGTAGATATTTATGCAAAGATGGTGGATTGGACTCGCGTATCGGCCCAAGACGGCCACTATACTCCCTATAATACATTTAGTATGAAAACTATCCATCGTTGGCTGGACGGCAAAGTGGAAACGATCAAGCTGCATCCGTTTCAAATACAAATCGATTTGCCCGATGTGTATAAAGGGCTCGGCACGTATACCGTTCGTTTGGAAAATGGTGATCGTCTGCAGTTTTCCGCCGGCTTACATCTGAACTGGGGTATTCTAGAGCTGGTCAAGTAAATCAAGAAAGGGCGATTGCTCCATGGGAAGCGGTCACAATCTCAGCAATAAAATCGCTGTCGTAACTGGGGGGACAGGGCTGCTCGGGAAGCTATACTGCCGTACCTTAGCGCAAGCTGGAGCACGAGTGATTGTTGCAGATCTGTGTCCCGAGCAATGTCAAGCATTGGCTTCAGAGATTAATCAGCAGCTGAACTCCTCCTTGGCAATAGGTATGGCCGTTGACTTGTCGGATGAAACGTCCATCTGTTCTTGGGCCAAGCAGATCAAGGAGCAATATAATGGGGTGGATATTATAGTCAACAATGCGGCTTGTAAATCCCCTCATTTCTTTGCACCTCTGGAATCATTTCCGCTGGATGACTGGAATCAGGTTATGAGTGTCAATGTCACAGCCATGTTCCTCGTCATACGGGAGCTGGGCCCTTCCATGGTTGCCAAAGGAAAAGGAGCTATAGTCAATATTAGTTCGATTTATGGGTTAGTCGGCCCCGATCAGCGAATTTATGAAGGCTCCTGGCACGATGAGCTCCAGTGTAGTATTAATACTCCGCTCGTGTATTCCGTTACAAAGGGTGCTGTCATTTCGTTAACACGTTATTTAGCTACTTATTGGGGTCCTAAGGGGGTACGGGTGAATACACTGACGCCTGGTGGAGTATTTTCCGGGCAAAATGATTTGTTTCATGAGAAGTATAGCTTCAGAGTTCCACTAGGGAGAATGGCGCAAGCTGACGAGATGAGCTCCGCATTGTTATTCCTTGTCTCGGATGCCTCTTCTTATGTCAACGGTCACAATTTAGTTGTAGATGGAGGCTGGACCGCGTGGTAGAAAGCATGGGATGGATTGCAAAATGATGCCTATTGTGATTGTTGGAAGCGGTGGACAAGGGCGCGAAACAGCGCAGCTGATTAAAGATATTAACCGGGATCATCATAAATGGGACATATTGGGATATATCGATGAGCGATTGGAACAGCAGGGACGGGTCCTACGGGGAGTCCGCGTATTGGGTGGAATGAATAGTGTACAAGAATATGTTGAGATGGAGAGCTGCTGCTTCATATGTGCCATTGGGCAGCCGGAGATAAGAAGAAGAGTGGTAGAGGAGCTTAACACAAAATACCCGCAAATTCGGTATGCCACTCTGATTCATCCCACCGCGGTGGTTGCTGACGACCAAATTATTGGCGAGGGAACCGTTCTATGTGCGCATACCGTCATTACGACAGATGTGCATATTGGGAATCATGTACTTATCAATTATGGATCAACCATCGGACATGACACTGTAATTGAAGATTACGTATCGATTCTTCCTGGGTGTCACTTGTCCGGTAGTACACACGTAAGTGAGTGCGTGAGTCTCGGAACTGGCACGGTAGTGATACAAAATGTTTCCATCGGCCGAAATACCATTGTAGGTGCGGGAGCTGTCGTTGTTAAATCATTACCTGACCATTGTACGGCCTATGGCACCCCGGCGAAGCCGATGAAAGCTCGTGATCCGTCTGAGTAGTGAACTCGGTTATTCAGTGTTCCCAATATCTTCACAAGATATGAACGGTAATAGCCCGAACGGGTGATAGGAATCGTTGGTATTTTGCGTAAAATAAATATTGAAAATTGTATAGAAAGGAGCTGCAGCATGAGAAAGACAATCATGATCATCGTACTTTGCGGGCTTGTGCTTACCCATTTGACCGGATGTTCTCCTAAGCCTGAAGGTCAGGATCCAGCCAAGATGAAGGTTGAGCTGGCATCTGAGCCGGCTGCTGTACAGGCGGGACAAAAGGTAAAGCTGATAGCGACGATCTCAGGGTTAGCCAAGGGAGAAGAAGCGGGCGTACAGTTCGACATTCGCAAATCGGATAATACCATGCTTCCGGATACTAAGGAGGCGAGTCCGAGTGGGAACGGACAATATTCCGTAGACAAAGTTTTCGACAAACCAGGTGCTTATTCGATCTATATTCATGTGTATCAAGGTGATCTGCATATTACGAAAAAGAAAGAGCTGCAAGTGTCATGAGCGGCAAGCCGAAGCTGCGGTATAGCCTGTTGTTCATGATCAGCTTGATTTATGTTTTATTCCTTGGCGGATGGAACTCGCACAGCGCGATAGCTGCTCAAGCAAATACGAGCGTTGAGCTTCAATCCTTGATTGACCGAACGCACGAAGGGGACAAGCTGATGATACCGGAAGGGACTTACCGCGGTCCCGTTATCATAAATAAACCGATCTTGATTGAGGGAGAGGGTTCGGTTGAAATTGTAGGCAGTGGAGATCAACAGCCTGTCATTCAGATCACGTCGGATCAAGTAAGTGTTCGCCATTTGAAAATAACGCAACCCTTGCCTGGCGATCATTCCGCTGTCCAGGTAAACGGGCATAAAGCCGTATTGGATGGATTGACCATCGACACGCATTCCTATGGCATCGTGTTAAGGGATGGAGGAGAGCATGAAATATCCAATACGACAATTCAGTGGATACCGGGCTCCGAGATGAATCAGAGGGCCAAGCTATCGGATAAACGCAACGGAATTGACCTTTTCAATTCACATGATAATCGAATACATCATAATTTTATTTCTCAGATGAACGATGGGATTTATCTGGAAAGCAGCAATCGCAACCTTATTGAAAACAATAAAGTTGATCATTCAAGATATGGCATACATTGCATGTACACGAATGAAACGATCGTTCGGGGGAATGGCGGTGAATTCAATGTGACCGGTGCGATGGTCATGGGTGTCCGTGATGCCGAGGTTACAGGTAATACATTTGCCAAGCAAAGTGAGAATGTCAATTCACAGGGCTTACTGCTATTCGACGTTCAAACTTCCCGCATTATGAACAATAAAGTTGAAGGAAACCGGGTCGGGCTATATGTCGAGCAGTCCCATAAGAATGTATTCGAGCACAATGACGTCCTTCAAAATTTTGTCGGAATCCAGTTTTTGGAATCAAACCTAAATCATTTTTTGAATAATAATTTTATAGGCAACGTCATACCTGCTGAAGCAAATGAGAGCACCGATAATCGTTTTGAACGGAATTATTGGGATGAATTCCATGGGATGGATGCGGATGGTGACGGCCTGAGCAATATTACGTACGCCATGAATCCTTTCTTTCAGCGTTTAACGTCGGCTACGCCTGCCTTTCAGCTGTTTTTTCAATCTCCCGGGATGCAGTTTCTGGAAAGCATGTACTCCGCGGGAAAGAACGAATGGACAACCGACAAGACTCCGTTAATGAAGCCTGTAAGCGGAGAGATGAAACAAATCAAAAAAACCGGTGATCCACAAGTTTGGATATTCGGGCTATTGCTATTCTTATGTTCCATTACGATCATCACTTATTTGGGGGTAAAACGAAGATGAAAAAATCCATTTGGTTATTGAGTTCCTTAATATTGCTTTTCGCTGTATTATCGGGCTGCGGCAAGGAGAAATATACGGCCGTTCCGGTTAATGAAGCAACTGACAAATGTGCCATATGCAACATGCAGGTGAAGGATGATGCGTTTGCCGTTCAGCTGACAACCAAGGATGGCAAGAACTATAAGTTTGATGATATCGGCTGCATGAATGAATGGGTTAACAAAAATGGGATTGAGACGGTAGGCGCTGAATTTGTAAGAGATTATAACACGAAGGACTGGATTCCCTACAATACCGCTTCCTACGTATATGACGCGACTTTTAAAACGCCTATGGCTTACGGCATTTATTCCTTTAAGGATAAAACATCCGCTCAGAAATTTATCGATGAGCAAAAGAAAGGGAAGCTGCTCGCATCGGAAGATTTGAAAAGCCATACCTGGGAGCGAGCTAAAGGAACAATGGATATGGGCGGAAATAATCATGATAAACAGGCACATTCCGAATCTGATGGCAGCATGCAAATGGGCGGCAACAACAAAGGGATGCACGGACAATGAACTGGGTTCATATTGCGCTTAGGGAAGTTAAGCTTGGTTTCCGAAACCCATGGGCATATTCATTCATGAGCCTGTTTACCGTCTTCAGCTTATCATTACTATTGATCAACTCGCAAAATGTGGTTGAAGGCTACTCAAGCGCCACCTCAACTATGTTAAATTTTATTTTATATTTACTCCCGTTAATGACTTTGTTAATCGGTTCTTTCTCTCTCACAGCAGAGAAAGAGGAGGGAAGCTGGCAGCTGCTGTCCACCTATCCGCTACGGACGCTTTCGTTTCTGATAGGAAAATATACCGGGTTAGCGTTAGTATTGCTGACTATCGTCGCATTTGGCTACGGAATTACAGGGATTTTAGGAGCCCTTACCGGCAAAGGCTTGGATTTCCAAACCTTCGGTTTGTTCATTGTGTTCTCGGGCGGACTTATCATTTTGTTCCTTGCCATTGCTCTATGTATCGGCACTTGGGCCCACAATCGCTGGCAGGCACTTACGTTTGGAGTTGCCCTATGGTTTTTTGCCATTATCGGGTGGCCAACCCTTCTGATTGCCGTCCTTAATCTAATGCCCTATTTATGGATCAAGCCGCTGCTGGCTATATTGACAGTGTTGAATCCCGCAGAGCTGGTAAGATGCTTTGTCGTCGTGAAGCTAGGCGGTGGCGCAGCTCTCGGTCCGGAATACTACGAATGGATTCGCTGGATCCAAGAGCCGACAGGGACATGGGGCTTTGCAGCCGTTTGTCTGATTTGGGTAGGTGCAGCGATGTTCTGCGCACATTGGGTCTGGGAAAGGGGACGTTCCCATGGATAAGCATGTATTAACGCTCAACAAAGTCGCCAAACGAATACAGAAGCAGCAAATTATCCATTCGGTCGATTTCAGCTTGAATCAAGGTCAAGCGCTTGCGCTTTGCGGCGGCAACGGTGCAGGCAAAAGCACGATCCTTCGTATGATAGCCGGGATCCTGCAGCCATCAAGCGGCAGCATTGAGGTGAATGGAGTCAGCTGGAAGCACGACCGACAAGGCTATGCAGAACAAATTGGTTATATGCCGGATGATTACAGGTTTGGTCAAGGCTTGTCTGCTGAAGAAACGTTAACTTTCTGGGCCTCGCTGCGCAAGGTGTCTAAGGACAGAGTACAGGACATTCTAAATATGGTCGGACTGTACGAGGTGAGAAACAAATCCGTCTCCTCCTTCTCCAAGGGAATGCGTCAGCGATTGCTGTTTGCACAGGCCTTGTTAACCAAGCCTCCGCTGCTTATTATGGACGAGCCTACGAACGGGTTAGACCCGTATTGGCTGGAATCCTTCATCACTCTTGTCCGTGCTGCTAAGATGGAGGGCCATACGATTATATTTTCAACCCACCAGCTTGAGATTGCAGAGGCTGTGGCGGATCATGTCATTTTCCTGAAGGAAGGCCGTGTGATGGAAGAAGGCACAGTAAACGATTTCCGTCAGTCCTACGGAAGCCATGGTCTGCAAAGCGCTTTTCATCGTCTGTTCGGATTACCTGGAAGTATTCAATCGAATGGAGGAGAGACTCGATGAGTCCTATCATACCAAGGAGAAGCAAACTCATCTGGCTTTTTGGCGGACTCTTGGCAGCAGCGCTAACCTACACTCTCCTAACGACGAGCTTGACCAAGCCAAACCACATGATCCGTAACGGTTCCTTGGCTCCTGATATTCAAGTAACGACGCTGGAGGGGACATCTATCAAGCTTTCGGATTATAGGGGAAAGGGAGTTCTTCTTAATTTTTGGGGATCATGGTGCGGACCGTGTGTGAACGAAATGCCTAAGCTCAAAGAAGCCTATGAATCAGGGATAGCGGGTGTTGAGGTCCTAGCGGTCAATGTGGGGGAATCCAAGGGCACGATCCTGGAATTCGCACAAAAGCACAAGCTCACTTTTCCGATCCTGACGGACCCTGCCGGTGAGGCAGCAGAAGCCTACAGGGTGAACGGACTCCCTGCAACCTTTGTTGTGGACGCTGAAGGACAGGTGAAACAGGTCGTTCCCGGTGAATTAACAAGTACGGAACAAATTAAAGCCTTATTGAACAGTGTACAGCCGGATGCCTCGTCATAAGATGTCTATAGAAACGCCGTACCCCAGGTACGGTTGTTTGTATATAACCGATGCTCCAACAAAGGAGAATGAGATTTGGAAAGGGGATCGTTGTCATGAATCCGATACGAATTTTATTAGCCGATGACCATTCGTATGCCCGTGCTGCCATGCGTGATATTATTCAAGCAGACGATAGCTTTGAGATTACAGGTGAAGCAGTAAATGGTCGGGAAGCTGTACATTTAGCCGAGCAATCCATGCCGGATATTATATTGATGGATATCACCATGCCGGAGATGGACGGTTTAGAAGCTACCAAACAAATTAAAGAACGGTTTCCTTATGTGAAAATCATCATGGTCACCGTGTCTGACGATATTACGCATTTGTTCGAAGCGATCAAGCGAGGCGCCCAAGGCTATTTGCTCAAAAATTTGCACCCCGCTTCATGGCACGAGTACCTGCGAGCGGTTGCATTTGATGAAGCTCCAATGTCGCGGGAACTTGCCGTGCGTTTGCTGAAGGAATTCTCTTCGGTAACGACCCCGGTTCAAGAGAAATCTCCATTGACCTCCCGGGAAACTGAAATATTGAAGTGTGTAGCACGCGGAAAGTCCAATAAAGTAATATCTTTAGAACTATGCATATCCGAACATACAGTGAAAAATCATTTGAAAAATATTCTTCAGAAGCTGCACCTGGATAATCGAGTCCAATTAACGCGATACGCCTATGAGAAAGGCTGGATTCGAATTACTAATCAAACGAAATAAAGAGTTAAGCAGCGATTGCCGATGATTTGACTGATGGGTCCAACCTATATCCGATGCCCCAGATCGCTTTAAGTGAACGCGAAAAAGCTGCTTCGAAATGAAACTTAGCTCTTAAGATTCGGCAATTTGCCGGATCATTTTTATTATTTCATCATTATTCATGTCTTCGCCCATTTTGAAAACTTTGCGAATATTACCGGCGCGATCAACAAGCATTAGAGAAGTTACATTATGTACGAAGGTACCATCGGGCAGCTTTTGCACCATCACCCCGAAGCTATTGGCTACTTCTGCAGTTTCTTTCTCTGTGCCGGTTAACAAGGTCCATCCGCTATAATCCATCCCCATCCAGTCCCCGTAGGCTATGAATACTTCCGGAGTATCCGTCTCAGGATCAAAGGTGATGGATAGGAACTGAACCTGGTTCCCCCATAAATGCTGCTGCTTGAGCTGGTTCTGTATTTTTACCATGTTATAGGTCGTGGTCGGACAAATATCAGGACAGCTGGTAAATAAAAATTCGACTAGACGAATCGTTCCATTCGATTGACTGAAATGAAACGGTTTATTATCGACATCCTTCAGTGTAAAATCAGGAGCCAGCTTTACCGTTGGGAGGACCGGATTATCCTGTGACATCCAGCGGTAAACACTTATAAGCATAACTAAGAACAACAAACCGATAGCGAGCTTAAACCAATGACGCTTCATTTTTTCTCCGCAAGCCATTTGGCCAGATTAATAATCTCATCATCTTTTAACGTATTTTTAAAGGCAGGCATGCCTCCGCGTCCATTTTGTATTATTGTATACAACTGTTGATCCGATAGCTTACTGCCTGCTTTTTGCAGGTTCGGCCCGATTTTGCCAGCCAAATCATTGCCATGGCATGAAATACACGACTGTTTATAACTTGCTTCCGCTGCTTGGATGTTCAGTGGCGTATCGGGGAGCGCAGGTGCGGAAGCTTCTTGCTTGGTTTGACCCTGACGTTCAGCCGTCTGCATGAATAATACACCTAATCCGACTACACAGGCAGCTCCAAGCAAGATGGACATGATCCATTTATACATACATTATCCCTCCTTAAATGTCGAAACTATACTAGCATTTTGAATGAAAGGTTGTATATAGCTCTTTAGAGTTATAGAGTGATGCGCTTGATAAGAAGGAAGTGCAAATCCGGAACTTACATCTTGAGGAGAGTTTTCTTATCCAACAAAAAGTAAAATGACCCGATCGGGTCAGACTATTTTGTATGCAAGCGACTATGATAGAGAGAAAAGCATTAATAAAATGAGCCAAATTTTATGGAGGTGTTTGAGGAAATGATAATGAATGGAGTTAAGTCTGCATTATGCATGTTGATTGTGTTGATTAGTATTATGGTGACAGCACCTTTGGCTTTGGCAGCTGAGCACGATCACAATCATGAAACCGAGAATGTTGTGAGCACTGGAGGGGCTCCGGGAATGATCAGTGTAGGCACGATATCGGCGCTAGCTGTAATTGTTGCAGCGGGAGCCTTAATCATACGGCTTCGGGCAAGTGCGTCAAGGCTTAGCAAGATGACCGCGATGATGGCGTCCATGACTGTAGCGATGATGATAGGACTGATTGGCGGAACGCTCCTCGGAATCTGGCTGCAGTCCATATTCTACGCTACGGTAATAGGAGTTACGATCGGCGTTGCAGCCGGAATACTTGCAGGTCAATCTCATAGCTGGATAGCCGCATTAGACGGCATCTTATCCGGTGTGATGAGCGGTATGATGGGGGCGATGCTGGGTGTCATGATCATGCAGGAGCATCCCTTGCTAATGATCTTGTTTATGGATGTCATGATGCTAGTGGCTGTTGGCAGCCTGCATCAAGCCTTGGCAGCGGAAGATAAACAACCTGTAGGGCACGATCAGCAGCTTGAAACTACAGAGACCAAGGGAGCAGAATATAGCCCGTTTGAGTCATTGTAACGTGAAACCGTACCGCTATAATAGAAAAAGGCTGGCAAGAAAATTGAAGGGAAATGGATGATGGAGAAAAATAATTATAATCGTTTTTGGCGGTGGCATTTTTATGCAGCATTATTTATGACGCCACTTCTTATTACACTAACATTAAGCGGTATTGGGTATTTGTTTTACACAAATGTAGAAAATAATATGTACAAGAATGAATTTTTTAACAAAAGCACCCAAATAGAACAATTGACGATTGATCAAGGTATTGAAAAGGCACAGCAAACATTCAAGGATTATTCGGTTTCAAAAATTATTGCGTTAGAGGATCCGTACAATACACGTTTAACGATGACAAATAAAGATGGCGATCAAAAATATGTATTTTTAGATTCCAACTATCAAATTGTCGGCAGCCAAAATCCGAAATATACGTTTTCCAATGTAATGAGAGAGGTCCATAGTTCACTCTTCGTGGGAGGAACTCTTGTCAACTACTTAGTTGAATTGGCCGCATGTTGGGCAATCTTCCTGCTGCTTTCCGGTATTTACATGACATTCAAGGGAAGGGCATTAAAGAAGGAGCCGAATCCAACCAAACGGCAAAAAAATCTGAAATGGCATGCGCTATTAGGTACAATCATTACCTTTCCAATGGTTATCATTATTTTTACCGGGTTACCTTGGTCTGCCTTTATGGGCGATTTTATATATTCAGCAGCTCAAAAGCATCCGTCTATCGGAATTCCAGCATTAAAACAAAATCCGCCCACTTCAGATATGAGCGAAATACCTTGGGCTACTCGTAAAAATGAGCCGCCGGCATCCAGCGAAGGTTCTCATGCCGAACATAACGGTATGGCTCAAATGGACAATATGTCCAAACCAAGCGGAATGATCACGGTCCAACAGTTGATGAACGAGGCGGAGAAAGCAAATATTTCCAAGCCATACTCCATTATTTACCCAAAAGGTGAAAAAGGCGTTTATACCGTTTCTAAAGGAAGTAATACGGGAGTAACCGGCTTAGACGTTAGCCCGTATGATGAAGTAACAACCTATTTTGATCAGTATAGTGGCAAATTGATTTCAAAAGTAGGCTATCAAGATTATGGCATTCTAGCAAAATGGTTTACGTGGGGAATCCCACTGCATGAAGGTCACTTATTTGGCTGGCTCAATAAAGTAATCAATCTGATTGTTTGTCTTTCATTCCTGCTTGTCATGTTCTGGGGCTTTAAAACGTGGCTAACCCGGAAAAAGAAAAATTCCGTGTCGGCTCCGCCGAACCTATCGAGTAAGCTATCGATTGGATTTATTATTTTCATGGTGATCTTAGGTTGTATTATGCCGCTATTTGGCATTTCCTTAATTTTGGTAGTATTGATTGAAATGATTTTTTCTTTCAAAAATAAATTTCAAAATGTGAATATTGCCAAGTAGGCATTTGTAGTACCTAGGAGCGGGAATTTAACCGCTCCTATTTATTATTTGATGAGCAAACGGGGTAGGGCAATTCCAGTCTGTGGTAATTTGTTATGAGAAAGCTGATGAGAATTGAACACTATTTCCCATTACTTATGGGAAATAATGCAACTTTATCCTATTCGTCATAGTCTAAAGTCTTAGAATGAATGACGAGATGGAGGCAAAGATCATGAGAAATCGATGGGTTGGCGGGATGCTTTTAGCTTGCTGCTTCTTCATGTTGGAAGACCGGTGTACGGCGGAGGCCAGCTCTATTGGGGATCGGGCAGGCGAGGTGGTCTCCACCGATATCGCCGCCTATGTGAACGGAAAGCTAGTGCCTTCCATGAATATCGCGGGAGAAACGGCTATAGCGGCCGAGGATTTGCGGGAAATCGGCTTTGATGTGGCGTGGTCGCCACGTGCGAGGACGCTGCGGATTGAGCCTAAGGCTGCGGGGGAGCAGGCTACGGCAGAATCGGCGTCTCGAAAAGATCCTGATGGTCTACCGATCGGAACGTACCTGAAGGATGTGCTGTACACCGACATTCAGGCCTATTATGGAGATACACCACTTCGTTCCTTCAACATCGACGGACGGACGGCAATCGTCCTGAACGATCTTGATGTCTTCGGCACGGTAACGTGGAGCGAAGCGGAACGGACGATCCGGTTTCAATCGAAGCCCCATGCTGGGGAGGGAACGCGGGAAGCTTGGCGGGAAGCGGGAGCGGACCTTGTTCTCCGCACGGTAAAGGATGTGAACCTTACCTTTGATTTCAGGGAAGAGGGACAGTTTTATGAAGAGGAAAAGGTGGGGTTCGGGGAGGACGGTCTGCCTTATATGAAGCTCGATTTTTTCGCAGACAAATTTGGATTTACAAAATTCCAGGATACAGGCGGCAAGAGCATTCGGCTTAGTGACGGGCTCTATTCCTTCTCCATTCAGCCGGGGAGCAAACAGGCGGACACGTATTGGGGCGGGCAGGCTATGGAAACTTACGAGCTGATCTTCCCGCCGAAGATGAAGGATGGAGAAATTTATTTGTATAGCATCGATCTGGAACGTATGTTTGGTTACATCGGAAAATGGAACCAGAATACCCGGAATCTATGGATTCGGTATACGAGTTACGATGTCAAGGATTATGGCTTCCCCACTCAGGAGGACAGCGACAAGCTAACCGTTAGGGCGGCTGCGACGGAGCCTCCTTGGGACTTTTCATTGAACGGAGGAATGGCTCTAAAGCTGGATAATGACGGCATCTTCGGCAATCTCATCTCGGCAATGCAGAAGACAGGGGACAAGGGAGAGAGAGTCTCCTGGATGGAAGCGCCAATTCGACTGCATTTGGGAAATAACGGTATCCATGCAGAGCTGGTTCAGGGCAACCGCATCCTGTATTCAGCTTCGTACCCCGTACAGACCAACTACAAAGCGGTTCCGCTAAGTGTCAACATCCCTGGCTTCAAGCTAGATCAAAGCGAAGAGGGGTATATTAAGACCAATGCGTCAAATCTGACGCTCACCGGGAACACGACTTCGAGCTTTGCGTTTACTGTCGCCAAGTTTGAAGATGGTCATGGCTTCGTTCCCTTTACTTCGCAGGATCTTGTGGGTGTTAATGACGGCACGTTCCGTATGGCGCTTTCTTTAAGCAAAGGCAGCGGACTGTACCAAGTGCAGCTGTTCAGTCCGGTGGCCACGCCGCGGGGGCCGGGTTACAGCAGTGAAGGCTATTTCTATGTCATGCTGCTGCAATCGTAGGGAGTTCCTTCCGATTTTATTTATTTAATACTGGAGCTGAACTGCGTCAGGCTCATACCAGTCTCGGCCTTGAACATCCTGCCGAATGTGTGCACATCGGCATAGCCTACCCGAATGGCGATTTCATTGACCGAGAGACTGGTGTTGGCCGCGAGCTCTTTGGCCCGTTGGATGCGAATCCATCTCAAATATTTCATGGGTGACAGATTGTAGAACTGTTTGAATTTGCTCAGCAAATAATTGCGGCTTAATTCAGAGACAGACTCCAGCTGCTCCAAAGTAATATTCTCCGCATAATGCTGCTCCAAGTAACGCCTAGCCAATTCGACCCTTGCTCCTGAACGGGTTTGATTCAAGGCGAACGGCGCCGCAGATGTCAGCAGCTGCAGCAGAATGCCGATCAAGATATGCTGGCACCTCAACTGATTGACCCAATGGGGGTCCTGATAATTGTGGACTAGCTGATGCAGCTGGTCTTCAAGCGGCAGGCCGCGAATCGTGCCGAGATACGTCTCTTTCGGAAGCAAATCGGATAGCGGAAAGTTCTTGCTTTGTCCGAAATGAAACAAGATGCTAATGCACTTGTAAGGACTTCCGGCTTTCCCATGGATCGTGTGGGGATGATCGGGCCGAATCAGAAAGAGATCTCCTTGTTTTACCGGCATAGGCTTTTCTCCGAGCATGAAATCTGCGCTTCCATCCTCTACATATTCCAATAAATATTGCTTCAAGCGCCGGTTTCTGTACAACTCTTCCTCCCCATGCAAAAAATCGAAGCGGCTGGCTAACGTAATATAGGGAGGAAAGTAATAGTTAAACAGCCTGAGTATCGTCTCCTCAGGACTCAAAGCGAAGTATTCCTGATCTTCATGCGGAGCACGTTCCACACCGATCACTCCTCACCAATTCAATAGATTCATTGTAATCAAAAAATAATGATTCTAGCAACCCGGAAAGATAAGAAGTCAACAGCTTACTTTCGGCTCTAATCCTGTAGGGCTGACCTGGTTAACCTGTATGTTTTAACGAGGCGTTATCCAAATTTTCAAAAAAGTGATTTCGGCAACTTAAATGTTGCTTTTTGCTAAATACAAGGGAGAGGACTTTTCCTATAATGATTTCTAGAAAGCGTTACCAAAGGAGGGATGTGCATTGACAAGTGATTCGGCATCGGTGGAATGGATGGCCAGAGAGGGAATGGATATCGTTGTTCTCAGGGAACCCGCAACCGGCTCCATAGCTGAGATCATTCCCGGCATCGGGAACAATCTAATCCGCTTTGAAAGCGGCGGTCATCCGGTTATCGAGCCGCCGGCCCTTTTGCAGATGTTACAAAAGGAAGCGTATGCACCCTTCCAGTACGGCATGCCTATCTTGTTTCCCCCCAATCGTGTACATAAGGGAAGGTTCGGCTACCGGGGAAGGGAATACCGCTTGCCTATTAACGAGCCTCCGGATTTTCATCTGCATGGGGAGCTGTGTAAACGGGCCTGGGAGGTCGTGGAAGAGGGGGTATCGAGCGAGGGCGGAGCTTATGTAACAAGCCGTTTTAGCTATGCCTCCCATCCGGACCTCATGGCTTATTTCCCTCATTCCTTAACCTTTACGGCAACTTTCCGGTTATTGGAGGGACGGCTTTATTTGGAAGGCACCATAGTAAACGACGGAGAGGAAGAGTCGCCTTTTGCATTCGGGCTTCATCCATATTTTTCCCTACCGTTCCAGCGTGGAAAAGAAATCATTCTCCATGCTCCCGCCTTGGAGGAATGGCCCGTCACTTCCCAGGCAATGGTCAGGGGCCTGCCTTCACAGACCGAGTTCAGCCGGAGTCTTAACGAGGGCGTTTCGATTTCCGAGTATTCCGAGCTGGGCTGCTCGCTGATTACCCTTAAGGAAGGAGGGGCCGTCTGCCGAATCGACATACCGGATAGCGCGTATTCCATCCGCTTTCGTCTCGGTCCGGAGTTCCCTTATCTGGTGCTGTTCCGTCCGGACTGGTCTTCGGCTTATTCTTTGGAGCCTTATACGTATGTTACCGACGCATTTAATTTGCCTTATGAACATGAACGGACAGGAGCCAGAGGCCTCATGCCGGGAGAAGTGTTCCATTTTGAGACTTCCATGTGGACTGAAGCGCTGGGCTGACGGTTTCGTTATGCACTTTTCACTATAAGGAGGAATCAACTTGAATTCAATGGATTTGGGTTTATCGATTCGACCGCAGCTGCCGAAGCGGAAAGATTTCAGAATCGGCTGTATCGGTTCCGGGTTTATTATGAGGGACTGTCACCTAGTCGCCTACCGGGATGCGGGATTTACTCCAGTAGCCATAGCCTCAAGGACATTTGCAAATGCCAAAGCGGTGGCGGAGCAGCGGGGAATCGGGAAGGTGTATGCAACGTGGGAAGAGCTCATAAGTGATCCAGAGATCGAGATTTTGGACATTGCCATTCCGCCGGATAAGCAGCTGGAGGTGGTAAAAAAAGCCGTAAAGCAGAAGCACATCAAAGGTATTTTGTGTCAAAAGCCGTTGGCCATGAATTCAAGCGAAGCCTTCGAAATCGTCAAACTTTGTGAAGAGGCGGGCATCAAATTAGGTGTTAATTCGAATATGCGTTACGATCAATCGATCCGTGCCCTCAAGGCGCTTCTGGACCGGGGAGACCTGGGACTACCCGTCTTGGCCACGATCGAAATGCGTGCGATTCCCCACTGGCAGGATTTTTTGCATCAATACGAGAACGTCGAAATTTTGAACATGGGCATCCACCATATCGATACATTCCGATACTTGTTCGGCAACCCGTTGAAAATCACGGCTGTCGCAAGGCGGGACCCGCGAACGGCCTTCCCGCATATTGACGGTATTTCCCAATATTCGTTCCAGTACGCGAACGAGCTGCTGGCGACAAGTCTTGACGATGTCTGGGCATGGCCTGGCGAAGGCACCGAGAAAGACATGTACATCAAATGGAGAGTCGTTGGACTGGAGGGTCTGGCACAAGGGACGATTGGATGGCCCTCCTACCCGGAGCGGACACCCAGTACGATCGAATATACGACCAAAAAATCGCCGATTGGGTGGCAACGTCCAACCTGGGATGAGGTATGGTTCCCGGATGCATTTCAAGGAACAATGGCTCAACTGCTTCGTGCGGTTGAGACGGACAGCGAACCCGAGATTAGCGGCAGGGACAACCTGCTGACGATGTCCGCCGTGGATGCATGCTACCAATCGATTGCCGAAGGGCGCACCATTTTGTTTGAGGAAGTGGCAAGTCGATTCAATTAACTTTTTAGGAGGCGATGGTTCATGATTTCAGTAGGTATTTTTAATGGATACTATCCGTATACATTGGCGGAAACGATTTCACGCATTCAAAAGGACGGCTTTTCCTGTGTTCAACTGGATCTCTCCTTCAAAGATTTGGATGTATCCGCTCATACCTTGGATAAGAGCAAGGCCCAATTTATTCAGCATGCGTTCCGCGAAGCTAACCTGCCGATCGTGGCTATCTCGGGATACACCAATATTGTTCATCCTAACCCGGATATTCGGGAACAGAACATTGCAGGGTTAAAAAATCTTTTGCGCTATGCCCGTGATCTGGGTACCCCGTATGTCATCAGCGAAACCGGGACATATAACCAGGAGAGCGACTGGGTCTGGGACCCGAAGAACGGAACAGAGGAAGCTTATGAAGAGATATGCAGGCAGATTGAAGATTTGGCAAAATTCGCATATGAGCATGGTTCGGTGTTCCTGGTTGAGAACTATGTCAATAATATCGTTGGTTCGGTTGATCAGCTGACCCGGCTGTTCTCCGATGTGAATCATCCGGGGCTCGGCTTGCTGATGGACCCGACCAACTATTTTACAGACACGAATATTCATCATGTGGACGATGAGATTCACCGTATCTTCAATGCATTGGGCGACAGAATCAAGATTGCCCACGCCAAGGACTGTAAGCCGGCAGAGGATACAGGTGAGAAGCACGCCAATATCGACGCGGCCGAATCCCATACGTTCCGTGGAGCGGGAGCCGTTGAGCTTCCAGCGCCAGGACTGGGCATACTGAACTACGATCTGTACTTAGCCCGCTTGGCGAAGCTGCACCCGAATATTCCGATTATCATTGAGCATCTTGATGAGTCCGACATTCCCCGGGCTAAGCAGTTTCTGGACGGCAAGCTGAAGCGACTGGGCGTCTAAACCAACCCTTGAACGTTTGATTGGTGGATAAGCGTGCAGAGAAGCGTGCTTATCCGTTATCCAGTTAACCGATTGGAAGGAGATTTGAGATGGAAGTACAGACCAAGAGAAGGGATTACAGCATCATAGGACCGGAGGGCAAACGTGCGCAGGAACGGGGACTGGTTGCTGCCGAATGGTACACCAGCCCGATTCCCCGTCAAAAAATGAAGGAATTGATGAAGCGAAAGGACGGTCCTGCCATACGGGATACGATCATATGGTTCGGCGGACTTGTAGTACTGGGCTACCTGGCTTTTCTTTCCTGGGGGACCTGGTGGGCGGTGCCTGCCTTTCTGGCGTATGGAATTTTATATGCTACACCAGGCGATTCCAGATGGCATGAATGCGGGCACGGCACGGCATTCAAAACGCCATGGATGAATGAGTTGCTATATCAAATCGCTTCGTTTATGGTGCTTCGCTCGGCTACTCCATGGCGCTGGAGCCATGCCCGGCATCATACGGATACCATTATCGTAGGACGCGACCCGGAAATCATTACAGAGAGACCGCCGATTTGGAAGCAGCTGCTGCTGCAGGTATTTCATTTATATGGCGGTCCCATAGAAATCAAGCGGTTTCTACTGCATACTCTCGGCAAACTGGAGGCGCAAGAGAAGGAATATATTCCTGAATCCCAGTATAACAAGACGTTCTGGGAAGCTCGTGTATACATGTTGATCATTCTGGGGGTTATGGGCGCTTGTCTCAATACGGGAAGCCTGCTACCGGCCATGTTTGTATTCCTGCCCTCGTTCTACGGCGGTGTCATCGTCATTACCTTCGGCATTACCCAGCATCTCGGCTTATACGAAGACGTCCTGGACCATCGTCTGAATACCCGTACGATTTACATGAATCCGGTATTTAGGTTCTTGTACTGGAACATGAACTACCATACGGAACACCATATGTTCCCGATGGTTCCCTATCATGCGCTTCCGAAGCTGCACGAGGAGATGAAGGCGGACTGCCCTGCCGCGCGAACCAGTCTTTGGGCGGCTTTGGTAGAGGTCATAACAGCGCTGCGCAAGCAAAAGCAGAATCCGGCCTATGTGGTTGTCAAGCCGCTGCCAAGCACTGCAAGACCCTACATGTATGGGATTCCCAATGAATTGGATCTCGAATTGCAATTATCGAGAGCTTAAAAGCGTGGTGAATAAAGAGCGGAGGGGCCATTTGAATCTGTAAAAGTGTAAGCGTTCGCCTTTGAGAACGGATTCTCTCCATAGTAAACGAGAAAACAATCCAAAGAATCCGATTTCAACAGCGACTGGAGGATCAAATGGACGCCGCAGCGGACTTTTTCACCACATTTTTAACGTTAATGAGCATCATAAACAAAGGAGTGAAGCCAGCATGACGGTAACTGAATGGTTGGAAGTCTGCCATGTTGAGGATATTGAAATGGAAGATGTCATGAGATTTGACCATGACGACCGCACTTTTGCCGTATATCGGACCGACAAAGGCGAATATTTTGCAACCGACGGGTACTGCACCCATGAGAAAATTCATCTTTCCAACGGGCTCGTTATGGGAAGTATTATTGAATGCCCGAAGCACAACGGTCGTTTCGATATAATAACCGGCGCAGCCAAACGAGCGCCGGTGTGTATTGACCTTAAGACGTATCCGGTCAAGATCGAGAATGACAAAGTATTCATTCAGCTTTAAAAGCTCTGTGAAAAAGCAGATGGAGCAAGCGAGAGCAATCTGGTGAAGCGTTCGCCTTTGTCCCCCGGATTTCAACCCTTTTAGGGATTAAATTATCAAGAATCACCAACCATTTAATGGTCAGGAGGAGCCATATGATACAAAAGAATCCCTTCGGGAAGCTGGAAACACCCGTTTCGCGTTTAGGCTTTGGAGCGATGGGCCTGGGAGGCGTTTTTGGGCAATATGGAGAAAAAGAGCTGATCCGGTCTGTCTTGAACTGCCTGGAGCAAGGCGTCAACTTTATTGATACGGCCCGTAATTACGGGGAATCGGAAAGAATTCTCGGGCTGGCTCTGAGAGAGTGGACAGGTGAGAAGCCGTTCATTGCTTCGAAAATCCAGTCCCGAGGTCCCGGCAATCTAGGATGGGGTCAGCCGATTCCTATTGAGACAGCCTACCCCAAGGGCTGGCTTAGAGAAAGCACGGAAATCTCGCTTAAGCTGCTCGGTGTGGAGACGATAGATGTAATGCAGCTTCACCAATATTGGCCCCAATGGGATCGCGTGGATTATTGGATGGAGGAGCTGCTCCAGCTAAAGCAGGAGGGGAAAATCCGAGGCATCGGGATTTCGCTTCCGGATCAGCGTCATGACCTTGGATTATCTCTCGTACAGAGCGGAAAGATTGATTCGGTACAGACGGTATTTCATCTATTCGACCCTCTTCCTCTGGATTGCCTGGTTCCATTTTGCGCGGAGAACCAGGTTGCCGTCATCGCTCGCTGTATTCTGGACGAAGGGGGATTGACGGGCTTTTTGCAAGAAGACACTCCATTTGAAGAAGGGGATTTCCGCAAATCCTACTTTGATTATTTGCCCCGTTCTATCTATATAGAGCGAGTGAACCGCTTGAAGGAGGCATTCATCCCCCGATATGCCGATAGTTTAGCGGAGCTGGCTATCCGGTTTGTTCTCCAGCATCCGGGAGTGACGACGGCAATCAGCTCGATGCATGTGATGAAGTATGCCGATGAGAACATTGCAGCCGCCGGCAAACCGCCTTTGCCGGAAGATGTATTTGAAGACATTCGCCGTCACTATCGATGGGTGAGGAACTTTTATGAAACCAAATATTGGGCCTAAAATATTATGGTCCGAGCTGCTGCCGCATGAATTCAGAGCTAGGCTGGCAGCGTGCCCGACGGTTTATCTGCCGCTTGGGATTTGCGAGCCGCATGGGCAGGTCAGTGCCTTTGGACTCGATACGTTTAAAGCGGAATGGCTGTGTATCGAAGCGGCTCGTCGTACAGGAGGGATTGTTGCTCCCTCCATGGGCTATCACATTCATGAAACAGGTTACCATGCCAGATGGCTGGAGGAGGAAGTAGGGGAAAATGATCCTCTCCTAACCGGCATCCCCCCAGGGGTGATGATTCATTTTTTTCTGTACCAGCTTAGGTCCTTCGTTAACGCGGGATTTCGGACCATTGTCGTCGTTTCAGGACATAGCGGAGGCAATCAAGCGGATTTGCGCCAAGCGGCTGCTGTCTTTATGGAGTACGTTCCGGTTACCGTATGGGTCCGAAGCGACCCAGAGCTCGTGGACGGATTGTATACAGGAGATCATGCGGGAAAATACGAGCTATCTCAGCAAATGTACCTTCGTCCAGATCTCGTGGATATGGAGGCCAGGGTATGGGAGAATGTACCGGGGTGCGGAGGGAAGATGGCACTAGGTGACGATGCGGATGAAGCAACGCCTAAGCTGGGAGAAAGCATTATGAATGCTTGTTTAGACCGTCTTTGTGCCGCGGTTTGTTCATTAAACAAGGCCGGAGACCCCGAGCCCATTCCTCCGCTAACGTACGGAACCATCGAAGAAATATGGCGCCGAGTATTATCCGGCTCCGATACCTGGGTAACGGCTCTGCCGTGGCCGGATCAAAAGCCGGTATCTTCTCATTCGCGTTGGAAAACGTACGAGTACTACAGGGCGGAAAGTTAGCTTTGACTACCCAATATTGTCCAATAAAGTTCGAATTATGAAACAATACGAAGCTGATTCTCAGCTTATATCCAATATAAAAATGGGGCCGCTATGGGCCTCTTTTTTAATTGAGGTCATTTATCACTTGAATATCCAAGGGGGGTATAGTATTATGTTTTCAAGAGGATAATTCCATGGGTGCAAACACATATTTTTTTCGATTAAAATATACCCCCGTGGGGTAAATTGTTTGTGAACAATGCTACGGAGGCTGCGGATGTTACCTTGGCTCTTCGTTTGCAGAGAGTCAAACTGAAATTTTTTATTGGGAGAGGATCGTATGGGGATGATGAAGTTTGCGGTTACACCAGGTTTTGAAGTTGGAGGGACCCTCTTTAAACCTGAGCAACTGGCGTTACTCGGGTCGATTATTGGGGACAATGCTAAAATTGAACTTACAAATTTCAAGCAATTATATGTGGAAATCGAAGAGGAGCGCTTGGAGGAAGTAAAGGGGGAGCTCACGAAAACAGGGTTAGAAATCTATCCAGTAGGATATGTAACGAAAAGCCTTATCACCTGTAATTTTTGCCGCGGCGCTGAAGATGCCGGACTTGATATTGCTCAAAAGTTAAACCAAGCCATCGCGGGGATAACAACACCGTCGCCACTGAAAGTCGGTTATGCTGGTTGTGCACTCGGTACGAGCGAACCCTTGTTGAAAGATATCGGAGTTGTGAAAATGCGAGATGAATTCGATATTTACATCGGCGGAGAACCTAAATCATTAAAGCCTATCTTTGCAGAATTGTTCGTAACTGGGGTAAATACGGAACAAATGATGAATATTGTTCAGAGGGTCATCACGTATTTTCAAATAAATGGGAAAAATAAAGAGAAGTTCTCCAAATTTGTCAAGCGGATTTCAATTACGGAATTACGTGAAGCAATTGCCAGTCAAGATTAACCGGGGGTTTTTATGAAAAAATCCGCCAGTTAAAAACCATAAATGGGTTACTGAAAGCGAGCTTTCCAATAAATAAAGTTGCTTTTTTTAAAAGAAGAAAAAGGGAAACGTGAGACATAAATTGTCTCGCGTTTTTTTGTGACTCTTTTCCTTTTCCGGATAAAGCTTTACCCGAAAAAAAGGGTGAATCGTAGTACTTGATCCTTACTTCCAATTGGTGTATATTAATTTACATTGACATTACCGCAGGTCTAAAAAAGGAGGAGCCATGTCACCACGTACCAAAGAACAGAATGACGCGATCCGGGAGATGCGCATGAACCAAATTATGCAAGCGGCTGCGGAAGTATATTTGGAGAAGGGTATTCAATTGGAAATTCGTGATGTTGCGGTCAAGGCAGAGCTCGGCTATGGAACCGTGTATCATTACTATAAAAATAAGCACATGCTTTTGGAAGATTTATTGTGGGACGCCCTGAATCGAACGGAGTCGGCAGTACTGCCCGCTATGACGGGAGACGGCGGCAGTTCGCTTAAAGCTGAATCGTTCTCCAGACTGCTTCTGCAGAAGTGCATCCAGGATCCTTCCGTATTTATTTTGCTTAAAACAGTAGCGGATAATTTTCATCAATTCCCGGGAAACCGGTTCATCAAGCTGTTTGCTGATTTTCAGGAACGGATCTATTTGCCGTTTGTGGAAATGATTCGTGAAGGAATCGATTCCAAATCACCGGAGAAAACAGCTAATCTGATATTTGGCTCGCTTGTTGGCTGCACCGCATTGAACATCCACCACAATATGCAAAACGAGATGGATGTGGAAGGGATCGTCGAAATGATTTTTTCAGGCATACAGTCAAAGGGGAGATGAATGGAATGGTCATTCTGAAATCGAGAGCAGAAATAGAAGAAATGAGAAAAGCCGGCCGAATTGTCGCTGCTTTTCATCAAGCAATTGCAGGGATGATCCGGCCGGGTATCACGACGCTCGATATCGAGTTGTTCGCGGTGAAGTACCTGAAGGAGAATGGCGCTAAGGCTTATACGATCGGCTACAACGGTTATCCGTTTGCGACATGTGCGTCTGTCAACGACGTCATTGCTCATGGGTTTCCGAATCGGAAGCCGCTCAAGGAAGGCGACATCGTCACAATCGACATCGTTGCGGAGGCCGATGGCTGGATCGGCGATTCAGCTTGGTGTTATGCGGTCGGCGAGGTGTCGGAAGAAGCCCGTAATCTGATGCGGGTAACGAAGGAATGCTTATATCTTGGAATCGAAAAAGCTGTCGTCGGAAACCGGATCGGCGATGTCATGCATGCGGTTCAAACCCATGCCGAGCGAAACGGATTCTCGGTGGTGCTCGATCTGCTCGGTCATGGCGTAGGAAGGGAGATGCACGAGGAACCTAATTATCCTCACGTCGGGAAGCCGGGCAAGGGGTTCCGCTTGAATGAAGGAATGGTTTTTACGATCGAGCCGATGCTAAATGCCGGAAAAGCGTTAATGACGATTGATGCCGACGGATGGACCGCCAGAACTGCTGACGGCTCGCTTTCCGCACAGTACGAGCATACGATCGCCATTACTGCGGATGGCCCGATTATATTGACCGCACAATGACCCTACATTATCCCATTAAAAGCCGCATAAATAGTGCGGTTTTTTTTAGTTTGCCTCCAAAGCGAGTACATACCACCTACCGAAAATTATACCGTGATCAGGTAGGTTCTTAAATAAATTCACACAAAGAGCGGAAGATCTGCATAAGTTCTTGACATTTGTTGTGTAAAGTGGATGTGAAAGGAGAGAGGTAGCCGTGATGAATAAGAAGAACAATTAATCCGGAGGATCGGGTTCGGGGAACCGTATTTTTGAAAACAAAGGAATAAACTGCAGATTGTATGCGATATCGATTGAGAAAGAGCTGTTGAAACTCGGAGCTAATGGTGGGGGATTTATCCAGCAATGCGTGAATGCAAAAATGGTCAAGGCGGGGCTCTCAAGCCGAGCCGGAGGAAAAAAACAACAAAGAGGAGTAATCAAATGAAAATGAAGCTAGTTTCATTCGTAATACTTTGTGCTTTGCTACTTGTTCCAACTGTAGCTTCGGCTGAAGTGACCAGCGGTAATGTCGGATACGGATTAACCCCCGGACGACTCTGGGCTACGATGGACGCGGTTGCGGGGCTGATCAGCACGGTCATCGGCGGGCTGTCTCTGGGCCGCTCCGTCCGTCGGATCGGCAATGGTGGGCGAAACGGGGCCATCGTATCCATGGGGTTGGGGCTGATCGTCTTAGCCTATGCTGGGGTGCATCTGACCATATTCACTGGGGATTTCGGTACCGGCGCCGGGCGAGCTGGGGCTATCATTGCTATTGTGATGGGGCTGACAGGCATGGTCCTCGCTGGGTTAACTCTGGCCCGCTCCCGCTCCCGCCGCGCCGGCTGACCGGCATTGTTTCCCTATAATGACAGCGAACGCTTATTTCGAAGCTGATGGTTTCAATGATTGACTTGATTGTAGAGCTATTGTAAAATTTTGTTATGTTAAATTCAGGTAATGCACTTACTAAAAAGTAAGGGGATGATTTTTCAATGATTCATCAGCGTGAGTGTCCAGTTGAGACACTCATTCATGTTTTAGGCGGCAAATGGAAGCCGATGATTTTATGGCATTTGATTGAATCCAAAAAAAGATTCAACGATCTGGAAAAGCTTATACCTGATGTTTCACAAAAAATGCTTTCACAACATCTCCGAGATTTGGAACGAGAAGGCATCGTTGATAGAACGGTTTACCCTGCTATCCCTCCAAAAGTAGAATATTCCCTTAGTGAATACGGCAGAACATTGATTCCTGTAGCAGAAGTCATGTGTGTATGGGGAGAAAATCATAATAAGCGGAAATATGAAGAGCCAGCGTCATAAAGCAGATTCAATAATCTTGTAATTCAATCAACTCCAAACAAAAGCTGCCTCGGGATTCCGGGCAGCTTTTGTTTAGCTTAATGTCACACTCCTGCTATGATTCCTGTCCTCCCGACCTCCGCCTATAACGATGGAGCCTTTTCTGCCATGCTTACTTTTAAGTAAGTACCCTACTTTAAAGTGGGTTCTTAACATAATTTTGAAGCGATGGTAAGCTTGAGTCAACCAAATTAGGGGTCCATAAAAAGGAGGAAAGAACAATGAAAATTATTGTTTTTGGAGCGACAGGGAATACAGGCAAAAGAGTGTTGCTACAAGGGATAAAAATGGGGCATGAAATGACCGCATTTGTGCGAAATTCCGAGAAGCTTTTTGATCAACTAGGTGAGCATTCCGCAAGGCATGTGAAGATGATCGTAGACAATATTATGGACCCGGTGAGCGTCGGTAAGGCGCTCGCGCATCAAGACGCCGCTATTATTGCAGCTGGCCATGCGGGCCAGGGAGAAGAGTTTGTTCGGATCGTTGATAACATCATAAGCCAATGTGAAGTCCAGCCTAGTTTCTCTGGGCGGGTATGGATAATGGGAGGAGCCGGCCTGCTGGATATTCCACATACTGATCTTATCGGCAACAATTTACCTGGCTTCCCACCTGAGTATAGAAATCACAACCGGAATTTTGAAAGGCTGCAGCAGACTCAGCTCGATTGGTCCATTATGTGTCCGGGAACTATGATTGATTCGAGAGAGCATCCAGATCCGGTCCATCTACATGTAACAACGGAAACCCTGCCCGTTCCGATTCCAGAGACAATCAAGGAATATTCCGAGGCAGATATAGCCGGTCACTTGTTCAGCCGATTTCAAGAGCTGAATGTTGCTTATGACGATGTCGCAAGATGTATGTTGGACCATATTGAGCTCGGAGGAGCGTTGAAAAGAAAAAGGGTCGGTCTAGCCTATCAAAGCCATATTACGGAACGCTAGGGAGAAGGGGGAAAATGGGTTTGTTTGGATTCCTGCTCGTTTTGCATATATTGGCTTCGATCGCCATAATTGGTCCCGCTTTCGTGATGCCCATCATTCGAAGATTCGCTAGAACCGCCGGTCAGCTGCATTTTGCTTTTGATATAACGACCAGGTTTGCCATAGTGCCTAAAATTGGCGGAGTCGTACTTATTTTAACCGGAGTTTGGCTTATGATCCTAACCAAGATGGGGTTATCCCAAATGTGGCTCAATGTATCCATCCTTTTATCCCTGCTCATGGTCGTCATGATTGACGGATGGATCGAGCCGCGTATGAAAAGGATCATAAAGATCATATCTGAAAGTCAAAACCAGGGTAATGAAATACCCGCCGAGTTCGGACAGCTGATCAAAAAAATCGTACCCATCGAGACGATAGCACAACTGCTCATGATTGCCATATTGGTGCTTATGGTGGTTAAGCCATTTTAAAGACAACCTTATTTTGACCGCAAAC
The DNA here is from genome assembly GCF_002234615.1 of Paenibacillus rigui. Lineage (GTDB taxonomy): Bacteria > Bacillota > Bacilli > Paenibacillales > NBRC-103111 > Paenibacillus_S > Paenibacillus_S rigui. The sequence goes on along the minus strand of NZ_NMQW01000052.1, from coordinate 59,086 downwards.
GCATCGTAAATATCCGTAAAAGAACCTTCGATTTGGAATCGCAGTTGGGATCAGAAGACGCCAAGGAAAGCTGAATATAAATTTTAAATGATGAGGGTACCCTCCGGTTTTAGCTGGACAGAGGCGTACCCTTGCTTATTTTTATGAATGCCGTTCTCGATTAGAAGAACCGAAAGCCTCCGACGGTTAGTGTTGACGCAGAAATCGAAATAAGTTATAGTATCAATATACCACTACGGGTATATGTATTTAAAAGATAAATTTGAAAGGAATGCTGTTATTTATGGCTATATTGAATGTTCGTGATCAAGACTTCAACCAAGTTGTTCTCGATCCCAACAAGCTGGTAATTGTTGATTTTTATGCTGACTGGTGTGGACCTTGCCGAATGCTATCTCCTGTATTAAACGAACTTGATGAAGAATTTGGTGATGAGATCACGATAGCGAAGGTAAACGTTGACTTAAATACGAAGACAGCCAGAAGCTATCAGGTTATGAGTATTCCAACTCTTAAGTTTTTTAAGCATGGAAAAGAGGTGGGTACATTTACAGGATTTAAATCGAAGGACCAGCTTCACAATTTGGTAAAAACTATCCTTAAAAGATAGCCAAAATTTTTTTAATCATAATTATACCCCATAGGGTATATTGGAGTTCCGGAAAATGAACAAAATATATGTGGAACCAAGAAAGGAGTCGTTATGGATATCGGTTGGATTATCACGCTGTTCGTCATTGGTTTTGTCGGTTCTTTAATTTCAGGCATGGTCGGTATCGGCGGGTCGATTATCAAGTATCCGATGCTGCTCTATATCCCACCGGCCATAGGCTTTCTAGCCTTCACAGCTCAAGAGGTTTCTGCAATCAGCGCAGTTCAAGTATTTTTCGCAACATTAGCAGGTATGTTCGCTTACCGCAAAGACGGTTACATTAATAAATCGTTAGTTTTATCCATGGGCATTTCGATTGTTGTCGGAAGTTTCGTCGGTGGGTACGGTTCTAAATTTCTGCCTGACCATGTAATCAATCTTGTTTATGCTATCCTTGCGCTTGTTGCGGGTATTATGATGTTTCTGCCCAAGAAAGCCAATGAGGATGCTGATTACAAAAAGCTGCAGTTCAATAAGCCGCTTGCAGCCATATTGGCCGCCGTTATCGGGATTCTTTCAGGAATCGTCGGAGCGGCGGGAGCGTTTATTACGGTTCCGGTTATGTTAGTCATTTTGAAAATACCGACACGGGTGGCCATTGCCTCTTCGCTTGCTATAACCTTTATTTCTTCTATCGGTTCCACGGCGGGGAAATTTATGGGTGGCCATATGCTCTTAATCCCGTCCATCGTGATGGTTGTGGCCAGTACAATTGCTTCACCGATCGGAGCAAAAATTAGTAAAAAACTCAATACCAAAATTCTTCAATGGATATTGGCCGCTCTAATTGTAGCCACAGTAGTAAAAATCTGGGTTGATATTTTAACCTAATGGGAAAATCACTCCAAATGAAAAGGAAAAGGGGAAATTGGCCTAAACCGCTGTGCCGTTCACGATAAATAAGAAGAAAATCATGCGACAAGGGGCATCTGCCTATGGAAGAAAGGAAAACGATTGACTCTAAATATATTCAACAGCATCTTGCCAATGAAAGAACCTTTTTAGCTTGGGTTCGTACGGGTATTGCAATTGTAGGTTTGGGATTTTTAGCTGCAGGAGTTGTGTTTCGCTCTACCTCGCCGCAAAATATCGGTCATTGGATTGCTGCTGTCATTGGAGTAGGAGCGGTGGTTTTGGGAGCCATTATTATGGCTATTGCGACTAAGGAATACTTGCATAAACAGAGAGGAATTAATAACGAGACGTTTCAATCGCCAAGGTTATCGGTGTGGATTACATTTGCAAGCTTAGGTTTGGTAGATGTCTTTCTATTGGCATTAGTCTTGATCCTATTGTTTTACTAAAAATGGGAAGGAAAAATATACGATTGTACTCACGAATAGAAAAGAGGAGTGATGAACTATGTCAGAGCGCAGATTCGCCCCCTCGAAAATGGCACGACTTGACAATCCTGAGCGCAGAAAAGCACTGCCTCCTGAGAAAATACTAACAGAGTCCATGCTGGGTCCGAGTAATGATGTATTGGATTTAGGGGCAGGGACAGGGTATTTCACTGTGCCTGCAGCGAAAATGACGAAGGGAACGGTATACGCATTAGATGTTGAACCGCAGATGCTCGATTTTTTGAAGAATCGGGTACAAGAAGAACAATTGACGAATGTTGAATTCATTCAGGGAGTTATTGAAGAGATTCCCATGGACAATGAGACAGTAGACTTTGTGATCGCATCCTTTGTGTTACATGAAGTGGAGCCGTTATCCAAGGGGGTGGATGAAATCCTGCGTATACTGAAGCCGGAAGGAAGATGTGTATGTATCGAGTGGGAGAAGAAGCAAACGGAGCAAGGTCCTCCGCTGGGACATCGGATCAATTCCGATGATATGAAAGCGGCTTTCCTGCAAAAAGGATTTCGGGACGTGGCCGTATCGTATCCATCGGATGCTCATTATATTATGATTGCATACAAATAAGCAGAAGGCGGGTCACAGATTGCATCCCGCCTTCTGCTTTTTTTAAAAAAAGCGAATTGCGCGGTCAATATAATCGGTCCATCCGCAGTAATGGTTTAGAAACTTTTTGTTATGGGTAGAAAAACGGTAAATTTAGTGCCTTTGTCAGGCTGACTCGCAACGCGAATGAAACCTCCGTGGGCTTTTACAAAATGATGGGCTATAGATAAACCGAGCCCCGTACCTCCTGTATACCGTGAACGTGCCTCGTCTACTCGGTAAAATCGATCAAAAAGGTGGGGCAGCTCTTCCGCAGGTATTCCGATGCCGGTATCGATCACCGAGACACAGGCAAAGTACGCATTCCGATCAACGACCTGTTCTTCGATTTCAACAGTAATCTTCCCTCCGCGCGGCGTGTAACGAATCGCATTGGTCAGCAAATTAAAGAAAAGCTGCGTGAGCCGTCTTGCATCGGCCATCACGGTTACCGGCCTCGATATCGTAAAAAGGCGAATGTCCAGTCCGTTTTCTTCCGCTTCGTATTTCACGTCGTCTACGATTTGTTCTAGGTGTACCGTCAGGTCGAGCGGTTTGCGATCGAGCGACAACCGGCCTGCCTCGGCGAGGGACAATACATGAAGATCGTCTACAAGCTGGCTGAGCCGGATTACCTCATCGTGAAGCCGAAGCAGCATTTCTGGCGGGGCATGATGGCCGGCTTGCTGATAATTTTCCAGTTTAAGCTGCATAACGGACAGCGGCGTGCGAAGCTCGTGAGCAACATCGGCTACCAATCGTCTGCGGGCTTCTTCGGCTTCTCGCAGGCGAAACGTCATATCATTGAACGTTTGGGCAACTTTACCATATTCATCTTTTGAGTCTACAGGTACTTTGACGTTCAGGTCGCCCTGGGCCACGCGCTCTATGGCTGATATAAGCTTTTTGAGGGGGAAGGTCAGCACCCCTGATATCCAAAAACTGAACAACAATCCGATCGTAACAAAAAAGAGCAATCGTACGCCGTGCGTGACTTGAAGCAATGTGTCCAGCCGCATGTTGTCAAGAAAATAGGATTTAAAGATTTCGATTTGCTCTTCTGGCGTGGCACTCAAATAATTAGCATTGATTTGTTCCTTTTGAAATTGATCCATCAAGCTGCTTGTATAAACTTGCGTTGTAAGAGAGAAAGTAATACTAACAATGAGCACCAGCAGTCCCATAGAGGCAAATATTTTCATGCGGACCGTCATCTTCATGAATGTTCACCAAATCGGTAACCGAAGCCATATACCGTTTGAATATATCGAGGATTGGTAGGATTGTCTCCCAGTTTGCGGCGAAGATTCCGGATATGGGAATCCATCGTTCTCTCGTATCCCATGTAATCATCCTCCAGAGCTGCCATTAACAATTGTAAACGGCTGAAGACAATACCGGGACGACCCGCCAGCGTGAATAGAATTTTGAATTCGGTTGGTGTTAATTGTATTTCCTGACCGTCTTTGAATACCTGACATTTGGCCTCGGAAATGATCAAGTTGTCTCTTTCCAAGAAGATCGACCTGTCTTCAGGTCCGTTCAAGCGGCGAAGTAAAGCACGGATGCGCGAAGCGAGCTCGCGCAAGCTGAACGGCTTCGTCAAATAATCATCCGCGCCAATTTCCAGACCGACGATTTTATCCGATTCATCCGACCGGGCTGTGACCATAATAATACCGCAATGTGAGGTTTGCCTTATTTCGCGGCATACGTCGATCCCGCTTTTCCCGGGGAGCATCCAATCAAGCACAACGAGATCAGGCCGTTCAGACTGGGCAACCATGAGTGCTTCGTTGCCGGTACTGGCGGTCAATATCCGGAACCCTTCACGTAGCAAATACGTCTGCATCTCCTCCAGCATGCCCGGTTCGTCCTCCACAAGCAACAATTTCGGTTCCATTCCCATCCCATCTTCCCCTTTTAGTCTGCTTCCATTGACAAGAGTTATATCGTTTACCGAAATTATACCGTGATCTGGTAAGTTCTTAAAGAAATCTATGCAAAGAGAGGAAGATCTGCATAAGTTCTCGACATTTAATTATGTTAACTGGCTGTGTTATTTATTATTTCTCTCTATTTTGCCAGAGTAATACATCCGCTTCACCTAAAATATAATAAGTCTAGAAATACATTCTAAAGAGGTGAGCCAATGGCGGTCGTAAAAGCCAGAAAACAGGATATTGATATGTTGGCAAGGTTGCTTCGAGCTGAGGCTGAGACCGAAGGCGAAATGGGTATGCTTCTTGTTGGAAATGTTGGTATTAACCGAATAAGAGCGAACTGCTCCGATTTTAAAGGAATCCGGACAATTCCCCAAATGATCAACCAGCCGCATGCGTTCGAAGCGTTGCAACATGGTTTGTACTATCAAAACGCAAGAGATAGGGAACGCCGTCTGGCGCAACGGTCTGTGAATGGGGAACGGAATTGGCCAGCTAAATTCTCCTTATGGTATTTCCGTCCAGGAACGTTCGAAAATCCCGGACCGTGTCCGCCAACCTGGTATAATCAGCCGCTCGTAGGACGATTCAAGAAGCACTGTTTTTATGAACCGACCGGGGCAGAATGTGAAAATGTATATAGTACGTTTTAATATTACAAACGAAAAGAGCACAGGATCTCTAAACCTGACTTGTCACAGCCATGTGTCTTTATGTTTACTGGAAAGTTGTTGTCACGCTACAAGCCTAGATATGTTGTCATGTACTTGTATGCTTAAAAGTCGCGTAATTGCGGCTTTTTTTGTTTTTAAAGATACTTGTGCTTGAACCCTTCTCGATAAAAAATCTTGATCGATGCATAGCTTAGCGGAATGCTGTAGGCCTCTGTATATAATCGGTTACTTTAGCCATAATATTACTAATCCGGTTTAATATAAACGTATAGAGGAGCAGATGAATGTGAAGAATAAAGGGTTGCTGGCGTTATTGTTAAACCTGACGCTTATTTTTAGCATGATGCCGGTAGTATCCGTTCAAGCGAAGGTAAACGAGGAGAAGGGTTCAGTTTGTCTAAGTCCCAAAATGGTGCAGCTGAAAACCGATATGCAAAAGGCTTGGATCGATCATACGATATGGACAAGAAGCTATATTGTCAGCGCCATATCCAATCGTCCGGATCAGAAAGACGTATTGGATCGGCTTTTGCAGAACCAGCAGGACATTGGCAATGCGATTAAGCCTTATTATGGGGAAGCTGTCGGCAATAAGCTGGCTGATCTTCTGAGAGAGCATATACTGATCGCAGGGAAAATTGTAGCGGCTGCCAAAGCGGGCAATCAGACGGATGTGAAGAAGCTAGAAGCGGATTGGCATAGGAATGCCGATGATATCGCCAAATTTTTAAGCTCAGCGAATCCGAACTGGCAGTTTAAAACGCTGCAGGATATGCTGTATACGCATCTGCAGTTGATTACGGAAATAGTCCTTGATTGTCTCAGAGGGGATTGGAAAGCGGATATTGCAGCAACCGATAAGAACGAGATCCATATGATTCATTTGGCGGATATTCTAACAGACGGTATTGTCAAACAATTTCCTGAAAAATTTTAAGGAAAGCAATAAAGGATTTAAAGCGGATTAGCTTTTTATAATTTCCCGAGAGGGTGGTTATGAAAAGCTTTTTCTTCATGGACACACGGGCAGCCGTTGCATTGATCGCGGCTGCTTTTTGTTATCGTGGGCGGTGTGTCGGACTCACCAAGAACTGGATCTTAGTCAACTTTTTTTGATATGAACGAAGTTTACGGCTTTTTCGAAAATTAGGCAGAATCAATGAAGCCCTATGTGCTGTCGGCTGCAGTTTTATTCTACTCAGTGCAAATTCAGGTTCAGTCTGCCCATGGTGTGGTTTCTCTATTACCTTACAATAGATTGTGTGAATAGATGGTGGAAATATATAGTGCCAAATATTTAGTTCAATTTTATAAGATAGAAATTTATAAATCATTGGAAACTACGAATTAATTTACAGTTTTGCCTAATTATATATTTTGATGATTTCAAGAATGCATAATTAGGCAAGTAATCATATCTGTAATATTCAAAATGACTACGCTTACAAATTTCCGTCTTTTGCAAGCGATTCGTCGAGATGAAAGGGGGGATTTACTTGAGTGAACCTGGAAGGATGGATGAATATTTGAAAACTCAACTCCTGCATAACTAACAGGTTGTTGTGAAGGTGAAAATTTACAATCAGTTAATTGGAGGTGTCGAAAGCTTTGCGCGATCAGATTGCAAAGATATTATGCTTCTTGTTGGTACTTAACTTATTTATTGGAAACGGTCTCATTGAATCGCCTGCTGCATCTGCTGCAGTTCTAGCTGGTGCGAATAGCGTATTAGTTGACGATGACTTTACGGCTTTGGATGATGGAACAACAGCAGATTCAGTCGGTTATGCGGTCTATAGCCCCACTTCTGGAAAGAGCTCTGCCCAAGTCTACACAGATGCAAATGGGAATAAGGGGATGTACCTGAATGTTTCCGGCGTTGGCTCCAGCACATTATCCATCGGCAAAACATTTACACCACAAACGGGCATTGTTACCGCACAATTCAAGTTCATGCAGCCGTCAGGCGCTAGGGTTAGAAATCAGTTGATTACTTTTGTCAGCAGTGCAGGAACCCCGGTGCTTCGGATTGGAACCGAGAATTCAACAAGTAAAGGGTTTATTTTCTGGCCAACCCCTACCGCGATGACTGGAGCTTATGATGTAGGCGTTTGGTATGACATCAAGATCGAAGCCAATCTGGTATCCAAAAAGTTTAACTTCTGGCTCAATGGGGCGCTTGCTGCCAGTAGACAAGACTTGGAGCTCAACACCGATATTGCAAAAATTCTAATCGGAACTCCAAGCGGGAATGGCGGGGAATATATTACAAACTTAAAGGTAACGAGTTCTTCACAGAACGATATACCCAAATCGCCAGCCATATATTCATGGGTGCCGCGTGACCAAGAAATCGGATTATGGTTTGAATCTGTAACAGAGGCTTCCTACTACAATATCAAAACACGTTTATCCAGCAAGCCTAATGATCCATGGTATGTATTGAGATATAATTCAAAAAACAATCCGACTGAAAGAGGATCTGCAAAAAACTACTATGTCGGCACTACGTCTCCAAGGATTGTAAATGGTCAGTCGTATGACATCGCGATAACATCTGTTTTGCAAGATACTCGAACCGGTAAATATTATGAGAGTGCTCCAACCTATCAAAATGGTGTTGTACCCAATGCTAGTGTTCCAGTGGCTTCTCTAAGCAACAGTATTATTGGAGATATCACGCTATTTGCGTCCTATTATTCAGCAAACTGGGCCGTGAAGTCGGGAATTAATGTGGGCGACAGCCCATTCTATTCTAGTATTTACAAAATTACGGATCTGCCAACCAAATATTCGAAAATGGATTGGATCTATACTGATAGCAGATCACAGACCTTTGCGGATAAAACCACCATGGCAACCTTTCCGGTTCGTGACAAAGCAACGGTTTACGTTGCGATCGATGACCGCGAGGATGTGCCTGCATGGCTGTCTTCTTCATGGACCGATACCGGCGACAAGATCCAACTTGATGGCGGAGCGGTTGTTTTAAAGATTTACAAGCAGACGTTTGCCGCGAACGCAACAGTCACAATGGGAACTAACACGACTACGAAAACCAATATTGGTTATTTCGTGTTGGCAGAGCGGACTCCTGTTGGTTTGACAATGGACCCGGTCACCAGCTTTGTTAATAATGACAATTTTACGGTGACAGGAAGCGTTTATGAAACTGGCGTCACACTGAATGTTTACAATAATTCGATTCAAATATATTCAACCACACTAACCCAAAGCAAATATGCTGTTCCAATCAAGCTGTCACCGGGTGTTAATAATCTGCAAGTAACAGCAAATCGGTCAGGTGTTAAGCTATTCGATTCAAGCGTAGCATCAATCACTTACGATGTAACTAACCCAGCGCTGCAAATTGCCGGGCCGCCAAATCAGGTAAAGGCTGCTGCATTTACGTTGACCGGGTCAACAAATAAGCTATCGAGAATTCAAATAATCAATAACGGAACAGCAGTTGTCGATTCTGTTTATGCCAATATCAAGGGGGCATTCTCTTATCCGATCACTTTCTCGGAAGGGATGAATAACCTTGATATTATCAATACCGACCAATCTGGCAACGTTACAAAAGCTACTTATTCCGTCCAGTATATGTTTTGGGCAGGGAAACCGGTTTACTATGATTTAAGCGGTAGTCAAGTTGCTTCTATTGCGCCAGCGAAAGATATTACAGCTTCGAAAGAAATTTCCAATACTACAGCTACAGCAAAGGAAGTCACGCTCATATTCGTACTTTACGATGCCAACGGCACCATGCTGAAGTATTCAATGGCTGTCGCAAATTTGGCGCCTGGAGAGAAGCGAGTGCTGTATGCCGGATTTACTATGCCAGAAGTAACCACTGGCTGTTCGTTAGAAGCTTTCGAATGGAATAACCTGGATGGAATGAAACCATTATCTGAAGAATCTCTACTACAATGATCATCTTTATAGGAGGTTGCGCAATGAAGAAAGCCCTTCAAATAGGGACGATATTACTGCTAGTTTTCCAACTCTTCCCTTTTACTATTATGGCAAATCCAATAACAACTGCAGCAGCGGCGACCGTTACTGAGCGCCCGACGGGAGTTGTGGCAGCAGCAGGGAATCAACAAGTCACTCTGACATGGAATTCAGTGCCAGAAGCAAGCTATTATAAAGTATTGCGAAGTACCGTCAATGGAGGACCCTATACACAAGTCGCAACCAATATCTCGGCATTGTCTTTTATTGATACCGATAACACCCTGATGAATGGCACCCGGTATTATTATGTCGTTACGGCAACAAGCGTTTCAGGAATTGAAAGTATGATATCTGACCAAACAAGCGTGATGCCCTATGAAGCTCCAACAGTCGCTCCAGCAGCACCGGCCGGGTTCTCGGCTATTGCGAATGATGGCAGCGTATCATTATCCTGGGATCCAGTTGCAGATGCAACCTCTTACACTGTCAACAGAAGTACGACGAGCGACAGCGGGTATGTCTCGGTTGCCAGTTCTTTAACCTCACCGGTTTTTACTGATACTAGCGTGGTTAATGGAACGCAATATTATTATGTAGTAACTGCACTTAATGCAAACGGTGAGAGCGCTAACTCCAAGGAATTAATTGTAGCTCCAGCGAAAGTGATCGTCGTTGATGCGAATGGTCAAGGGAACTATACTACCGTGCAAGCAGCGGTAAGCTCGATTCCTAGCACAAATACTTCACGTGTTGTTATTTATGTGAATGAAGGGGTTTACAACGAGAAAGTAACGGTTTCTTCTCCTTATGTAAGTATCGTTGGCGCAAGCCGAGATAAGACACAGATTGTAAGCGATGGGTCTGATTATAAAAAGCCGAATCAAGCAAGGGACCTTTCCACACTCATCGTCAATGCTAATAACTTCATGATGGAAAACATTACAATCTCCAATAATGCTCCTCCATCTGAAGGTCAAGGGCTTGCGATGGCTGTTAATGCAGACCAAGCTGTGTTTGAAAATGTCAAATTCACCGGTTATCAAGATACAGTTTATGTGGGATTATCCAACACCGCTCCGCGGATTGGCAGGGCTTACTTTCACAATAGTGTAATAACTGGACGTACAGACTATATTTACGGGCCTGCGAATGCAGTCTTTGACCATGTGGATGCGATCAGTATTAACACAGACGATGCAAACAATACTGGCGGCTTTGTAACAGCTGCTGCAACGAAACAAAATGCTGACGGCACCGTTCCAGGCTTGGTATTTTTGAATTCCCGACTGATGAAGGACAGCAGCACGAAAGGCTTGCATCATTTGGGCCGTCCTTGGCAAGATCAACCGACGGTTCGCTATATCAACACATGGATGGATAGCCATATTAATCCGGACGGCTGGACGCCCATGAATCCTGATATTACGCAGTATTACTATTCCGAATATAACAGCACGGGGCCAGGCGCAAGTCCATCAACGCGTAAACTAGGTGCTGACTCAGACTCGAGCCATTTTGCCATGAGCGCTCAACAAGCTAATAATTTTACGATTCCGCGAGTGTTTGACGGATGGGATCCGTCCCAGCTGGTGATTCTGCCAAAAGCTTCGTCCAAGGTTACTGCAAGCTTAGCGCCCGGCACACCAGATGGAGTAGGGGATGTTTATACAACTTCTGTAGTTGCTTCATTGAGAATTTCGAATAATGAGTACGGCTCTAAATCTGCACAATATCGAATCAACGGCGGCGCTTGGACAACTTACAGCGCTGAATTCGAGGTAACTGCTACGGGAACGAACAAAGTTGATTATCGTTTGGTAGATGATAAAGGCAACGCAGGAACGATTCAAACATTAACGATTAAGATCGATCCGAATGCCAAGAAGAAATTGCCTGCATTCCCTGGAGCGGAAGGCGGTGCGATGTATGCGACCGGCGGACGAGGTCAAACCGTTTACGAGGTAACAACGTTGGCGGATTACTCTCCCACAGCTGGTGAATCACCGATTCCAGGATCGTTTCGGGATGCGGTCAGCCAGCCGAATCGAACCATTGTATTCCGGTTGTCCGGTACGATCGAGCTGAAGGAACGGCTAACCATTGGTTCAAGCAATACAACTGTTGCCGGACAAACGGCTCCCGGGGACGGTATTGCAATAAGTGGTTATATGGTCAGTATTGGAGCCGGGACAAATGGAACAAACATTATCTTGCGATATATCCGTTTCCGGGGTGGAATTAATCTTCTTGGTGATGCGGCGGATGTATCTGGAGATAATGTGATTGTGGACCACTGTTCTTTTAGCTGGAGCACAGATGAAGATTTGTCAACAAGAGAACATAAAAATATTACCGTTCAATGGTCAATTGTTGCTGACAGTTTGAATCAATCCATCCATCCATGGGAAGGGTGCTCACGGTTTTGGCGGTATTTGGGGCGGAGAAAATGTAACCTTTCATCATAACCTGATTGCCAACCATGTCAGCAGAAATCCCCGGTTCGATAAACAAACAGATAAGAGCCCGTTAAAAGTTGATTTTCGTAATAATGTTATTTATAACTGGGGTTTTAATTCGACGTATGGGGGAGAACTATCCACAGCAATCAACATGGTGAACAATTACTATAAGCCTGGTCCAAGTACTTTTGATGGTGTCAAGTCTCGTTTGGCAAACCCATCTGGACAATATGCTGGTACATGGTATATTGACGGGAATATTATGGAAGGCTCTCCATCTGTTACTGCCGATAACTGGAGTGGCGTTAGTCCGGATTTTGGATTTGGGTCCTTGACCAAGCTGACAAAACCTGCTGTAATTCCTGATTTTAATGACCCGATCGGTGGTCCGGTTTCTACGGATAGCGCTATAAATGCCTACAACAAGGTTCTCGCCGGTTCAGGAGCAACTTTACCTAAATTAGACCAACTGGATGCCCGCATTATAAATGATGTGAAGAAGGGTACAGGTAAAATAGTTAACACAATCGCAAGCGATGGAGGCTTACCCGTGCTTAATTCTCTGCCTGCCCCTGCAGATAGTGACCACGACGGAATGCCGGATGCTTGGGAAAATGCTCATGGCTTGAATCCGGGTGATGCTTCAGACCGCAATGGCGATTACAATAACGATGGCTATACAAACCTTGAGAAGTACCTCAATACTTTAACAACAACGGGTTCTGCCAATCCCGATGTTTCAGTTACTGCTCCGAAGATGTATCAGCAGTTTACTGCCGGGAGTGATGTTACCATAAATGCGACCGCCTCTGACAAAGACGGTACGATTGCCAAAGTTGAGTTCTACGATGGCAGCACGAAAATTGGTGAGTCCCTTGCCGCACCTTACTCCTTTACATGGAAAGGTGCTCCATTAGGGCAGCATTATATGTATGCCAAGGCGATTGACGACACAGGAACGATGACGTTATCGTCTGTCGTTATCATTTATGTGAAGGGTCCGGAAAATGTCGCGGCTCCGTGGACTTCTAAAGATATCGGAACAGTGGCCATACCCGGTACTGCAAACCTTACAGGAACGACATTCACAGTTAAAGGTTCAGGTAACTTATCCGCTGCATCAGATTCATTTCATTATGTGTATCAGCCCGTTCAAGGGGATTTTGAGATGGTTTCGAATGTAGCCTTTGACTCAGAGGTTGATAACGGTGTCAAGTTTGGTTTGATGGCGCGCGAAACTCTCGAGCCCGGCTCTAAAGCTACTATGCTTGTGATGTCCGAGGAGGAATATGAGGGGAAATACGCAACCATGCTAAATAGGGCAACAAAATCAGCCAATTATAGTAATCTCGGCGAGGTAACGACAGAGCAAGATCATTTCGCTCCTCCTTACTATTTGAAATTGATTCGTAAAGGCAATGTAATCTCGGGTTATGCGGGTTCGGATTTAACGCACTGGAGATTAGTCGCGTCTGCAACTGTTGATATGGCAGATCAGATTTACCTGGGGATGGCAGTTGACGCTCACAAGGGAACGAACAATAACGATTACTTAACATCCGCAACTTTCAAAGAGGTGACGGTAAAACGCGGCGCGGCATTTAGTATCACGAATGCTTCAACCGATACCACCAATATTCCCCAGTACACCATACAAGGGACCATGGTGGATCATGCGACGATCTCTATTACAAGAGATGGACTTAATCTGGTCGATCCTTTTACTGTTGCAGCCGGACAAAGTTTTTCAAAACCCATTCAGTTAAACGATGGCTTGAATAAAATCGTAGTTAGCGCTCTGAATACGGAATCATTCGGGGATTTTGTGAATTCGAAGCAAATTGCCGTCACCTACAACAAAGTAGGAACCATCGTAACGCCTAACCAGTCTGTTCCGTCTACAGTTAACGATCCGAAGTACACCTATAGCGGCAGCGTCAACAAAAACGCGAAGGTTACCATTACTTTGAATGGAACCACGATTGTAAACGCAGAAACCAAACAAGCAAACGAGTCTTTCAGTGTACCGTTAACATTGACTGAGGGAACGAATAAGCTCGTTGTATCAGCAATCGACGATTTTGCAATTGCAGGGGTCTATACGTATACCATCACTTACAGTAAGGAATGGGGAGCCGGCGTCTTTACAGCTTCGGCGATATCTATAAAAGACCTCCAAGGAAACACACTTTCCAGGATGGCGGCATCAAAGGATATATATGTTTCGGTAACTTTCCACAACAATTCGTTAGTAGATAAGTCGGGTATTATGGTCATCGCACTTTTTGATGCTGATAATAAGATGGCTACGTATACATTTGCTGATCAAACGGTGGCTGCTGGTTCGGATAAGTCTTTCATGGCGATAATGAAAATGCCGGAAAATTTGACTGGCTGGAAAGTGAAAGCCTTCGCCTGGAACAGTCTTGCTAATAAGTCCGTTATTTCGAACGAAGCTGTGCTTCAATGATCTTGTCTTATTCATGATAAGTTGATGTTAGGTGCCCGAGAAGCAGCATTTCAAATTCCATTAAGATTCCTTGGGCGCCGCTTCTCATTTTCACAAAATACTTTTTACAAAAATCAGTATATGTGGCGGGAAGGGTACTTCTCCCCCTCCTCCCGTATCTATTCCAAGGAGGAATACAATTGCGAAGATGGGCGGTTTTACTACTATCTTTCCTCATGTGTTTCGGAATGATGATTCCGTCTGCACTTGCTTCCGCACCAACGATCAGTGCGTTATATGATGAGAATACAGGAAGAGTTATGATAACCGGAACGCTAGGTTCGGCACAAGGGACTATTGTAACCGTACAAGTTATTGACCCATTAAACCAGTTGGATTATATAAAACAGGCTGTCACTGGTGCTAATGGTACCTACCAATTCAGTTATAAACTGAAGCAAAGAATCAACGGCACATTTACCGTAACTGTCAGCGGACAAAGTGAAGAGCAAGTAAATGTTACAACCTTTGAAGTGAAGATGAGCGTCAGTGTCGCATTAGATGGTGTTAGAAATCTAATCGTCTCTGGTTATCTCGGAGTTTCTGAAGGAAATAAGTACACGGTTCGTATTGTAAATCCAATGGGGAATGAGGAGTACAGGCAAGATGGCGTCACTGGTGCAAACGGAGCTTACAGCATAAATTATTCAATTCAAAACAGGATTATTGGAAACTATATGATTACAGTAAACGGGCAGAGGCCTGATGCTGTTGCGTCAGCTAGCTATTATATGAGTGAAACTGATCGCAAAAAACATAATGGTGGAGGGGGATCATCATCTAATTCTACTTCATCTACAACCAATAACCCTACTCCAGAAACGCCGTCATTACCGCCGGTTCAGCCTTTAGAAAAGCCGGATGTTAAGATTTCACCAGAGGTGAAGATGGACAAAGCAAGCGGGACGGCATCCGCATCCCTTTCCAGTGAAGATGCGATAAATGCTGCAGGAGCAAATGTGGTTGTTGAAATGAAAGAAACTGTGGGTGCTAATAAGTATCAACTTTATTTGCCAGCCAGCCTGCTTATGTCAAGCTCAGACAAAAAGATAACAGTTGTAACAGAACTGGGTTCTGTTACGGTTCCACAAAATATGTTGGAAAATGAAAGCTTGGAACCAGCAACAGAAGTTAGTCTTGCAGTTGGCAGAGCAGACAAAGCTGCATTGCCAGCTGAAGTCCAAGAGAAGGTCGGAAACAAGCCTGTCATTGAGTTAACCATTACAGCGGGCGGTAAAAGAATCACATATAATAACCCCGATGCCCCGGTTACGGTTTCAGTCCTGTATCAGCCAACAGCGGAGGAATTGAAAGACCCAGAGCATATAGTTGTCTGGTTTATAAGTAACAGCGGTAATGTACAACCTGTGCCGAGTGGAAAATACGATAGCGCGACTGGCACAGTTACTTTTACAACCACACATTTTACTACTTATGCCGTCGCATTTGTGATGAAGACTTTTGCCGATTTGGATTCTGTCGGCTGGGCGAAAAAGCAGATTGAAGTCATGGCAGCAAAAGGCATCATATCCGGCACCACAGAGACGGCTTTCAATCCGGGAGCGAATATTACTCGTGCGGATTTTATGATTCTGTTAACGAAGACGTTTGGCTTTACAGCAGCCGTTAGATCCAACTTCAACGATGTGCTGCCGACTGATTATTATTACGAGGCCGTAGGCATTGCGAAGCTTGACCTTACTAATGGTCAAGAGGATGGCACATTCAATCCTGATGAACCCATATCCAGACAAGATATGATGGTTCTGTTATCCAGAGCGATGAAACTAGCAGGAAAGTTGGACACACAAGGCTCGGAGAACGATTTAGCGGCCTTTGATGATAAGGCTAATGTAGCCGACTATGCCGTGCAGGGTGTTGCTTCATTGATAAAAGGCGGGGTTGTTGAAGGTAGCGGGAACATGCTGAATCCGATGGGAAATTCAACCAGGGCCGAAGCTGCAGTAATGCTTTACAGAATATATAATAAATAAAATCGAATAATTTCATAGGCATTTACCGGATCCAAAGCGCAAATATATACCTTGATATGATTAGAGGGTATAAATTTGCGCTGTTTTATTTGGAATTCAGACCAGCCTTGCCCCGATGAACTCTAAAACGAGAATTGTACAGGGAATAGGGGCGTGATCCACCTATTGAATAATTGGTTAAATTTGATAATAATTACAATATAGCTCCCCCGAAAATTAGGCTGAAAGTAAACAACTTACACTACTGAGGTACCGGGTTCATTTAGTTTCCATTTTAATGTTCGCATTTATATACGGCTGGCGACATAAAACAACCTGTTGAGACGCTTGCCAAATAGGTGGGCGACACTACGCAGTTGAAAAGGGGGTCCAGTAAGATGAAAATGAGATCGAAAACAATCCAATATGTTGATATATCAAGCTTTCACATGACCCTACATATGTTTCAGGCTCACCGAAGGAAGTCGGAGGCTGGATGGTCTTTTCCAAAGCATAATCATCAATTTTTTGAATTGAATATGGTTTTAGAGGGAACGCAGTACTTCAACCTGACAGATCGGAAGTTCAAAATGACAGCAGGGGACATCCTATTCATAAAGCCGGACGAAGTCCACAGCTGCCATTGTCCCGACAATCAGAATATAACCTATGTATGCATGCATTTTAATGTGGATGAGCCGCAATTAAGGCAGTCGTTGTTAAAAATCAAAGACTCTTTGCATCCAGAAGGAAGCCCTTTATGGGAAGCTCTTTATCCTGCCTTGATGAGAATTGACACAATCGGAGCTGAGGGAGATAAACATTACAATGACTTGAAAAATGTCAGTCTATTTTTAGAAGTGATATCAGCAATATGCCGCACTGTGGCTAATCCGATGCATCATATTCTAGGAAATGAGAATCGTTACGACAGACTCGCTTCACGGATAGCCAAAAAAATTACTAGTCTAGCAGACGATTGGGCAGAAGTTGGAGGGGATGTTTTAATCAAACACGGAATCAAAGAGGTAGCGGAAGAGCTTGGGTACCATCCAACCTATTGTACCCGAGTGTTTAAAAGTATGTATGGCGTTTCCCCCCGCGACTATATCTCCAACATAAAGCTTCGGGAGTCAAAATTGCTTCTGTCGCAGCAAGACCTGACGATTGAACAGGTCGCGGCACGTTTAGGATACCGTGATGTTTCCTATTTTAGCAAACAATTCAAACGTTGGACGAACCTTTCACCATCAGACTTTAGACGAAGGATTTGACGAGCCGCCGTTGGCGGCTTTTTTCTATGCAATATTTCTAGAGTTTTCTCCCCATAAGGAAAAAACAGCTGTCCTCAGAGATTAACCGGGGCTGGTGTTTTGCGTGTCCGGATTTTGGTACAGACGCCCAAAAAATAGGCCTTTGACTCAGTAACAAATGCGGAGTGTCGACCATAAGTTGGAATCATGTCGATATAAAAAGTTAATGGAGGTTTATCACATGACCAATTTTCAAAATGAGCTTCAACAGTTGGATGTTTCGCAGTTCCAGGCAACGGAAATGACGCCTTGGGAGCAGCAAGCCCAGTATTACGCAGGCCAATTCCCGAATGGTCAGGAGCCAGTGGATCCTGCTCGTCTTTGCGTTGGATTTTGTGCGGGGGTTTGTGCCGGCTTTTGCGCAGGCTTTTGCGGCGTATTTTGCGCAGGAGTTTGTGGTGGGTTTTGCGGCGGCTTTTGTGGTGGCGTCCGCTGTAGTAACTGCGCAGGTTTCTGTGGCGGCGTTCGCTGTCATAACTGCGCCGGCTTTTGTGGCGGCCACCGCTGCCGCTGACGCCTTCGGCTTCTCTTCCGGATAGCACTAAACCGATCGTCTGCTGCACAACACTGTGCGGCAGGCGATTTTCTATCTAAATAAGAAGATGTCTGACATGAGGGACAAATAGAAGTACATATGATATAGAACGAAGACTGCAAATTGGAGAACAGTATTTACGGTTAGGAGGGCTGAGATGTCAAAGTTGCCCCTGTCTGCGCGCCTTAAGATAAAGGCGGATACATTTTATTTGCCGTTTCAAAATGACAGTGTCTATTTCCGAAACAACGTTGGCACGTTTCACATGAAAGGCGAGATGATTGACCGATGGCTGGAAAAGCTTATCCCTATGTTCAACGGGGAGCACACATTAGCGGAATTAACGGACGGGCTATCTGACCCATACCGGGATCGGGTATACGAAATCGCGGAAGTGCTGAGGGAAAAAGGCTTTGCTCACGATGTGAGTCAGGATCGCCCGCATATTCTCTCGAAGCAAACGGTCCGAAGGTATGCAGGTCAAATTGCTTTTCTTGACAGCTTCGGCGAATCAGGTGCTTATCGGTTTCAGTGTTACCGTCAGGCTGAGGTGCTCGCGATCGGCTCTGGCCAGATCTTTTCCTCTTTAGTGTCGTCGCTTCTTGAATCGGGTCTTCCTCGGTTCTGCACATTAATTACGGATTCACTGCCAACGGATCGGCGTCGGCTTACGGCCTTAGCGGAGCACGCTCGCTTGACGGATCCCGAGGTAGCAATCGGGGAAATTGTATTGCCGAGCAAGACCGCCGATGGTTGGAGAGAAGCGGTGCGGCCATTCCAAGCGATCCTCTATGTATCTGAGCGGGGCGATTGCGAGGAACTGCGGCTTCTTCATAAAGCATGTCAAGCTGAACGGAAAACACTGATTCCTGCTGTTCGGTTGCATCAGGCCGGCATAGCGGGCCCGATCGTGCATCCGGACAGTGCGGTCTGTTGGGAATCGGCATGGCGGCGCATTCACGATTCTGAAGTGTTTAAAGATCCAGAGCAGTTTGCGTTCTCCTCAACGGCAGGGGCACTGCTCTCGAATGTGATTGTTTTCGAGCTGTTCAAGACTGTGACTGGCGTCTCCGAGCCGGAGCCGAGAAGTTCACTATATCTGTTTGATTTGGAGACATTGGAAGGAAACTGGCACCCCATACTTCCGCATCCGTTTGCTGCTGGGAAAATCAACGCCACAGCTAACTGGGTGGATAACGCAGAGCTACGGCTCGAGGAAGGACCGGAAGGCGGAGTAGTAAATGGGCTGTTTCCGTACTTCAGCAAGTTGACTTCGGACCGGACAGGAATTTTCCATAGCTGGGAGGAAGGGGACCTCGTCCAGCTGCCCTTGTCACAGTGCCGCATTCAGGCAGTTGATCCGCTGTCAGAAGGGCCGGCCGGGATGCTGCCGGACATCGTTTGTTCGGGATTGACACACGGGGAAGCACGGCGTGAAGCGGGGCTTGCCGGGCTTGAGGCGTATGTATCGCGGCTTTCAGGGGTTCTCGTGAACACCGAGCAGTTTATCGGCATCGGTATCGGAGAGACAGCCTCAGAAGGCATGGTTCGTGGACTTCAGGCTTGTTTGACAAAGCATTTGGAGGCACGTATGACAGGCATGAAGCCGATTGTCGTTCGGGCTCGGCTCGGTCAGATTGACGACGAGCCATGCAGGTTTTATTTACAGGCGCTGACTACGATGCAGGCCACACCGACGATTGGACTTGGAGAGGAAGTATGCGGATTTCCCGTCGTATGGGCCGGTACGGAGTATGGATGGTTCGCAGCAACCGGCCTGACCGTTACAACGGCGCTGCGCAGGGCGCTGCAGGCATCTCTGATGAAGGCGCAAAACGGATCCGCATACCGCGTGTCGCAGGCAGTGGAGGTCAGGACCGTGCAGCTAGGTTCGGGCGTCCTGCTGGAGCTGTCCGCCCCAGGTGAGGAGTCGACGCTGGATGGGATTAGGGATGCGATGCGGAAGCTGAAAATTAGCGGCCGGGAAGTTTTCGTAATCGATTTGGCGGTGGAGCCGTTTTTGCGTGATGGTCCTGCTGCTGTCTTCGGTGTGCTGCTGGGAGAGGGGGAAGCCGGATGAGTGCGGTCGTAGCCGTTGTCGGTGAAGGAGTGCTGGCGGAGCTGGTATGTGGGGAGCTGATCTCCGAGAGCCAAATTGTTCGTTTGACCGATTTCAGGGAGGGATTGCCGAAAGATGTAGATTTTGCCTTGGTACTGAACGATGCCTGGCAGCCAGACGTTCACCGTGAGGCGGAAGCAGTGCTTCAGGCTGCAGGTATACCGTGGCTCCGTGGTTTCGTCGCTTTTGGTGAAGGCGTTATCGGTCCGCTCGTCAGGCCAGGCAAGTCTGGATGCTCCAGGTGTGCCGATACTCGGCAGCTTACAGCAGGGCGCGATCGCGGGGAAATGCGGGCATTGCAGCAGCGATTGACGGAGACCGGGGGAATGTTGTCTGACACCTGGGCATCGCGCACGGGACTGCTGCATATGGCGCATTTGCTTACGGCGGAATCACGGAATGTGCTGCGGCGAAGCCGTTCCCGCACGGAAGAACATGTGGTTTTTGTCAACTTAAAAACGTTAAATTGTTCCAGCCATTTCTTCCTCCCGGACCCGTTGTGTCCGATATGCGGACGTCTGCCTGAAGATTCGCGTGATGCGGCCCAGATTTCGCTCAAGCCGTCCCCAAAAGTCGGAGATAACATTTACCGCAGCCGGTCGCTCCAAGAGCTGAAAGCTTTTCTGACCCAGGATTATTTCGATTACAAGACGGGATTACTAAACGGAAAAATGCTGGATCTGGTTTCGCCCTTGGCCGATGTAACCGTGAATCTACCGATGTTAGAGCAGGACGAATTGACGGCGGGCCGGACGAACAGCTATGCGGATAGTGAGCTGTCGGCTGTTCTGGAAGGCCTAGAGCGTTATTGTGGTATGGCGCCACGTGGCAAGCGCTCGGTGATTATCGGCAGCTTCCGGCAATTTGCAGGGGACGCTCTCGATCCCGTGACGGTCGGGCTGTATGCTAAGGAGCAGTATGAGCTGCCTGGATTTCCCTTTAGGCCGTTCGATCCTGATGCCGAGACCCATTGGGTCTGGGGTTATTCTTTTGCGCAAGGACGCCCGATTTTGGTGCCGCAGTGGCTCGCGTATTACAGCTCTCCCTGTCGGCAAGGCTTCGTGTACGAGACATCCAACGGCTGCGCCGTGGGCGGAAGCTTGGAGGAAGCGATCATGTACGGGATGCTGGAGGTCGTGGAACGCGATTCGTTCTTGCTGACATGGTACGCAAAACTTCCGCTTCCCCGCCTAGATCCTCAATCTGCCGGAGACCGTGACCTGAATCTCGTAGTAGACCGGCTGCGGGCCATTGCCGGCTTTGATGTGCTTTTGTTTAACGCGACGATGGAAAATGGCATTCCCAGCATTTGGGCGATAGCCAAAAATAGAAAGCCTAATGGGTTGAATCTTATTTGTGCGGCCGGAGCGCACCCGGATCCAGTACGTGCAGCAAAAGGTGCGGTTCACGAGCTGTCGGGGATGATGCTTACATTAGACCAAAAGTTCGAAGCGAACCGTGAGGACTATATACAGATGCTCCATAATCCTTCACTGGTTAGGAGCATGGAGGACCATTCCATGCTGTACAGCTTGCCGGAGGCGGAGCCGCGGCTTCGTTTTTTGCTGGAGGAAAACCGACCGCTCAGAGCGTTCGCACAAGAATTTGAGCCCGCTCCGAAGCACCGGGATTTGACCGAAGACCTGAAGGCGATGATCGGCAAGTTCCTCCGGCTGCATTTGGATGTGGTTGTAGTTGACCAGACAACACCGGAATTGAGACGTAACGGGCTGCACTGCGTGAAAGTACTCATACCCGGCATGCTGCCGATGACGTTTGGCTACCATTTTACCCGTTTGGCGGGATTGGAAAGGGCGCTTCGAGTGCCGGCCGAGCTCGGGTATATAGAAAAGCCCTTGCATCCGGAGGAACTCAATGCTCATCCGCATCCGTTCCCATAAATGAGCATGGCGGATGTCGTGCAAAACAAGGTATCACAATAGGGCGATTGGGGGAAACAGTATGAGTCTGGAAGCATTTATTCGCCAGCTTCATGCCGACAACAACGGGAGTGGGCCGTCTGGCTGGGAGGTCGATTGGGACGATGCACCGTTTCCCTATAAGCTTTATCGCGGGCTGCCGACTCTTCCACTGTCCTCGGATATTCCAATGACGCTGGAACCGCAGGTAACGCCCGTTGAACCAAACCTGAAAACCATCGGCCATTTTCTGTGGTACGTCTACGGGCTGACACAAGTATGCTATTCTCTTGCTGTTCCGACGCGGATGTACCGTAGATTCGTCCCTTCCGGAGGAGGATTGTACCCGAACGAATTATACATATATCTCCGCACGGAATTCGACGTTCCCGGACTGTACCATTACGATGTAGCGCATCATCGCTTAGTGCTGCTGCGTGAAGGCGAGTACGATTCGTACTTGGCCCGGGCTCTTGGCAACCGCTGTGATCTATCCTCATGCTTCGGCGTTGTCTTTGTTTCGGCGATGGTTTGGAAAAATGCTTTCAAATACAACACCTTTGCCTATCGTCTGCAAGGCCTTGATTCAGGAGTGCTGCTTGGGCAGCTGCAGGAAGCTGCGAAGCGGTTCGGTTATACATCAAGAGTGCATTTCCGGTTTCTGGACCGAGCCGTAGGCCATCTGCTCGGGCTATCCGGCTCAGAAGAGAACGTTTATTCGGTTATACCTCTTTCGGCACAGCGCGACATCGCATGGATCGACGATGCGGGCGGTGCACAGATGCAAGTCACGGCGGATGAGCTGTGCGGTGAGCTGCCGGCTATCCAGCATGATTATTACGTACGATCGAAAACCGTTAAGGAGTTTCCGAAACTGACTCAGATGAACGAAGCGGCGGCACTCGATACGTTGTTGTCATTTCGCCGCTTAGAACCCGCCAATCGAGCGGAAAGCGGACTTCAGACAGTGTATTTACCACCGGTGAAGCGGCTGAGCATCGATCTGGCGGCGACCAGCCGTGCACGGCATTCTCCCGAAAGCGAATTTGTCTTGAGCCGTGTAACGGTGCATCAGCTAGCCGCCCTGCTGCAGGAAGCTACGGCTTCCTTCATGTATCGTAACGATTTGGACGGCGGGGAGGAATCGGCACCGCTTCGTCTCGCGTTATACGGATGCTTCTATAACGTCGAAGGCGTACCGGACGGCGCATATCGCTATGACGCAACTGCCCACGCGCTCCGGCGTGAGCTCGCAGGTGATCATCGGCTCCGGCTGCAGCAGGGGATGACCCTGCATAACGTCAATTTGTTTCAAGTACCGATCTGTCTGCATATCGCCGGTGACGATGATCACTTGTTTCCCCTATTGGGGTATCGAGGATACCGCATCCAGCAGATGGAAGCCGGCATGCTATTGCAGCGCCTTCTGATGGCTGCGTCTGCTCTCGGCATGAATGGGCGTCCGCTGCTTGGCTTTCAAGCCGGATCGTGCGACGAGCTTTACCAGATGTCCATGCATGGACGAACCAGCCTCATCCAAATCCCGATCGGTCGTTGCCTTCCCCGTGGCCGGTTGGTGGGAGGGTTGCATAGCTAGTTGTTAAATAGAAATTCATTCCTTCGTCACTTCAAGCTACAGGGAGGAGGTCAGCTTAATAAGCGACGCCGAAGGCGGAGTATCCTAGCGAACCTGCAGCAGGACGACGTCTTTATGGATGTACTCATACTGCAAAAGAAACCAATGGACACCCTTTGAGATCCCCATGGAATGGGGATTTTTTTATTCAAATCCATATGCTTTCAGTCGCGAAGTGACACCACAATCGTACATAATCATTTACGACGCAGCCTGTACATTACAAGAATTCCATAAGTGCATGCTCACGAGGTGATTGGCATGAAATCTTAAGAGGAATGACATCACGTAGACCGCTTGGCCAAATAGTCCTTAAGCAAGTAAGAATTGGGAGGGATCAATCAATATTGTCGGCATGTCGAACGATTTTTTAACTATGCAATTGAGCTCGATGTGATTTGGAGTCAACAGACGATCCAGAAGTAATCACTGTAGCTGACAGTTCTGTCACTCTTTAATCAATGGCACGATTTTATTGGTTACATTCGAAATTAAGGTAGGAGAAGCCTCAATTTCATACAAACCTTGAAGATGGTCCTGAATGTTTCGCCTACTCACGCCCTTAGCGAACAGCCACAATAGCTATGATCATCCGGATCATGTCACGGCTGAACCATGTACTCAAATTCCTTGACTACTGTAAAGTCAACTTTGATTTCACCAAAATTTATGGTATAATTTTCCTTAAAGATGCTCTTATCTTTGGTTGATGTGTTATGGACAAACACAATATCTACCAAGGAATAAGAGCTTTTTTTCATCGCATTTCGAAATAAAGGAGGGGTTGCATTGCTTAGAGTCATCTTTGTTGACGACGAACCCTGGGCTCTGACAGGAATCAAAAATATTATCGACTGGAATCAGGAAGGATTTGAAGTCATCGAAACTTTTTCGGATCCGCGAAAGGCATTTAAGAGCCTTACACGTATTCAGCCAGATATAGTCTTTACCGATATAAGAATGCCGGGAATGACCGGACTTGATCTGGTCAGGGAATCCAGAGAAAAAGGAATCAATTCTGAGTTTGTTATCGTAAGCGCTTTTAGCGATTTCGAGGTAGCCCGCGGGGCCTTGCAATATGATGTATTTCACTATATTCTTAAGCCTCTTGACCGTGAAGAAGTGAGAACTGTTGTGGAAAGGCTTAGAAAAAAACTTATTTCTGCCAAACACCTAGTCCTAATGGAGGTTTTTCAAACAGGTAAACTCATGAATGAAAGACAAAGAGAGGTGCTTGTTTCAGCTGCTGTCCATAATCATTGTTACGTTGCAGTAGCCGATTCCAAGGATTACAACTGGCCCCATAAAAAGGACATGTGCGTTGAACAATTTTTGCTTAGTGATGGAACAAGCCTCTATCTGCTTTCATCAAAGCAATGTCTAGAGCCCTTTTTCAATCAATGGAGGATGTCTGCTGATGCATGTGGGGTAAGCTCCGGAATAAGTGTGCAACGTCCCGGGTTTGAAGATTTCGATAATATGTTTTCTGAAGCTGTCAGTTCTGCTCAACTGGAAATTGATTATTCTGCAAACTCTATAGTTTCGGCGATCCAGGTATATCTTAGCAGAAATTATCAAAATGAGCTTTCGCTTAGTGAGATCTCTGAAAGATTTTATTTGTCCGAAACATACTTATGCGAGCTTTTCAAGAAGCAAACAGGGATTACACTAACAGGTTTTTTGACTGCGATCAGAATGAAGAGGGCGGCACACCTGCTTGTAGAAAACGAAGCACCAGTACAACAAGTGGCGGATAAGGTGGGTTATTCAGACTATGGATATTTCGGTAGAATATTCAAACGTTTTTTTGGATTTACTCCCAGTAGGTACCGAAAAATTCAGCATGCTGCCATCATCAATAAAAATTTCAGCTTGTTGGAAGAGTAAAATTTGGGTTTAACAATGTAAGCGCTTTAGGTACACGAATGATGACTTTTGTGTAGTGACCCTTAACAGAGCGGACCTCAAAGAAATATTGGTCACCGAAGCTGTTCTTTAGACGCTGTTGGATATTATAAAGACCTATATTCGTTTTTCCATTTGTGGTACTATCGTTTATCGGCTGGTTAAAGTTATTTATTTTTTTAAGCTCTTCATCGGATATGCCGGCACCATTATCGGCAATGTTTAGTAAAAGGGATCCATCTTTTTGAAGCCGGCCTGATATTCTTATGATGCAGGGCGGTATTTTTTCTGCAAAACCATGTTGAATGGAGTTTTCAACGATAGGCTGGAGAAACATGGCATGTATAGGATGGTTCATTGCCTCATGCTGAATATCCAGCTTTATTGTGTACTTGCCCGGAAAACGCTGGCTCATTACCTTCAGATAGTCGCAAGTATGTTTTATCTCGTCTTGAAGGGTAACGATGGTTCCAGTGCTTACTGAATAACGGAACATGCTGGCCATTGATATGCAGATATCTTCTATACATCTAACACCATAAACTTGGGCCATGCTTCGTACACACTCCAAGGTATTAAAAAGAAAGTGCGGATTTATTTGGCTTCTGTATGAGAGCAATTCGGCCTTTTGCTGGGCAATCATGGATTGGTAGAGATTCTGCTGGGATTTTCTAATCTCTTTTTGGGAAATTTCAATTCGCTCCAGCATTTCATTGATATCTTCAGCAAGTCTGGCAAGTTCGACAGTTTTCGGAATACGCACCCTGACTACAGATTTCCTCAAAGTAAGATTTCTCATATCATTGATGATCTGATCTATAGGATTGGTCACGGAACGGAGCACAAGCTGCATCTGGAAAAAAAGCAGAAGACCGGCGACAAGAATAATAAAGATACCGATGCTTCTTATAGGAATAAGATCGCCAATTAGGGAATAGCTGGAGGCAAGTGAAACAAAACGCCATCCGAATTCGGGTACCGATACGGAACTGGTGAGAAATTTTTCTCCATTGACGTCCGCCTTGCCCCGGCCCTCTTTAGCGTTTAGCAATATAGACTTCTCAACTTCATTCATTTCCCGGCTAGAGTTTATAATTTTATCTTCAAATATGAGTGCAGTTAGACCATCGTTAGATATGCCGGTGCTAAGTTCGCCGGTAAATGATTTTAAATCGACCACGACTGTACACAATGCTATATTTTTTTTCTCGCTATATCCTTCTAAAATGGAACGGACAGGGAGAATGTACAGAAAGAAAGGTCCGTTATTGCCGCCGTTATTATCGAAGAATACATTACTAACAATCGGGTTGCGGAGTGTGATATCTTGAGCCAGTCCGTTTTCCGACATTGCCTTTTCTCGAATCTCACGGAAAGTATCACTTATATAAAAGTTATTCATATTTCGGGATGTAAGGACAATACTTTTTATATTTTTGCTACTGTAAGTGGAGTCATATAGAACCTCGGTAGCTGAAGCCTTCAATTTAAAAAATTCGGATGGATTGTCCGTTAACAGGAACTGCTGAACGGCAGTAGAGTAAGATACCCGTTTGGCGGCCTTGTCAATTTCATTGATTGCCATGTCAAGTCGCCGGTCCATCTCATTAGACAGGAGCTCAAAGGTCTGATAAGCCCTTCGCTCAATGATGGAGTCGAACCCCATATTATATATGATGATTAAAACACCCATGGAGATAAGAAATAGAAGTGTGCTTCCTATAATACGGCCTCGAATAGAATTGAACTTACCAAACCTCATCATAGATAAACTCCTTCAAATAAATTGATAAACACAACAATAATATTCATTTATTATATAGAAGATCAGAGAATATTCGCAATATTCCGAATTTAATCCTATTTCAACCTAATCCAATGCATATCGCTGTTTACTTGCACTTGCTAAAATTTATGTATGAAAGCGATTGGAAAATACACATTTAAAATGATAATGAAAGCGCTTCATCGGGAAGTCCATATTATACTCTCGGGTGAAAGGAAGCGGTGAAATAGTAAATCGGCAGGATTTAACTGCCCGACTTCCCGAAGGGCAAATGTTTCAGTTCTGGGATGAATTGACGCAAGAGTCTCACGTTCTCGAGAATCAACATTAGTGCTGCCTCAAGCAAATGCCAAGGGGCGAAAAATAAAAGGGAGGATCAAGCATGACCATGTTGAGAAGTTTAGTATGTTTCGGAGCGGCTGTATCCATGATACTTAGTATTGCAGCATGCAGCAGTGACTCAGAGAAACAGTCGGATCAAAAAAGTAGCGATAATTCCAAGCGTGTCAAACTAACAATGGCATCCGTACAAGGAATTGAAGGGTTCAATTATACCAATGGCGATGCCGTTGCCAAGTATTATTCCGATAAGTTCAACTACGACTTAGATATGACAGCGCTGAACTGGGACAACTGGAATGAAAGACTTAGGATATGGATCAAC
Source organism: Paenibacillus rigui (assembly GCF_002234615.1). Lineage (GTDB taxonomy): Bacteria > Bacillota > Bacilli > Paenibacillales > NBRC-103111 > Paenibacillus_S > Paenibacillus_S rigui. Next base: position 31,089 of record NZ_NMQW01000052.1, on the reverse strand, counting down.
TCAGGGGACATGCCGGATATTGCAGTATATAACTATATTCATGCAGATGCCGCTGCCTTTGTCGATCAGGGACTTATCAAAAAGCTTCCTGACGACTGGAAAACCCGCTGGCCTAACGTAGCAAAAGTGTTTAGCAAAACATCGCTCGGGCCTCAGATGGAAAAAGTCTTTGGCGGGACTTATTTCATTCCAAGAGCACGTTTTATGTCTAACTTGCCCGGTGATCCATTGTCGAATCATCCAGCCATATATATTCGTAAAGATTGGGCTCAAGCTGTGGGTTTTCCTATCAAGTCCGCCTACACAACCTCTGAGATTATTCAGTATGGTAAGCTAATCAAGGAAAAGGACCCCGGAAAGGTAGGCGACAAACTAATTCCGGTTGCTGAGAATACGAACCACGCCGTTGACTTGTTTGTTGCACGAAACAGCACTCATTACAATAATTTCTACAAAGACAAAGACGGTAAGTATAAATGGGGCGGGGCTTCTGAGGATACTTTGAAAGGGCTTAAGGTGTTCTCTGAAGCCTACCGGTCCGGTGTTCTTAGTAAGGACTTCTTCACTGTGAAAAACGAAGAGCATGGTTCTTACTTTAATGTCAAAGGGAATGCAGGAGCTACCTACTTCCAGGCGCCGACATCGGCTTTTCAGACTTATTTTAACGATTTTCAGGCTAATACAAAACTTGACCCCTATCAAAACATTCATATGGCTATTGTTTTGGGGGAAGATGGAAATTACCACCAGGAAGACCTCATTAATTTCTGGGGTACCATCGTCTTTAATCCGAATATATCCAATGAAAAATTTGAGCGTTATATGGATGTACTCGATTATAACGCTACTCCAGAGGGCAATACAATAACCAATATGGGGTTAAAGGATGTAGATTGGGCCTATGACAGCAATGGCAAAGTAAAATCGCTTTACGACGAAGTAAAAGAAGGTAAGCCGCTTGGCGGCGCAAACGGAAAATATCCTTCCAATGGTTATCTGCTAGGCAGTACGATTCTGTTTGACGATTTCGCATTCGACAATCCAAATTCTGACCAAAGATTGAGGGATATGTCAAAGCAGCTTTATGCTGAAAAATCGAAAAAAGGCACTCCAGAAACGTTTACAAAAGTGAACTGGGATGTATACACCTACGATTCTCCAAGCAAAAGAAGGGCCCAAATCGATTACAACACAGAGTACGCTAATCTTGTTACTACGCAAGGGGATATAGAGGCAAACTGGAAGAAATGGGTGGAATCGAAGATGTCAATCATCCAGCCGGTTCTTGATGAACTGAACTCAAAATTGGCCAAATAGTCAGCAAATATTTTCGATTCATAGGCCTCAAGTAGCTGCGGTGGATCCGATATGATGTGCCCGGCTACTTGATTTTATATCTGTTCTGATAGAGGGGGTTCAAATGGAGAATATAGTCGCGGAAAAGAAGAAGTCGTCCTTAGAAACGAATTCTTCGTCCTTGATGAGTCGCGTATTGAAGTCCAGGGAAGTGTACCTCCTGCTATTACCGGGAGTCATATGGTATATCATCTTTGCTTACATCCCCATGTATGGGCTGACATTGGCGTTCAAAACCTATAAAGCCAATCTTGGTATATTTGGAAGTCCATGGATCGGGCTTGAAAATTATACCTATGTGTTTAGAGATCCCGCATTTATTGAATCCATTTGGAAGACGCTGTGGATTAACGCAGGACGGATCCTATTCCAATTCCCCATTCCGATTGTATTGGCTTTAATGTTAAATGAAGTGCGTGTGAACAGGTATAAAAAGGCTATACAAACGATTTATACATTCCCCCACTTCTTGTCATGGATTATCGTTGCCAGCGTTATGATTAATACTTTAAATACTCAAGGCATGATAAACGGTATGATCAAGATGTTTGGGGGGGAGGCAGTCAATTTCCTTGGTTCCACTCAAATTTTTCAATCTTTATTATATATTACCGAGAACTGGAAGTCGTCAGGGTGGGTCATGATCATCTATCTGGCAGCTATTGCAGGAATTGATACGGAACAATATGAATCGGCTCAGCTCGACGGTGCAAGCCGTTTGCAGACGATGTGGTATATCACCCTTCCAGGCATACAAAGTACAATTGTTGTTATGTTGATTTTATCCGTTGGCAATCTGATGAATGCAGGATTTGATCAGATCTTTAATATCAGTAATGCTGCAACTGCCAAAGCCGGTGAAATCCTGGATATGTATATTTATCGAATTACATTTCAGTCTGCCGCCGACTTTTCTTTCTCAAGTGCAGTAAGCTTGTTCCGATCTGTAATCAACTTTGCTCTGCTGCTATTCGCTGATCAGGTTTGTAAATGGCTTGGCGCGGAAGGGCTTTTTCCGTCCAGGAAAAAGTCGGTTCGGGGATAAATCGGATGCGAATATGGGAAAGGAAAGTGAATATGGCGGATGTTAGATTAATACCGAAGAAAGCTTATCGTCATAATCAAATACAATCATTAGATATTGTCCTATTGGTTATTCTCACATTGTTTGCTATAGCCATCATTTTACCGTTTGTCAACGTTACTGCAATATCTTTATCAACGCAGCAGGAATATTTAAAAAGAACGGTGTTGTTGATACCAACGGAAATTACACTTGAAAATTTCAAGGCCTTGTTTGAAGACGGACGCATATGGGTGGGCTACCGAACAACATTGCTGCTCCTTGTCATTGGATTGCCGCTCAACATGTTTCTGACGACAAGTATGGCTTATGGGCTAAGCCGCCCCGATTTTCCGTTTAAGAGATTTTTCGTTTATTTTGTTGTCGTTACTCTGTTGTTTCATGGCGGTATTGTCCCCATGTACCTGTTAATGAAGCAGCTGCAATTAATTAATACCATTTGGTCGGTTGTGTTGGCCTACGGAGTGAATTCATTTTATTTAATCATCATGATGAACTACTTCATGTCGTTACCGATATCCCTTATGGAGTCGGCTAAGCTTGACGGAGCAGGTGAATGGCGGATCCTCTTTAACATCATATTGCCATTATCCATGCCTATCATCGCGACAATCTTATTGTTCTATGCCGTGGACCGTTGGAATGAATGGTTTAATGCCATGATATTTATCAGGAAAGGCAGCCTGGTTGTCCTACAGCTTGCCTTAAGGTCTATTGTTATCGATTCCCAGATCAGTCAGCAGATGAATATTTCGAATGTACAAACCGATGTAAAGTTTTCGGAAGGTATGAAAATGACTGCAATTATTGTAACGATGATCCCTATCATGTGTGTTTTTCCTTTTTTACAAAAGCACTTTGTCAAGGGCATGCTGGTAGGTGCAATTAAGGCTTAAGTCATTCAGGAAATGAGGGTTCTTTGATGGTAAAGAAGGCAAAGGTGACCGTACAACCGGATTATAAGATAGGTAGGGTAGATAAAAGACTGTTTGGTGCGTTTCTCGAGCCGATCGGTAGTTGGGTATATGGAGGTCTCTATAATCCCAAACACCCGACTGCGGACGACATGGGTTTTCGGAGTGATGTTATAGACGCTGTCAAGGAATTTGATCTGCCAGCCCTTCGCTTTCCCGGAGGTAACTGGGTTTCGGGCTGGGACTGGAAGGATTCTATCGGACCGGTTGAAAACCGTAAGGCACAGCTGGACCTGGCGTGGTTCCAGGTTGAGCCGAATATAATCGGCCATGACGAGTACATGGAGTGGACCAAACGTGTCCATACAGAACCGATGTACACCCTCAATCTTGGTACGGAAGGTATCAAGAGCGCCGCACACTTGGTAGAGTATTCACGTCATATCGGCGGCACCTATTGGTCTGACCTGCGCAAAAAGTACGGGCACCCCGACCCCTATCCCATCAAGACCTGGTATCTTGGGAATGAAATGGACGGTCATTGGCAGATCGGTTCTTGGGAAAAGGATCCGTTGGGCTTCGGCATTCGTACCCATGAGGTTTCCAAAATGGTCAAATGGATTGACAACAAGGCGGAAACCGTTTTTGCGGGTACCTCTGACCATTACAAGCATTTCCCCGAATGGGAAATGGCGGCGCTAGAGCAGTGCTACGAATCGGTAGACTACGTATCCCTGCACCATTACCACTCTGCGCCGGAGGGCGACATCGCCAACTATCTTAACATTTCCTCCGTATTTGAGAACTATATTAAGACAACTATCGCCATTTGTGACTATCTGCAAACCAAGCTGCGTACGCCTAAGAAAATGTACATCTCCTTCGACGAATACGGCTGCAACTTTGGCAAGCAGGGCGAGGTTCTTTTCGGGCGCAGAGGCTGGCAGGATGTAACGAAGAGTTATGCCCAGTTTGCTCCCAGAGACAATGTCTTTACAAGATATGATCCGGAGCATTATGTAGAGCGAAGGTTTGGTTCCTATCAAATGCTGAACGCCCTTGCTATGTCTTCCGTGCTTCTGACTTTCCTGCGTCATGCGGATCGGATCAAGATAGGCTGCATGACCGGCGGTATTCGAAACGCCCTGGCATTTAACGGCGTACATGTGTGGAAGAACGCAGCATATTATCCATATTACCAGATAAATAAGCTAGCCCGTGATGGTATCTCCATTCTGCCTGTGGTTGACGGACCGACCTTCAACACCGAACAATTTGCCCTTACAGGCTCTAATCAGTGCCACGCCTACGAAAATGTTCAAGCTATAGAAGCTGCCGCAGTACAAAATGAGGAAAAGGGCGAGGTCTACATCTTTATCATCAACCGGGGGATTGAGGATGACATCGAGGTCAACCTGGACGTTCGCGGCTTTGATGGTTATAAGTTCGCCGAGCATATTGAGATGTACACCGATGATCTGGAAATGGGGAATAGCTTCGAGAATCAGGATGCGATAAAGCCCACGAAAAATCTCGAAACTAAAATGGAAAACGGTAAAGTGATAGCCCTGACCCAAAAGCTTTCATGGAATGTGATTTGCCTTGTGAAATAAACAAATCATTGAAGATTGAAGAGAGGTGCATCAAGTATGCTTAGAGTAGTGAGAGTTGAAAACGGTATCGTTCAGGGGCTGCCGGCAGCCGACCCTCGAATCACAAGTTTCAAGGGTATTCCTTTCGCCGCGCCCCCCGTAGGCGAGAACCGCTGGCGTGCCCCGCAGCCCGCAAAAGATTGGGAAGGCGTGTTGAAAGCATACGATTTCGCGCCGGTTTCGATGCAGGTGAGGCAAAAGATTGATGTAAATAATATCTATACCAGGGAATGGGCTGTGGACCCGGACATCTCCATGGACGAGGACTGCCTCTATCTGAATGTATGGACTCCGGCTAACAGTTCTGATGAACAGCTGCCGGTGTTTGTATGGTACTTTGGCGGCGGGCTGCAGGTCGGTCATACGGCTGAGATGGAGTTTGACGGCGAACGCATCGCACGCAGGGGCATCGTGGTAGTAACGATTAACTACCGTCTGAACGTATTCGGATTTTTATGCCATCCGGAAATAACGATGGAAGCTCCGGAAGCTCCCGCAAACTTCGGCCACCTTGATCAGCAGTTCGCTACGCAATGGGTTAAACGTAATATCGCGGCATTTGGCGGGAATCCTGACAACATTACGATTGGCGGACAATCGGCCGGCGGCGGGAGCGTCATGAGCCAGCTCACTTCGCCGCAGAACGAAGGTCTTTTTCGGAGAGCCATTATTCAGAGCGGTGTCTCAGCGCCGCTTTATCCGGGAGGCCGCATGCCCAGAATTCGGCACAATCTGGTGGAGGCGGAACAAGAGGGTCTGAAATTCTTTGAATTTATTGGAGCTTCCTCCCTTGCAGAAGCCCGTAAGCTGGATGCAGAATATCTCCGTGACAAGATGCTGGAATATAATAAGGGGTTTGGGTTCTGGGGTACCGTTGTAGATCATGTATTCTGCATAGGCAACGCATTTGATCTATTCCTAGAAAACAAGCGACAGATGGCACCGGTGCTCTGGGGGCACACTTCATCCGAATTTTTCAGTGTTCCGAATATCAAGACGCTGGGGGAATTCCGGCAAATGGCTGCCCATATGTTTGGCGAGGATTCCGAACAATTTGTTGCTCTTTTCCAGGCTCAGTCGGACAACTTAGATGAAATAGTGAAGAATGCTTCTGTGAGCGGTTTTGAATATGCGATCCGGATTGCCTCACAAGCCAATGCGGATACCGGAGCCTATATCCCGCTGTATTATTACAATTTTGATGCGGAGATACCGGGTTGGGATAACCCCGGAACCTTCCACTCGGTGGATCTCTGGTTCTTCTTTGAAACCCTGGCCAAATGCTGGAGGCCATTTGTCGGCAAACATTATGATCTTGCACGTCAGATGTGCAACTACTGGGCAAACTTCATCCGTTCCGGAGATCCGAATGGAGAAGACTCCACTGGAGAGGAGATGCCGCAGTGGGAGCCCTATACGCCTGAGGCACCGTACGGAATGGTATTCAAAGATAAACCAGAGTTTGTCAGGGAACAACCTGCCGATGTAATGAAATTCCTAGTGAAGCAATATTTCAATAAAAATAAAAAGGAGATGTATCCATGAAGCTAGTATGCGGTGACTATACCGTTATCTTTCAGGACGGCGGCGTTGAGGTACACAAGGACGGAAAGCTTCTATATTTCAATAAACGTCCGATGTTTGTAACGGTAAAGACAGCTGTTGCCCTTAGCGAGTTTTATGACAAAACTTACTGCGAGATTTCTGCTTCCGGCGATACCATCACCGCCCAAGGTACATTAACCGTACCCTCCGGATCTGAATTTTCCTTCACAGATGCTTATGAGGCAACTGGAGCCGGATTGAAGGTAAGCAGAAACGTAAAGGTGCTGAAGGCGGGAGGAGACCTTGGTTTTTCCACCAAACTCTCCTTGGTCATGACAGAATCGGACGATCCGCATGACTATAACTGCTTCGCCCCCGGTGTATGGTATAAGCAAAACGAATTTGCGCGTGAGAATGCCTTTGGCAAAGACCTGGATTGCGAGTATTTCTGGCGACTGGAGACCGCTTGTGCTCTGCCTTTGTTTGCCATGCAAAGCATCGCATCAGGCGAAATGGCGGCAATATCCCGTTGGACGTCAGACGTAACCATGCGGTCTCTGGATATTGCACAGGCCGCAAATCAAGTGGATCCCAAATTTACCATAGGAGCCGTTGGCATGAGTAGGCCAGAAAGCAGAACCATGAATGTTCTGTATTATGGCTTTGTTGTTCGCAAGGAGCTCGAGACGAAAATCGACGGCTTGTCTATTGATTATGTATACCCAGGCTGCGATGGTCAGATGCCTGCCGCAAGAAGGTATGCGGGACTTGACTTCAAAGACGAGTTTAAATCCTTCCAGCGCGTGAGCCACCCGGTTGAGGTCGGATTTGAGCAGAACTACGCTGTGGCAGTAAATTTCGGACACTATAGCAGCTTCCAATTGATGATGAGAGACATCTGGAGGGTGACCTATGACCGGATGCGCGACAAGCTATTTGTTGTCGATAATGAGCTCCATTTTCACAACTGCATGAGGATGCTTACCCAATACACACAGCAGTACGGCGATTCGTACGGGTTGCCCTTCTCCTGCCAACTCCCCCACATGGATGTATCCAGCGTTTCCTTCCAATTCGGCTTTGTCGGACAACAGCCCGGGATCGGCTATCAGCTGCTGCGTTACGGCGACAAGGAAAACGTGCCCGAAGCCTTCGAAAAAGGCTTGAACATGATTGACTTTTGGGTACGTACGGCGATGACCGAGTCCGGTTTGCCGCATATGTGCTACCATCCTGGTATTAAGGAGTTTGAGCCGTATCCTCATTATATCCGAATGCTTGCTGACGGGATTGAGGCCATTCTGGATGCATACCTCTATATGCGCAAGATAGGCGACGATCGCCCGGCGTGGCTAGAATTCTGCAGAAAAACCGCTGATTGGATTGTGAACATTCAGAATACAGACGGCAGTTTTTTCCGTGCATACAATACTGACAGCTCCATCCGCATGGACTCCAAGGCCAACACGCCTAGTGTGATTCGTTTCTTGGTGCAGTTCTATCTGGCGTCGGGTGATGAAAGATATAAAGCCGCTGCGATCGAGGCGGGGGATTGGTCGTATAACAATGCTTACTTAAACATGGAATACCGTGGTGGCACCTGCGACAACATGGACATCATGGATAAAGAGGCCGGGATCTACGCTTTGTTCGGCTTCCTAGCCTTGTATGATTTGACCGGTGAGAATAAGTGGCTGGAAAGCGCGATTGGAGCTGCCGATTATACCGAAACCTGGACCTATGCGTGGACATTCCCTGTGACTACGCCTTGGCCGAAGCATCCATTCAACAAGTATTCTATTAGTGGGCAGAGCATGATCACCATCGGCGGGGGGGCCGATGTGTATATGGCTGCCTGTTCATATACCTACTATAGACTCTATGTGATTACAGGTGATGCGCATTATCTCGATTTTGCCGAGTTCATTCATAAGAACACCCGACAATCCAATGATGTGGACGGCAGCATTGGCTATATCATGCCCAGCTTGGGGCACGAATCAGGCAACTTTTCCAGTCAAATCCTGCAAAGTCACTACCACTGGCTGCCTTGGTGTACTTACGTGGAAATCGACCCCTCATCAAGACTATATGATACCTTTGGCGGCTATGAGATTGCAGATGCCCAAGGGCTCAGTCAGGAAGAGAAGGACAAGAGAAACCGTATATATGATACATTTACTGAAATTCAGATAGGAAGCTAAGTATTCCGGTCAATTTAATATGGAAATGAAGACGAAGAGGGTGTCCCAAAAGCCATGAATGTGGCTAGGGGCACCCTCACTGTCTTCCAATATTGGACATAAAGAAGGTTCTATTCCCAAAGATGCTAAACGAAACCGCTTGAGGGTCTATTTAACAGTGTTCAATACATGATTAACCCCGATGTTAGGACTGTGCACCACTACGTTAGCGAAAGTGCTAAAGCCGCTCGAATGCTTGTTGCCCTGCCCAAGAACACTGAAGTTATTAGCCAATGTCTTCGTACAAGCTGCTTCTTTTGCACGGTTACTGTCCCCGTCAGCATATATCGGATCATGGTTTCTGGATTTCCAGGCTCTGGTCGGAGCAAGGTGACAACATAAGACGTATTCTGCTCGCTATCGGGGTCGCCCATACTAAAGACGTTATTTAATAAGTCCGGCAGCGATCAGATCATCGACATTCAAATAGATGGTGAAATCCTTGCTTTCCTTACTGATGGTGATGATCCCATTTTTTTTCAAATCTTCGACCAAAAAGAAATGTTTCCCGTTCTCCTTTTTCAAATGCAGTCCATTAATTTCCGTGTTAGCTCCCTTGGAGCTATTGTTCCATGAACTAGGAAGCTTCAATTCAAGCAACTTTCGAGATTCTTCGGACTTCTCTTGAGTGGGTCCATAAAGGGCATAATCATCAACACCGGTTTTGCCGGTGAAAGTGAACTTAACTCCAGTCTTCTTATATAAAGTATCTTCGTCAATCCAGGCTTCCGTAATCAGTTTATTTGTTCCAGTATCAAATTTCTTGATCCGGATATTACCTGAAGTGGTCTCCCTCACATCAATCTGATTCCAATTGGATGGAAGAGGGAGTCGCAAAACTTCTTGGTCTTTCTGGTTGATTACTACTTGGGTATCTTGGTAGCTTACTTTATATATTTGCCGCAACAGGGCTAGTGACATCCATTTGTCAGATAGCTTTGGGGGCTCGGGGGTCCCTTCGTGGAGGAAGCTGACGTAGTTAGCATCATCCCGGTCAATGAATTCCCCTTTATATGTACCAGACCGATCATATGCGTAAAAGACAATAGTTCCATCTTCATACTTACTGTAGCCCGACTTTGGAGTTACTACGGTGATAGCGGAGTCCGGTTTAAGGGTAACGTTGCTTGCAGGAGGCTTTACCTGCCCTGTTTCCTTCAAATATTGATCAACTATCTGATCGGCCGGCAGGGTACTTACTGTAAAATAGTCCGTATAAACATCACCAAACTTGGAAAGAAACCAATCCGACGTATATTTGTTGCTGAACGTTCCGAATAACTTGTAAAGGTCTCTTTTTGTATTTTTCATTGTCCTTCCATCATCATCTACCCAAGTTATCACTTCGTCCATGTCTATTTTACGGATGTCTTTAACAGACATGGAAGTTATGTTGCCGTCGACTTTATAATAAATCTCCGCCATATCCTCATATGGATGTCCCTTCAGCAACATCCAGCCGGCCATTTCTCCTTGTCCAGGCACGTCATACATGCCGCTTGCGGAAGACTCAGGGGAGTTTTTCGAGGGTTCCGAAGGTTTGAGCGTTACTCCTTCAGGAGTTTCACCAATATATGCTGTATCCGTAGCCTCATCATACGTAACCTTTAATCCTAGAATATTTGAAACAGCTCTAAGCGGTACATAGGTCCGCCCGTTATATAACAGGTTGTTGGCCTCCACTTTTTCGAGATTAACCATGATGGTTACCGCGTCAAAATCCACATCAATCGCAGTATCCCTTTTTTCCTCCAGTACATCATCCTTAGAGTTGTCCGACTGCGCGGAAGGGACACCCGGCTCTTGTTTGCCAGCAGGAACCGCGCCAATATTAACCACATTTTCTTTAGGATAAAAAGTAACGTTTAAATTCTCCATCATTTCTGCGATATTTCGGATAGGAACATAAGTGCTGCCGTCATACAAAATATTATTACTGGCCGCAGCTTGTCCATTCACGACAATATCGACTTTGTTAAAAGAAACCTGAATGTTTTTCGAAGTTGCGGCAAAAATACTGCCTTGTGGAAATAGCAATAACGTTGCACTCATACCAACCAGCCATTTTTTCAAATCCCCAGCCCCTTAGTTGTATTAGAAAATGTATCCAGTTATTCTGGAACAAAGTCATTTTAACAAAAATAGATAAGAATTGGAAATTAATATTAATTGACATCACCAGGAAATATATTTCCAGTTCAGCAATCAGACCAGGGCATTTTTCCAAAACAGTAAAAGTAGCTGACTCTAGGGATGCAGCTGGCCTGACGAATTGCTATCTTCTTCTATGCACGAGGTATATCAGGAACGTAAGAATCAGATCTCCAAAGGTGAAGCCAAAGAGGGGGGGAATGATCCAAACGGTAATAGACTTCTTGTGCACATCCAAACCGCAAGCGCGCTCAATCGGGATATCCATACCATTCACCTTTCTACGGTAATTCTTGTTCGTCATAGTCAGACTAACGGATGGGTTCGCGACACCATAGCTTAACGACCTCACTCACCAGCCGTAAGAATATATTGAATTGAATAATTAAGTTGCTCGAAGTAATATAAGTGTAACACTTGTAATTTATGTAAATAGACACGAATAAAAAGAAAACGTTTACGAAAGGAGGCGGTGAAGTGATAAGTATCGTTATCGCCGATGATGAACAAATCACTAGACAAGGTTTATCGATTCTACCTTGGGAGGAAGAAGGAATTGTTCTGGCAGGACTAGCAAGCAATGGGTTAGAGGCGCTTGAGTTAGTCCGTTCCCACAGATCGGATATTTTACTAACCGATATCCGTATGCCTGGGATGAACGGTCTTGAAGTTATGGAATGTGCAAGAAACGAGCATCCCCAGCTCAAGGTCATTTTTATCACTGCATATCATCAGCTTGATTACGCCTTAAAGGCGATTCAACTTGGAGCCTCAGGGTTCGTATTGAAGCCGACTGATCCGGATGAGATCATGAACGTGTGCAGAAAAGCAAAAAATTCGATAATCAGTGAAAGAGAACAGAAGAAAGCCACTAAAGATGTACAGGACCGGTTGAAGGAGTATCAGTACATACTTGAGGGTAAAGTAAAGGCGGATACATCCTTAAGAAGTGTGAGCGGTGTGATTACGAATATCCTGCAAGAGATGGAAAGTCGCTATATGGAGGACCTTACGATCCAGCAATTTTCGCAACGCTATCATTTTCACCCCGATTATTTGACGCGCTTGTTTAAGAAAGAAACCGGCGATAACTTCGTGAATGTTCTTGTACGTATACGCATGCAAAGAGCCGTCGGCTTGTTAGCTGATTTTTCAATAAAAGTGTATGAAATTGCAGAACGAGTTGGAGTTCGTGATTCACGTTATTTTGGTCAAATATTTAAAAAGCATTATGGAGTAACGCCACAAGATTTTCGTAAGCGGCTGCAATCTAGCCAGATGGAAACGGAGGAGCCTTGATGCGTGGGACCGTGTTGCTGTCGAAAATCAAACAAGCAGGCACCGATCTAAGTATTCGCAATAAACTCTTTATCGCCTTCCTGTTATTGAACTTCATTCCTCTTGCCATCATTGGCACATTGACTTACCAAAAATCCAATTTACTCATACAAGAAAAGACAAACGATTATACGCTTGATCTACTGGGTGAGGTCAGCAAAAATATTGAACTGAATCTTCGTGAGATTGACCGGTTGTACTACGCTATCTTCACGAATCCTGAAGTACGCCGAGCACTGGAGCAGGCCAATTCAGGACAATTGTCCATGGTCGATTATTTGTCGCTTTCCAACGGGGTTAGTCAAATATTATACGCTGCAATTATTGACCGTGAAGACATCGAGAACGTTCATCTCATTTCATTAAACGGACTTGTGTTTCAAACGGGTGACGCCCGGTCTCTATCGGCCCAGTTAAATAAGACGGATTGGGATCAAATTATGAACAATAAGGGCAATCTGATCTGGCTAAATCTGGAACGTGAACCCCTTTTTATTGCAGGGGGAAGCTCGGTTTATGATGTAGACAATTTAAAAAAGATTGGCTATTTTGTCTTGGAATATAAGAAAACCTCCCTGTATCAGTATTACAGCCAGATTAAACTGCACAATCAAGGGGAATTGTACATTATTGATCAGAACGGTCAAATAATCTCTCACGAACACGAGTCCATGATTAATGTTCGGCCGGACGCATCTTACATTAACCGTATTATCAGCGGTGGGAAGCAAGGTAACTTTTCTGAACTGGTGGATGGACGAAAACAAATCATCACTTACCAGCAAATTGGAGATATGGGATGGAAGCTTGTCAGCGTCATTCCCGCAGAAAATTATTTGATCCAGTCGCTCATATTGAAAAATTGGATGATCCTTATTTTCCTCTCCGTATTCGTGCTGGCAATCATTCTTGCTTACTACATGTCTAACAGCATCTCCAAACCAATCCGACAGCTATCGGACATGATGAAGAATGTTGAGCACGACCGTCTGGATGTTAGCTTCCAATATAATTCACGGAATGAAATTGGCGTTTTAAGCCGTAACTTTAACCGAATGATCTTACGAATCAGTTATCTCATCAATCAGGTGTACCAGGAAGAGCTGCTAAAGCAACGCTCCCAGTTAAAATATCTCATGTTTCAGATTAACCCTCACTTTCTGTTTAATACACTGGAAACGATTAACTGGCTGGCGCGCATACAGGGTGCCCCTGATGTCGGTAAGCTGTCCAAGGCATTGGGTGATTTAATGCGTGAAGCCATCAAAGGGAAAGAAATGGTGACACTTGATCGAGAAATTAAGAATGTGAACAAGTACATTTATATCCAAAACTACCGCTATGCCGACAAATTTCAATTTAACATCGACATGGTTCCTTGCACACTCCATGTAGTTGTTCCTCGTTTTATTCTGCAACCGCTGGTTGAAAATGCCATCGTGCATGGGTTGGAATTGAAGCTGGGTCAAGGTTCGATAGAAATCCGCAGTGAGTTTCGAGGAGAGAATTTAGTGTTGACCGTAACTGACGATGGCCAGGGAATAGAGCCGGCTCAACTCTTGGAACTTCAGAAAGCGCTAACAGGCAAGGTTGAAGAAGTTCAAACAGGCATCGGGTTGTTAAATGTGCATCAACGCATTCAGCTCCACTATGGGAAAGCTTATGGACTTTCTATTCTTAGTACCCCTGGAAGCGGGACTATGATTCAGTTAATACTGCCGAGCAGCGCAGGCCCTGGAGAAAGGCTGTCAGAATCTTCAACCTAAATGTCAGATATACCGCATGGTGCCATACACAATTTACGATTATCCTAATCTTAGGAGGACCGGCATGAGACTTGGAATGGTCAGATCCATAGCGCTGCTTTTGGCACTTGTCCTGGTTACGGTTTCAACCGCTTGCTCAACCATACCGTTCCATATGGAAAGCGAATTGGCAATGGAGCATGCGAAGAAGGAAAAGGCAAAGATGGTTATGTATGATTGGATGAAGGAAAGCAATCCCATCACCGGTATATACAGCGATGTTGTTGATGAGTTCAACGCCAGAACCGACCTAAACGCATTGATCTCAGTTCATCACATTCCTGGCACTCCGTATTACTCGAAATTAAATGCAGGAATTGCCGCAAATCGTGGACCGGATATTTTTATGAGTCATGCTGCTGGTGTATTGGAGAAGTATGCTGCTGCCGAGAGGCTCCTTTCCCTGGATAACGCATTTGCGAAAGACCCGGAATGGAAGGCGAGCTTTAATCCCGGCGTGCTGGATCTGTTGTCTTATGCGGACGAGACTTACGCGGTTCCTAGTTCTTTTGCTGTTGTTGCCTTATTTTACAATAAGCAAATCTTCAAGCATTATAACCTTACCCCGCCACGAACATATGATGAATTGTTATCAGTGATTCGGATACTGACCAAGAACAAGGTGACTCCCTTTGCATTCGGGGCGAAAACGCCGTGGACGGCGGCGCAGTTCACTGAGATGGTTGCTAATCGAATCGGAGGCAATGAGCCGTATGATGCCATTATGGAGGGCCGGGGAAGCTGGCTGCACCCATCTTTTATTGAGACAGGGCATGTGATGCAGGAATTGCGAGATTTGGGTGCTTTTCCAAAACAGTTCTTGGAATTGGATAACGTTGCAGTGAACCTCATGTTCAAGCAAGGGCAAGCGGCCATGCTTGTGACAGGCAGTTGGGCGATAAATCAACTAATCGCCGAAGATTCTGAAATCAAGGACTCCATTGGTGTGATTCAATTCCCGGCTTTTACGAATGGAAAGGGAGATGTCGATACTTGGCTTGGACAAACCTCTGTTAATTTTGCAATCAATGCAGAAGCAAAGGACAAATCGGCGGCTATTGAGCTCCTTAAGATGTTCACTAGCGAGAAATATCAGCGGAGAATTGCTGAGAAGGGCGGAGATATCCCTGTAATCAAGCTGGAGCTTGATCCTGAGCGGACACCCTTATTGACACAAGAGCTGCAGAAGAAGATATCGAATATGAAACGATTATTCATCTTCTATGATGTAGGATTGGGAACGGTCATTGGAGATGAGTATAATCAAACCATCCAAGCGATTCTAGCCGGTAAAAAGCCGGAGGAAGCATTCGCAAATTTAGAGATATTTACGAATCTCCATCGAGGCAACTGATTAACAGTTGTCCTCACCAAAACTGTAATCGCTTACATTTGTGATAGGAGGATTCTTATGGCGTTTGATGCCGATTCAATAAAAATGGATTATACCGCCAATCCGACTGCGGTCCGTCGCAAGAGACTCTGGAGACAATTTAAAATCGATTATCAGCTCTATTTCATTATTTTGCTTCCATTCGCTTGGCTCATTATTTTTCAATACGGACCTATGTATGGCTTACAGCTGGCGTTCAAGGATTTTCATGTGTTTCAAGGGATATGGGGCAGTCCGTGGGTTGGATTTAAACACTTTGCCAAGTTTTTCGAATCATACCAATTCATAAGTGTTGTCAGAAACACGATTTTGATCAGCCTATATGAGCTCATTGCCGGTTTTCCGATTCCGATTTTTTTAGCGCTTGCATTGAACGCAACCCTGCGAACGAGATTCAAACAGGCCGTCCAATTCATTACGTATATGCCCTATTTTATTTCTACGGTGGTGATGGTCGGTATTATCCTGCAGTTTCTGAATCCGCGAATCGGTATCGTGAATCTTGCCCTTGGACATTTGGGCGTAGATCCGATTAACTTCATGGGTGATCCGTCTATGTTCAAATCCATCTATGTATGGTCCGGTATATGGCAGCATGCAGGCTGGGGCACGATTATTTATTTGGCTGCACTCTCCGGCATAAGTCAGGAAATTCACGAAGCGGCGACGATTGATGGAGCAAGCCGAATGCAGCGAATCTGGAATGTGGATTTACCTGGTATCGCGCCAACAATCACCACGCTGCTGATACTGAACATGGGACATATCATGGGTATCGGATTTGAGAAGATTTATTTGATGCAGAATCCGTTGAATATTGCTTCATCTGAGGTGATATCGACGTATGTGTATTCCGTCAGTCTTGCTTCGTCAGCACCGAATTATTCCTACGCAACGGCGATCGGATTCTTTAACTCATTTATAAATTTATTTCTGATTATGACGGTAAACCAGATTGCCAAAAAAGTCGGAGAAACCAGCTTATGGTGAGGAGGCAACTAGATGAAGGAATCGAAATTGGCGTTGTCCAAATCTGACAAAATCTTTTACTTTTGTAACGATTTCATACTGCTGCTTGCCTTACTGATTGTATTATACCCTCTGATTTATATATTCAGCGCTTCACTCAGTGGAAGAGAAGCTGTAGTCACCGGGAAAGTGTTTCTATGGCCGGTCGATTTTTCACTTGAAGGATACGCAGCGGTGTTCCGCGACCCGCGCATTGTAATTGGTTATACGAATACGGTGTTTTATACGTTGGTAGGTACGCTGATTAACATCACTTTAACCATTATGGCTGCCTATCCTCTATCTAGAAAGACGATGGTCGGACGTAATATCATTATGTATCTATTTGCATTCACCATGCTGTTTAACGGCGGGTTGATTCCTAACTATTTGCTGATTAAGAACCTGCACATGATTGACACGAGGTGGGCCATGCTGCTGCCAGCCGGTCTGAGCGTATTCAATGTAATTATCGCCCGGACGTTTTACCAGACCACCATAAGCCAAGAGCTGTATGAAGCGGCAGCCATAGATGGGTGCTCGCATGTGAAATTCATTTGGTATATTGTCATGCCATTGTCTAAAGCTATTACGGCGGTGCTGGTGTTATTTTATGGTGTCTATCATTGGAATTCGTATTTCAACGCTTTTATCTATCTGAAAAGTGACGCGCTCTACCCGTTACAAATTGTCCTGCGCGATATCCTGGTTCAGAACAATATTGATCCGAGTACGATAACCGATCCCGAATCCATGATGCGCAAGCAGGGCTTGGCGGATCTAGTCAAGTATTCCATTGTGGTTGTTGCCAGCTTGCCTGTATGGCTGGTCTATCCATTCGTTCAAAAGCATTTCGTCAAAGGTGTGATGATCGGATCCATTAAAGGCTGACCGATGCATGCCAGGATATAGCCAACCGCCCCTCCTTGTCCGAGGTCCCGGTTGATGTATATAAGAAAATATGGAAGGGGAATGTATGTGAGAATAAGGACCGCCAGCTTTCTAATGTCATTTCTTGCAGCAATGATGGTTGTAAGCGCTTGTTCAAATTCGGAAACAGCTCCATCCTCACAAACCTCCAATGACAGCAGTACAAAGACGGATCAGTCTAAGGATAATAACGCTAAGGATAGCTCGAAAAAACTAACCACGATTACGGTTACGACACCACGTTGGCCAAACACCTTATCTTACGAGTATGGTGAGAATGAATTGACGACTTGGGAGCAAGATCAAACGAATACTCAGATCAAATGGAATCTGTTTCCGGATGCGGACAAGATGCAGAAGCTGAACCTTGAACTATCCTCCGGAGGTAATTTGGGCGATGTCGTTATGGGTGACTTTGGTGCCGACAACTCGTTCCTTGCCACCTATGGATCACAAGGTGCTCTCATTCCGCTTGAAGACCTGATAGAGAAGAACGCGCCTAACATCAAGCAGCAATTCGAACAATATCCGGATTTAAAAAAGTCGGTAACCGCACCGGACGGACATATTTATGGGCTTAGGGAACTCGGAAACTGCTATAACTGCGACCGGGCCATGCGTTTTTGGATCAATTCCGATTTCCTCAAAAAGCTGAACATGAGCATGCCGACAACAACGGATGAACTGGAGAAGCTTCTGAAAGCGGTAAAAGAAAAGGATCCGAACGGCAATGGAAAAGCAGACGAAATTGGTATCACCGGATCGCCGAAAAGCTGGTACGCCAATGTCCACCAATTCATTCTGCATGCGTTTACCTATTTTGATGGAGATGGCTTATACGTCAAAAATGATAAAGTCGTGGCTGCCTATGCTACGCAGGAATGGAGGGACGGACTACGTTATCTGAATAAGCTCTATAGTCAAGGATTAATTGATCCATCGGCTTTTACCAATGACGAAAATCAAATGAAGCAGACGGTCGAGTTGAATAACGGGCAGACCGTGGCTGCAGTGGCCGGTGGCGGACAGCATGTATTCGCAGCGAATGATTCTACAAGATTGAAGTATGAAATCGTTCCACCGCTTAAAGGGCCGAGCGGATTCCAGAACGCTTATCGCAACGACTATGGTATCATCGCCAGCTACAAATTCATGATCCCTGCATCGGTTAAAGACAAGGTTGCTGCGATCAAGTGGATCGATTTTCAATTCACGCAAGAAGCAAGCGCTAGAGGACGTTACGGTACACCCGGCGTAAACTGGGAGAAGCCAAAGGCAGGCACGACTGCAGCTAACGGCGGTGACGCACAATTCACAATCATCGGTCACGATATTTGGCAGGATCCGCAAAAAGCGCATTGGCATGGTGCCAACAGTGTATGGCAGCGCTGGGGTTCCGATGCACGGGCGAAGCTGGAAGAGGGCAAGTTCGACCTGGAGACTTCCTTGTTCGATGCAGCCAAACTGTATGACAAATATGCGGAAAAAGCTTCCGTGCCAAAGTTCTTTTTTAACCCGGATACTGCACAAAAATATAATCAAATTCGTCAAGATCTGAAGAAGTACTACGAAGCAGCTACCGCAGATTTTATCGTCGGCAACCGTAATATCGATAAAGATTGGGATACGTATTTGGGCGAGCTGAAGAAAATCGGAGTGGACGAATTTATTAAAATTCAACAAACCGAATACGATAAGAATTGGAAAAGCAAGTAATTAGAAGGGGGTAGGAATAGATATGGTTGATCTGCTGAAACCGGACCGGAATGTAAGTAACAAGCTTCGCTCTATGAAAATCGGCGTACAAGGCAGCTTCTATCCGGCGCCGGAAGGAATGCCTAAGGAAGACATCCCGGAGTGGCAAATTCGCCGATTAGCCGCTATGGGGTGCACAGTGCACCAGATCGGATTCGGCCATCTACCGGAAGACAACAGAAAACTTCCTGCAATCCAAGCGCTTGCGGATTCCCTTGGGGTGGAGCTAGAGCTTACCGCTCCCGGCGCCTTCGGAGTAAGCGGTCCTTATGCGAACGAGGAGGCCAGGTCACGTTTTATGAAAGCCATCGAGCATGCCAGCCTTCTCGGGATACCAGTTGTACGAACCGGTTACGGGCGGCTGAATGTCAAAACAAGCCGCTTCAATAGGAGCATACCTGTTCGTGACCATCTGGAATCACTTGTTCCTTCTTTGCAGGAAGCGGGGCGAATCGCTGCAGCTGCAGGATTGGATTTGGCTGTGGAAAATCATTGCGATTTTACTGGACGTGAGATGCAGTATCTGTTTGATAAAACGGATATGCCGAATGTCGGTGCCGCATTGGATACGGCAAATGGTTTTACGGTGTTTTGCGATCCTCAGGATGATATTGAAGCGCTCGCCCCTTATACGTTCACGACGCACATGAAGGACATGGTCATTGTAGATATGCCTGTTCGAGGATACATTCCAATGATTGCACAGGGGTGCGGCCTTGGGGAAGGCCATGTAGATTTGTCGCGAACTATCGATCTACTTGTAAAGCACAGTCCACGTGCCGAAGGTTTGCATTTATTGATTGAGCCGGGATGGATGACATGGAATCCAAACCGGGATAGACTAGAGCAGGAGCACGAGTACTTTGACAACGGTATCCGGTATTTGAAAGAGTTACTGGACGAGAAAGTGAAGGATTCGGAGGAGTTCCAATGACAAAACATAATATTTTGATTGGGCATACCGCCATTACTTGGGATAACAAAGAGGTAGAACATGCCATTGCAGCAATCGGTTCTTGTGGCTACTGGGGAACGGAAACATTCGGTTGGGTTCTGGAGGAATGGGAGAGGAGCAACCGGGATTTATTGGAGGTATTTCGACGTAGTGAGCTGCAATTAACCTCTTTATATTGCCATTTGGATATTGTTGACCCAAACAAGCGTGTGGATAGCATCCAGCAGGTCATGGATTGGATTAAGCTGTATAAGAAATTTAACGGTCCTGTCGTTGTCGTCGGTGGTATGATGCTGCAGCGCGATAACTTCTCCATCACGGAGCATTTGTCCAATATCAGTACAACATTAAATGAGCTGGCTAAACGAATCGTCGATCAAGGGCTGATTTGCTGCTTCCATCCGCATACCGGAACGCCCGTTGAAACGAAAGATGAAATTCATCGGGTGATAAACGCTATGGATTCGAGCGTTGTCAAATTCGCGCCGGATCTCGGTCAAATCGCCAAGGGAGGTTCCGACCCGTCTGAGTTTGTAAAAGAGTATTATGAGCTGATTCGCATGGTACATATTAAAGACTATATCGGTGGTCCAGTTGAAAAGGATGCGGAGGGGCGGGAAATCGATAAAACCGGATTTCTCGGATATACCCCACTCGGTATGGGAAGCGTGGATATTCAGAGCATACTCGAATATTTGGAAGAACGTGATTATAACCATTATGCGCTGGTTGAGCTTGACGGCAATCAGTGGAGCGCCACCCGGAAAGGCAATCCGTTGATGCCGTCGTTGGAAGCGGTCCAAACAAGCAAGCGTTATTTAGAAAAATTAGGATATCGCAATTTCCGAACCGAATAGAGATTTCACCCTAGTCCATTAGGGAGAAAGAGGGGAAGGGACGATGACAACCCATAGGAAAGTATTGGTTACCGGTGGGGCGGGACGATTGGCTCGGTATACGATCGAATATTTGTTAGAACGCAACTATCAAGTGACAGCCTTTGATGTGATATCGCCCGATGCTGAAACTTTCCCCAAGGAAGTCCAGTTTATCAAAGGAAACTTGACCTCACTCGAGGATAATCTACGCGCCATGCACTTGTCCGATGCGGATGCTATTATCCATCTCGGCGCCATTACGCATGATACGACGATGCAGCCCGGGAGTGTTAGAATTCAGCGTATGCCGGAAGACGAGACAATGCGGGTCAATACGATGGGGACCTATTATTTGATGGATGCGGCACGAAGATTCCATGTAAAGACCGTTGTCGCCGCCTCCTCATACTATGTGCTGGGACTCGGTTTTCGTATCAGCAATAAGCCTTTTCAGGTCCATTACTTGCCTATTGACGAAGAACATCCGTTGCAGCCGGAGGATTCCTACAGCCTTTCCAAGCTGTTCAATGAGGAAACCCTGAAGGCATTCGGACTGGCGTACGGCATTCGTACGGTAGCATTTCGTTTGAATGGTGTGGATTATCCTTTTCAACGCCATATGTATAAATACAATACAACACCTGAAGCGCGTCCGAATCACGTGGGCGGCCCAATCGGCACGACGCATCAATATATCGATCCGCGTGATGCCGCGCAGGCATTTACACTGGCACTAGAAGCGAATAACCTTGAACTATTTGAAGCGTTCTACCTCCATACGGACAGCAGACACTGGGAGGATACGAAAACGGTCATTGAACGTCACTGGCCTGATTTGAAACAATTGGCCGGCAATTTAATCGGAACGGAAGGCTTGATAACTTGCCGGAAGCTGCGCGAGAAGCTGGGCTATCAGCCGCAATATTCATGGAGAAACCCGAGGGATGACTTCTAAAATCCCACTAATGGGATCCTGCAATAAATAATTCGTTCTAGAAATTAGTTATGTAATTAGATTTAGTATTTATGAGTGCAGCTGAACCATCCCCATAATACCTCCAGAACTACAACGAGAAAGGTACAATTTCCAACATTAGGCATATGCTGGAGTAGTTCAGAATGGAGGTAATTAAAAAATGATGCGT
Organism: Paenibacillus rigui; assembly: GCF_002234615.1. Taxonomy (GTDB): domain Bacteria; phylum Bacillota; class Bacilli; order Paenibacillales; family NBRC-103111; genus Paenibacillus_S; species Paenibacillus_S rigui. The sequence goes on along the minus strand of NZ_NMQW01000052.1, from coordinate 8,937 downwards.
GCTGTGCCTCAAGCATCCGTGAACCCAACATATCCCTTTTACTCCTGGCAACTATATCAGCCATATCGTTCACACATTTATCCTCATTACGTAATAGCTTATCCGCCTGTGTATCCGCCCAGCTTTGTCAATGAACGGTTCAGTTCTTTGCAGGGCACGGATATAAGGGACTTTGGAAAAGAACCGTTTGTAGTCGATATCGAACAAGTAACGAAGCAGAACAACACGTTCCGTACTGCTTTATGGACGGGGGCGCATTTTCAGGTAACCGTAATGAGTATCCCTGTCGGAAGCGATATTGGGTTAGAGGTGCATCCGAATACCGATCAGTTTATTAGAATTGAAGAGGGACAAAGCCTTGTTCAAATGGGAAACTCCAGAGAAAGACTTGATTTTGAGGCTAAAGCCCAGGAAGGTTATGCCATTATGATTCCTGCGGGAAAGTGGCACAATGTGACCAACACGGGGAATAAGCCGTTAAAGGTATACGTCATTTATGCCCCGCCACAACATCCATTTGGCACCGTTCATCCGACAAAGGCTGATGCTATGGCTTCCCATTAGCGGCGAGGCTAGTAATATTGGAAATATACAGATTGGGCTATACAGAGAAGCCGGCTACCGTTTACTGGTGCCGGTTCTTTTTTTTATATGGCGTGCCAGAGGCACGCATCTTCTAGCCGATGAAATTCCGGTCGCGGGAGGGGCCAAGCCCCCGTGTAGCTAGGATAATTGCGTATGGCAAAATCTGTGCGTAAAAGCGTATCGACGAAAGTACCTGTCGGAGACAGGGCAAGCGACATACCGGGCCGTAACACTGTCATCATAGATCGCAGCAATCGGCAGCGACAATACAACACCGAGATAAAAGATACGCGTGCCATTCTAACAAGTGGATGTTCATGTTCTCTCCTTTGGAATTGATTTCAGGTTAATGATGTGGTATAACATTTTTTACAAAGTCAAATATTGTACTTGTACAAATATAAATCAATTTTTCTTGTGTTCATGGAAAAGTTACAATAACTTCAAACGTGCAATTGTTTTGATATACCAGTTATAGACAAGGTGATGATAAATGATCCACGATACATTTGGGGATTTCTTATACTCCATAATTAAGATGTCGGGCATACTCGGCGGTGACAAATCTTTTGTCGAAGGGCTCACCCCCAAACAATTGCATCTTTTGATGGAAATAGGTTCACAAACTTACCGTCACGGAGATTTGGCAGGCATTCTTGGAGTGGACCCTTCCACATTGACAAGGACACTGGATCCACTTGCGAAAGCCGGTCTGGTGGACAGGCAGTCCAATCCAGACAATAGAAGGGAAGTTCTGATCAAACTCTCCCAAAAGGGCTTGGAAGCGGTGGTAGTGGCTCATGAAAAACATCATCAGTTGTTTGCCAAGCTGTTAAACCAAGTTCCCGAAAACAAGCGAAAACAAGTGGATGAGAGTCTGGCTATTTTATTGAAAATCATCAAGCAAACTAACGTTAAGCATTAAGACAAGGCAACGGCTGAACTGAAGCTCAATTTTCAGGCAGCCGTTTTTTATAAAATTAATTTGTAACTATACAACAATTAATCATTGACAACAAATGATATTTATTATATTTGTATATATACAATTGTTATGATGAGAAAATTTAAACAAAGGAGCTTGGTTATGCAATCTATCGGATGGCGGTTGGAAGCAGCTTGCTCGCCGCTTTGGTAAACAATCAACTGACAAAGTCCGCCTCCACAATCGACACAGTTAACTTTTCGGCTGCACAGATGGAAGTGCTTAAAGACCCGAACTTGCTCATGAATCCTACACTTCAAAAGACGGTTCCGGAACAGGCACCGCTTGTTCTGCAAAAAATTTTGGTCAGAGGAGAATTAAAGATGAAGTTATTATTACGTGTATTTGTCTATGTATTGACGTTCGTTATATTTTTCGGAGGGATCGGTGCATATGGGTATATTCGCTCCAATCAGGAATATTGGAAACCCGCTCGGCAAACACCAATGCCCGCTTTACAAGGCGTGAGCGTGCCTGAACATAATCCGAAAAAACCTACAGTAGCTGTTCTTTTATCCAATCCGACGACAGAAGTGTTTGATTTTATGGTTCCGTATGAAATGTTTGCGATGACCGAGTCTTATAACGTATATGCTGTTGCCCCGGATAAAAATGTGAAAACACTCACTGGCGGTTTGGATCTGATGCCGCACTATTCTTTTGATGAACTGGATCGATTATTAGGAAAAAGTCCTGACCTTATTGTAATCCCGGCCATGCCTATGGTTGACGAAGCAAAGGTTAAACCTGTCCGGGAATGGATACAAAAACATGCTGATACGAAGTTGTTAAGCATTTGCGCTGGAGGGTTGAACCTGGCCGATACAGGTTTATTAAAAGGGAAAGAAGCAACTACCGACTGGAAAAGCTTCGATTATCATGAAATTAATAAGTATCCTGAAACAACATGGAGAAGGGATATGCGTTATGTCACAAACAGGAACATCGTCGCTTCAGCAGCGCTCACTTCAGGGATCGATGCCGTCCTCTACGTGATCTCACAACAAATAGGCGAACCTATGGCGGAGAAAATTGCAAAAGAAATGAATTACCCTTCTTATGATTTCGTAAAAAATCCGAAGATAGACCCTTATTATGTGGATCGAACCGAACTGACTTTTACGTTCAACAATGCATTCCAATGGAACAAAAAAAGCTTAGGTGTATTGTTGTATAACGAGATGGATGACGGAGCGCTTACGACGATTTTTGATACGTATGCCGCTTCTGGAACATCAAAGGTTTACACCATCTCAGACGCCAAACAGCCTATCGTTACAAAGTATCACCTTAACCTAATCACCCGGTATCAAATGTCGAATGCACCGAGGCTGGATCGAATGTTCGTTTCGGGAGTAGAAGCCAAAACTTTAGCTGCGGAAGAAGTCAAGGAGTGGAACGCAAGTGGTAACAACGTGGTGCCTGAGTTTATTCACAGCGGCTCCTCTGAGAGATTTATGTTTGATGCTCCGCTTGAAGATTTAGCGAAGCAGGAGGACGTCCTGACCGCTAAATATGGTGCCAAGCGATTGGAATACCGCGCGACCAATCTAAACTACAAAGGAAAACCTTTTTCATATGAAGCTTTCGGTATACCCGTTATGCTTATTTTAGCTGCATGGTTTACTGCTCTCTTTATTGATAAACGATTCATTCGAAAAGTGAAGAAAGGGCGTCAATCAATAGCACATTCTAACTAATTGCCGGGTTTTTGTCAGGGTTTAAAGCAGAGGGCGGTTTACACAGCGTGCGTTATTGTCCTTTATAGAAAAAACACGATTCGATAGGAGTGAGATTTGTAGGAACTTGGAAATTTATGTCGAATAATGAATAGGAATATCATGCACAAGGGGAACATGAATGCGCAAAAACGCCGCGGCTTTACTTACAATCATTTGCACTTTAATGATTTTTTTCTCGGTATACGAGGGTGTTTCCATCCGGAGGGCAGTTGCGAACCATCCTGTAGCGGAAAGGGGTGTCATGGATTTAACGGGCTGGGACTTTGCGGCAAGCGGCATTGCGCCTCTGAATGGGGAATGGGAATATTACAGGAACCAGCTCTTGGTTCCGGACGATTTTAATCCGGATAAACGAGGCGGCAAGCTGCCGGAAATGACGGCTTACGTGCACGTGCCGGATATATGGGACCGGTACCTGGGGCAAGAGGATGCTGCACATGGTTACGCAACGTTTCGTCTGCGTGTCAAGCTGGAAGAAGGAAACGGGCGGATTTACGGGATCCGGCCATTAAATATTAAAACTGCACATAAATTGTACGTGAATGGCAGGGAGATTGGAGGCCGCGGCATACCCGGGCTGAATTCGCAGGGGACGGTATCGGTCAATGCGCCTTATGCCCGTTTTTTTGCGCTAGAAGGCAGCAGCGCCGAAATCGTTGTGCAGGTCGCTAACTATCGATATGCCGATGGCGGAATCACGCATCCCATTTTTCTCGGATATCAGGAGGACATTCAATTTTCCCGGGAGACCGCAGTCTCGATCGATTTAATTGCAGTCTCCGGATTTGTGTTGATCGGCACATATTTTCTTGTACTGTACCGGATGAGGAGACGAGAACGGTCCTGGCTCTATTTTGGCTTATGCTGTGTCTCCGTTGGCATGTATGTGGCAACACACGGCGAAAAGATCGTGGCGATCGTTCTCCCGGAATTAGATTTCGAGCTGATGCTAAAAATTCAGACGTTATCTGGGGCGTTCGTTGAATTATTTTTGCTGCTGTATACGATGCGCTCTTTTCCGAATCTGTTCAAGAAAATCGCGATGCAAGGGTTCGGGGCTATACTAACCGTGCGGATCTTGTTTACCCTGCTGACTCCGGCATCCGTCTTCTCACAAGCCGATTTCCTCGTTTTCGCCTTATCGTTAGCCGAAATCCTTTACGTCGTATACGTGATGGCGGCAGGTGCGGTACGGAGGATGGAAGGCGCGAGTTACATGCTGATCGGAGCGCTATCGCTGCTGATCCTCGATGTTGTAACGACTCTGGACATTATCCTCTCCGTGTCCGTCTATTCCATCCAGGTGGTTGCATGGATAAGCTTCGCCTTGGCACAGATGCTGCTCTTGTCCAAAAGATTCATCCGTGCGTTCAGCGCAGTCGAGCAGCTTTCCAAACGGCTGCACTCGCTCGATCGTTTCAAGGACGAATTTCTGGCCAATACGTCTCATGAAATGAAAACGCCGCTGCACGGCATCATCAATATTGCCCAGTCGCTGATCGAGGGTGCGGCAGGTAGGCTCACACCGCAGCAAGAGGAAAATGTGGCGTTGATCGCGTCTACCGGCAAGCGAATGGCCAATTTGGTAGGCGATCTGCTTGATTTCTCCAAACTGAAAAACGGGGAGCTTATCCTGAAGCGACGGGCTGTCGCATTGCGTCCGGTCGTGCAGGTCATCATGGAGATGTTCCGTCATCTGTCCGGAAACAAGCCGGTGCGTTTTATTGAACTCTTGAACAATCGTCAGTTCGTTTATATGGACGAAGACAGGCTGGTACAAATCCTGAATAACCTGATTGGCAATGCGCTTAAGTTTACGGCGGCTGGCGAGATTACCGTTTCCGCCCGCGAGGAGAACGGTTGGCTGGCAATTTCCGTTGCCGATACCGGTATCGGGATACCGCCTGGCAAGCTGGAGGTTATTTTTGAAGCGTTCGAGCAAACAGGAAGTGCGATGGCGAGGGAATTCGGAGGAACGGGACTTGGACTCAGCATCACCAAACGGCTAGTGGAATTGCACGGCGGCATCATTCGGGCGGAATCGGGTCCCGGGAAAGGTGCGGTGTTTACATTTACGGCACCACTCGCCCGCGAAGGGGACGATCAACTGGCCGGGGCGGAAATAGCAGCGGCAAGCGAGCCTACTATGATGCTTGACCGGCCGCCCGCTGCTTCGGATACTTTCCGGCTGGAAGGTGACAAAACGTTTACGGTTCTCGTTGCGGATGACGATGCGGCCAATCGCCAGGTGCTGATTAATCTGTTGTCGGTTGAGAAATATACCGTCATCGCGGTTTCCCACGGGCAGGAAGCGATGCGCCAGCTTGATCTGAACCGGCGCATCGATTTGGCGGTTATCGATCTGATGATGCCCGGCATGTCTGGGTACGAGGTGTGCCGGAACATCCGCAATCGTTACTCGCTATCTGAGCTTCCGGTACTGCTGTTAACTGCAAGAAACCGCCCGGAGGATATTTTGACGGCATTTGACGCCGGAGTAAATGATTTTCTCGGCAAGCCGGTGGAAGCCGGGGAATTAAAGGCCCGCATCCGTACGCTGTTGGAGATGAAAAAGTCGGTCGGCAAACTGATCAATGCCGAGATGGCCTTTTTACAGGCACAAATCAAACCTCACTTCCTGTTTAATACGCTGAATACGGTGATCTCGGTCAGTTACACCGATGTCGGGAAGGCACAGGAGCTGCTGGGTGAATTGGGCCAGTATCTGAGAAGCAGCTTCGACTTCCAAAACCTGGAACATCTGGTTTCGATCCGCAAAGAGCTGGAGCTTGTGGAGTCCTATCTGATCATCGAGCAGGCCCGTTTTGGCCCGCGGTTGCAGGTCATTTATGACATCGATGAACAGATCCGCGTGCCGATTCCCCCGCTGGTTATCCAACCGATCGTGGAAAACGCGGTGCGGCACGGGGTTACGAAGCGTCCAGAAGGAGGAACTGTCCGGATTTCCGCAAAATCAGGACAAGATGGCATCGTTGTCCTCGTGGAAGATGACGGGCCGGGTTTTTCCCTGGAATCGAAGATGGCGGGAACGAAAGAGCGTACGGGAGGGGTCGGGCTTGCGAATATCGAGCGCCGCATGCGGACGCTCTACGGAACCGGGCTAGAGATCGATAGCACACCGGGACAAGGCACGAAAGTAACAATCCGCGTTCCGAATTCAATCAAGTGAGGTGTACGTAAGTGCTGCGCGCGATTTTGGTCGATGATGAGAAGCCTGCGTTGGATTTGCTCGAAAAGCTGCTGTCTGCAACCGGACATTTCGGAAATGTCGGGATGTTTACGAAACCGGACGAGGCAGTGGAGTGGCTTAAGAAGGAAACGGTTGACATTGTGTTTCTAGATATTGAGATGCCCGTTATGAACGGGATCGAAACAGCCGAACACATTATGGCGATCGACCCTGGAATTGACATTGTATTCGTAACCGCCTACAACCAGTACGCGATCGATGCTTTTGAGGTGAATGCTGTCGACTACGTGCTGAAGCCGACGACAGCGGGGCGGCTGGGCAAGACGATTGAGCGAATCCTATTGAGGCGTGGGGCGTCAGTAGGTGGCAGGGAGTATGCGTCAACGGTACCCACTGGTAAATCCCGCTTCCACTGCTTCTCCCGATTCGAATGGATCTGCGATCCGGAGTCGCCGGTCACAGTAAAGTGGAGGACATCCAAGGAACGCGAGTTGATGGCGTACTTGGTCCATCACAGGAATGCATTCGTCACGAAAGAAAAAATTTTGGAGGATGTATGGGCTGGCTCGAATCCGGAACAGGCGGTTGTTTTTTTACACACCTGTATTTATGGCATCAGGAAAAAGCTCGGGAGCATCGGCTGCAAGCATTTACTGGAATTTAGGAACAATAGCTACCGATTGGAGGTTAGTGGGCTATGGTGTGATGCCGAAGAATTCGAGCGGGCCGTTAGCGGAAGAAAAGCGGTTTCCCCTGTTTCGATTGATGATTTCAATCGGATTGCAGGCTTATATACAGGAAATTATATGGAAGAGGACGGATTCGTTTGGGTACACGAGGCGCAAGAAAAGTTCAAGGACGCCTATATTGGGCTCATGAAACGGATGACGGAGTGCTATTTGTCGATGAAAGAGCCTCGTGCCGCAGCAGACTGCCTGCGCAGAGCGCTTGAAAAAAATCCGTTCCTCGACGATATCAACGAAATCTTGTTGAAGGTATATGCAGATATGGGCGATAGGCTGTCTATGGTGAGGCATTACAAACAATTTACAAAGCTATTGCAAGAGGAGCTCGGGATTGCACCGTTAAAGTCGACGGTGCAATTGTATACCCGGTTATGTAGCGGCAACGTCGACGAGGAGTCGAAGGCGTGAGCCGCTTCTTTTTTTGCTCAGTATTTGCTCAGAGCGGTGTGGTATGGTTAAAAAGTCATGCATCATCGGGGAGATATGACTATTTTCGACAGGAAAGGAGTTCATTTACACAAGGATTGTTGGTGTTATGGAATTGAAGCTAAATTATGACATGAACCAAAGGGGGAGAAGAAATTGTACAAAAAGCGCATGATCAGTTCTTTGCTCAGCGTTGCATTATTATCAGCGCCGCTATTTCCAGGAAAAGGAGCGGCGGAAGCGATTTTTTCCGATATCGACGGCTCTTACGCCAAAGATGCAATTATTCAACTGGCTCAAGCCGGTATTATCAACGGGGTCCAGGAGGGTATATTTAATCCAACAGGAAAATTGAAGCGGGAAGATTTCGCAATCATTTTGGCGAAAGCTCTGAAGCTTGATGTTTCGAATGCTCCGGCAGCTCCGACATTCCAAGACGTCCCACCCAGCAGCTACGCTTACACTTATGTTGAGGCTGCAGTTAAAGCCGGGATTATCCAAGGCACAGGGAATGGTGCATTTGGGGCAGGCCAATCGCTGTCAAGACAGGATATGGCAGTGCTATACGTACGGGCGCTTGGGGTAGACACAACTGGAAAAAGCGCTGCTTTGACGTTCGCTGACAACGATCAAATATCGGACTATGCCAAAGACGCCATTGGTGCCGCTGTGGAATTGGGGCTCATTACTGGTGTGGGTAACAACACGTTTAATCCGAGGGAGCAAGTGGACCGCCAAGCGGTGGCCATGATTTCTACAGCGTTTCTTAAGAAGCAGGATACAACGAGAAATTCCGGGCAATCTCAGTCTCAATCTGAGCAGCAGACGAAGCCTCAGCCGACCCCAGAGCCTGTGGTCAGTACAGACCCAGTCGTTTCATCAAGCGGATCAGGCCGTCGGAATCACGGTGATACGACATCACCTACGGTAGATGTATCGAAGTTCACCGCTATCGATAACTACAATGGCACGCCGGATCAGCTTACCGGGGCAGCAGGCACTGTAGCCGAAGCAAATGTGGCTGTACAAGCATACCTATGGTCTGATCAGAACGCAAATAATATCGTCGACGCGACAGAGTTGGGAGCGGCCATATCCCTTGGAACGAGCGCAGCTGACGGCTCTGTGGCGGCAGCCAATATCGGAGATTTGGCGGCTGGTAGTTATACGTTTGTCGTGACGGCGACCGATGCATCGAACAATGAATCGGCCAGAGACGCGGCACATGCGGTTACCGTGGTT
>NZ_NMQW01000051.1 GCF_002234615.1 Paenibacillus rigui | reverse complement strand
GAGAGTAGGACGTCGCCAAGCGAATAAGACAAAAAGACTTTTAGGATCTCGTTCCTAAAGGTCTTTTTTGTGTTTCAGCTGGGCATAAAATAATAAGGAGAGCGAACAATAAAACGGCGGTTCACAGATAGTTGCAAATTGTCAGAAAACTGATATAATGATATTAAAGTCAAAGAAAGTCAAAGTCAATTTACTCTCGTAAGGAGGCTGAATTGATGCGGAATGTATCCGAAGTGATTGAGCAATATTTGAAGCATATTATACATCAAAGCACAGACGGTATAGTGGAAATACAGCGCAATGAGCTGGCAGACCAGTTCGATTGCGTTCCCTCCCAAATCAATTATGTAATAAGCACACGGTTTACATTGGAAAAAGGTTTTATTGTAGAAAGTAAAAGGGGCGGCGGAGGATATATCCGAATTCAGAAGATCGAGCTGAATGCACATGGCTCCGTTTTAGACCATATTTCCAAAACCATCAGCTCACATATTGATCAAAGTGCTTCTGAAGGTTTGTTGTACCAGCTGGAGGAGAGTGGATATCTCACTCCAAGGGAAGCGGCAATGGCCAGAGCGGCCATATCCAGAGATGTTCTTGTTATCAAGCTGCCGCTGCGCGACGAAATACGGGCCAAAGTTTTAAAAGCGATGCTGATATCCTTGTTGAGTCGATAAGGAGGGTGAACGATGCTTTGTCAGGATTGTGGTAAGAAACAAGCAACCTTACATTTTACCAAGATATTAAATGGTGAGAAGACGGAATTCCATATTTGCGAGTCCTGTGCCCGGGAGAAGGGCGAACTTATTCCAGGGACACCGAATGGTTTCTCCATTCATAATTTGCTATCGGGCTTGCTCGATTTCGAGCCGAATTCGCCGAATAATCCGTTGGCTCCCAAAGCGCCGCCGAGCAGGTGCGAGCAATGTGGTTTAACGTATAGTCAATTTAGCAAGATTGGCAGGTTTGGCTGCAGCTCCTGCTACAAGCATTTTGGCGAGAAGCTGGATCCGCTGTTCAAGCGGGTTCATGGGAATATTTTTCATACAGGGAAGGTTCCGAAGCGCTCTGGTGGGTTAATTAAGCATAAGAGGGAAATTGAGAACTTGAAGAAGGAATTGATTACAAGGATCGAAAATGAAGAATTTGAGAAAGCCGCCCAGCTTCGGGATGAAATTCGCGAATTGGAGAAAAGAGTTGCCGAAGGGTAATTTTTTTCTAGGTAGATAAGAAAGTATAAGTTCACAAACCTTCGTCTACCTTGACAAACGCATGCCATTCGTAGAATGGCGAAGCCGTTTATCCTTGTAAGGAGGAAGCATGATGACAGTAAATCGCTTTACAGAGAAAGCTTTAAGTGACTGGATGAAGGGAGAAGGTCCTGATTCCGATATTGTAATCAGCAGTCGTATCCGAATTGCAAGAAATTTGCAGTCTTATCCGTTCCCGATGCTTTCGACGAATCAACAGTCCAAAGAAGTACTGGAGCAGGTTTCTCAAGTTCTGGATAATGAAGACCTTCATACCATTAGCCAATTTTCGAGGCTATCCTTGTCGGAATTAGATGAATTACAAAAAAGAGTGCTTGTCGAAAAGCATTTGATCAGTCCTGCATTAGCTAATGAATCTCGTAACGGCGCGGTTATTTTGAGCGATAATGAGTCGATCAGCATTATGGTGAATGAAGAGGATCATTTGCGAATACAATGCTTGTGCCCTGGTTTTCAGATTAAAGAAGCCTGGGATCTGGCAAGCCAAATTGATGACATATTCGAGGTCCATCTAGACTATGCGTTCGACGAGAAGCGAGGCTATTTGACCAGCTGCCCGACGAATGTCGGTACTGGGATCCGCGCTTCCGTAATGATACATCTGCCCGCGCTTGTGCTGACGCAGCAAATTAACCGCATCTTATCGGCTATCACACAAGTCGGTCTGGCGGTAAGAGGGTTATACGGTGAAGGCAGCGAGGCGTTGGGCAACCTGTTTCAGATTTCCAATCAGATTACACTTGGACAATCCGAGCAGGAAATTATTGATAATTTATACGGAGTCGTCCGTCAAATCATCGAACATGAACGGGCGGCGCGTGAAAAGCTGCAGTACGAAACGAAGGCCAAACTGCTGGATCGCATCAGCCGTTCCTTCGGAATTATGTCGTATGCAGCGATCATGGATTCAAAGGAAGCGGCACAGCGTCTCTCTGATGTTCGCCTCGGGGTAGACTTGGGTATCATCAAGAATGTCCCTACGCAGGTGTTGAATGAACTGCTGGTCATGACCCAACCGGGTTTTTTACAGCAGTATGCAGGAGAAAAGCTTAACGCTGAAGAAAGAGACATACGAAGGGCACAGCTCATTCGAGAGAAATTCAACCAAGAGTAGACATCAGAGCTTAAGGAGCCCCTTACCTACAAGGGCTTACCATACTTTTTATTCTTATATGGAGGTGTTACACATGATGTTTGGGAGATTTACAGAACGTGCGCAGAAGGTGTTGTCTTTGGCACAAGAGGAGGCCGTTCGCTTAGGTCATAATAATATCGGTACAGAGCATATTTTGTTGGGTCTGATCCGTGAAGGAGACGGCATAGCAGCCAAAGCGCTGGTAGCTCTGGGCTTAGGTTTAGAGAAGATTCAAGATGAGGTGGAGGCTTTAATCGGCAGAGGTCAGGAACAGCCGACGAATATCGCCTACACGCCGCGAGCGAAGAAAGTAATTGAGCTGTCCATGGACGAAGCCCGTAAGCTGGGCCACACGTATGTGGGTACAGAGCATATTCTTCTCGGTCTGATCCGTGAAGGAGAAGGCGTAGCGGCACGCGTGCTCAATAACTTGGGCGTCAGCTTGAATAAAGCGCGTCAGCAAGTACTGCAGCTCTTAGGCAGCAGTGAAGTGGTATCTACGAACCATGGTAACACCGCTAATGTGAATACTCCTACATTGGATGGCTTGGCGAGAGATCTGACAGCCTATGCCAAGGACGGTAACCTGGATCCGGTGATAGGACGCAGTAAAGAAATTGAACGCGTTATTCAAGTGCTGAGCCGCAGAACCAAGAATAATCCCGTATTGATTGGTGAGCCGGGCGTAGGTAAAACAGCTATTGCCGAAGGCTTGGCGCAAAAAATTATTAATAACGAAATTCCCGAAACGCTTCGCGACAAAAGGGTAATGACTTTAGATATGGGCTCCGTTGTTGCAGGTACAAAGTACCGCGGCGAATTCGAAGACCGTTTGAAAAAAATTATGGATGAAATTCGTCAAGCGGGGAACATCATCCTGTTCATTGATGAGCTGCATACATTGATCGGTGCCGGTGGCGCGGAAGGCGCAATTGATGCTTCGAATATTTTGAAGCCTGCACTGGCCAGAGGCGAGCTGCAGTGCATTGGTGCTACGACATTGGATGAGTATCGCAAATATATTGAAAAAGATGCAGCGCTGGAAAGACGCTTCCAGCCGATTACGGTAGATCAGCCGTCTCCGGAAGAGGCGATCCAAATCCTGCATGGCTTGCGTGACCGCTATGAGGCTCACCACCGCGTGAAAATTACCGACGAGGCCATTGAACAAGCTGTAAAATTGTCCGACCGTTATATTACCGACCGGTTCTTGCCGGATAAAGCCATCGACCTGATCGACGAGGCCAGCTCCAAAGTAAGGCTTCGCTCTTATACGGTACCGCCAGATCTGAAAAAACTGGAGAACAAGCTGGAGGATATCCGTAAAGAGAAGGATGCGGCGGTTCAAAGCCAAGAGTTCGAGAAGGCTGCTTCTCTTAGAGATACGGAACAAAAGCTGCGTGAGGAGCTCGATTCCACGAAAAACGAGTGGAAAGAAAAGCAAGGCCGTACGGACTCCGAGGTAACTCCGGACGACATCGCGCAGGTTGTGGCTAGCTGGACCGGCATTCCGGTTGTGAAGCTGGCGGAAGAAGAAACTGAGCGACTGCTCAAAATGGAAGAGATCCTGCATGACCGCGTGATTGGACAGGACGAAGCGGTGAAAGCCGTCAGCCGTGCCATCCGCCGGGCTAGAGCAGGCTTGAAAGATCCGAAGCGTCCGATGGGCTCCTTTATTTTCCTTGGACCTACGGGTGTAGGTAAAACGGAGCTTGCTCGTGCACTAGCCGAATCGTTGTTCGGTGATGATAATGCCGTCATCCGAATCGACATGTCGGAATATATGGAGAAGCACTCCACTTCCCGTTTGGTAGGGGCGCCTCCGGGATATGTTGGTTATGAAGAAGGCGGGCAATTAACTGAGAAAGTTCGCCGCAAGCCTTATTCGGTAGTCCTGCTGGATGAGATTGAGAAAGCACATCCGGAAGTATTTAACATCCTGCTGCAAGTATTGGAAGACGGTCGCTTGACCGACTCCAAAGGACGTACAGTGGACTTCCGCAATACGCTAATTATCATGACCTCCAATGTAGGTGCTGATACGATTAAGAAAAATTCATCGCTCGGCTTCACTGCCGCTCATGATGCAGGTAAAGATTACTCCAACATGAAGGATAAAGTGATGGGCGAGCTGAAAAAAAGCTTCCGTCCGGAGTTCTTGAACCGGATCGACGAAATCATCGTGTTCCACTCTCTGGAGCAGGAGCATATTGCTCAAATCGTAACGCTGATGGCAGATGATTTGCGTAAACGTCTGAAAGAGCAAGAAGTCGATTTTGTGCTTACTGATCAAGCCAAGGCGTTCTTGGCGAAAGAAGGCTTTGATCCGACGTATGGAGCGAGACCTCTGCGCCGCGCAATTCAAAAGCATATTGAAGACCGGTTGTCTGAAGAACTGCTTCGCGGTCAAATTTCCAAAGGCGACACCTTGACTATCGATGAAAAAGACGGGGAATTAACCGTTGAACGTACGCAAGGGGTAACAACACCATAAATCATCTTGCTAAAACATCCTGTACCTTCATGAGGTGCAGGATGTTTTTTTTGTATTCTAAGGCCTCAGGGTTTTCTTTATTGTTACAAAATGGTAAACTTTGATAGATGCGAATTGTGGATTCGGACGATGGAACAGCTAGGAGAGTTATTATGGCAAAAACGAAAACAAAGTTCTGCTGTCAAGAATGTGGCTATGAGTCCCCGAAGTGGCTGGGGAAATGTCCGGGCTGCCAATCGTGGAACACCTTTGTGGAAGAGGTTGAGACAGTTTCCAAGACCCAAGGGGTGCATTCTTCGATATTACGTACGAAAGAAAAGCCGGTTTCCATCATAAATATAAAAAGCAGTGAGGAACAGCGGATTGTAACCCGCAATAAAGAGCTGAATCGCGTGTTGGGCGGAGGACTTGTTCCCGGTTCTCTGCTATTGGTCGGAGGAGACCCGGGAATCGGCAAATCGACGCTGCTGCTGCAGACATCGCATGATTTAACGGAAAGCGATAAAAAGGTATTGTATGTCTCCGGAGAGGAGTCTGTACGCCAAACGAAGCTGCGGGCGGATCGGTTAAATGCTTCATCCGAGCTTTTGTATGTGCTGTGCGAGACGAATCTGGAGCAGATTGAGGCGGCTATCGATGAGGTGCAGCCGGATTTTCTTGTCATTGATTCCATTCAAACCGTGTATCACCCCGGGGTAACGTCTGCTCCCGGAAGTGTTTCTCAGGTACGGGAATGTACCGGCCATTTTATGCGCATTGCCAAAATAAAAGGTATTGCTACTGTTCTTGTAGGCCATGTTACTAAAGAAGGGGCTATAGCAGGGCCTAGACTTTTAGAGCACATGGTCGATTGTGTCCTTTATTTTGAAGGGGAACGGCATCATTCGTATCGGCTGCTTCGAGCGGTCAAGAACCGGTTCGGTGCGACGAATGAGATTGGTATTTTTGAAATGCAGGAGAGCGGCTTGGTCGAGGTGAGCAATCCGTCAGAGCTATTTTTATCGGAGCGTCCGTTAGGTGTTTCAGGATCAACTGTTGTCGCTAGTATGGAGGGGACTCGCCCCGTATTAGTCGAGCTTCAGGCGCTTGTATCCTCAACGAATTTTCCTTCGCCGCGGCGGATGGCCACGGGGATCGATCATAACCGGCTGGCTTTAATTATTGCTGTGCTGGAGAAGAGAATGGGGATGTTTCTAGCCAATCAGGATGCGTATGTAAACGTCGCTGGCGGTGTCAAGCTGGATGAACCGGCTGTCGATTTGGCGATTGCAGTCAGCATCGCATCAAGCTTGCGCGAGCAACCGACGCAGCCCTTCGACGTTGTTTTTGGCGAGGTCGGCTTAACAGGGGAAGTACGCGGTGTATCGCGTGTGGACCAAAGAGTGAAGGAAGCGGAAAAGCTGGGCTTTCGGCGCGTCATTTTACCGGAAAAAAGCTTAAAGGGATGGACTTCACCCTCAGGAATCGAAGTCATCGGTGTGAATACGGTAGCCGAGGCCCTAAAGGCCACGCTAGGCTGACCTTAGAGCGCCGAATAAGATACGCGGATTGGAGGGACAACATGAGCAAGGAAGAAACCAAGAGAGACGTGATGAGTCAACTGCTACAAATGGTTGCACCCGGAACCGCTTTCCGTGATGGGTTAGAGAACGTCCTGCGGGCCAAAACAGGCGCGCTTATCGTCGTTGGCTACAGCCCGGAAGTGATGGAAATTGTAGACGGAGGCTTTTCGATCAATTGTGACTTCTCTCCGAACTATTTGTACGAGCTCGCCAAAATGGATGGAGCGATTATTTTAAGTGAAGATCTCAAGCGGATTTTGTATGCCAATACCCAACTGATTCCCAATTCATCCATCACTTCCATCGAAACAGGAATACGCCATCGTACGGCTGAACGGGTTGCGAAACAAACTTCCAAGCTCGTTGTGTCCATATCCCAGCGCCGCAATGTGATTACTTTGTACCAAGGGAATTTGCGATATGCCTTGAAGGACATGGGTGTTATTTTGACGAAGGCGAATCAGGCCATCCAAACGATGGAGAGATATAAGTCGGTTTTGGATCAAGCGCTGACCAACCTAGGTGCTTCTGAATTTGAAGAGCTGGTAACCCTGCACGATGTAACCAATGTGATGCAGCGAATCGAGATGGTGCTTAAAATTAAAGCAGAAATTAAAAGATATATTAATGAATTAGGCACAGAAGGCCGATTAATAAGTATGCAGCTGGATGAGCTCGCGGGATCGGTGGATCTGGAGGCGCAACTTTTGCTGAAGGATTACGTAAAGGAGCTGCAGGAGGATAAGCTCAAAGACTTGAGCAATGCTTTTCGCCGGCTGGCTGCAGATGAATTGTTGGATCATCATCATATTGCTAAGCTGCTTGGCTATCCTAATGCGGTCAGCAGTGCAGAAGAGACCGTCTCCCCTAGAGGCTACCGGGTCTTGAATAAAATACCTAGACTCCCGGCAGTCATTATTCAAAACTTGGTCGAGCGCTTCGAGCAGCTGCCTCACCTGATGATGGCTACGATCGACGAGTTGGATGAAGTGGACGGGATCGGAGAAGTGAGAGCGCGGACCATTAAGGAAGGTTTAAAACGAATTCAAGATCAAGTACTCATTGACAGACATATTTAACTTGCATACAATCAGAGGGTACCCTAATATAATAAGTTGTATTAGGGTACAGTATAACCAGAGGTGGACAAAACTAATGCTAACTAAATCGCTTCCCAATTTATTCACAGTAGGGAACTTGTTTTTGGGATTTATCTCGATCATCCTCGCATTTAATCAGAAAGCGGAACTGGCTGCCATTATGGTCCTTATCGCTATGCTGTGTGACGGCTTGGATGGACGTGTAGCACGGGCGTTGAATGCGCAGAGCGAATTCGGTAAAGAGCTGGACTCGCTGTCGGATGTCATATCGTTCGGTGTTGCACCTGCCTTTATTATGTACGTTGTTGCTTTTACGGGCATGAACGCAGCGGCAGCTTGGATTGTTACCGCTATTTTCCCAATATGTGGAGCTCTACGTTTGGCTCGCTTTAACGTGGTGGCCGGGGTACCGGGCTATTTTATCGGACTTCCTATCCCTGCGGCTGGCGGTGTTCTATGTACACTAGCTCTGTTTCACAATGAATTGAATACAATTATTTTGGTTCTGAGCACATTGCTGCTTTCCTACCTGATGGTGAGCACGGTCAAATATCCTAACTTCAAAAAAGTCGGGATTCCGAAAAAAGCGATCTGGATTACACCAATTGTCATTGCGATTGCTGTATTCGTAGCGATTAAGTTCCCGGGCTCCTTATCCAAAATGATTTTCGTACCGCTGCTCCTTTATGCGCTGTACGGCTTAAAAAAAAACGTTGAACGCCTGATTCCGAAGCGCAGAAGAAAGAATAAATCTTTGGATGACGTCAATTCCGAAACGAGATCCATGTAATATTGCGAAAATGAAAAGCATTTATTTTCCTTGTGAAGAGGGAAATGAATGCTTTTTTTATTTTTTATGGGCTGGAGACGATTAGGCAGGAAACTTTTGGTTCATAATTGTAACGAACACACTTTTATGAAATGAGGTTGGAGGTGATTCTATGATAAGGAAATGGTTCCAGTATGTATTTGCAGTTATCGGAGGCGTGTTGTGTTTTCAATGGAGTGATACCGTCAGTCGGCCATTTTTTACTCTCATAGAAACGGTTTTCGGTTTGGATCGGATTCAAGGCGGGGCCGTTTGGGTGATGCTGCTTGGAGGCGTAATTTTTTATTGGATCGGATCATGGTTGGCTCCCTATGCAACAAGATGGATGCAGGAGGGAGAAGATAGGGTGACTAAAATCCCGATGGCGGATTTGATTACAGGCACCATGGGGATGGTAATCGGATTGCTGTTGGCGGTGATGCTGCTGAGTCCGTTCGAGCAAGCGGGATTGCTTCCGCCTGTACTGCAGGTGATTGTGACGATGATGCTGGGGGCAACGGGCTTTCGCATCGGGTATGCGAAGAGGGAGGAATTTATTTCGCTGTTGTCCAAAAGGGGCTCGGCTAGAGATCGCGGGGGGCCGGGCGAAGTGAAAGGGTTCGAGGAGCATAAAATTTTGGATACGAGTGTCATTATCGATGGACGGATTGCAGACATTTGCAAAACAGGCTTTATCGAAGGAACATTGGTGATCCCGGAATTCGTGCTCGAGGAGCTGCAGCATATTGCGGATTCGTCGGATCTGTTAAAAAGAAACCGCGGACGGCGGGGACTGGATATTTTGAACAAGATTCAAAAGGAATTGGATGTCCGCGTGCTGATTTATGAGGGAGATTTCGAGGAAATCTCTGAAGTGGACAGCAAGCTGGTGAAGCTGGCCAAGGTCCTTCAGGGGAAAGTGATTACGAACGATTTTAATCTGAATAAAGTGTGTGAGCTCCAGGGAGTTTCCGTCTTGAATATTAATGATCTGGCCAATGCCGTGAAACCGGTCGTGCTGCCTGGAGAAGAAATTTTGGTGCAGGTGATCAAGGACGGCAAGGAGCATGGTCAAGGCGTAGCCTATTTGGATGACGGTACGATGATTGTTGTTGAAGGCGGTAGAGACTTCATCGGTACGACCTTGGATGTCCTGGTTACCAGCGTGCTGCAGACATCGGCCGGACGAATGATTTTCGCAAAACCGAAATTGTTGGAAAAAGCGCTCTAAAACGTATATGATATAGGGGATGTACCTTGCGCGGTCCTGAAGTGGTGCTGCGAGAATGGGGTGACGTCTCCGAGCATTCATCTTGGCAAGGAGTAACGGCCCTTTTCCAATACAGTCAGCCTGGGACATGCTCTTATTGTGATAGTAGCAGGAGAGGGTCGGATGAAGCAGTTAGGGGTTGTCATCGTCGCCGCCGGCAAAGGCTCACGGATGCGGACGAAGGAAAGCAAGCAATATTTGCAATTGGCAGGGAAGCCGATTCTTGTACATACATTAGCATTGTTTCAACGGATGGAGCAGGTGGATACGATCGTGCTCGTTACCGGCTCCGAGGATGTGGAGCGTTGCAGGGAATATGTGGAGCGCTATGCATTATCGAAAGTGGCCAGCGTTGTCGTCGGGGGCAAGGAACGTCAGGATTCCGTGCATAAAGGATTGGAAGTATTGAGAGACACTGTAGAATGGGTGATGGTCCATGATGGTGTCCGCCCTTTTGCAGCGGAGGAGCATATCCTGGCCTGCTGGCGCCAAGCCATGGAGACGGGGGCAGCCGTGTTGGCTGTTCCGGTTAAAGACACGATCAAAGTAGTCGATCCGGAAGGGACTATCGTATCTACACCGGACCGGCGCAGCTTGTGGGCGATTCAAACCCCACAAGCTTTTCGTCTTTCTTTGCTTCTGCAAGCCTATGAGCAAGCGGAGAAGGAGGCTTTTACCGGAACGGATGATGCAATGCTTGTAGAACGGTCAGGAACGAGTGTTCGCGTGGTGGAGGCAGACTATTATAATATCAAAATCACGACGCCGGAGGACTTGCCTTGGGCGGAATGGATTATACAGAATGTCAGGGGAGAGAGAGAAGCATGATTCGAGTAGGACAAGGCTTTGACGTGCATCAGCTGGTAGAAGGACGAAAATGCATTATCGGGGGAGTGGACATCCCTTATGAACTGGGACTGCTAGGGCATTCGGATGCAGATGTTCTGCTGCACGCGATTAGTGACGCGATTCTCGGTGCGCTGGGGCTTGGAGATATCGGCAAGCATTTCCCGGATACGGATCCGGAATTCAAGGATGCAGACAGCTACAAGCTGCTTGTGCATGTGTGGAAGCTGGCGAAAGAAGCGGGGTATAAGCTTGGCAATATCGATTCGACCATCATTGCCCAGAAGCCCAAAATGGCGCCGTATATTCCCGCGATGGTAGAACGGATTGCGGAAGCGCTGGAAGCAAACCCTTCGCAAGTCAATGTGAAGGCAACGACAACGGAGAAGCTTGGATTCCCGGGGCGCGGTGAAGGGATCGCCGCACAATCTGTTGTTTGTCTGATTCAAGATGTGCTATCATAACAACTAATATTCTACGGTTCTAGGTTTAATCAGGAGAGGGGCAATTTTTATGTCAGGTCATTTTCGTGTGCGTTATGCACCAAGTCCTACGGGACATCTTCATATTGGCGGTGCGCGCACAGCCTTGTTGAATTATTTATTGGCACGCAAGCATAACGGTCAGTTTATCGTACGTTTCGAGGATACGGACCAAACCCGGCACGTGGAGTCAGGGATTGATAATCAACTGAACGGTCTGAAATGGCTTGGTTTGGACTGGGACGAAAGCGTCGATATCGGAGGTCCTTACGGCCCTTACCGGCAAATGGAACGGCTGGGCTTGTATCAGCCCTATGTGGATCAACTGCTGGAGGGCGGGAACGCCTACCACTGCTACTGCTCGGAGGCGGATCTGGAGCAGGAGCGCGCGGAGCAGGAGGCCAAAGGCGAAATGCCGCGGTATTCCGGCAGATGCCGTCATTTGACTGCGGAGCAGGTGGAGAAGTTCAAAGCGGAAGGGCGCAAGCCTTCCATTCGCTTTCGTGTCCCGGCAGATCAAGTTATTGCTTTCGAGGACCGCGTGCGCGAACACGTTGAGTTTGAGACGAATGGAATCGGTGACTTTATTATTGTTCGTCCGGATGGTATCCCGACCTATAATTTTGCCGTCATTTTGGATGATCATCTGATGCAAATTACTTTGGTTATCCGCGGGGAAGAGCATCTATCCAATACGCCAAGACAAATTATGATGTACGAGGCACTAAATTTGCCTGTGCCGCAATTCGCTCATCTCTCGCTGATTTTGAATCAGGACCGCAAGAAAATGAGCAAGCGCGACGAATCCATCATCCAGTTTATTGAGCAGTACAAGGAGCTCGGCTATTTGCCTGAAGCGGTGCTTAATTTTATCGTTCTGTTGGGCTGGTCGCCCAAAGGGGAAGAAGAAATTTTCTCGAAAGAGGAGCTTATTTCCCAATTCGACCTGGATCGTGTATCCAAAAGCCCCGCGGTATTTGATATGGATAAATTAAACTGGATGAACAACCATTACCTGAAAAAATCAGACCCTGCCCATGTTGTGGAGCTGGCACTGCCTCACCTGCAAAAAGCGGGCTTCATTCCTGCAGCTTTGACTGAGGAACAGCAGGTATGGGTCGAGCGCCTGGTTGGCTTGAATCAAGAGCGGATGCATTATGCTGCCGAAATTGTGCCGCTCGCTCAGCTCTTCTTCCAGGAGGACGTTACGCTGGAGAATGAAGAAGCGAAGGCCGTACTAGCCGAGGAGTCAGTCCCGGTTGTGCTGAAAGCATTTTTGGATCAGGTAGACCAGGCCGAAGCCTTCGAGCCGGAGCATATGTCCCCTATGCTGAAAGCTGTACAAAAGGAGACGGGCTTCAAGGGCAAGCAGCTATTTATGCCGATCCGTGTTGCATTAACCGGTCAGACACACGGACCTGACTTGAACATGACCTTGTATTTGCTCGGTAAACAAAAGGTTGTCGAAAGATTGAACAAATTATTGTAAACCAAAATGTTTAGCGGTATACTAAATAACAATATAAGACCGAGGCGTTGAACAGGAGAGTACAACAGATCAAGGGCTTCACAGAGAGGGCAACCGGGCGGTGGCTATTGACACGTCCGTGCTGAAAGTTGCACCATGCCAGTCAGTTGGAAATGCACCTGGGAGCCGTATCGACGAGCTGCCTGCCACCTTATGGTGCGAAGGCAAGGTAGTCCTACCGTATACGTTCACGTTACGAACGCACGAGATGAACCTGTGTCAGCAGTGTTCAAGCAGAGTGGAACCGCGACAATTTTCGCCTCTGCAGCCTTCGGGCTGCGGGGGCTTTTTCTGTTGCTCTGAATGTATAACGCTTCACGGGAGAGAGCGGGTGATCATCTTGTTTAAGTACATGAGAGAAGATATCGAAACGATTTTTGAAAACGATCCGGCTGCTCGCAGCTGGTTCGAGGTCGCCTTTACGTATTCCGGTCTTCATGCGCTTTGGGCGCACCGGGTAGGACACTGGTTCTACAAACGAGGCTGGTATACCACCGCTCGTATCATTTCCCAGATCAGCCGGTTTATGACTGGGATTGAGATTCATCCGGGTGCCGTGATCGGGCGCCGCTTCTTTATCGATCACGGTATGGGAGTTATCATTGGCGAAACCTGTGAAATCGGGGATGACGTCGTTTTGTACCAAGGGGTTACACTCGGAGGAACCGGCAAAGAGAAAGGCAAACGTCACCCTACGATTGGTAACAATGTCGTTATCGCCTCAGGCGCCAAGGTGTTGGGTTCGTTTAAGGTAGGGGACAATTCAAGAATCGGCGCGAATGCGGTCGTTTTAAGCGAAGTGCCGCAAAACAGCACCGTGGTCGGTATCCCGGGTCGTATCGTGAAGCGGGATGGTGTTCGTATCGGAAAGCTGGATCATAACAATTTGCCGGATCCGGTCATCGATATGTTCCGCCAGATGCAGCAGCAAATTGAGGGGCTCAAGCAGGAATTGGATGAATTGAACAAAAATAAAGTGAATTGAATTTTCAGTCGAAGAACGGAGGCTGCCAACAAGATGGCGCTTAAAATTTACAATACGTTGACCCGGTCCAAGGATGAATTCAAGCCGATTACACCGGGAAAAGTGAAAATGTACGTATGCGGTCCGACGGTATATGATTATATCCATATCGGCAATGCACGTCCGGTTATCTTTTTTGATGTCGTGAGAAGGTATTTGGAGTCTTCAGGCTATGATGTAACCTATGTTGTCAATTTTACCGATGTGGACGATAAGCTGATTCGCAAAGCCGCACAGATGGAATCAACGGTACCGGAGGTAGCGGAGCTGTTTATTCAAAAGTTTTACGAAGACACGGAAGGCTTAGGGGTACACAAAGCAACCTTGAACCCTCGCGTCACTGAAAATATTCAGGAGATCATCGACTTCATTCAAGGCTTGGTGGATAAAGGCTACGCCTATGAGAATGGCGGCGATGTATACTTCCGCACAACCAAATTCGCCGAGTACGGCAAGCTATCGCACCAGAATCTCGAGGAGCTGCAGTTTGGCATTCGTGTCGAGGTGGACGATCGCAAGGAGAACCCTCAAGACTTCGTGTTGTGGAAAGGGGCTAAGCCGGGTGAGATTTCGTGGGCAAGCCCTTGGGGGGAAGGCCGTCCCGGCTGGCATATTGAGTGTTCGGCTATGGCGCGTAAGTACCTCGGCGATACGATCGATATCCATGGCGGCGGGCAAGATTTGCAGTTCCCTCACCACGAATGCGAGATTGCTCAGTCTGAATGCTTCACCGGTCATCCGATGGCTAACTACTGGATGCATAACGGCTATATTAATATTAACAATGAAAAAATGTCCAAATCGATGGGGAACGGTATCAATGTCAATCAAATGCTTCAAGCGATTCCTCCGCAAGTCATTCGTTACTTTATGCTGTCCGCTCATTACCGGAACCCTCTGAACTTCAGCGAGGAAGCTGTCGAGCAGGCGAAGAACGGTCTGTCCCGAATTGAGAATTGCATCGCGAATATTAAACATCGGCTTTCGACTGCTGAGGTAGGCGAGCCTGCTGAAGAAATCGTGCATGCGGTTACGGAAGTACAGCGTCAATTCGAGCTGAAGATGAATGACGACTTCAACACGCCGGATGCGATTACTGCGGTATTCGAGCTTGTCAATGCGGCGAATCCGTATTTGCAGCAGGAGAGCGTAACGCGAAGCTCGCTGGAGCTGCTCCTTTCACGCTTTGAAACGATGGATCATGTATTGGGCATACTAGCCAAGGCGGAAGAAGGGCTGCTGGATGAGGAAGTGGAGCAGCTGATCGTGGAAAGAACCGAGGCCCGTAAAACGAAAAATTGGGGCCGCGCCGACGAAATCCGTGATTTGCTAACGGAGCGCGGTATTATTTTAGAGGATACGGCTCAAGGTATCCGTTGGCGGAGGAAGTAATGGAGCAGGAACCGGAGTCATTTGCGTTAGACTTTAATTTGTTCAGCTTCCCGCCGGCCAAGGATCCCAAACAACTGAATCCTATCGTCCTCGCCTATATAGGGGATGCCATCTATGAGGTATTCATTCGTCAGTACGTAATTTCACATCCGAATCAGAGGCCGAACCATCTTCATCGGTTATCCACCCAGTATGTGTCGGCTAAAGCCCAAGCGAAAGCATTGCAGGGATGGCTGCCGCATTTGACGGAGGACGAAACCGATATCGTAAAAAGAGGCCGTAATGCCAAATCCGGTACGTCGGCCAAGAATGCAGATATTTTGGAGTACCGGCACAGTACGGCTTTTGAATGCTTGATTGGCTATTTGTACTACACGAAGCAGTGGGAACGGCTTCAGTATTTGTTAATGCTATCCCTGGATAAGGGTTAAGGAGAGAAACACATGGAAGATTTTATCGCCGGTAAGCACTCGGTGCTTGAAGCTTTACGCTCAGGCCGAACGATTAATAAGATTTGGATTGCAGAAAATGCACAAAAGCAGCTGACGCAGCCTATTGTGGCGGAAGCGAAGCAGAACGGGATCATTGTCCAGTTTGCCGACAAGCGCAAGCTGGATCAAATGGTCGAGAATGTGCAGCACCAAGGCGTAGTTGCTCAAGTTGCGGCTTACGATTATGTTGAGGTGGAGGATATCCTGGCGCGTGCGCAAAGCCGCGGCGAAGAGCCGTTCATTCTCATCCTGGATGAGATTGAGGATCCGCACAACCTGGGCTCGATTCTTCGGACCGCTGATTGTACCGGGGTACATGGAGTGATCATACCGAAACGCAGATCAGTCGGCCTCACGGCGACCGTATCGAAGACGTCGGCGGGTGCAGTCGAATATGTTCCTGTTGCTCGTGTGACGAATCTGGCTCAAACTATCGAGCAGTTGAAGGAGCGCGGCGTATGGGTGGCCGGTACCGATGTAGCAGCGCAGCAGCCTGTATACCAAACGAACCTGAATATGCCGCTGGCCATTGTTATCGGGAACGAGAATAAGGGGATGGGACGTTTAATCAAAGAAAAATGTGACTTCCTGCTGAAGCTTCCCATGTTCGGGCACATCAATTCATTGAACGCATCGGTGGCGGCATCCGTGCTTATGTATGAGGTTGTACGCCAACGAATTACGGCGAAATAGCGGAATACCGCGATGATCCAGGAAATTCTCATTGTAGATGGTTATAATATTATCGGTGCCTGGCCGGAATTACAGAGGCTGAAGGATATAAGTCTCGAAGACGCAAGGGACCGGCTCATTCAGCAGCTGGCGGAGTACCAGTCCTTCTCGGGAATGAAGGTCATGCTTGTATTCGATGCGTACTATGTACCGGGGCTAGGGGGGAAGTATGTCCAGAGCAAGCTGCGCATCTTTTACACCAAGGAAAAGGAAACAGCCGACGAGCTGATCGAACGGCTGGTTACGGAGAATATCGGCCGCCGCAAGCAAATTTATGTGGCGACCTCCGATATGACGGAGCAGCATGTCATTTTCGGCAAGGGAGCCTTTCGAATCCCTGCGAGTGAGCTGTTGGTTAAAGTGAACCAATCGAAGCGGGACATTCAGGTCAAAATCCGTGAGAAGCCGACAAGCCACCGGAATACGTTTGACAGCAAATTGACAGGCGAGATGAAGGACCTGTTTGAAAAATGGCGCAGAGGCCAATAAGGTTCCGGTTATTGGTGCTTTGGCTAGCTGGAATTCGGTTGACGATAATAGATTACATAATGTATACTTATCCTATCTTTTCAACGTGTAAAAGGTAAGAAGCTATGAACCAAAAATGTAGTCTTGCCGGGCCGGAGGGATTGTTGGTGAGTGTCGACCTCAAAGAGTTGAGAATGTACGAATATGACCTCAAGGCTGATGAAGACATTGTGGAAGCGGTCCGCGACGGGGACGGCGACGCATTAGAGTACTTGATTAACAAGTACAAGAACTTCGTTCGCGCCAAAGCGCGCTCTTATTTTCTGATAGGAGCCGACAGGGAAGATATCGTGCAAGAAGGAATGATAGGTTTATATAAATCGATTCGAGACTTTCGCGGCGATAAGCTTGCCTCCTTCAAGGCCTTTGCTGAGCTTTGTATCACTCGTCAGATCATCACGGCCATCAAAACCGCAACGCGTCAGAAGCATATTCCCCTTAATTCCTACGTATCACTGGACAAGCCTATTTATGATGAAGATTCCGACCGCACCCTTCTTGATGTCATCTGCGGGTCACGAGTGACCGATCCGGAAGAATTGATTATCAATCAAGAGGAATTCAGCGGCTTGGAAGATAAGATGGGTGAAATCTTAAGCGATCTGGAACGAAGAGTACTTATGCTCTATTTGGACGGAAGATCCTATCAGGAAATTGCGGTAGATTTGGATCGGCATGTGAAGTCGATTGACAATGCACTGCAGCGGGTCAAACGAAAGCTTGAACGATATTTGGAAGTTAGAGATGCATAGAAATGGCACCTTTTCGCAGGACATTTGCGGGGGTGCTTTATTTTTTGTGGGCAGGTTTATCCGCTGGATTCTATGTTAATACTGGAACATATTGATGAGCGGGCTATATTCATAGGTTCTCCTTGACACGAAAATAGCGTTATGCTAAAGTATTCAGGTAGCCTTAAAACTGTAAGGCGTTTTTTTGCTGAACCTTTAAGGTTTTCAAAAATTTGAGGCTGGTCCGTAGGAGGTGTACATCATGCGGGTTATTATCACATTAGCGTGCACGAACTGCAAGCAAAGAAACTATACGTCCAATAAAAATAAGCGCAACAATCCAGACCGCATGGAGTTGAAGAAGTTTTGCAGGTTTTGCAATGAACATACCGCTCATCGCGAAACTAGGTAGCTTTTTGGAGGTGTAGTTGTGTCCTTTTTGGCAAGAATGAGGCAAGGATTCGGCAACACGTTTTCTTACTTTACGGACAGCTGGTCCGAATTGAAGAAAGTGAAATGGCCAAGTCGTAAGGAGTTGACGAGCTATACGCTTGTTGTACTTTTTACGGTTGCCCTCGTGACCATTTACTTCTACGTACTTGATTTGGGTATTTCTGAGCTGCTTCGTCTTGTTTTTAAATAAGCGGGAGTATAGGTGGCTAATATGGAAATGGAAAAAAGATGGTACGTCGTACATACCTATTCTGGGTATGAGAATAAGGTCAAGGCAAACTTGGAAAAGCGCGTTGAATCAATGGATATGAAGGACAAGATCTTTCGTGTTCTGGTTCCGATGGAAGAAGAGCTGGTGAACAAAGACGGCAAGAAGAAGACGGTTATGCGTAAAGTGTATCCGGGTTACGTATTGGTCGAAATGATCCAAACCGATGACTCGTGGTATGTTGTGCGCAATACGCCGGGTGTAACAGGTTTTGTTGGTTCAACAGGATCTGGTTCGAAGCCGACTGCACTGCTCCCTGATGAAGTGGAATCCATTCTCAAACACATGGGTATGGAAGAACCGAAACCGAAGATTGACTTCGATCTGAAAGAAACCGTTCGTGTGAAAGTAGGACCGTTTGCGAACTTTGTTGGATCGGTGGAAGAAATTCTTGTCGATAAAGCGAAGTTGAAGGTTCATGTGAACATGTTCGGCCGGGAAACGCCTCTGGAGTTAGACTATCACCAGGTAGAAAAACTGTAGGAGCAGCGTCTGCCCACACTACATGCAAGGGGGTGTCACACAATGGCAAAAAAGGTTATCAAGGTTGTTAAACTGCAGGTTCCTGCTGGTAAAGCGAATCCGGCTCCTCCAATCGGTCCGGCTCTTGGTCAAGCGGGTGTTAACATCATGGCTTTTTGTAAAGAGTTCAATGCTCGTACAGCTGATCAAGCAGGTTTGATTATTCCTGTTGAAATCTCTGTGTTCGAGGACCGTTCTTTCACGTTCATTACAAAAACTCCACCGGCTGCTGTATTGCTGCGTGTTGCTGCTAAGATCGAGAAAGGTTCCGGTGAACCGAACAAAAAGAAAGTTGCTACAGTTAAACGTTCCACTGTTCGCGAAATCGCTGAACAAAAAATGCCTGACCTGAACGCTGCATCCGTAGAGGCTGCTATGCGTATGATCGAAGGTACAGCTCGCAGCATGGGCGTAGTCATCGAAGACTAATTCCATGCATGCGCGGCTACACCGGTGACAACTGGCATCGCTTTGCGTAATGCAACAGTTGCACTATCAGTGACGACTGACATCGGCTTTGTATGATGTACTGTCGCGCTATCAGTGATAACCGACATTGCTTCGCGTGATGTAACGGTTTCACTATCAGTGGGAGGATATTCCGCTAATACCACAAAGGAGGAAGAACAAATGGCTAAACACGGCAAAAAGTATTTGGAAGCCGCTAAGCTTGTCAATCCTGAGACTCTTTATGAGCCTGCAGAAGCGATTGAGCTTGTGAAAAAAGCAGCGACTGCAAAATTCGACGAAACTGTTGAAGTAGCAGTTCGTTTGGGTGTAGACCCTCGTAAACAAGACCAAGCCGTTCGTGGTGTTGTTGTATTGCCACACGGTACTGGTAAAACAAAGCGTGTTCTTGTGTTTGCTAAAGGCGAAAAAGCTAAAGAAGCGGAAGCGGCTGGTGCTGATTTCGTAGGCGATCAAGACATGATCAACAAGATCCAACAAGGTTGGTTCGACTTTGATGTGTGCGTAGCGACACCGGACATGATGAGTGAAGTGGGTAAATTGGGTCGTATCTTGGGTGGTAAAGGTTTGATGCCGAATCCTAAAGCTGGTACGGTTACATTTGATGTAACTAAAGCGGTTCAAGAGATTAAGGCTGGTAAAATCGAATACCGTCTGGATAAAGCCGGTCAAATCCACGCTCCTATCGGTAAAGTATCCTTTGATGCTGAGAAGTTGGGTGACAACTTCCGCGCTTTGGTAGATGCTTTGAACCGTGCGAAACCAGCAGCTGCTAAAGGTGTATACCTGAAAAACATCGCTGTTTCCTCGACGATGGGTCCAAGTGCGCGTGTAAACGTGCAATCCTTTAGATAAGGATAAGCTTGGCAGTTGACTTTTACAGTCACGCATGCTAACCTATCTAAGTTGACAAACGAATATGACTTACCGTAGACAGCAGGTGCCCCTAAAGGGCTTAATTCCCTGCCGAGGTGTTATGATATAGAGTTCCTTTTCTTTGCTTGTACAAAGATTATGTGAAATCATCATGCCTTCGCAGTGTCTGCGGAGGCATTTTCTGTTTTAATGGAAAGCCTTCGCGGCACCTTACGAGATAAGTTGATCGATCGAGTAAGATGTTCCCTTGCGGGATTTAAGATTAGTTAGTTTCTTATGAAGAATGCTTCCGTAAGGAAGCACTTAGGAGGTGCAAAACAAATGGCAAACGCAAAAACTCTTGAGCTGAAATCTCAGCAGGTTGCAGAAGTGACTGAGAAGCTGAAAGACAGCTCTTGCACGATCGTTACTGACTACCGTGGTTTGAACGTGGCTCAAGTAACTGAGCTTCGCAAACAACTTCGTGAAGCAGGCGTTGAATTCCAAGTGTTGAAAAACACATTGGCTAGACGCGCAACTGCGAGCGCTGATTTAACTGCACTGGATGAACATTTGACTGGTCCTACAGCCATCGCATTCAGTAAAGATGATATCATTACTCCAGCAAAAATCTTGACGGCTTTTGCTAAGAAAAATGAGCATCTGAGCGTTAAAGCAGGTGTAGTAGAAGGTAAAGTAGTTGATTTTGAACAAATCAAAGCATTGGCCGAGCTTCCTTCCAGAGAAGGCTTGCTGTCCATGTTGCTCAGCGTGCTTCAAGCTCCAGTTCGCAACTTCGCCCTTGCGGTTAAAGCTGTGTCTGAGAAGCAAGAAGGCGGAGCGCAAGAGGCCTAATCGGCTCTTGGCATTAAGGCAAATTGCATGACCCAAAAACAAAATTAATGGAGGTTTATATACCATGAGTAAAGAGCAAATCTTGGAAGCAATTAAAGGTATGACAGTTTTGGAATTGAACGATCTTGTTAAAGCAATCGAAGAAGAATTCGGCGTAACTGCTGCAGCTCCAGTAGCTGTTGTAGCAGGTGGCGGCGCAGCAGAAGTTGCTGAGCAAACAGAATTCGACGTAATCTTGACTAGCGCTGGTGCTTCCAAAATCAACGTTATCAAAGTTGTTCGCGAAATCACTGGTCTTGGCTTGAAAGAAGCTAAAGATTTGGTTGACGGCGCACCAAAACCAATCAAAGAAAAAGTGGGTAAAGAAGACGCTGATGCAATCAAAGCTAAGCTTGAAGAAGCTGGCGCAGCTGTAGAAGTGAAGTAATTCTCTTCAACCCTAAAGACCCCTTGGAGCTTATCACTTCAGGGGGTTTTCCTTGTTCCAAGCGGGAAATCAGGAGTGTGATAGACGGAAGTATGCACAGTTCTAGAGTAGGCGGTGAAATGAAATGAGCGATCATTATTATACGCAAAAACCGACGGCGGCACATGATTTACATACAATCGAAGAATCGCTGCGCGGGCGTAAATTCACCTTCGTGACCGATGCTGGAGTCTTCTCCAAGAAGGGGGTGGATTACGGATCGAAAGTGTTGATAGAAGCGTTAGAGCTTCCCGAGGATGCAAGAGTGCTGGATGTAGGCTGCGGTTATGGACCGATGGGGCTGGCGGCTGCAACGCTCGTACCACAGGGTCACGTCACCATGGTTGATATTAATGAAAGAGCCGTGGAGCTGGCGAAATTGAATGCTTCGCGCAATCATATTGCGAATGTGGAAATTAAACAAAGCGATAGGTTGTCGGAAGTGATGGATCATCGCTATGACATTGTTATTACTAATCCTCCAATTCGCGCAGGGAAAGAAGTCGTTCATAGTATTTTTGAACAAGCTTACGAGGTATTGAATCCTGGCGGATCTTTATGGATTGTCATTCAGAAGAAGCAGGGCGCTCCTTCAGCCTTTGCCAAGCTGGAGTCTTTATTCTCGAAAGTGAAGGAACTGGGTAAGGACAAAGGGTATCGGGTCATCAAGGCAGAGAAATAAGTGGAACCCATTACAATTTTGTTGACTTGACATTTTGTTTATGATATCATAATAAAATGTCAGCATTAAGATTGGGTTATATGTCTTTAGTTTGCTAAAATGTCAAGAAGATTTTTTCTGCCGGTATGAATAAAGTTTAAGCATTCGACGTATAATGTTTAAATTTTAGGTAAACGATACTAGGTATGAAGAAAATTATGGTAACATGAAAGTTGATGCATTAGAAGCTTCCGTAAGAAGTATCACTTCAACAGTACTTACTCGAGAAGGCTTCAGGAGAGGCTTTTATTTTGTTCTGTTGAGTAGACATGAGGGGTGAATCAAAGTTGGCGGGTCATCTTGTTCAATTAGGTCGACGCAAACGCAGGTCATACGCTCGGATTCATGAGGTTCTGGAAGTTCCGAATCTGATTGAAATCCAACAAAAATCATATGAGTGGTTTTTGGAAGAAGGATTGCGTGAAATGTTTCAGGATATTTCCCCGATACAAGATTTTACGGGGAATTTAGTGTTGGAATTTATCGATTATAGCTTAGGTGATCCTAAGTACTCAGTCGATGAATCCAAGGAACGCGATGTCACTTACGCAGCTCCGCTTCGTGTGAAAGTGCGCTTGATCAATAAAGAAACTGGTGAAGTTAAAGAGCAGGAAGTATTTATGGGAGACTTCCCGTTAATGACAGAAACAGGGACATTTATTATCAATGGTGCCGAACGGGTTATCGTCAGTCAGCTGGTTCGTTCTCCTAGCGTCTATTTTAGCACGAAAGTGGATAAAAACGGCAAGAAAACATATACCGCAACCGTTATTCCGAATCGTGGCGCTTGGCTCGAGCTGGAGACGGATGCAAAGGACATTATTTATGTCCGCATCGATCGTACCCGTAAGATTCCTGTTACTGTCCTGTTGAGAGCTTTGGGCTTTGGCACGGACGCTGAAATTTTGGATTTGCTCGGTGATGACGAGTATATCCGTAATACGTTGGATAAGGATAATACCGATTCTACCGACAAAGCATTGATTGAAATCTATGAGCGCTTGCGTCCAGGTGAGCCTCCTACACTTGATAATGCTAGAAGCTTGCTCGTGGCTAGGTTCTTTGATCCGAAGCGCTATGATTTGGCCAATGTTGGCCGTTACAAAATCAACAAGAAGCTGCATATCAAGAATCGTCTGTTCAACCAACGTTTGGCTGAGACTTTGGCAGATCCTGAAACGGGTGAAATCATTGCAGAGGCTGGACAGGTGTTGGATCGTCGTTTGCTGGATGAGGTGCTTCCTTTCCTGGAGAACGGTGTAGGCTATAAAGAGTACACGGCAGTGAATGGTGTAACGGAGATGGAGCATATTCCATTCCAATGCATTAACGTGTATTCGCCGATTGAAGATGGTAAAGTAGTTAAAGTCATCGCCAACGGCAAGATCGATAAATCAATCAAGAACATTACGCCTGCAGACATCATTGCGTCTATCAACTACTTTATCAACTTGCTGCATGGCATCGGCGACACGGACGATATCGATCATCTGGGTAACAGAAGATTGCGCTCCGTTGGTGAATTGCTGCAAAACCAGTTCCGTATCGGTTTGTCGCGTATGGAGCGTGTTGTTCGTGAGCGGATGTCCATTCAGGACGCGAATGTCATAACGCCGCAGGCATTGATTAATATAAGACCGGTTATCGCGTCGATTAAAGAGTTTTTCGGAAGCTCCCAATTGTCTCAGTTTATGGATCAGACGAATCCATTGGCCGAATTGACGCATAAACGTCGTTTGTCCGCTTTGGGACCTGGTGGTTTGACAAGGGAGCGCGCGGGCTTTGAGGTCCGTGACGTCCATCACTCTCAC
The DNA here is from genome assembly GCF_002234615.1 of Paenibacillus rigui. Lineage (GTDB taxonomy): Bacteria > Bacillota > Bacilli > Paenibacillales > NBRC-103111 > Paenibacillus_S > Paenibacillus_S rigui. The sequence continues at coordinate 35,671 of NZ_NMQW01000051.1, read as the reverse complement.
TATGGTCGTATGTGTCCAATCGAGACGCCGGAGGGACCGAACATCGGTTTGATCAACTCCTTGTCAACCTTCGCTAGAATCAATGAATATGGCTTTATTGAAGCGCCATACCGTTGGGTTGATCCTAAGACGGGTGTTGTAACCGAGCAAATCGCTTATCTGACTGCAGATGAGGAAGATAATTACGTTGTTGCTCAAGCGAACTCGAAGCTGACAGAAGAAGGCGCGTTTGCCAATGATACGGTTATCGTTCGTTATAAAGATGATAACTTAATCCTTCCTAAAGCGCGCGTTGATTATATGGACGTATCGCCTAAACAAGTAGTATCGGTCGCTACGGCGCTGATTCCTTTCTTGGAGAACGATGACTCCAACCGTGCGTTGATGGGTTCGAACATGCAGCGTCAAGCAGTTCCTTTGCTTATTCCTAAAGCTCCTCTTGTAGGGACGGGGATGGAGCATAAGGCTGCCAAAGACTCCGGTGTATGTATTGTATCCAAAGTAGACGGTGTTGTAGAACGCGTATCGGCTAACGAAATTTGGGTGCGCCGCCAGGCAATGGTAGATGGCAAGCTGGTTAATGGGGATTTGGTGAAGCACAAGCTGCATAAGTTTATGCGTTCCAACCAAGGTACCTGCATCAACCAACGCCCTATTTGCCACAAAGGTGAGCAAGTACGTGTCGGGGATATTCTGGCTGACGGTCCTTCCACAGAAATGGGAGAGCTGGCACTAGGACGCAACGTGGTCATCGCGTTTATGACGTGGGAAGGCTATAACTACGAGGATGCCATTCTGCTTAGTGAAAAACTGGTGAAAGAGGATGTGTATACATCCATTCATATTGAAGAATATGAATCCGAAGCGAGAGATACGAAGCTCGGTCCTGAAGAAATCACACGCGATATTCCGAACGTTGGGGAAGATGCGCTGAAGAATCTGGATGAGCGTGGTATTATCCGTGTCGGTGCCGAAATTGGCGCAGGCGATATTTTGGTAGGTAAAGTTACTCCTAAAGGGGTTACGGAGCTTACGGCGGAAGAACGTTTGCTGCATGCCATTTTCGGTGAAAAAGCACGTGAGGTTCGTGATACCTCCTTGCGGGTGCCGCATGGTACTGATGGTATCGTCGTTGACGTAAAAGTGTTCACTCGTGAGAACGGTGACGAGCTGCCTCCGGGTGTGAATCAATTGGTTCGTGTCTATATCGCACAAAAACGGAAAATTTCCGAAGGCGATAAAATGGCCGGACGTCACGGTAACAAAGGGGTTATCGCGCGCATTATGCCTGAAGAGGACATGCCGTTCCTGCCGGATGGAACTCCGGTACAGGTTGTCTTGAATCCATTGGGCGTTCCGTCGCGGATGAACATCGGGCAAGCGCTTGAAGTTCACTTGGGTATGGCTGCCAAGTATTTGGGTATTCATACAGCTACGCCGGTATTTGACGGCGCACGCGAGTATGACGTATTTGATACGATGGAAGAAGCAGGTATGCAGCGTAACGGTAAGACGATTTTGTACGATGGTCGTACGGGCGAGCCGTTTGAGCGGGAAGTTACCGTTGGCGTCATGTACATGATCAAGCTGGCGCACATGGTTGACGATAAAATCCATGCCCGTTCCACGGGTCCTTACTCTCTTGTTACACAGCAGCCGCTGGGTGGTAAAGCACAGTTCGGTGGTCAGCGTTTCGGGGAGATGGAGGTTTGGGCGCTTGAAGCCTATGGTGCCGCTTATACCTTGCAAGAGATATTGACGGTGAAATCCGATGACGTGGTAGGACGTGTCAAAACGTACGAATCCATTGTCAAAGGTGAGAATGTTCCGGAACCAGGTGTACCGGAGTCCTTCAAGGTATTGATCAAAGAGCTTCAAAGCTTGGGTATGGATGTGAAAATCTTGTCCGGCGATGAGCAAGAGATCGAAATGAGGGAAACCGATGACGACGATGAGGTAACGAGCGACAAGCTGAACCTCAATCTCGAAGGTTCGGAGATGGGTGTAGAGTAACAGGTTCACGCCTGACTTTTGTCAGGCTCCTGTTTGTTTATATAGTGCGTTTTTCAAGATTAAGCTTACGATCCGTTTTGCTCGACAAAACTTTAAGGAGGGTTGCTCCTTGATGGACGTTAACAACTTCGAATTCATGAAAATTGGCTTGGCTTCTCCTGAAAAGATCCGTTCGTGGTCCCGCGGGGAAGTCAAAAAACCGGAAACGATAAACTACAGAACGTTAAAGCCTGAAAAGGAAGGTCTGTTCTGCGAAAAGATTTTTGGTCCTACGAAGGACTGGGAATGTCATTGCGGTAAGTACAAACGTGTTCGTTACAAGGGCGTTGTTTGTGACCGCTGCGGAGTAGAAGTAACGCGTCAAAAAGTCCGTCGTGAACGGATGGGCCACATTGAGCTGGCGGCACCGGTATCCCACATTTGGTACTTCAAAGGGATCCCAAGCCGTATGGGCTTAGGTCTGGATATGTCTCCTCGTTCGCTCGAAGAGATTATCTATTTTGCATCGTATGTTGTTACAGATCCAGGAGATACACCGCTTGAGAAGAAACAGCTCCTCTCTGAAAAGGAATACCGCAGCTATCGTGAGAAGTACGGCTATGCGTTCCAAGCAGGAATGGGGGCAGAAGCGGTTAAGAAGCTTCTTCAAGATATCGATATCGAGAAAGAAGTCGAAACGCTGAAGGAAGAGCTGAAAACGGCTCAGGGCCAACGTCGTAATCGTGCGATCAAACGTCTTGAAGTCATGGAAGCTTTCCGTAACTCCAAAAACATGCCGGAGTGGATGGTGCTGGATGTACTTCCGGTTATCCCGCCGGAGCTTCGTCCGATGGTTCAATTGGATGGCGGTCGTTTTGCGACGTCTGACCTGAACGATCTGTACCGCCGGGTTATTAACCGTAACAACCGGTTGAAAAGACTGCTGGATCTTGGTGCGCCGGATATCATCGTTCAGAATGAGAAACGGATGCTGCAGGAAGCTGTAGATGCGCTGATCGATAACGGTCGCCGCGGCCGTCCAGTAACAGGTCCTGGTAACCGTCCGTTGAAATCCCTCAGCCACATGCTGAAAGGTAAGCAGGGACGTTTCCGTCAAAACTTGCTCGGTAAGCGGGTAGACTACTCCGGTCGTTCCGTAATCGTTGTAGGACCAAACTTGAAGATGTACCAATGTGGTCTTCCGAAGGAAATGGCACTCGAATTGTTTAAGCCTTTCGTTATGAAAGAGCTCGTAAATAAAGGTCTTGCTCATAATATCAAGAGCGCGAAACGTAAAGTGGAACGCGTAAGTCCTGAAGTTTGGGATGTTCTCGAAGAAGTAATTAAAGAGCATCCGGTTCTTTTGAACCGTGCCCCCACACTGCATAGACTAGGGATTCAAGCGTTTGAACCGATCCTGGTTGAGGGTCGTGCCATCAAACTGCATCCGCTCGTTTGTACGGCATACAATGCCGACTTCGACGGTGACCAAATGGCGGTTCACGTTCCATTGTCATCAGAAGCTCAAGCGGAAGCGCGCGTATTGATGCTGGCGTCCGGTAACATTCTTAACCCTAAGGATGGCAAGCCGGTTGTTACGCCGTCTCAGGATATGGTCTTGGGAAGCTTCTATTTGACAACGGACAACAAGACGGCAAAAGGTGCTCTAACGATTGTGCGTTCCGTTCATGAGGCGGTTTCCTTGTACCAACGGGGTGCTGCATCCTTGCATGCGCGTATTGCGATTCCGGCTAAGGCACTGAATAAAACAAGCTTTACTCCGGAACAACAAGAAGCGCTGCTGATCACTACAATCGGTAAAGTTATTTTTAACGAAATTTATCCGGCGGACTTCCCTTACATTAACGAGCCTACTAAGGCAAACTTGCTGACAGGGACATCGGATAACTACTTCGTTTTTGATAAAGGCGCGAATGTCCGTCAAATCATGGAAGAACTTCCAGAGTGTAAGGCAATCGGTAAAGAGTATTTGGGCTCTATTATTGCCGAGTGCTTCCGTAAATATCATACAACGCTGACCTCCGTTATTTTGGACCGGATTAAAGAATTGGGCTTTACTTATTCGACTAAGGCAGGGATTACGATCGCTGTTGCGGACGTAACCGTACCTTCGGAGAAGGAAGCCATTCTTAAAGAATCCGACGATAAGGTTGCCGTAGTTACGAACCAATATCGCCGCGGTCTAATCACAGATGACGAGCGTTATGACCGTGTTATCGCGATCTGGAGTAAGGCTAAGGATGAATTGACTGACATCCTGATGAAGTCTCTTGATAAATACAATTCCATCAACATGATGGTTGAGTCCAAGGCACGGGGTAACAAATCACAGATCGCCCAGCTTGGCGGTATGCGTGGTTTGATGGCCAATCCTTCGGGTAAAATCATCGAGTTGCCGATCAAATCGAACTTCCGTGAAGGTCTGACGGTATTGGAGTACTTTATCTCGACTCACGGTGCGCGGAAAGGTTTGGCCGATACAGCCCTTCGTACTGCGGACTCGGGTTACTTGACACGTCGTCTCGTTGACGTTGCCCAAGACGTCATCGTTCGTGATGAAGATTGCGGAACAGACAAAGGCTTTACTGTTAGCAAAATTCAGGACGGTAAAGAGGTTATCGAGGATCTGTATGACCGTATTGAGGGCAGGTATGCTTTCGAAACGATTCGTCATCCGGAAACAGGCGAAATCATCGTTGGGCGTAACGAGCTTATTGAAGCAGGTATCGCTGATAAAATTATCGCTGCCGGTATCGAGAAGCTGCAAATTCGTTCGGTATTGAGCTGCCGTTCCAGACATGGCGTATGTAAAAAATGCTATGGACGAAACCTGGCTACGGGTCAGTTTGTCGAGATCGGGGAAGCCGTCGGTATTATCGCCGCTCAATCCATCGGGGAACCGGGAACCCAGCTGACGATGCGTACGTTCCATACCGGTGGTGTAGCCGGAGATGATATTACGCAAGGTTTGCCGCGTATCCAAGAGTTGTTTGAAGCCAGAAATCCGAAAGGTCAAGCGATCATTTCGGAGATTGACGGTATTGTCAAAGAGATTCGTGAAGCGAAGGATCGTCGTGAGATTGAAGTTCTTGGCGAAGCTGAATCCAAAGTGTATGCAGTACCATACGGTTCCCGTATTCGTGTTTCGCTGAACCAGCAAGTAGAAGCTGGGGACGAGTTAACGGAAGGTTCCATCGATCCGAAGGAAATGCTTCGAATCAAAGGAATCCGCGGCGTACAGAACTACATTCTGCAAGAAGTACAACGCGTTTACCGTAACCAAGGGGTAGAAATCAACGATAAGCACATCGAAGTGATGGTTCGCCAAATGCTTCGTAAAATCCGTATCGTAGACGCAGGGGATACAACCTTGCTGCCAGGCTCCTTTGTAGATATGCATGAATATGAGGAAGCAAATAAAGTCGCTTTATTTGCGAATCTTGAGCCAGCTGTTGCTAGACCGGTGCTGCTTGGTATTACCAAAGCATCTCTAGAAACAGATTCCTTCTTGTCCGCGGCATCTTTCCAAGAGACGACTAGAGTATTGACCGATGCTGCCATCAAAGGCAAAGTCGATCAGTTGCTTGGTCTCAAAGAAAATGTTATTATCGGTAAGTTGATTCCTGCAGGCACAGGAATGCCGAGATACCGCAACATCCGGATTACTAATCCGAATGAAGTGGAGACCGGTGAGGAGCAGCTAACTGAGCTTGAGACGGTTTCCGTAGAGTAGTTACTAGTTTACCTATGTGCAAAAGTCAGAGTTGCTTGTCTTCATGGAAAAATGGAAATTAAATTCTATGTGAAGACAAGCAATCTTCTTGACAATGCCGCATAGGTGGTGCTAATATATCAAAGTGTGCCATTTTATCAATAGTCTCCTGTGCTTTGGAGGATGTTTCAGATGTCTTATGAAAAAGTGAAGCAGGCAACGAACATAAGTATCGGCACAAAGCAAGCGACGAAAATGGTAGAGTTAGGTAAAGCTAGCGAAGTTTTTGTTGCCAAAGATGCAGATCCGCGAATAACGATAAAGATGGTTAACCTCTGCAAGAAGATGGGGGTTAAGGTAACATACGTTGATTCCATGAAGTTGTTAGGTAAGGCGTGTGGTATTGAAGTTGGAGCTGCTATGGCAGCTGTAGTGAATGAATGATGTAAAGCATGTTTTTGTCTTCAAAACAGCAATGTGATGTCGGCAAAAACTTTTCCTTTGTTCATTTACGATTCGCCTGGATCTGTGGGCTTGAAACAAAGTAAGAACAACATTCGGAAGGAGGTGGCGACATGCCAACAATTAACCAGCTCGTTCGTAAAGGACGTCAAGCAAAAGTGGAAAAATCCAAATCACCTGCTCTTCAAAGAGGTTTTAATGCTCTGAAAAGAGAAGCTACTGATCTGAGTGCGCCTCAAAAACGTGGTGTATGTACTCGTGTAGGTACAATGACACCGAAGAAACCGAACTCCGCACTTCGTAAATATGCTCGTGTGCGTTTGACTAACCGTGTAGAGGTAACTGCGTACATCCCAGGTATCGGACACAACCTTCAAGAGCACAGCGTTGTATTGATCCGTGGTGGACGGGTAAAAGACCTTCCAGGGGTACGTTACCATATCGTTCGCGGCGCATTGGATACATCCGGTGTAAACAATCGGAAACAAGCTCGTTCCAAATACGGTACGAAACGTCCGAAAGAGAAAAAGTAATCTGCTTTAAAATAAGAATGAACTTTTTGAGAAAGGGGGATAACTATGCCTCGTAAAGGTCCAGTTACTCGCAGAGACGTATTGCCAGATCCTATTTATAATAGCAAGCTGGTTACTCGTTTAATCAACCGCATTATGCTTGATGGCAAAAGAGGTGTCGCTCAGACCATTCTTTATAACGCCTTTAACATGATCCAAGAACGTACAGGTAAAGAGCCGATGGAAGTGTTTGAAGCTGCCATCAAAAACATCATGCCTGTTCTTGAAGTTAAAGCCCGTCGTGTAGGTGGTGCGAACTACCAAGTGCCTATCGAAGTTAGACCAGATCGTCGTACGACTTTGGGTCTGCGTTGGTTGGTAAACTACTCCCGCCTTCGCGGTGAGAAAACGATGGAAGAAAGATTGGCTCAAGAAATTATTGATGCCAGCAACAACACAGGTGCTTCCGTTAAGAAACGTGAAGATACACACAAAATGGCTGAAGCCAACAAAGCGTTCGCGCATTATCGTTGGTAGAATTTAAATACGCTGATTAAATGGAAGGAGACATCCTCATGGCTAGAGAGTACTCCTTGAATGATACGCGTAACATCGGTATTATGGCGCATATTGATGCGGGTAAAACCACGACTACTGAGCGGATCTTGTTCTACACAGGCATCACCCATAAAATTGGTGAAGTGCACGAAGGTGCTGCAACAATGGACTGGATGGAGCAAGAACAAGAGCGCGGAATCACAATTACTTCCGCTGCTACAACCACTCATTGGAAGGGTAACCGCATCAATATCATCGATACCCCGGGACACGTAGACTTCACTGTAGAAGTTGAACGTTCCCTCCGCGTATTAGATGGAGCGGTTGGTGTGTTCAGTGCCAAAGAAGGCGTTGAACCTCAATCTGAGACGGTTTGGAGACAAGCCGATCGCTATTCAGTTCCTCGTATTGCATATGTAAACAAAATGGACATTATTGGTGCTGATTTCCTGGGAGTTATCGATCAAATGCGTGAAAAACTTGGCGCAAATGCGGTAGCTATCCAATTGCCAATTGGTGCTGAAAATGATTTCATCGGGATCATTGACTTGATTGAGCGTCGTGCGCATATGTACAAGGATGATCTGGGTAAAGACATCGTTGAAACAGAAATTCCGGAAGAGTACAAAGCGAAAGTTGAAGAATTGAGACTTGAGCTTGTAGAGAAGGTTGCAGAGCTTGACGAAGAGCTGATGATGAAATACCTCGAAGGTGAAGAGCTTACTAATGAGGAAATCAAAAAAGCACTTCGTATTGGTGTGTGCCAAGTGAAAATCTTTCCGGTAATCTGTGGTTCTTCTTATAGAAACAAAGGTGTGCAGTTGATGCTGGATGCAGTTATTAACTACCTTCCTTCGCCAGTAGATGTGCCTGATATTAAAGGTACTCTGGAAGATGGTACAGAAGTAACTCGTAAGTCTGCGGACGATCAACCTTTCTCTGCACTTGCATTCAAAATCATGACAGATCCTTTCGTTGGTAAATTGACGTTCTTCCGTGTATACTCCGGTGTACTTAATTCCGGATCGTACGTTAATAATGCAACAAAAGGTAAACGTGAGCGTGTTGGACGTATTCTTCAAATGCATGCGAACAGTCGCCAAGAAATCAGCGTCGTATACGCTGGTGACATCGCAGCTGCCGTTGGTCTGAAAGATACTACAACGGGTGATACACTTTGTGATGAGAAAAACCCAGTTATTTTGGAGTCCATGAACTTCCCTGAACCGGTTATTCAGCTAGCTGTTGAACCGAAAACGAAGGCTGACCAAGACAAAATGGGTATTGCATTGTCCAAATTGTCTGAAGAGGATCCTACGTTCCGTGCACACACGGATGAAGAAACTGGGCAAACAATCATCGCAGGTATGGGTGAACTTCACCTTGAAATCCTCGTTGACCGTATGCTTCGTGAGTTCAAAGTGGAAACAAACGTTGGTAAGCCTCAAGTTGCTTACCGCGAAACATTCCGTCAAACAGCTAAGGTTGAAGGTAAGTTTGTTCGTCAATCAGGTGGTCGTGGTCAATACGGACATTGTTGGGTTGAGTTCTCGCCACTTGAGCCTGGGACTGGATTCCAGTTTGAAAGTAAGGTTGTCGGTGGTGCGATTCCTAGGGAGTACATTGCTCCTATCCAAGCTGGTATTGAAGAATCCATGAAGAACGGTGTCATTGCTGGCTTCCCGCTGGTAGATATCAAAGCAGTTGTTCTCGATGGTTCTTACCATGACGTTGACTCCAACGAAATGGCGTTTAAAATTGCTGGATCGATGGCTTTGAAAGCAGCGGTTGATAAATGTAGCCCTGTTCTTCTTGAGCCAATCATGAAAGTAGAAGTAACTGTTCCTGAAGAGTATATGGGTGATGTTATGGGTGACCTTAACTCCCGTCGTGGTCGTATTGAAGGTATGGACGCTCGTTTCGGCGCTCAAATTATTCGTGCAAAGGTACCTTTGTCCGAAATGTTTGGCTACTCCACAACATTGCGCTCCCGTACACAAGGTCGCGGTGTTTACTCGATGGAAATTTCTCACTATGAAGAAGTGCCTAAATCAATTGCTGAAGAAATTATTGCAAAACACAAAGGCGCTTAATATAAACTATTATTCTAAGGAGGCAATCTAACCATGGCAAAAGCGAAATTTGAACGTAATAAACCCCACGTTAACATTGGTACTATCGGTCACGTTGACCACGGTAAAACAACTTTGACTGCCGCTATCACTACTGTATTGTCCAAAAGATACGGCGGTGCTGCTGTAGCATTCGACCAAATCGATAAAGCTCCAGAAGAGCGCGAGCGCGGTATCACAATCTCCACAGCTCACGTTGAATACGAAACTCCTAACCGTCACTACGCACACGTTGACTGCCCAGGCCATGCTGACTATGTTAAGAACATGATCACTGGTGCTGCTCAAATGGACGGCGCGATCCTGGTTGTATCCGCAGCTGACGGCCCAATGCCGCAAACTCGTGAGCACATCCTGTTGTCCCGTCAAGTAGGCGTTCCTTACATCGTAGTATTCTTGAACAAATGTGATATGGTTGAAGACGAAGAGCTTCTTGAATTGGTTGAAATGGAAGTTCGCGACCTTCTTAACGAATATGAGTTCCCAGGCGATGACACTCCAATCATCCGCGGTGCAGCTCGTGAAGCTCTTCAAAACCCAGATGGTCCTTGGGCTGACAAAATCGTTGAGTTGTTTGAACAAGTTGATACTTACATCCCAACTCCAGAACGCGACACTGACAAGCCTTTCTTGATGCCAGTTGAGGACGTGTTCTCCATCACAGGTCGTGGTACAGTTGCGACTGGTCGTGTAGAGCGTGGTACTGTTAAAGTACAAGACGAGGTTGAAATCGTTGGTTTGCAAGAAGAGACTCGCAAATGTATCGTTACAGGCGTTGAGATGTTCCGTAAATTGTTGGATTCCGCTCAAGCGGGCGACAACATTGGCGCATTGCTTCGTGGTGTAGACCGTAAAGATATCGAGCGTGGTCAAGTTTTGGCGAAAGTTGGTTCCGTTAAGCCTCACACTAACTTTTCTGCTCAAATCTACGTTCTGACTAAAGAAGAGGGCGGCCGTCACAAGCCTTTCTTCACTGGCTACCGTCCACAGTTCTACTTCCGTACAACTGACGTTACAGGTATCATCAACCTGCCAGAAGGCACTGAGATGGTAATGCCTGGTGATAACATCACTGTTACTGTAGAATTGATCTCCCCAATCGCTATCGAAGAAGGTACTCGTTTCGCGATTCGTGAAGGCGGACGTACAGTTGGCGCGGGCGCGGTTGCTACAATCAGCAAGTAATCCCAGCACCTATAAAACCCTTCATCTCATTAGAGATGAGGGGTTTTATTTTTTTAGGCAAATGCATAAAAATTCGCTTGCTTTTTCTTTCTGCATTTTATATAATATTAAACGTTGGTCTGTGACGTTGCGATGACGTGAGAGGTTGCTGACACACCCGGCCCCTTTGCCATAGGGACGGCGTCAGGAGATTTTCACAGAGTATGTCCGATAATAAATTGGGCGATAGAAGGAGGGAATACTATGGCAAAGCAAAAAATTCGTATTCGTTTGAAGGCTTATGATCACAGAGTTCTGGATCAATCAGCTGAGAAAATTGTTGAAACTGCGAAGCGCTCCGGTGCTGGAGTATCGGGTCCGATTCCGCTTCCAACTGAGAAGCAAATCATTACGATTCTTCGTGCGGTTCACAAATACAAAGATTCGCGCGAACAATTCGAAATGCGTACGCATAAGCGTTTGATCGATATCGTGAATCCTACGCCGCAAACGGTTGATGCATTGATGCGTTTGGATCTGCCGTCCGGTGTGGACATCGAAATTAAACTGTAATCCACATGTGGATAAATAATAAATGTAGGAAAGAAAAGAGGTGTCAACGATGACTAAAGGTATCTTAGGAAAAAAACTTGGTATGACTCAAGTGTTTACTCCGGAAGGTTTGGTGATTCCTGTAACTGTAATTCAAGCAGGTCCTTGCACTGTTCTTCAGAAGAAGGATGTTGAGAATGACGGTTACGAAGCGATCCAAATCGGCTTTGATGATAAAAAAGAAAAGAATGCTAACAAACCTGAGTTGGGCCATGCAAAAAAAGCTGGTGCAACCCCTAAGCGCTACGTTAAAGAAGTTCGCGGTGCTTCTGATTTTGAAGTTGGCCAAGAAATCAAGGCTGACATTTTCGCAGAAGGCGAATTCGTTGACGTAACAGGCACGTCTAAAGGTAAAGGGTTCCAAGGTGTTATCAAGAGACATAACCAATCTACTGGTCCTATGGCTCACGGCTCCCGTTATCACCGTGGTCCAGGTTCGATGGGCTCGATTCAAGCGAACCGTGTTCCTAAAGGTAAGAACCTTCCAGGGCATATGGGTAGCGAAACAGTTACTCTTCAAAACCTTGAAGTAATTAAAGTAGACATAGAACGTAACGTTCTTCTAATTAAAGGCTCCATTCCTGGTGCTAAAAACAGCTTTGTAAGCTTGAAATCTACGGTTAAGAACTAAGTTAAGCAAGAAAGGAGGATTAACAGATGCCTAAAGTAGCATTATACAACGTAAGTGGTTCCCAAGTTGGGGAAGTTGAGTTGTCGGATTCCGTATTCGGTATCGAGCCGCACGTTCACGTGTTGAATGAAGCAGTTTTGATGCAGCGTGCATCCCTTCGTCTGGGTACGCATAAAGTAAAAGGTCGTTCTGAAGTTCGCGGTGGCGGACGTAAGCCTTGGAAACAAAAAGGTACAGGACGTGCTCGTCAAGGTAGTATTCGTGCTCCTCAATGGAAAGGTGGCGGCGTTGTTTTCGGACCGACTCCACGCAGCTATTCCTACAAGCTTCCGAAAAAAGTTCGTCGTTTGGCGATCAAATCTGCATTGTCTTCCAAGGTGGTTGCTAACGAAATCATCGTGTTGGATCAATTGCAATTGGCTCAACCAAAAACGAAAGATTTTGCAGCGATTCTTGGTAATTTGAAAGTAGACCGTAAGGCTTTGGTAGTGACAGCTGGTTACGAAGAAAACGTAGCATTGTCCGCTCGTAACATTCCTGGCGTCAAGTTTGTGGTGGCTGAAGGAATTAACGTGCTTGATGTTATGGTATATGACAAGCTGATCATCACTAAGGACGCGGTACAGAAGGTAGAGGAGGTGTTTGCGTAATGAAGAACCCTCGCGACATTATTAAGCGCCCTGTGATCACTGAGCGTACGAGTGATATGATGGCCGAGAAGAAATATGTCTTCGAAGTGGAACTCCGTGCGAACAAAACGGAAATCAAACAGGCGATTGAGTCTATTTTCAAAGTGAAGGTAACGAATGTTAACACACTGAGAATGCCTGCTAAGCCTAAGCGTTACGGTCGTCATGCCGGATATACATCCGAATGGAAAAAAGCGATTGTTTCCTTGAGCGCAGACAGTAAAGAACTCGAATTCTTCGAGACTGTGTAATCTATTCTTTAGAGTAAGGAGGGAATCCAAGTGCCAATCAAAAAATATAAACCAACGTCGCCTGCTCGACGCGCTATGTCGGTTTCTACATTTGAAGAAATCACAACATCTACACCGGAGAAGTCTTTGTTGGCTCCTCTAAGCAAAAAAGCAGGACGCAACAACCAAGGTAAAATTACGGTTCGTCACCAAGGCGGTGGACACAAGCGTAAATACCGGATTATCGATTTCAAACGGAACAAAGATGGAATACCAGGACGCGTTGCTACAATTGAGTACGATCCGAACCGTTCCGCTAACATCGCTTTGATTCACTACGTGGATGGAGAGAAACGTTACATCATCGCTCCAAAAGGCTTGAAAGTAGACGATCAAATCGTTTCCGGACCTGGATCTGATATCAAGATCGGTAATGCATTGCCGCTTGAAAACATTCCAGTTGGTACAGTAATTCACAATATTGAGTTGAAACCAGGTAAAGGCGGACAATTGGTTCGTGCAGCTGGTACAGAAGCTCAATTGCTCGGTAAAGAAGAACGTTATGTAACGATTCGTCTTTCTTCCGGCGAAGTAAGAAAAGTCTTGAAAGTTTGCCGCGCTACTATCGGTTCCGTTGGTAACGAAGACTACGAATTGGTTAAGATCGGTAAAGCAGGACGTTCCCGTTGGTTGGGTCAAAGACCTGAAGTCCGCGGGGTTGTTATGAACCCTAACGATCACCCTCACGGTGGTGGTGAAGGCCGCGCTCCAATCGGTCGTAAATCTCCTATGTCTCCATGGGGTAAACCGACTCTTGGTTATAAAACTCGTAAAAAAGGCAAAGCTTCTGATAAATATATCGTTCGTCGTCGTACGAAGTAATCGATTTAAGCGAGTGTTTGAAGAAGGGAGGAACGGAACATGGGTCGCAGTTTGAAAAAAGGTCCTTTCGTGGACGGCTATCTTTTGAAGAAAGTCGAAGAACAAGGGGATACTCAAAAAAAGCAGGTTATCAAAACTTGGTCTCGTCGCTCCACGATTTTCCCGCAATTCATCGGTTTCACATTTGCGGTGTATGATGGTAGAAAGCACGTACCGGTTTACGTGACTGAAGATATGGTTGGACACAAACTTGGTGAGTTTGCACCAACTCGTACTTACAAAGGTCATGGTGATGACAAAAAAACAAGCAAACGCTAATCGTTAGTGTGAGCTTTTGAATGAAGTTGTGAATGAGAGGAGGTACTTCCATGCAACAAGCAAAATCCATTGCAAGATTCGTTCGTATTGCTCCTCGTAAGGTGCAATTGGTGATCGATTTGATCCGCGGCAAGCAAGTAGGAGAGGCGATTGCAATTCTGCGTCATACGCCGAAAGCTGCATCTCCAATTGTTGAGAAAGTTTTGAACTCTGCGATTGCTAACGCTGAGCATAACTACTCCATGGACCCTAACAATTTGGTTATTAGCCAAACTTATGTTAACCAAGGTCCAACAATGAAAAGATTCCGTCCTCGCGCTATGGGACGTGCGAGCCGTATCAATAAGCGTACCAGCCACATTACAGTAGTGGTATCTGAAAAATAAGGAGGGATAACGTGTGGGTCAGAAAGTAAACCCGGTAGGACTTAGAATTGGTATTATCCGCGATTGGGAATCCAAATGGTACGCTGGTAAAGACTTCGGCGATTTGCTATTGGAAGACGTGAAAATCCGCGAATACTTGAAAGAAAAGCTGAAGGATTCGGCTGTTTCTCATATTGATATCGAGCGTGCCGCTAACCGTGTAAATGTTACTATTCATACGGCGAAGCCTGGTATGGTTATCGGTAAAGGCGGTTCTGAAGTTGAAGTTATCCGTAACTACATCTCCAAACTGTCCAACGGTAAAAAGATTCACATCAACATTTCTGAAATCAAACAAGCTGATCTTGACGCTATCTTGGTTGCAGAAAGCATTGCACAACAATTGGAGCGTCGTGTATCGTTCCGTCGTGCATTGAAACAAGCTATCCAAAGATCGATGAGATCCGGCGCTAAGGGTATCAAAACATCGGTTAGCGGTCGTTTGGGCGGAGCAGAGATCGCCAGAACAGAAGGATACAGCGAAGGTACTGTTCCTCTTCATACATTGCGTGCAGACATCGACTACGGTACAGCAGAAGCTCATACCACATACGGTCGTATCGGCGTAAAAGTATGGATCTATCGTGGCGAAGTTCTTCCAACGGCTAAGAAAAAGGCTGTTACGGAAGGAGGCAACTAATCATGTTAGTTCCTAAACGTGTAAAGCACCGTAAAGAGCACCGCGGCAAAATGCGCGGACGCGCTAAGGGCGGTACAGAAGTTAGTTTCGGCGAATTCGGTTTGCAGGCTATGGAGCCAGCTTGGGTTACCAACCGTCAAATCGAGGCAGCTCGTATTGCCATGACTCGTTACATCAAACGGGGCGGTAAAGTATGGATCAAAATATTCCCTGCGAAACCAATTACGCAAAAGCCTCTTGAAGTTCGGATGGGTAGCGGTAAAGGTAACGTAGAGAAATGGGTTGCTGTAGTAAAACCAGGTAAAATCATGTTCGAATTGGCTGGCGTAAGTGAAGAGATTGCACGCGAAGCGTTGCGTCTTGCTTCTCACAAACTGCCGATCAAAACGAAGTTTGTTAAAAGAGAAGATGTAGGTGGTGAAGCAAATGAAAGCTAGTGAATTTCGCAACTTAACCACTGCTGAAATTGAACAAAAGGTTGCCGGATTTAAAGAGCAGCTCTTTAACCTCCGTTTTCAACTGGCTACCGGTCAACTGGATAACCCAGTTCAGATTCGAGAAATCCGCAAAGAGATTGCTCGTGCAAAGACTGTTTTGCGTGAAAGAGAACTGGGTATCATTAGTTAATGAATGAGAGAGGAGGATCTCCCAATGAGTGAACGTAACGAACGTAAAACTCAAGTTGGTAAAGTCGTGAGCAACAAAATGGACAAAACCATCGTTGTTGCTGTTGAGACTTACAAAAAGCATGACCTTTACCACAAGAGAATCAAATATACGAAGAAATTCAAAGCTCATGATGAAAACAACGAAGCGAAAATCGGTGATGTTGTAAAAGTCATGGAAACTCGTCCGATCTCCAAAGACAAACGCTGGAGACTGGTTGAAGTGGTAGAAAAAGCGGTTATCGTTTAAGATATGCATTGTGCATCAATTCCGGAAGGAGGGTTTAGACAATGATTCAACCTCTATCTCGTTTAAATGTGGCTGACAACTCTGGTGCGAAACAGCTTATGTGTATCCGTGTGCTGGGTGGTACGGGTCGTCGTGTAGGACATATCGGTGATTTGATCATCTGCTCCGTGAAAGAAGCAACACCAGGTGGCGTTGTCAAAAAGGGTGATGTAGTTAAAGCGGTTATCGTTCGTACAAAACGTGGCGCTCGTCGTAAAGACGGTTCTTATATCAGCTTTGATGAAAATGCAGCTGTTATCGTTAAAGATGACAAGAGTCCTCGTGGTACTCGTATCTTTGGACCAGTTGCTCGTGAACTTCGCGAAAGAGATTTCATGAAAATTGTGTCTCTTGCACCGGAAGTTATCTAATAAGGCAATAACATTCTTTTGAATGTGAGTCTGACTGTATAGTAAACTTAGTTCTTAGTGCTTTCTATCGAAGCAAGCTAGACATTCGCAGGAATGTCCTCAGGAGGTGGAAACTCAATGCCAAAACAACCCAAGAAATTGGAGTCTCACAACAATAAATTGAACGTGAAAAAAGACGATAACGTGTTCGTGATTACTGGTAAAGACAAAGGTAAAAAAGGTCGTGTAATCGCAGCATATCCTCGTGAAAATCGCGTGTTGGTTGAAGGTGTGAACATGATCAAAAAGCACACTAAACCTTCCCAAGCGAACCCACAAGGCGGTATCATCTCTCAAGAAGCGCCAATTCACGTTTCGAACGTGATGCTGATTGATCCAAAGAGCGGCCAACCTACTCGCGTAGGTTACAAAGTGCTGGATAACGGTACAAAAGTGCGTGTAGCTAAAAAATCCGGTGAAGTCATCGACTAATCGTATAAGTTAGGAAAGGAGGTACATGAAACATGGCAGCAAGATTAAAAGATCGTTTCTTGAACGAAGTAACACCTTCGTTGATGCAAAAGTTCAGCTATTCCACAGTTATGCAAGTGCCTAAGATTGAAAAAGTCGTTATCAACATGGGTGTTGGTGAGGCAGTTTCCAACTCTAAAGTACTCGACGTTGCTGTTCAAGATTTGCAGCTGATCGCTGGTCAAAAACCAGTTGTAACTAAAGCAAAAAAATCCATCGCAGGTTTCAAGCTGCGTGAAAATATGCCAATCGGTGTAAAAGTAACACTTCGCGGCGAGCGTATGTATCACTTCCTGGACAAATTGTTCAATGTGGCACTTCCTCGGGTACGTGACTTCCGTGGTGTTTCTTCCAAAGCTTTTGACGGCCGCGGTAACTATACACTGGGTCTGAAAGAGCAATTGATCTTCCCTGAGATCGAGTATGATAAAGTGGACAAAGTTCGCGGTATGGATATCGTTATCGTAACGACTGCTAATACTGACGAAGAGTCCCGTGAGTTATTAACCCAATTGGGAATGCCGTTCACGAAATAATCGCGACGGTCAAAACGGAGGTGTAAAAGTAAGTGGCAAAAACTTCGATGAAAGTTAAGCAGCAGCGCCCTCCTAAATTCAAGGTACAGGCGTATACTCGCTGCGAGCGTTGCGGTCGTCCACATTCCGTTCTACGGAAATTCAAAATTTGCAGAATTTGTTTCCGCGAATTAGCATACAAAGGCCAGATTCCTGGCGTTAAAAAAGCAAGCTGGTAATTACCCTAGTTTCGGGAAGGAGGTTCACACAATATGGTGATGTCAGATCCAATTGCAGATATGCTTACACGCATTCGTAATGCAAACGTAGTGCGTCATGAAACGGTTGAAATCCCGGCTTCGAAGATCAAGAGAGAAATCGCTGAGATCTTGAAAAAGGAAGGCTTTATCCGTGACGCTGAATATATCGAAGATAACAAGCAAGGGATTATCCGTCTTTTCTTGAAATACGGCCCTAACAATGAGCGTGTTATCTCCGGTTTGAAAAGAATCAGCAAACCAGGTCTTCGCGTTTACACGCAAAGCCAAGAGGTTCCTCGTGTACTTGGCGGTTTGGGAATAGCTATTATCTCTACTTCCCAAGGCGTTATGACCGATAAAGAAGCTCGTCAATCCAAAGCTGGCGGCGAAGTAGTCTGCTACGTTTGGTAATAAACACAATTCATCTGAACGGAGGTGCAAACCATGTCCCGTATTGGTCGTAAGCCAATTACAATTCCTAACGGCGTAAACGTTACTTTGGACAACACTGTTATTACAGTTAAAGGTCCAAAAGGAACTTTGAGCCGCGAATTACACAGAGACATGAAGGTTGTTGTTGCAGAAAACGAAATTTCTGTAGAACGTCCTTCTGATAATAAATTACACAGATCCCTTCACGGTACGACAAGAAGTGTTGTTGCCAACATGGTTAGTGGCGTAACGGAAGGTTTCGCAAAATCCCTTGATTTGGTTGGTGTAGGGTACCGTGCTAACAAAACTGGCAATAAGCTGGTTTTGAACGTTGGTTACTCCCACCCAGTTGAAATCGAACCAGAAAACGGCATTGAATTCGAAGTTCCTTCGAACACTAAGATTATCGTTAAAGGTATCGATAAAGAGTTGGTCGGCGCAACTGCTGCGAAAGTACGTTCCGTTCGTGAACCAGAGCCTTATAAAGGTAAAGGTATTAAATACGAAGGCGAGCGCATTCTTCGTAAAGAAGGTAAAGCCGGTAAGAAGAAATAAGATCGCGTAAAGCGATAATTTCTCATCCAAGTCGAAAGGAGTGACCCTACAATGATTACAAAAGGCGATAAAAATAAAGCACGTCTGAAAAGACATCTTCGCGTTCGTAAGAAAATTCAAGGTACGGCTGAACGTCCTCGCTTGAACATTTTCCGCTCTTCCAAACACATGTACGCTCAATTGATCGACGATGTGAAGGGAGTAACAATTGCCGCAGCTTCCACTCAAGATAAAGAGTTGAAAGAAAGCATCGGTAACGGCGGTAATGCAGAAGCAGCTGCTAAAGTTGGCGCTTTGATCGCAGAACGTGCGAAAAAGAACGGTGTAGTAAAAGTAGTATTCGACCGCGGCGGATATTTGTATCACGGACGTGTGCAAGCACTGGCTGATGCAGCTCGTGAAGCAGGTCTTGAATTTTAATAAAAATTATCCACAAGGAGGTAAAGTCACTTGCGTATTGATCCCAATACTTTAGAGTTAACTGAAAAAGTTGTTAACATTAATCGCGTTGCTAAAGTAGTAAAAGGCGGACGTCGCTTCAGCTTCAGCGCACTTGTCGTTGTTGGCGACGGTAACGGCTGGGTAGGCGCAGGAATCGGTAAAGCTGGTGAAGTACCTGATGCGATCCGCAAAGGTATTGAAGATGCCAAGAAAAACCTGATTCATGTACCTATCGTTGGCACTACGATTCCTCACTTGGTTATCGGTAAATTCGGAGCAGGTAATGTGCTTTTGAAACCGGCATCCAAAGGTACAGGCGTTATCGCTGGCGGTCCTGTTCGTGCAGTTCTTGAACTGGCTGGCGTTGGCGACATTTTGACAAAATCCCTAGGTTCTTCTAACTCCATCAACATGGTGAATGCTACTCTTGAAGGATTGCAGCGTCTGAAGCGTGCTGAAGAAGTTGCAAAACTGCGTGGCAAAACCGTTGAAGAACTGTTAGGTTAGGAGGGATACCATGGCTAAGCAATTGCAAATTACCCTCAAACGCAGCCTGATCGGTCGTCCGGAAGTTCAGCGTCGCACAGTCGCTTCGCTCGGCTTGCGTAAGCTGCACCAAACGGTTACACATAACGACAATGCAGCGATCCGCGGCATGGTCAATCATGTTAGTCATTTGATCGAAGTTAAAGAAATCGAAGCTTAAATTGCTTAACAAATAGTACTAGAGGAGGTGCAAACGATGAAATTGCATGAACTTACTTCTGCTCCAGGTTCCCGCTCGACTCGCAAACGCGTAGGTCGCGGTATCGGTAGTGGAATGGGTAAAACGTCGACTCGCGGTCACAAAGGGCAAAACTCTCGTTCCGGCGGTGGCGTACGCCCTGGATTTGAGGGAGGACAAAACCCTCTATATCGTCGCTTGCCTAAGCGTGGATTTACGAACCAATTCCGCAAGGAATTTGCGATCGTGAACTTGACTGAGCTTAACAAGTTCGCTGCGGGCACTGAAGTGACACCAGAGCTTCTTCTTGAGTCTGGTATCGTGAAAAACGCAAGAGACGGCATCAAGATCTTGGGTAATGGCGAAATTACTGTTCAGTTGAACGTAAAAGCTAACAAGTTCTCCCAATCTGCGGTGGATAAAATTCAAGCTGCCGGCGGTAAAACCGAGGTGATTTAATGTTTCGTACCATATCCAATATTTTTAAAGTGGAAGATCTGAGAAGAAGAATTCTATTTACCTTGTTGGTACTTCTCGTCTACCGGATTGGTGCTTTCATCCCGGTACCTAATATCAACACAGATATTTTGAAGCTTCAGGACCAGGCCAATTCCAATGATGTATTTGGATTGCTGAACACGTTCTCCGGAGGCGCATTGTTTCAATTCTCCATCTTTGCGATGGGGATTATGCCTTATATTACAGCATCGATCATAGTTCAGCTGTTATCGATGGATGTAATTCCAAGGTTTGCTCAATGGGCCAAAGAAGGCGAAGTAGGCAGACGGAAATTAGCGCAGATCACTCGATATGGTACAATTGTATTAGGGCTCGTTCAGGCGTTTGGTTTGGCGATCGGATTTAACCGAATCTACACGGGACTGGTTGTAAATGCGAATTTTACAACCTATGCTCTAATCGCGATTGTGCTTACCGCGGGTACTGCTTTTCTGATGTGGCTTGGGGAACAAATCACTGAAAATGGAATTGGAAATGGTATTTCCATTATCATCTTTGCAGGGATCGTAGCTGCCATTCCAACCGGAATGTCGCAAATCTACAAAACCCAATTTGCCCAAGCGGGCGACGCTTTGTTCTTGAATATCGTGAAGGTGGTCATCCTCGTTGTCGTCGTTATTGCGTTGATAGCAGGTGTCATTTTTATTCAACAGGGTGTTCGGAAAATTCCGGTTCAATATGCTAAACGCGTAGTGGGACGGAAAATGTACGGCGGTCAATCAACTCATATCCCGTTGAAGGTGAATGCAGCTGGTGTTATTCCAGTTATCTTTGCACTATCGCTTCTGGTTTTCCCTCCTACGCTTGCCAGCTTCTGGAGAGGTAATCCGGTAGCGGACTGGATTATAACTAACTTGAATTACACACAACCACTCGGGATGACTTTGTATGTGCTTCTAATTATCGGTTTCACTTTCTTCTACACATTTGTTCAGATTAACCCTGAGCAAATGGCGGACCAGATGAAAAAGAACGGCGGCTATATTCCTGGGATTCGTCCTGGCAAAACAACCTCTGTTTACCTGACAAGAGTAATGACTCGCATTACATTGTCCGGTGCCATCTTCTTGTCCATCATTTCGATCCTCCCTATGGTGTTGGGAAGTCTGGCGAACTTGCCGAACTCGGTAAGAATCGGTGGTACTTCTTTATTGATCGTCATCGGGGTTGGCTTGGAAACGATGAAGCAAATTGAAAGCCAATTGATTAAACGCCATTACAAAGGCTTCATTAATAAATAGCAAATAGGTTCTGATAGTTGTTTTTAGCTATCGGCACCTATTGTGCTGTTAGCATCACTCGATGCAATGGGGGAGGAAATCATTATGAACGTGATCTTTATGGGACCTCCTGGTGCAGGTAAAGGTACGCAGGCGGAAAGTATCGTCAATGAGTTTCAAATCCCGCATATTTCTACAGGCGACGCGTTTCGATTGGCTATGAAACAAGAAACCGCGCTTGGCTTGGAAGCCAAAAAATATGTGGATCAAGGACTGCTTGTACCTGACGAAATCACTATCGGTATCGTAAAGGAAAGACTGCAGCAGCCGGATTGCAAACCAGGCTTTTTGCTGGATGGTTTTCCTAGAACCATCTCCCAAGCGGAAGCATTGGATGACATTATGGCATCCATGGATAAAAGCATCGACCATGTAGTTAATTTAAAAGTAGATCGCAATCTGCTTTTGGCTCGTTTGACTGGACGAAGAATCTGTAAGAGTTGTGGAGCTACGTATCATGTCTTGTTTAACCCTCCAACACGTGAAAATGTGTGTGATAAATGTTCCGGTGAATTGTATCAAAGATCAGACGACAACGAAGAAAAAGTAGGGACTCGTCTTGACGAATATACGAACAAAACAGCACCGCTTTTAACGTATTACCGTAACAAGGGAAACTTGCGTGAGGTTAACGGCGAGCAAGAAATTAATACGGTTACTGCACAAATCAGTTCAATATTGCGAGGGCAAGCGTAATGATCATTTGTAAGTCAGCAGCTGAATTGGAGCTAATGAGAGAGGCCGGCCGCATTGTCGCCGACACCCATCGATTGTTACAGAAGGCCATTCAGCCCGATATTACAACGAAAGAGCTGGATCAGATCGCAGAAGATTATATTCGCAGTCAAGGCGCAATCCCATCTTTTAAAGGCTATAATGGTTTTTCTGGCAGCATCTGTGCTTCAGTCAATGATGAATTGGTACACGGCATACCCAGTGCGCGTAAGCTAAAAGATGGCGACATCATCAGTGTTGATATCGGTGCGCAGTACAAAGGATATCATGGTGATTCGGCTTGGACCTACGGTGTGGGAACGATATCGGATACGGCTAAGAAATTGTTAGAGGTAACAGAACGTTCTTTATTCAAGGGACTTGCGGAAGCCAAACCGGATGCGCGGCTGTTCACTATCTCCAATGCGATTCAAACATGTGTAGAAGAAGAAGGTTTTTCAATTGTTCGAGAATATGTAGGTCATGGCATAGGCACTGAGCTTCATGAGGAGCCTCAAATTCCGAATTACGGCCCAGCAGGACGTGGTCCTCGCTTGAAGCCGGGAATGGTATTAGCCATCGAGCCAATGGTCAATGTCGGTGAAAGATACGTTAGAACACTGCAGGACAATTGGACGGTTGTTACAGTGGATGGCACACTGTGCGCACATTTTGAGCATACCATTGCTATTACACCAGACGGATATGAAATACTCACGAAATCTGGATCGTAGGTGATAGTTTGAATTCGGGTAACATACCTCAACTCGGACAACTCGTTAGGATTATTCGGGGGAGAGATTCCGGGAAGTACGCCGTCGTTATTGGCGTCGAAGACCAACGATTCGTGTGGATTGCTGACGGCGACAAACGGAAGTTCGACCAGCCTAAGAAGAAGAATCTGATTCACCTCGAGTTGTTAGAAGCGATAAGCAGCGAAGTAGTGGATAGCTTAAATGAGAGCGGTCGTGTAACAAACGGGAAATTACGTTATGCACTGAATAAATATGTGGACCTAATGAAATCAGAAGCACTAGAGAAAGGAGAATGACTGTGGCCAAAGAAGATGTAATTGAAGTTGAAGGTACAGTGATTGAACCTCTTCCGAATGCAATGTTTAAGGTGGAACTGGAGAACGGTCATAAGATACTTGCTCATGTATCCGGCAAAATCAGAATGCACTTTATCCGGATCTTGCCCGGTGATAAGGTTACGGTGGAGCTTTCCCCGTATGATTTGACCAGAGGCCGTATAACCTATCGTTTTAAATAAATGGATTGTCTTTACGAAGTGAGTTTTCTAACGGAAACAAAGCTTACTCTTACGTAGTTAGCTTGTTACACAAGCTCTTAGGAGGTAACCAAAATGAAAGTAAGACCATCGGTCAAACCCATTTGCGAAAAATGCAAAGTCATTCGCCGCAAAGGTAACGTAATGGTAATTTGCGAAAACCCTAAGCATAAACAAAAACAAGGATAAGGAGGTGCTCCTATAAATGGCACGTATTGCTGGTGTAGACTTACCCCGTGACAAGCGCGTTGTAATCGCGTTGACGTACATTTTCGGTATCGGCAAGACCACTTCTGAGAAGATTCTGGCTACTACAGGAGTAGACGCATCTACTCGCGTTCGCGATCTTACGGAAGACGAAGTTTCCAAACTTCGGGATGCTATTGATAAAACAGTTAAAGTAGAAGGCGACCTTCGTCGTGAAATCGCCCTGAACATCAAACGCTTGATCGAGATCGGATGCTACCGTGGTGTTCGTCATCGTCGTGGTTTGCCTGTTCGTGGTCAACGTACTAAAACAAATGCTCGTACGCGTAAAGGTCCTCGTCGTACTGTAGCTAACAAGAAAAAATAGTAAAGGAGGTTAACAATTAAATGGCTAAACCTAAAAAAGTTGTCCGTACGAAACGTCGTGACCGGAAAAATATTGATACTGGCGTGGCTCACATTCGTTCCACGTTTAACAATACTATCGTAACTATCACTGACCCACACGGTAATGCAATCTCCTGGGCAAGTGCTGGTAACCTGGGTTTCAAAGGTTCCCGTAAAAGCACTCCGTTTGCTGCTCAAATGGCTGCTGAATCTGCTGCCAAAGCTGCAATGGAGCATGGTATGAAAGTGGTTGAAGTTATGGTTAAAGGTCCAGGAGCAGGCCGTGAAGCTGCGATCCGTTCGCTTCAAGCTGCTGGTTTGGAAGTTAACCTGATTAAAGACGTGACTCCAATTCCACATAACGGTTGCCGTCCTCCAAAACGTCGTCGTGTCTAATTCAGGATTGCAAACAGTGGTATAAATATCCAAAAGTTGTGAATACTATTTGGATAGGAATACTGCACGTTTTATGCGTCTTAAGTTATCCAGAGGGAAACGACGTTTTGAAGGAGGGTTATAAATGATCGAAATCGAAAAGCCGAAAATAGAAACCGTATCATTGAGTGAAGATGGCACGTACGGCAAGTTTGTTGTAGAACCTCTTGAGAGAGGTTATGGAACGACGTTGGGGAACTCACTTCGCAGAATTTTGTTGTCCTCGCTTCCGGGGGCAGCAGTGACATCCGTCCAAATCGATGGTGTTCTGCATGAGTTCTCTACCGTTCCGGGTGTCATGGAAGATGTTACGGAGATTATCCTAAACCTAAAAGGGCTATCGTTAAAGATTCATTCCGACGAAGAGAAAGTGTTGGAAATTGATGCTGAAGGTGAAGGAGCTGTCGTAGCTGGCGATATTCGTGGCGATAGCGATGTTGAGATCCTTAATCCGGATTTGCACATTGCTACTTTATCATCGGACGCACGTCTTCATATGCGAATTCATGCGAACCGTGGCCGCGGTTATGTTCAAGCTGACAAGAATAAAAAGGAAGATCAACCTATTGGTGTGATTCCGATTGATTCGATCTACACTCCGATTACCCGCGTCAACTACAGCGTTGAGAATACTCGTGTCGGCCAAGTTACCAACTATGATAAACTAACCCTCGAAGTCTGGACCGATGGAAGTATTCGACCTGAAGAAGCCGTAAGCTTGGGCGCTAAAATCTTGACAGAGCATTTGATGCTGTTTGTCGGTTTGACAGACGAAGCGAAAGATGCTGAGATTATGGTAGAAAAAGAAGAGGACAAAAAAGAGAAAGTGCTTGAGATGACTATCGAAGAGCTGGATCTTTCCGTTCGTTCTTACAACTGCCTGAAGCGCGCAGGTATTAATACGGTACAAGAATTGATTACGAAAACGGAAGAAGACATGATGAAGGTTCGTAATCTAGGACGTAAGTCTCTTGAAGAGGTTCAAGAGAAGCTCGAAGAGCTTGGACTTGGGCTTAGAATGGAAGACTAAACGTTAGGTTATTATTAACAGAAGGAGGTTGCACAAATGGCATACCAAAAATTAGGTCGTGATTCCAGTGCGCGTAAAGCTTTATTTCGTGACCTGGTAACTGACTTATTCATACATGAGCGCATCCAAACAACTGAAGCTAAGGCTAAAGAATTGCGCTCGATCGCAGAAAAATTGATCACATTGGCAAAACGCGGAGATCTTCATGCTCGCCGTCAAGTTGCTTCCTTTGTTCGTCGTGAAGCAGTTGATGAAAATCAGGATGCAATCCAAAAATTGTTTGCTGAGCTAGCACCCCGTTATGCTGAACGTCAAGGCGGTTACACCAGAATCTTGAAGCTGGGACCACGTCGTGGCGATGCAGCACCAATGGTATATTTAGAGCTAGTAGATCGTGCATAAAAGGATGGGAAAGGGTGGACGGGATCTTCTGATTCTGATGAAACCCTTTTTTTTGTAGTCAAAGCGGAGGTCGGCCGTGAGAAACATATGTATGACTGTCAGCTATGACGGTACAGCTTACAGCGGATTTCAAACGCAGCCAAGCCAAAACACCGTACAGGACTATTTGGAAAAGGCACTGCTCCGTCTAACCGGTGAGGTAATTAAGGTTACCTCTTCCGGAAGGACAGATGCAGGTGTTCATTCGCGTGGTCAAGTCATCAATTTCTACACAGCAGCCAAGATACCTATCGAGAGATGGTGTCTGGCGATGAACACGCTGCTTCCGGCGGATATTGTCGTTAGTGGAGCCAAACAGGTTGCAATGGAGTTTCACTCTAGAAGATCTGCTATTCGGAAAACATATCGTTATACGATTCGCTGTGGACGGCATCCGGATTTGTTTAAAAGACATCTGGAGTTTTATCATCCAACTAGATTGAATACGGATGCGATGCGTGAGGGGCTTCTACACGTTGTAGGTACGCATGATTTTACATCCTTCTGTTCCGAAAGATCGACCAAATTATCCAATGTACGTACGATATTTGAGGCAAAGCTGGAATGCGATCCACCCGATGCTATGCTTGAATCCTACGCTATCCATATTTATTTGACCGGAAGCGGCTTTTTATACAATATGGTTAGAATCATTGCTGGGACCTTAATTCAGGTCGGAGAAGGCAAACGAACGAGTGAAGCGATTCGTACGATTCTTGAGGCTAAAAATCGTGCTAAGGCAGGCCCTACGGCCGTACCGCACGGTTTGACACTGTGGGAAGTTTCGTATAATGAAGATGCTTTAACACTTGATTGTTTAAGTGATTTGTAGTACAATATCACTTGGCGTTTCATGATCGGCTAACCCACGGCCCCGGGTCAAGAAACCATCCATAGCTTTTCTCACAATGAAAATAATGAACATATGATGCAGATAGATTTGATGATGGAATGACCTTTCAATCTATATCATCATATAGCTGTGTGTCATTTCATCAAACAAGCACCGAAGTGCAATTACGTTTAGGAGGAACTATTCATGCGTACCACATATATGGCTAAGCCAAATGAAGTTGAGCGCAAATGGTACATCATTGATGCAACCGACAAAACTTTAGGTCGTCTTGCGAGCGAAGCTGCTAGTATCATTCGCGGTAAGCACAAACCACAATTCACACCGCATGTGGATACTGGTGATTTCGTTATCGTAATCAATGCTGAGAAAATCAGATTGACCGGTAAAAAACTGCAAAACAAAATGTACTATCGTCACTCTTTGTATTCCGGAGGTTTGAAAGTAACTTCCGCTCAAGATTTGCTGAACACAAAACCAGAGCGTGTGCTTGAATTCGCTATTCATGGCATGCTTCCAAAAAATCGCCTTGGCGATAGCATGAAAACGAAGTTGAAAGTATATGCCGGTTCTGAGCATCCGCATCAAGCACAACAACCTGAAGTTTGGGAACTTCGCGGTTAATATAAAGGGAGGACTGTCTTGTGGCACAAGTTCAATACTATGGAACAGGTCGTCGTAAGCACTCGGTAGCACGTGTACGTTTGGTGCCGGGCGAAGGCCGTATTATCATTAACAAACGTAATTTGGATGAGTATTTTGGTCTGGAGACTTTGAAATTGATCGTGAAACAACCGTTGAACCTGACTGAAACATTGGGTAAATACGATGTATTGGTTATTGCTAACGGCGGTGGTATTTCAGGACAAGCAGGAGCAATCCGTCATGGTATCTCCCGCGCATTGTTGAAAGCAGATCCAGAATTCCGCGGATCTTTGAAAAAAGCCGGATTCTTGACTCGTGACCCTCGTATGAAAGAACGTAAAAAATACGGCTTGAAGGCTGCTCGTCGTGCGCCTCAATTCTCGAAACGTTAAGTTTCGTACCGATATTACGACGCAAAAACCTTTCCACTATTTCGGTGGAAAGGTTTTTTTGTTTTGCTCCGCACATACCTAGATAACTGAGAATATAATAAACACATGCCTAACAAAAAATTAAATTGACAAAAAGTAGCCAATCATTATAATTAAATCATACACAATAAAACACATTAAAATACTCGGAATTTACTATAGGAGGAAAAAGAATGAATTTATTTGAGAAAGAGCGATGGATTAACGAAATGGCTGAGAAGTTTGAGAATCAGTCTCCGGAAGCGTTAATTGAACTTGCTGTTGAGAAGTTTCCTAATATTACTTTAGCCTGTAGCTTTGGCTCAGAAGATGTAGTATTGGTTGATATGCTGCAAAAGGTGAGCCCGAAGACAGATATTTTCTACCTGGATACGAATGTGCATTTTAAAGAAACCTATGAGACACGTGACCGATTGCAGCAGCACTATGGTGTTGAATTTGTACAAGTTCTGCCAAAGCTTACACTTGAGGAGCAAGCTGCTCAATATGGTGAAGAGCTATGGAAATCCCAACCTAACCAATGCTGCAATATCCGTAAAGTGGATCCGTTAACAGATATTTTGAGAAACTACGATGCTTGGATAACCGGAATTCGTCGTGATCAAGCACCGACTCGCGCCAACTCCAAAAAGGTGGAGTATGATACGAAATTCGGATTGGTTAAGTTTAATCCGTTAGCGGCCTGGACTTCAGAGGATGTGTGGAACTACATTCGTAACAACAATATTATTTATAATCCGCTGCATGACCGCAATTATCCAAGTATCGGCTGCGAGCATTGCACACGTCAAGTAGCCGCGGGAGAAGACCCTCGTGCTGGTCGTTGGGCTGGTTTTGAAAAGACAGAATGTGGTCTTCATAAATAACATTCGTTAGGAGGCACAGCTAATGGCAGAAACGATTAAGCCTCATGGCGGTGTTCTAATTAATCGAATCGTAGATGGTGCCGAAAGAGAAGCTCTTCTTGAGCATGCCAAAGACTTGTATGCATTGAAAATTAATAAGTGGTCTATTTCTGATTTGGATTTGATCGGTGTGGGCGCATTTTCTCCATTGACTGGTTTTATGGGGAAAGAGGATTATGAATCTGTAGTGGAACGTATGAGATTGGCCGATGGAACCGTATGGAGTATTCCTATCACCTTGCCGGTGGAACAAGGCGCAGCTGAACAATTGTGCGAAGGCAAGCAGGTAGCTCTGGTTGGCGACATTGATGATGTCGTGTACGCTATTTTGAATGTTCAGAGCATTTACAATGTGGACCAGAAGCATGAAGCAGTCAAAGTATTCAAGACAGATAATACCGAACATCCTGGAGTACAGAAGCTGTTATCACGTCCTTCTACTCATGTAGGAGGCTCCATTCAAGTACTTAACAGACCGAAACTTGGGAAATTTGAAGATTTCTATTTTGACCCTTCGGAGACGCGTCGTATCTTTGCTGAAAAAGGCTGGAGAACCGTTGTCGGATTCCAGACCCGGAATCCGGTTCATCGCGCCCATGAATACATTCAGAAGAGTGCGATGGAAATTGTAGATGCCCTTTTTCTTAACCCGCTGGTTGGGGAAACCAAATCCGATGATATTTCGGCTGACGTTCGCATGCGCAGCTATTTGGCATTATTGGAAAATTATTATCCGAAAGACCGTGTGTTTTTAGGAGTATTCCCGGCGGCCATGCGCTATGCAGGACCACGCGAAGCTATTTTCCATGCCATGGTTCGCAAAAACTATGGCTGCACACACTTCATCGTAGGTCGCGACCATGCAGGGGTGGGTGACTACTATGGGACATATGAAGCGCAGGAGATTTTCAGCAACTTTACTGCAGAAGAGCTTGGTATTACCCCGCTGTTTTTTGAGCATAGCTTTTTCTGCACAAAGTGCGGCAACATGGCTTCCAGCAAAACTTGTCCTCACGATAAAGCGGATCACATGCACTTGTCCGGAACAAAAGTTCGTGCATTGCTTCGCAATGGACATTGTCCTCCAATTGAATTTACAAGACCGGAAGTGGCCGAGATTCTTATCGACGGTATGAGGGATCAATTGGAGCCGGCGAACTCTTAATTAACGTTCAGTGGTATATTTGTCCACCTCGTCCCATATAGATGATTAAAAGTCTATGGGGATGTGAGGTGGATTTTTTTATGTTCAAAAGGAGGAAAAGAATTGTCGTATGGATGACGATGCATGGCAGCTTGAAAATTGTGATGTCTGCATTACTTGTGGCCTTAATGTTGTTTATGTTTACTTACGAGCTGCCTGCAACGAAAACCTGGACGTACTGGACGATGCCGTTGTCAGGGAAGAAAATCGCTCTGGATCCCGGGCATGGTGGTCCTGACGGTGGTGCCGAAAGCAAGGACGGAATTATTGAGAAGGATATCAATCTGGCTATTACACTGCATCTCCGGGATTATTTGCAGCAGGCAGGGGCGCTAGTAGTCATGACTAGGGAGAGCGATCGTGACTTGGCTCAATCAACAACAAAAGGATATAGCAAGCGAAAGACAGAAGATCTATTGAATCGTGCACAGTTCATCATAGAGCAAAAATCTGATTTGTTTGTCAGTGTGCATTTGAATAGCATTCCTTCGAATAAATGGTCAGGGGCACAGACGTTCTACTATCCTGGTAATCAGGACAATGCCACCTTAGCTGCACTCATTCAAGATGAAATGAAGAAAAATATGCAAAATACGGACAGGGTAGCTAAGTCGATTGATAATATTTATTTGCTCAAAACTTTAACGATACCTAGTGCGTTAGTAGAGGTTGGTTTTTTGTCGAATCCATCCGAGGCGGACCTGCTCCGCAGCCCGGCGTATCAGAAAAAAGTAGCTGCAGCGATATACCAGGGGATTTTGCGATACTATTCCGGGGAAAAAGTAGGTTCTTGAGTCAAATGTGATATAATAAATAAAGCTACTTATTATTGATTCCCCGAGGTGAAAACGTGTTAACTAAAGAAAAGTTATTAGATGCGGTTCATCATCTTCAAGACCCTGAATTTCAATTGACTCTGACGGAGCTTCAATTGATTCGGGATATAGTGATTAAAGAAGGTCTCGTATCAGCCACGGTGCTGTTATCAAACGAAGACGAAGGTTATCGTTCCGATCTACAGGATCAGATAACTAATGCCTTCAGGGAAGCAGGCGCTGAAGAGGTTCATCTTCGGTATAGAGCTATGACGGAATTTGATCGTAATGAGGCTGAGCGCAAGCTGCAGGAGAAAAACACATCTGCTGAAGTACCGACTGCACCTGTCCGCAATCTGCTGGATCCGGAGCAAGGTGTCCATTTTATCGCGATAGCTAGTGGTAAAGGGGGAGTCGGCAAATCGACGGTTACGGTGAATTTGGCGGTTGCCTTAGCCCGGCTAGGTAAAAAGGTTGCTTTGATTGATGCCGATATTTATGGCTTTAGCGTGCCGGATATGATGGGGATTGAAGAAAGACCACAGCTCATTCAGAATCGGATTATTCCCATCGAGCGTTTTGGAGTCAAAGTGATTTCCATGGGTTTTTTTGTCGAGGAAAACACCCCTGTCATATGGAGAGGTCCAATGCTTGGTAAAATGCTACGCAACTTCTTCTCCGAGGTCGATTGGGGTGATGTGGAATATGTCCTGCTTGACTTACCTCCAGGAACAGGAGATGTTGCGCTGGATGTGCATCAGATGATTCCGCAAAGTAAAGAAATTATCGTGACCACACCGCATGCCACAGCGGCATTTGTAGCGGCTAGAGCAGGAGCTATGGCCATTCATACGAACCATGAGATGCTGGGTATCGTTGAGAACATGTCCTATTATCAATGCGGCCATTGTGGAGAAAAAGACTATATCTTTGGACGCGGCGGAGGCGGGAAGCTAGCAGAAGAGCTGCATACCGATTTATTAGCCCAGATTCCACTCGGAGCACCGGATAATCATATTGCCGAAGCAGACTATTCTCCATCTGTCTATAAAGCCGATTCCGAGACTGGGAAAATATACTTGGATCTAGCGAGTCAGGTTTTAAATAAGCTAAGCTAATGGAATTACGAATGAAATAGGACTGGCCTTGGGCCAGTCCTTATTTTATTTATTGCCTTGATCCTTTTGGCTTTGATTCCCTTGGTCACTACTGCTTCCGCCTTTACTTTGCTGTTGCTTATTTTGGCCTTGCTCCTTAGGCATAGCTTCTTCTTCCAGTACTTTTTTCATCAGGTTCATAAGCTCCAGACGGAACATAGGACTTTGTAAAGATTCCTGCATAATGGTTTTCATTTGTTGACGGTATTGAGGTCCTTTCAACGTGTCCATCAGCATCTTTTGAAAATCGGGATTTTTCATTGCGTCGCTTAATGCTTGTTGATACTCTGGGTCTTTCATTAATTCCTTTTGCAGCTGCTTCGTATCTTTTTGAATGGCTTTTGCAAATTGTCCGGCAAACCGGGGATCAAGTATTAATTGCTGCAAAAATTTATTGCTTTCAGTGTCGGTAAGCACATCCTTTACGGCTAATTTCATTTGCTGGGTATCGCCGGTCGATAAGAGCTTAAGCTGTCCTTCGTCTTGCGCTGTAACCCGAATCATTGCATTCTGGATGGCATTTCGACCATCTTCTGTTTTCAGGATATCAAGTACCATGGTTTTTGTATCTTTGTAACCTGCATTTGGGGATTGAGAAGCGTTTTTATCAGACCCGCAAGAGCTCATCACGATCACAATTAAAAGGAGGGAGACGGAACGCAACCACCATTTCATCATTATCTGAAGCTCCTTTCTTGAGTGTAAGTGTTGTTAGTATTTGTCGAAAGGACATATTTCACTCCGTTGATTTATTGGCTTTTTATTGAGAACGTTGGTACAATTAACATTTGAACACATGATGGTTTTGGGGGAATAGAACGGTGACGTTGAGAAAATGGTTTTACTTATTCTGGACAACGCTGGTTATTGGCGCTTTGGGTGCTTTAATTACGGGACTTGTTCTGCAGGCCAATGACCAAGAGTTCAGCTGGCTAGGTGGATCGGCGTTAGGATTTAATATCGTCAATATGCTCCTGGGCGGCGCAACCATTAGCGTATTAAGTCAAATGGGCTTTTTTGCTTACTTAATCATTCGCTTTATAGCAATGGGTATAGTTAGAAGCAAATGGGTTTGGGACACCTTGCAACTGCTTCTGGTTATTGTCTCTATTGTGGATCTCGTTGTCTTAAGACATACAGAGCAATCCTCAGGCTGGACAACGTATTTAGCACTGCCTCTCTTGATGCTTATCCTGGCCGTGAGTGTTGCGCTATTGAAAGTGAAGCTCACGAACCGCAATGGATTCATTCCTACGTTGTTTTTTATGACGGCAGTAACAGCGATTGAGGCCGTCCCTGCATTAAGGCTGGATAGTGCAGCCTCTACCTTGTTTATGATGGTTCCATTATTGGCATGCAATGCATGGCAAATTTTAATTTTATCCAAAGTATTAAAAACAAACAAAGAGCCGCTGTAACGGCTCTTCGTCTTTTTCGTATAACTTGTTATTGAACTCTTTTCATCGCTTGATCTTCAACCGGTGGTTTGTTATCTACTTGGGTTTGCTTTAAAAGTTCGCTGACAGTTACGAACTGATATCCTTTTGCTTTAAGTTGGTCTATGATCACAGGAAGGGCCTCGTGGGTCTGTTTAACCGAATCGCTGGCATGGAGCAGAACAATATCTCCTGGATGAGCTTTCGTTACGACACGATTTATAATATTGTCAGCCCCTTTGTTCAGCCAATCCTGGGAATCCGTATCCCACTGAATAACAGAGTAATTTAATTCATTGGCGATCCTTAACACCCTTTTGTCAAAATCACCGTTGGGCAATCGAAGTAAACGCGGGCTTTGTCCCGTCACTTCGTTCAGAATTTGATGTGCCGTTGTAATTTGTGAACGAATCTCTTCGTCACTCAAACCGCTGTAATTCGTATGCTTATGGCCATGACTTCCGATCTCCCAGCCGCCTTTTACAATTTGGCTAACAATTTCAGGATGACTTTTACTCCATGGGGAGGAAAGGAAGAAGGTAGCTTTCTTCACACCCTTTTCCTCTAGAATCTTGAGTATCGGCTCCGTGCGTTTGTCACCCCAGCTGATGTCAAAAGTAAGCGCAATGACTTTTTTATCCGTCTGAACGCTGTAGATAGCAGCAGGCTCATTTTGTGAGAACACTGTCACATTATCACGTTCCGAATAAATAATGCCGATAGCGAACAGAATGGATACCGCAATAATGAACGCTTGTTTAATCTTTTTCCCGTTCAGCACGTAAAAATAATTCACAATTCATAGCCTCCTTCGTGCCCCGCGGTACAAGTAGGGCTTGTTTTAATAATAAGTTTAATAAAATGTATGCTGGGACAAGAAAGATATGCTATCAAGCATAGGAGAAAGGTGATTTATCGTGGCAAATATGATGCAGCAATTTGGAAGAATGAAACATTATTTTATAGCGTCGGCACTTGTTTTTATAACAGGGATGGTGCTGGGAGCAGGGTTTTCAAGCCAATTCCAAACCTATATCGAAGCGCAAATGAAGGGATTGGAACAGCTTTCTCAATCGATAGCCGGTCAACCGAACCCGCAGTGGGCCTTATTCTGGCTTATATTCTGGAATAATACGTCCAAATCCATATTAATTATTGGACTGGGTGCCTTTTTCGGTGTTCTCCCGCTTTTTTTCCTTCTTGGAAATGGGCTGCTGCTTGGATATGTCATGTCTGCTTCCGCTCAAAAAGAATCGCTGCTCTATGTGATTAAAGCTATTGTGCCTCATGGAATTATTGAAATCCCGGCAATCATATTCGCATGTGCAATCGGACTTCGTTTTGGTGCACTTGTGATGAAGTGGATTGTCTCGGTGATAAGTCCCGCACGGCAAGTTCAAATCAAAGAGGAGTTTCGGGCTTTTCTCAAGATACTGCTCCCCGTGGTTCTCATTCTGGTTATTTCCCTGTCGGCGGCAGCATTAATTGAAAGCACCTTTACTTACTGGCTCGTAAAACCACAAAGCCCCAAATAGCATAAAAATAACCAAATATGTGCATAACAGTAAAGCGCGAAATATGCTTTGACTGAAAGGTATGTCTGGAGAAGCGCAGCAGAACAATGCAATAACCGTGCTTATCTCAGTAACATACCTTTTTTGTGTCTAATCCCACATTGCAGCACATATCTGAAAGGGGCACAGGAGCCAATGCTTGGTTTTTTGTTTAATGAAAGAGAATGCAAGGAATTGGACTATGTATTGAAAAAAGAACTCGATGAGATGCTTTTCGATCTCAACGATAAACGGATTGATCCCGATATCAAAGTGGCGATCGAATCGAGATACAAAATCATATTTCGAATGTACGCCAGGCTGGCTTCTCCTAAGGAAATTTCAAAATACGCAAGGAATCGCATGTATCATTAATTTATTAGAAAAAGTGGTTGACTTTCAGTTTGGAATTATGGTAAGTTATATCTCGTTCCTTTTTTAGAGGTTTTTGAAATCCATCAAGAATTTAAGGGAAATAAAAAACTTTCAAAAAGGTATTGCAAAACAATAGGCAAATGTGTTATATTATAAAAGTCGCCGCTAAACAAGGTGACAACAACTGAGAAGTCAGTGATCGCAGAAGCGGTGCGGCTTCGAAGAAATTTGCAAGAGTCATTGCCCTTTGAA
>NZ_NMQW01000050.1 GCF_002234615.1 Paenibacillus rigui | reverse complement strand
CGGGGAGGACCCGCCCCCAGCGGACCCGCCGTTTGCCCACCACTGCTTCGCCCACCCCACTCGTGCCGCTCGCCCCGCCAGCCCCACGCAGGCCGCTCTCGCTGTTCGTGCCGCTCGCCCCGCCCGTCCCACGCCGGACGTGCTCCTGTCTTTCGCCGCCCGATCCGATCCGCCCCCGCTGGCCGAGCCTGTCGCTCTTGCCCGATCGGAGATCGTCTAGCGGCCTCCCCGCGCTCTGCTGCGGTGTATCCATACCCTTTACCAGCCAGCGGGCAATTCGCTTCCTTATTTTTTTAATCCATGCCGATAACCCCACGATGATTCCCCCATGCTGTATTCTGTTACGAGGGAGCAGGCCTCCTCCTCTGTTAGGAGGTACTGCTCCCGACGGCATCTTTTATGACGCTTATATTACAACTATTCGTACCTCATTCCCGGTTTCGGACAGGCTCGATAGTTCCGCTTCATGCAAAAAGCCCCGCCGGGTGTATCCGAGGCTGCTGAATTGAAAAAGTTACGGGTGCATGTGCGGATCATTCTTGCGACGCTTACGCTTCTACAGAACGATTCCTTCCACTCCGCTAATTTTTCAGCGACCTCGCTGCATCCTGGCAGGGCATGTATGACCTATGAGCTTTTATTGAATCGGATCGGGAACCTGTCCATTTTCAATCAGCTGCGAGTTGGTGGGCATGCGGGCCATTTCCTTCCCAAGCCGCTTCAGTTCTTCCTCCGTCGTCGCCATCCGTCCGTTCATCGTTTTTTGGATCGGCCTGCTGGCTAGCTTGGGCTCATGGCTGGACAAATACTGCTCCACCTCCGCCATGACTTGAGCGGCGGCTTCCATGGCGCCATGAGGAATTTCCTCTTTATTCGTAAAGCAGGCGCTATGAATATGGACGACGGTCAATCCGTTTTTGGCGGTTTGGGTGGGCAGACGGTAGGTGTACTGTTTTAATGTCATCGGATCCCTAAAGCTCAGCTCGTAGCTGCTTCCGTCTTTACGGGGTATTTCGGTAAAGCCTAATGCAGTCAGTGTATAATGGACATGGGCGAACGGCCTTGTAATCAAGTGAATCTGTTTTTTGCGCGTCATACCTATCACACTCCATGACAGATTTAGAGTGGGAACGGCGGGATCAAGCAGGCCGTTCCCGTCGATTTGTGTATCGGGTATATGTATCCATTACCCCGTCTATTTGAAAATGAAACACCCCCTCAACAGCCGCATATAAGGCCATAAGGGGGTGGGGGTAAGGTGGTATATTACTGCTTGACGGAGGCGGAGGTGGATTCCGCGGGTATTGCTCCCTTGCCGCGGTTCGTTTTTTTCAAAGCATGCAGAGTCCAGATGGCCCCGCACAGATCGATCAGGCTCAGCGGAATGAAAATCGGCTTGAGCATCCCCAGCAGGACGAAGGTGCACATGAAGACGATAATGGGTGCTCGGGTATATACGGTTAAATAGAAAAAGCGGGTAATCCCCTCTAACGCGGACACGCAATAATCAAAGGCGAGAAACAACAGAAACATGCCGATCAAGCGGATCCAGATTTCGCTCTCTGCCGTATATCCCAGCAAGGGAGCCAGCAGCTGCGGCGCTATAAGAAGGGTCAAGCTGAGCGCAAACATATACAGGCTGAAATAAAAGACGGTTTTTGCTGCATAAGTCATGGAAACAAAGCACCTCATTTTCACCAATTTTTATCAAAAAATGCCAATTTTCACATAGGTCTATCGTACCTAAATCGGGATTTTGTGTAAATAGGTGAGGCATATCCATGTCCCTTTTTTTGATGCCAAAAATAGATACCGTACCGTAACGGTCTTTGGCTTCGCAGCCATGACAAACGCATCCAGCTTCATCATGTAAGTGGTGCTGCTCGTTATCCTTGTGGGACGATCCGGAAGTGTTATAATGTAAGCAGTTAAATGATAAGTGGAGTGACGAACATGCGAATTAATAAATTTATTAGTGAGACGGGCTTTTGCTCGCGTCGGGAAGCGGATAAATTGGTGGAGGCCGGACGGGTCCGAATAAATGGCAAGGTTGCGGAGTTAGGCAGCCAAGCGGAGGCGGGCGATGACGTTCGGGTGGACGGCAGGCCGATTCAGGCCAAAAAGCCGGGGGTGTATATCGCTCTGAATAAACCTGTCGGCATTACCAGTACGACGGAGAGGCACGTGCAGGGCAACATTATCGATTTTGTCGGACATCCGGAGCGGATCTTTCCGATCGGACGGCTGGATAAGGATTCAGAGGGCTTGATTCTGCTGACGAATGACGGGGATATCGTGAATAAAATATTGCGTGCCGAGAACGACCACGAGAAGGAGTATATCGTGACGGTGGATAAGCCGTTGACCCGGATGTTTCTGCAGGGTATGGCAAGCGGGGTGCGGATTCTCGGTACGATGACCAAGCCGTGTGAAATTCACCAGGTGGAGGATCACGTGTTCCGCATTATTTTGAC
This sequence comes from Paenibacillus rigui, assembly GCF_002234615.1. Taxonomy (GTDB): domain Bacteria; phylum Bacillota; class Bacilli; order Paenibacillales; family NBRC-103111; genus Paenibacillus_S; species Paenibacillus_S rigui. The sequence continues at coordinate 78,318 of NZ_NMQW01000050.1, read as the reverse complement.
GCAGGGGCTGAACAGGCAAATTCGAAGAATGTGTGCGGCCTTCGGCTATGAAGTGCGCCGGCTGAAGCGGGTCCGCATTATGAATATTCAACTCGGAAAGCTGGGCAAAGGCCAGTGGCGCGATTTGACGGAGCAGGAAATGGACGAGCTGCTATTCCGCATCGCTCATGACCGCAAATAATTAAAAAAACGGAACACAGGGCGCTCCAACCGTCGGAGGACGGCCTTTGCGGACCTTGGGTGTCCCGCTTGTTCTCACGCCTCAGCGGCGTTAAATTTATAGCCGACGCCACGGACGGTCTGCACGAATACCGGCTCCGTCGGGTTGGCTTCTATTTTTTTGCGCAAATTGCTTATATGTACTAATAACGTTCGGGTATCGCCGTTGCTGTCAACGCCCCAGGCCATTTTGTACAGCTGTTCGATCGGTACGACTTTATTCGGCTTCCGGGCGAGTAGAGCCAACAAATCAAACTCCTTCGACGATAAATTCGCGAGCTCCCCGTTGACCCACACGTTGCGGCTGAGCAGATCGATCTCAAGCCCCGGAAAGCTGATCTGCTGCGCATCTTCCTTTTGCTGATCCAGCAGCTGCTTGCGGCGCAAATGGGCTTTGACGCGGGCAACGAGCTGGCTCGGACTGAACGGCTTCGTCATATAATCGTCCCCGCCGATGCTTAAGCCCAGTATGATATCCATATCCTCGCTGCGGCAGCTGATAAACAGGATCGGCACGTGATAGGAGCGTCGCAGCTGCCTGCAAATTTCGATGCCGTCCATCTCCGGCAGTTGGATGTCGAGAATGACCATATCCGGCGAATGCTGCTCCATATACTGAAAGGCGCTGGCACCATTGTCCGTAGTGAGCACCTCATAACCTTCCTTCATTAAATACAATCGGATGAGTTCGACAATTTCAGGCTCATCATCAACAATTAAGATTTTTTCCCCCGCCATGTGCTCCTCCTTATTTCCTATCCCGATGTGGCTTAAACGCTTTACTTGTAGTTCCCAAAACCCAAAATTTGCGATACGATGAAGGAAACTATCAAATAAGAAAGAAAGTGGTATCGATTTCCAGAAACTATCTCTATTATATATGGATTCCAGCCCTGATTGCCATCCTTTTATTGGGATCACTTGTGGGCTGCGGCATACGGCAGCTTCCTGCATCGGAGCCGTCTATTCAAGCGGAGCAAGGCAAGCTGGACTTGACCGGATGGCACTTCAAGAACGACGGGAATAAGGCCTTGGATGGAGAATGGGATTTTTTCTGGGGTCAGCTGCTGGAGCCCGGTCAGGTGAAGGCGGCTTTGAAGGAAGGGCCAGCCCCTGAACGGATACAGCTTCCACATACTTGGAACGGCTACGAGCAGGAAGGAACGAAGCTGCCGGGCTCGGGCTTTGCCACCTTCCATCTTCAGGTGACCCTACCCGCCTCCTCGGGAGTGATGGCTTTGGAGCTTCCTACGATACGCACGGCTTATACGCTATGGATCAATGGACAGCCTATGGGAGGCAGCGGTGTTGTCGGAACGGATCGTGCGACCTCAGAGCCTTCCTACATGCCCCGTCTGGTTTATTTCAATGCAGTGGACCCGGCTCTGGATATTGTGATCCAGGTATCGAACTTCGATCACCGGACCGGAGGGATATGGAACAAAATATGGCTCGGCGACGCCGATAAACTAACCTCCAATCACAATCGGAGTTTAATCATTGATGCGATGCTTATCGGAAGCCTGCTCCTGATGGGCTTGTATCACCTGGGTTTATTCGTCATGCGCTTCAAGGAGCGCGGCTCGCTCTATTTCGCTATATTCTGCATCCTGGCCGGGGTTCGCGCGATGTTTGTCGGGGAAGGGACGATGTTTTTGCTGTTTCCCGACTTGCCCTGGCTGACAGGACTCCGCCTCGAATATATAAGCTACTATTTGTCGGTACCGCTCATCGTGATGTTTTGCCGCGGGCTGTACCCGCAGGTATTTAGGCTCGGATACATAAGGGCGATCCAAGGGACGGGTCTGGCCGCCTCCATCCTGGTCATTTTACTGCCTTCCAATATTTTCACTTATGTGACGCCGGCTTATCAAATATTTACCATCGCAGTGTGCGTCTACTGCATCGTGTGCTTTACGGAAGGGGTTCGGAACAAAAGAGACGGAGCCTTGTTCGTTCTCACAGGCGTCATCGTCTATACCGTGACCATTCTGATTGATCTGCTGTATATCAATGAATATATAGACAAGGGCAATGTGTCTGCGATCGGCCTGTTTTACTGCATTTTCATGACTTCCTTTATTATCAGTCTAAAATCGTTCCGTGCCTTCGCCGCGGTGGAAACGCTATCGCGCCAGCTGCGCGAGCTCAACATGGGTCTGGAGCATCGGATCAAGGAGAGGACGGCAGAGCTGGAGAAATCCAACCGGACCTTGGAAAAAATGAATGAGGATCTGGGCCGACTTGAGAAATCGCGCCGCCATCTGCTAAGCAATATATCGCATGATCTGGGGACGCCGATGACATTGATTCAAGGCTATGTGGAGGCGCTTATCGATAAGGTGGTCGTCGATCCGGAGCAGCAGGAGAAATATTTGCGGCTCATTCTGACCCGGATTAACGGGCTGAACCGGCTGATTACCGACTTATTTCAGCTGTCGAAGCTGGAGGCGAGGCAGATTGATTTCAATATGCAGGAAATGACGATCGACGATTTCGTCCAATATTACCGCGACCGCTACGAGCTGGAGGTGCGCAATGCGGGGCTGTCGTTCAGCCTGCAAGCCTATCTCCACGCCGTTCCCGAGCTGCGGCAGAGCGGTCATGTCATCTATATCGACATCGACCGGATCGATCAGGTGCTGACCAACATTATCTATAATGCCATCAAGCATACGCCGGCCGGCGGGGCGATCGTGCTGCAAATTTTGACCGACAGCTCCTCGCTCGTCATGAAGGTGCAGGACAACGGAAGCGGGATTGATCCGGACGATTTGCCTTACATTTTCGATCGCTTCTACAAAAAAGACAAGTCCCGCAATTCCGCCGAAGGCGGCAGCGGGCTTGGCCTGGCTATCGCCAAGGAAATTGTCGAGTTTCACGGCGGGCGCATCTGGGCGGAGAGCCGGCTTCATCAAGGCGCCTGCATCTCCTTTGCTCTTCCGCTGAGAGAGTCGCAGCGGCGTCTGCGGGCTTAAGCGCCTTGGAGCGCGGCTCAGCCGGCGCCAACACTCAAGCGGCCTAAAGCCGCTTCATCGCGCTGCGGTAGTCGGTCGGCGACATGCCGTACAGCCGCTTGAACTGCTTGGAGAAATAGAGCGGGTCCTGGAAGCCGACCGAGGAAGCGATTTGCTCCACGGTCAGCTCCGTCCGCTCCCGCAGCAGCAGCCGCGCCTTGTCGATGCGCAAGCGCAGCAGGAACGTGACCGGGGTCAGCCCGGTATGCTTTTTGAACAGCGTAGATAAATACGCGCGGTTGTAGCCGAGCGCCTCGGCCATCAGCTCGATCGTGATCGGCTCCGCGTACTGGGTGGTCAAATAATGCAGCGCCTGCTGCACGATATGCTCGCCGCTGCCGGCCGGATGCGGGGCGTCCGCGTGCTGGGGCTTCAAGGCCTCCGCATACTCTGCCAGCAGCAGATGCAGGTATCCGTTCGCCTTCAGGCTCGCCTGCAAGGGACGGGTCTGGAAAATCGTCTGTACATGATGATACAGCACAGGGATCGTCCGTTTGCGTCCGGTCCGGACAATCGGCTGCTGCGAGGAGAGGCCGATCTGGTTCAGCAGCCGGGCGGCCCGGTCTCCTTCGAACGCAATCCAGCGGTAAAACCAGGGGTCCTGTTCATCTGACTGGTAGTTAATGAGCTTCCCCGGCTCAATCAGGAAGCTATCGCCGGGGCCGAGCTTGTACGTGGTGCCCTGGCATGTAAAGGTACCGCAGCCGGATTGGATGTGGTGCAGTAAATAGTAATCGACGACTTTAGGTCCGGGCTTGTGCCCGGGCTTCGTTTGGCTGCTTCCGGTGAAGAGGACGATCAGATCGTCCTCGGATTCAGGCTGCGGATTCGATACAACATAGTAGCTATCGGCTCGTTTTGTTGGGGTGGACACGGCTGAGCGCCCCTTTATTGGTGTAATGAATGAAGATGACAAGGAAAATCCTGCAGCCTTTTGAATTCAGATAAAAAAAGTATATCATAATAGAAGCAAGATCATGAATGGAATCTAACATTTTTCCATGTCATACTGACATCGTTCCATAGTGAAACCGGAAGCGCGGCAGTATACTGAAATGGATAAAACCTCTACCCAGGACTTTCAGGCTGAGCGGCCGCGCTCTGTGGTTGGTTTTATCGCAAAATATAATTTTCACCTTCGATGACTTCGGAAGCTTATAAATTTATTGTGGTAAGAAAAACAGCTGCGGTCCCTTCAGGCATCGGCAGCTCAATACGAGAACAGGCGGTGTAGTTAATGGCAGACTTACAAGCATTGCAGCAGCAGTTCAAGGAACGGTACGGAAGTGAAGGAGCAGGTCCGATCCGCGTCTTTCACGCTCCCGGACGCGTCAATCTGATCGGTGAGCATACCGACTACAACGGTGGCTACGTGTTTCCTGCGGCACTGACGTTCGGAACGACGATGCTGATCCGCAAGCGCGGCGACGGACAGGTGGGCCTGGCTTCGACAAACTTTTCGCTTCACAAACAAATTTCCATTAACAACTTAGTCTTTGACCCGGCGGATGACTGGATGAACTACCCGAAAGGGATTATTAACGAGCTGCAGCAGCGCGGCTTGTCCGTCGGCGGCTATGATATTTTGTACAGCGGTGCGATTCCGAACGGCTCCGGCCTTTCCTCCTCCGCCTCGATTGAAGTGGTGACTGCTTTCGGCTTGCTGACGATGGAAGGGCACCCGACGGATAAGGTGGATATCGCTCTTTTATCCCAGAAGGTAGAGAACGAGTTCGTAGGCGTGCAATGCGGTATTATGGACCAGTTCGCCGTAGCTATGGGCAAGAAGGATCACGCGATTCTATTGATGTGCGATACGCTGGAGTATGAGCATGTGCCTTTCCAGAGCGGCGCTTACAAGCTGGTCATCGGCAACACGAACAAGAAACGCGGCTTGGTAGACTCGGCCTACAACGAAAGAAGAGCGCAGTGTGAGCAGGCGGTTTTGGATCTGCAGGCGCAATTCCCGCAAGTAACCCTGCTGGGCCAGCTTACGCTGGAGCAGTTCAATGAATACCAGCATTTGATTAAGGACGATATCGTACGCAAGCGCGCGAAGCATGTCGTTGAAGAAATCGACCGTGTGCTGCAATCGATGAAGGTGCTGGACAATAATGATCTGGCGGCTTTCGGCCAGCTGATGATCGCTTCGCATAACTCGCTGCGGGATTTGTACGAGGTTTCCTGCATGGAGCTGGATGTGATGGTGGAGGAAGTGCTGAACATTCCAGGCGTGCTAGGCTCCCGGATGACGGGTGCAGGCTTTGGCGGCTGTACGGTTTCTCTGGTGCATGAGGATTCCGTTGCACAGCTGATCGATCAGGTAGGACAGGCGTACAAGGAGAAAACCGGCTTGACGGCGGACTTCTATGTTTGTGATATCGGGGACGGCGTGAAGGAAATCGAAGCTTAACCGGCCGCAGTCGCGGGTAACGGATGATTGGATGTTTGAGACAAGTATGGAATCAGCAATCCTTGGGAGGGAAAACAGAAATGGCGATATTAGTAACGGGAGGCGCGGGCTACATCGGCTCGCATACAGTAGCGGAGCTGCTGGCGAGAAACGAAGAGGTTGTCGTGGTCGATAATTTGCAGCAGGGACATCGGGAAGCGGTGCTGGGCGGCAAGCTGTACGTAGGGGATCTGCGCGATGCGGATTTTATGGATACGGTTTTCAAAGAAAATGACATTGATGCGGTCATTCATTTTGCGGCGAATTCCTTGGTTGGCGAGAGCATGCAAAACCCGGGGAAATATTATCATAACAACGTATACGGCACTTTGTGCCTGCTGGAGAAAATGAATGAGTATGGCGTGAAAAAAATCGTCTTCTCCTCGACGGCAGCCACGTATGGTGAACCGGAAAATGTACCGATCGTCGAAAGCGACCGTACGCTGCCAACGAACGCCTACGGCGAGACGAAGCTGGCGATGGAAAAAATGATGCGCTGGTTCGATACCGCCCACGGCATCAAATATGTATCGCTGCGCTACTTCAACGCGGCCGGCGCCCATGAGAGCGGGCGTATCGGCGAAGACCATTCACCGGAAACGCACCTCATTCCGATCATTTTGCAGGTGGCGCTTGGCAAGCGTGCGCACATCTCCATCTTCGGCGACGATTACGCAACGCCGGACGGTACGTGCATCCGCGATTACATTCATGTGACGGATTTGTCCGACGCTCACATTCTTGCCGTACAAAAGCTTCGCAGCGGCGGCGAGAGCAGCATTTACAACCTGGGCAACGGCAAAGGCTTCTCGGTTAAAGAAGTGATCGAGATCGCGCGCAAGGTGACAGGTCACGAAATTCCGGTGGTGGTCGAGGCAAGACGCGCCGGCGACCCGGCGGTGCTGATCGCTTCCTCCGATCGTACCCGGGAGGAGCTTGGCTGGAAGCCGAAGCGCGACAGCTTGGAGAAAATTATCGAGACGGCCTGGGCATGGCACCAGGCGCACCCGAACGGCTACGCGGAGTAATGGCTTTGCAAGCCGACTTACCGTTTTTTTCGGGGGCAGCCGTAAAGTAAAGAGAGGGGGACGCCTCGCCTTTACGGCCTGCTTTCGATTCATTTGAACGTGCTCTTCAACGGTTGGTTGAAGATGGGTTATATAAGAGGTATTTATGAAGGAGGAATGGCATGATGAACGAACCTATCGCCCAAGCGGCGGGCGTATCGCCGGAACGGCAGGAAGCGGCGGCCCGTACGGTGGAGGAGCTGGTGCAGTTCGGTGTCCGGCATAAGCTGCTGGAGCCGATCGACAGCTATGCGGCCCGCAACGGCCTGCTGGATATATTGCAGCTCTCCGAGCCGTACGCAGGAGAGGTCGGCGCGGTGAATGCCGACAGTCCGGTGCCCTTGCTGGAATCGCTGCTGGATTATGCCGCCGAGGCAGGCCTATTGCAGGACAACAACACCACACTGCGCGATCTGCTGGACGCGAAGCTGATGGGCTGCCTGATGCCGCGGCAGTCGGAGGTGGCGGAGCGCTTCTGGAGAACGGCCGCGCAGGGAAGTGTCGAGCAGGCGACGAACGATTTTTACCGGCTGTGTATCGATTCGAACTATATCCGGATGGATCGCATCGCCAAGAATCAATATTGGTTGGCCAAGACAGCCTACGGTGATCTGGAAATCACCATCAATCTGTCCAAGCCGGAGAAGGATCCTAAAGAAATCGCGCTGCTCAAGAACGCGCCGCCGAGCAACTATCCGAAATGTTTGCTCTGCATTGAGAATGTAGGCTATGCCGGCCGTCTGAATCATCCGGCCCGCCAAAACCTGAGGGTCATCCCGCTGCAGCTGGATGGCGACCCTTGGTTTTTCCAATACTCGCCGTATGTCTATTACAACGAGCACAGCATCATTTTCGATAAACAGCATCGCCCGATGAAGACGTCGACGGCAACCTTTTACCGGCTGCTGGACTTCATCGATCAATTTCCGCATTATTTCATAGGCTCGAATGCCGATCTTCCGATCGTCGGGGGCTCGATTCTGAATCATGACCATTTCCAAGGCGGAAAGCATCAATTCCCGATGGAAAAAGCGCCGGTGGAGCGCAGCTTCTCGCATCCCGACTACCCGAACGTGCGGGTCGGCATCGTGAAATGGCCGATGTCCGTCATCCGGATTTCGAGCCACAACAAGCAGCTGCTGCTGAAGCTGGCCGACACGGTGCTGAACACATGGAAGGGCTACAGTGACGAAGGACAGGACATCCTCGCCTTTACCGGGGAGGGTGAGAGCCGCATTCCTCATAATACGATCACGCCAATCGCCCGCAATAACGCCGCAGGCGAATATGAGCTGGATCTGGTGCTGCGCAACAATCGGACGAGTGTGGAGCATCCCGACGGGATTTTCCACCCGCACCAAGTACTGCATCACATCAAGAAAGAAAACATCGGCTTGATCGAGGTCATGGGCTTGGCGGTGCTGCCGGGCCGGCTCAAGGACGAGCTGGAAGGGATTGTTCCCATTCTCACCGGGGCGCTGCCTCTGGATACGAGCATCACAGCGCAGCCCGATCATCCATTGCATAAGCACAGCGGCTGGATACAGGAGCTGATCCTGCAGCATGGAACGAAGCTGACGGAAGCCGAGGCGGCTGATGCACTGCAAGCGGCGGTCGGTGGGAAATTTGCTGACGTGCTTCATGATGCCGGAGTGTATAAACGGACGGAGCATGGCGCGGCCGGCTTTGATGCTTTCCTGCAATCGTTCGGATTTAGGACGCTAAACGTCTGATTTTGTCAAGACCTGTCGACTTTCGGCAGGTTTTTTTGTGTTTTTTCACAAAAAAAATCCCGTTTTCTTACGCGAAATAGGAAAATTGTCTCACATCAACTGGAAGTATGTGTTATAATTGTTAACATCGTATACTGTTGGTTATAGGCATGGGGGGAGAGGCAGATGTTTGATTGGTTAGGTTTTAGAAAAGGATTGCCGTTATGGTGGTCTTACCGGTTGAATCGCAATACGAAAGACGATGTGGAGGACATATTCGAGGGGATTGCGAACACCCGCATGGAGCTCCTGAAGAGCTGGACGAACGAATATTGGGCTCATCTGGATCGTTTGCTGGAGCAAATCCTATCGGTGGAAGAGGGGCAAGGCAGCGAAGCCGAGCAGCGCTCCGCTTCATTGGACAAGCTTTTTGCAGGGGCGAGAAACCGGGCTTCCGACTTCTCGGAAATCTTTTTGCTGAATGAGCAGCACGAGGTTGTATTCTCCTCCTACGCGAAGCATATCGGGACGACATATGCAGGCAAAGGCATTCTATCCAAGGGATTGGCGTATACGGCCCAAGGCGGCAAATGCTTGTTCGGTCCGTATGCGGATCCGCTAACCCTGGAGATCGGGCCGAGCACCTCGGCTTTTCATGATAAAATGACGCTGCTGTACATCGTGCCTCTTATGGCACAGGGGGTGTGGAAAGGGGCTTTGTGCGGCAGGGTGCCCAATGATGTGATCGGGGATCTTATCCAGCGCGAGTCCGGCCATGTATATCCCGATTCAGGCGACAACTACATATTTATGGCACGTCCCGAAATTAATACGCATATTGCTCCCGGCACAGCGCTGTCACGAAGCCGGTTCGAGGATCGTACTTTTACGCACGGGGAGAACCTGAAGGACGGGGTAACGACCGATTGGGGCGTCGTTTCGGTGAAGGAGCATACCGAGCTGGAGATTATGTTTACGGATCCGGCTACAGGCCAGCTGCATCCGGGTGTTGCCAATACGATTGCCAATGGAAGCAATCTGTTCGTAGAGTTCCCCGGCTATTCGGATTACCGGCACATTCCGGTGATCGGCAAAGGGGTGACCTTCCAGCTGCCTCATTGTCCGGATGTGTGGGGGATGATGTGTGAAGGGGACTTGGAGGAAGTGTACCGGGTTCGCAGTATCGGCTGGAAGCTGACGAAGCTGCAATTGCCGCTGATTGCCTTATTCGGCGTATTGTCGGCCGTGCTCGTCTATTTCTTGATGGGACAGGTTTCGACGCTGCTGGGAGCCGGGATCGTTCTTTTATTCAACTTGCTGTATGGGCTTCTTATCGCTTGGACAATTCATAAGCAGGGCTCGCAGCCGGTGGTGAAGAGCTTGCATAGGATCAACCAGTTCATCCGGATCAATGCCGAGGGGAACGGCGATTTGACGCAGCGGCTGGAATACGCCCAGTTCGATAAGGACGAGACCCGCGAGCTGGCCAAATGGATCAATAACATGATCGATTCGCTGGAAGGGATTATGCTCCAGGTGAAGCAAGCGGCCGAGGATGTGATGACGAGCCAATATTTATTGAACCGTTCGGCTGTCAGTACGGAAGGGTCTACGGAGCGGATGAGCGGCAAAATCCATGACATGATCCGGAGTATCCGCAGTCAGCTGAAGGATATCGATATCGCGAAGGATGTCGTCGGCGATATGCAGGGGACGCTGCGCGTACTCGAGGATAAAGCATCGGAGCAAATTGCGGTAGCCCAGGCGGAAGTGGGGCGCATCGGCGAGAAGATGAATCAGATTTCGACCAAGGTAGCGGAAACAAATCATACGATCCTCACCTTTATGGAAACGACACAGCAAATCAAAAGCGTCCTGCAGGTCATTGAGGAAATTTCCAACCGGACGAATTTGTTGGCGTTGAATGCTTCGATCGAGGCTGCCCGGGTTGGTGAGCACGGCAAAGGCTTTGCCGTCGTAGCAGGTGAAATTCGTAAGCTTGCCGAGCTGACACGTAAATCGACCGAAGAAATCAGCGACACGGTGCATTTGATCTACAGCAATGCGCAGGAAGCCTTTGCTTCGATGGAAGAAGGGACGCAGGTTGTGACCGAGGGGAACCAGCTGGTCGCTGCGGCTTCGGAGATTTTGAGCGGAGCCAGCACGGATTCGCAAAAAACGCAGGTCGTCGATGAAGTCGTCGGCTTGATGGAGAAAATCGCCGCAGTCAGCATGGAGAACCGCAAAATCTCCACCGAGGTGGAGGGTAAGGTGCAAGAGCTGCTGACGGATATCGTCAACGTGCGCCATACCTCGAACCATGTGGAGGCGATCACGGAGTTTCTCCAGCAGCTGGTGAACCAATTCCGCCTGACGGAAACCAGAAGAAGATAATCGCTGCAAGCTTAACCACACTTATACAGTGCAAAAGAGACAGCCGTCTATCCCGAACTGCTTCGGGTAGGCGGCTGTCGTTGTTGTTGTCATTGTGCAGGCAGTCTTCTGTTCGCAGGCTCGGAGTACGTATAGGAACGTGTGCTTCTTTCCAACCATGACCATGATGATAGAGCGGCGATCGGGGTGATGCTGGGACAACGGAACAGGCAGGCAGCGTCTTTTCTGTTGGGGAGAGGATCGGACGAGTGTTGTTAAATATTTGTCATGATTATTGACATTATATGCCTTAAGACATATGATAAATAGTATAAGTAGCTTGAATATTCGGATTTTTCAATTATTTTATAGGCTTTGTGTCATGTTTTATAACATAAATAGCAAAAAAGTGGGGAGGGACTGGTTCAGAGGGCTTAATTTAGGAAGCAGCCTGGACCGGGACAGCAGATGGCGATGATCCGACGTTCGAACAATGCTCCATATCCGTTAGAGACATTTTACGATGAAATGTTTGCACAGGAAGCCAGCGTTCGCCCGCATTATCAGCAGGTGCATAACGCCTTCTCCCGTATGAAGAAGGAAGAGCTGGAGGCTAAGCAGAAAGCCATGAACCGCCGTATGCTTGAAGAAGGCATTACGTTTACACTCTACCACCCGGAGCAGTCCCAGCCGCTCGAGAGGACGATTCCGTTCGATATGATTCCGCGAATCATTCCGAGCGAGGAGTGGGCGATGGTGGAGCGTGGGCTTGTGCAGCGGGTGCAGGCATTGAATCGGTTTCTTCATGATATGTACCATGAGCAGCGGATGGTGCAGGACGGCCTGATTCCTCGCAAAATGATCGTCGGCAACCGGTATTTTCGTCCTGAAATGATGCATGTGGATGTACCGGGGGGTGTATATATCACGACGTCGGGAATCGACCTGATCCGCAATTCGGACGGCCGTTACTTCGTACTGGAAGACAACCTGCGCTCCCCGTCGGGCTTCTCCTACCTGTTCAAAAGCCGTGCTATTATGAATCAGCTGTTCCCTGAGCTTGCTTTCTCCTGTTCGATTCGGGATGTGGAGCACAGCCTGAATCATTTTCTCTCGGCGCTGCGCAGCTTATCCCCTGAGCGCAAGTCTGAACCGGTTATCGCTTTGCTCACGCCGGGGGAATTCAACTCCGCTTACTTCGAGCATGCGTTCCTGGCCCAGCAGATGGGCATTCATCTGGTTGAAGGACGGGATTTGGTTGCTCAGGATCATAAAATATATATCCGCGGAATGAAGGGGCTCATTCAAGTGGATGTGCTGTACCGCCGGATTGACGATGATTATCTTGATCCGCTGGCCTTCCAGCCGGATTCTATGCTGGGAGTCGCCGGTATTATGAATGCATACCGGGCAGGGAATGTAGCTATCGCCAATGCCCCGGGCACTGGCATAGCCGACGATAAGGCCATTTATGCTTATGTGCCGGCTATGATCCGTTATTATCTGGAGGAAGAGCCGATTCTGGAGAATGTACCCACCTATCTGTTATCGCGCAAGGAGGAACGGGAATATGTATTAGAGAGGCTGGGAGAGATGGTTGTGAAGGAAACGTCCTTGTCCGGAGGATACGGAATGCTGATCGGACCTTCTGCAACCGCAGAGGAGATCGCCGCCTTTGCGGAGCAAATTCGTCTGGATCCCGGACGTTACATTGCTCAGCCGACCATCCAATTGTCCCGTGCTCCGGTGCTGTTAGGCGGCCAGCTGGCGCCGCGGCATATTGATTTGCGGGCTTTTGTATTGATGGGGCAGGGCGGGACTCATGTGATACCGGGGGGCTTGACGCGTGTAGCGTTGAAGGAAGGCTCGCTTGTCGTCAATTCGTCGCAGGGCGGAGGCTGCAAGGACACCTGGGTGCTAGCTTGAGGAAGGACGGCGTTTTTGTATATAGGAATTGGATAGCTGCTAGCTGTTGTCACGGGGCACATGTTCACGCGGGACATGAGCCGTTATTCTAGATCTTAGGAGTGATGTCCATGCTCAATCGAAATGCAGAGGCTTTATTTTGGGTAGGTCGGTACGCGGAGAGGGCCGAGAATCATGCCAGGCTGATTGATGTTCACTATCATATTCAGCAGGATGCCGATTTCAAGCATGAGGAGCATAAGTGGGCCCGCCTGATCGATGCCCTCGGCGCGCGCGATGCCTATGAGCAGCAGTTTGAGGCGTTTACCGAGAAGGATGTGCTTTCGTTTATTACATTGGACCGGGGCTATGCCAATTCCTTGTTCTCCTGCGTCAGTCAGGCCAGAAACAATCTCCGTACCCTGAGAGAGAAGCTGCCGAGCGAGATGTGGGATATGATGAATTCGTTCTACCTATGGCTCGGGGAGAAGCAGGTGGACGATATTTTGCGGGAGTCGCCGCATGGCTTTTACAGACAGATCAAAGAACGGATGTCGATGTTCCAAGGCGTAGAGCATTCGGTCATGGTGAGGCATAACGAATGGCATTTCATTGAAGGCGGGCGCTTTCTGGAGCGGGCGGAGAACACGGTGCGCATCTTGCAATCCGTCTCCCGAACGCTGATCGAGGCTCAAGCGACGCCTTATCCGAATATGCTCGCTGTGCTGAAGTCGGTCAGCGGCTATCAGGCGTTCCGGCGGTTTTATGCGGACGGGATGTCGGTGGAGCATATTATGGAATTTATGATAGGCAGCGAGAGTTTCCCGCGCTCGGTCCATTTCTCTTTCAGGGCACTGGAGGAGCATCTCCGGGGAATTGAGCTGCAGTCGACCGAATATCATCTTCCCCATGAGAAAGCGATCCGTCAGGCGGGCAAGGTGAAGGCGGAGTTGGCCTGCATGGAGAGAGAAGACTTCAGCCCGGCGCAGGTAGGGTCGATGCTTGAGCATTTGAACGCTTCGTGCCAAAGGCTGGGGAGGACGATGGCTGCTGCCTTTTTTCAAATCGAGGAGGTCAGCGCATGAAGATCGAGATCAGCCATGTGACCCGCTATACTTACGAGGAGCCGGCTACGGACAGTGTCAATGAGCTGCGCTTGACGCCGCGAACGAACTACCGCCAATCCTGCTACCATCATGAGGTGTGGATTGAGCCCGTAGCCTCCTTGTTCACTTATGAAGATTACTTCGGCAACCGGGTTCATTCCTTTTCTGTCAGCAAGCCGCACCGGGAGCTGGTGATCAAGACGAAGGCAACGGTCGTGACGCAGGACCAGAGCTCCGCCGCTCAGCGCGGGCTCCCGTTGAAGGAGCAGCTGGAGCTGCTGCAGAGCGAGAAGCTGCAAAACCGCTACATCGAATTTTTGCTCCCCACCCAATATACGGAGCTGACGGAAGGGCTGCTTGCTTACGCGGCCCGCTATCCATTAGCCGAGGAGGGACTGTACGTCTGGGCAAAGCAGCTGTCGGAGGGGATTCATCAGGATTTCACCTATGACCCCGATGCGACGCATGTACATACGACGGTGAGCGACACGTTGAAGCTGCGCAGGGGCGTATGTCAGGATTATGCACATCTGATGATCGCGGTTTGCCGCAGCATCGGCATGCCGGCGCGGTACGTGAGCGGTTATCACTTTGTAGGCGACCTGCAGGGAGGCAGCGCCGACTTCGAGCAGGCTTCGCATGCGTGGGTGGAGGTCCACATTCCGGGGACCGGCTGGCTTGGCTTTGATCCGACGAACCATACGGAGGTCGGCTGGAGATACGTGAAGCTCGGTCACGGACGCGATTACAAAGACATTGTCCCCGTGAAGGGCGTGTACCGCGGTTCAGGCGGACAGAAGCTCACGGTGACGGTGGATGTGCGCAAGCTGGATGCGTAGCCAATCCTCGATCGAAGCCTTGCGAAGATGAACGACCGCGTTTAGGAGGCCGCTGAAACTGGCGAAGTGGACGGAATGAAGCGTAAGAATTCGCCTTTGTCCCCGGATTTTGGCCTCAGGAGCTTATGATTTCTGGCGTAGTCAAAAACCGCTGTACGGCCAACGATTGGAATAATCGAGGCCGGCAGCGGTTATTTTTGCAGGCAGCACAGACGCGGCATATTATTTGGCTTTGGCTTTGGTGTGGCGGTACGATAATCCGTCAAACCGGAGAAACACCCCATTGCTCCTTGTAAATCAACGGCTCCAAGGCACGTCTTTTTTCCCAGTTCGCGGTTTCCAGGATCGGCTGGCTCGGATAATGGTCCGTATAGCCGATCGACAGCAAGGCGACAGGGTCAATGTGAGGCGGGATATGCAAAATATCGCGGATATCGTTCTTTTTATAAAAGCTGACCCAGCCCAGAGCGAGACCTTCGGCATAAGCGGCAAGCCACATGTTTTGAATCGCACAGGCTGTGGACATGATGTCGGTTTCCGGGATCGAATTGCGTCCGAGCACGTGCGAGCCGCCGCGCGTAGGATCACAGGTGACACAGATGGTAATCGGCGCCTGCTTAATCCCTTCGATTTTCAGGCCAAGGAAGTGCTGTTCCTTCTCTCCCTCATAGTGAATGGCGAGAGCCCGGCGCTCCTTATCCGCAGCCCAGGCCAGTCGTTCCTTCGTGGGAGCGGTTTCGACCAGAATGAAGCTCCATGGCTGCATGAAGCCGACGGAAGGGGCGTGATGCGCCGCATCAAGCAATCTGCGTATCACCTCGGGCGAGATGGGGTCCGGCAGAAACGTTCGGATATCTCTCCGGTTATAAATCGCTTTGTATACCGCTTCTTTCTCTTCGTTGTGCAGCATCTCTGCATCGCCTGCCTTTCTTCTACTTCTGCTTAGTTTAGCTTATTCCACTGCGGGAAGAAAAGCCCCGGAATGTACCGGGGCGCATACCCGAAAGAAGGCTGTATTCCGCGTTCTTCGAGCTTACTAATCTTCTTCTTCGCTCTCATTGTGCTGCAGAGGCTTCAACTCCACCTGAATCATATCCTCATCACAGGTCATTTCAGTGACTTCCATCCCGTTCTTCCGCAAAGTGGTCGAAAGAACGTTCTCGTCCTGCGCCGGAAAAATATACGACGGATTGTGCTCGGTATGGTACAGCAGCTGCTCGGCAACCTGCAGGAGCTTTTCCATGGAGAACGGCTTGCGCAGAAATTTCTCAATATCTTTCTCGTGGTAGTTCAGCGGCGGCTCCAATGCGGTAGAGACGATGACCGGGGTGCGGTAAAAGTCTGGATGGCGATACAGCTCGGTCATGAAATCCCAGCCGTTTTGCGAGCCCTCAAGATGAATATCGACGATGCACAGCCGCGGCGGCTGGCTGCGGATGCGGTGCAGCGCAATAATTCCTTCCTCGGCGGACCTTAGATGCACGGATGGCAGGTTCAGCTTGCTCAGGGTGATCTGGACCAGCTTGGCCAAGTTATCGTCATCCTCTAGAACAAGGATGCTGCCTTCGGCATCAGGAACCTGATAGGTGCTGAGCTCGACCGTAAAGGTCGTACCTTGGCCCATGGAAGAATCGAACGTGATGGAGCCTTGATGCGCATCGACAATTTCTTTGACAATGGCCAAGCCTAAACCGGTACCGCCGATCTGTCGACGGTCGGAATTATCGACGCGGTAAAACTTGGTGAACAGCTTATCCTTCGCATCATCCGGAATGCCAAGGCCATAATCGGTTACCTTCAGCAGCACCCGGTCTCCGGAGGCCTCAAGGGCCACCTCGACCAGATTGGCTTGAGGGGAATATTTGATAGCGTTGCTCAATAGATTGTGGACAACCTGCTTCAGCCGATCCGCATCGGACCGAACCCAGATATCCTTATGGGAAGCGGACAGCCGGATCTCATGGCTTTGTTTCCCTTTCCATTGCTCGGCGACCTCTTGGACAATTCCGACAAGCTCGATAGGAGCAAAATGGTAAGCTTGCTTTCCGGATTCCATCCGCTGCAAATCCAGAAAATCGTTAATGAGCGTTGAAAGGCGATTCGCTTCTTTATAAATAGTTTGCAGGTAACGCTGCTGCTTCTCCGCGGTAAGCTCGCGATGAAGCAATATCTCAATAAATCCAAGCACGCTGGCAAGCGGTGTCCGAAGCTCGTGGGAAACGATGCTGATAAATTCATTTTTCATCTCATCGACCTTCTCTTCTTCCGTCCGGTCGCGGAATACGAACAAATACCCTTGCTCCTCGTTGCTGCTGCCCCCGACTTTGGTTGCATACAGCTCAATGAAATGAGGCTGCTGCTCCTCATCGAAGAGAGTAAAGCGCTCGGACAGCTTGTCGAGGGACCCTTCCAGCAGGCCTTTAATGGCTTGGTGCGCTTGCGAGAAGGAGGGGTTCGCTTGTTCAAGCGTTCGGCACAAATCCGGCCAATAGTCGCCGACGTGCTTGCTGAGCGGGAACCTTTCAATCATGCGATGGTTGGTGAACTGGATGATCCCGTTCAAATCACAGAACATCATGCCTTCATTCGTCGCTTCCAGAATATTGCCGACGAGCAGCCTTTCCTTGGTCAGCTGCGCATTCAGCTTCTTCAGATGGAGGGCTTGCCGGCGCCGCTCTTCATTGATGAACTGCGCAAGGAAGGCGAGCCCGAATTGGCGGGCCAAGCCCTTGGCCACTCTCATTTTTTGCTCGCTCGCCGCGGTGATGTAGCCTGTCAGCAAAAGAAAGCCGATCACCTGCTGCTGGTCATCGAATAAAGGAAAATATTGATCCAGTACAGCCGTATCATTGTGATGCAGGCTCTGCTCGGCCGGGGACAAATCACGCTTGCATTCCACGGGCTTGCCTTCAGTGAAGACGCGAAGCGCGGGGCCGTATAAAGTTTTTTCCAGCTGCTTCGGAATTGTCTGGGGGTACCCTGTCGCATACAGCACATCAAATGCTGTCGAGCCCGGCTCTGCAGCCTGCCGTTCTGTGGATCGAACGGCGAGCAGCGCGGCATCCAACTGCAAAGATTCCAGCAGGGCGGGAATAGATGAGCCCAAGAAGGCATCCATATCCAAAGCGCCGGCAAGCTTCGCTTGATAACTGCTGATAGACTCGAGCTCATGCTCGCGGAGAGACAGCTTCTCAAGCGTCTGCTCCTGTTCCTCCTGCTGGGCGATAATTTCCTCGTTCTGGGCTTCCAGACTTTCAGCCATGAAGCGGTAGGTCTCCTCGCTTTTGCGCAGTGCGGATTCCGCCTCGTTGGCACGCCGAAAGATGAAGAAGGAAAGTCCGCCGATGATGACGGCCAGGGCACCGCCGGAAGCAATGATGGTACGTGTTGTCTGCCCTGCACGAACAGCGTTCGTATAGGATTCTGCGGTAATGACCTCGATTTCCGTACGGATTTTGATGTGGAGCTGGCGGAAGTTATCCATCAGCGTTTTGCCCATTGGGCCGCGTCTGCGCGCTTCCTCCAATTGCCCGGAGCGAACCATCGAAATTTGCGTCGTGTAAAATTCCTCCAGCCGCCGAATCTGGGGAAGAATATCGCCTTCCATTAAGCTTTTCAAATTCGGGTACAATTTCTGATAGCCGGCCATTTGCTGGAGATCGCTTCCCAGATGGCTTTTACCTTGCTCATAGGGCTCCAGAAATTTGGGATCACCCGTAAGCTCCATGCCTCGAACGCCGGTCTCCATACTGATAAGATCGGACAATATATTTCCAGAGACCTCAGATAAAGGGAGCGCTTCTTTCGCGACGCTGTTCAGCTCCGCTTCAACATGTGTGGAAGCGATGAAGCTGGAGACGCTGACGGCGGCAAGAAGACTAATGATCAGAACGACATAAATAAGGGAAATGTGGGAACGAGTTAAATTCATAGACAACCACCTTGCTGCAAAATGGGATGCCGTCCTGAAAGACGACGAAGCCGGTTAGCTTTGTATGAACACCATTCGACAAAATCCGGATAAACCCTCTTGTCCGGGTGAAATTTGCAAGCAAGGAATTGCCGGTGCGATCCACGGCCGCCGACTCCTGCAATTTTGTTCGAAAGCATCCCCTGTTTCCTGAATCTGGCTTACAAAAGACGCAACTTATGTTAGAATAGATTACACTAACATTACGTGGTTGTCAGCGGGGGGCGGTAGTATTGAAGACAGAAGCGCGGCAGCAGCTGCAGGGACAGGAATTGGCACCTTATTTTCAACCCATTTTGTCATTGCAAACGCAGCAAATTGTAGGCTATGAGGCATTAGGTCGGAGAATTGACGGGGGGCGGGTTTATAGCTTAGGGCCTTTTTTTCACGATCGAACGGTAAGCGAGGAGGAGCATCTGGATGTGGATCGGCTGCTTCGAGAGAAAGCGATCGTCGCGATGGCGAGGCAGCATACGGATGTCCTTTTGTTTCTCAATTTAAAGCCGTCCTGGATTTACAGGATGTACAAAGCGACGAAGCAGCTGCCTACGCTGCAGTTTATACAAAAGCACGGTTTGGATCCTTCCCGTGTCGTTATCGAAATTACCGAAGAGGAGTTTCAGGGGCGGCTGGATGAGTTGACGGAGATCATTCAGGTGTATCGGGAGCAGGGCTGCAGGATCGCCATTGATGACATCGGGAGCGGATACAGCAACTATGACCGGATCGCTTCGATCATGCCCAATATTTTGAAGATTGATTTGAAGCTGCTCAAAAAAAGCGCGCTCCACGACGGCTACAAGGCGCTGCTGAATTCCTTCTCGATTCTTTCCTCCCAGATGGGCTCGTCGCTCTTGATCGAAGGCGTCGAGACGAAGCAGGATTTGTACTACGCGATGAAGGCGGGAGCCCGGTACGTCCAGGGGTTTCTGTTCTCGGGAGCGGAGGCTGAATTGCAGGCTCCACAGTCATACGAGCTGCTGTTAAAGGAAGAAATCCGCAGCTATACAGAGCAGGAAGTGCTGCGCTACCGGTCACTGTATGCGATTCAAGATAGCCTGAATGCATTAGTGACATCTGATGTCAGGATCTCCTCTGCACAGGAGGCGGATGCCCTGATTGAAAGTCTGCTACTGAGTGTGTCGGGCAATGTGGAGCGGATGTATATTTGCCGGGAGGACGGCTGCCAAATCTCATCGAACTATGTTCGCTCGGAGGGCGGGGGCTGGCAAAAAGATATGAAGTATCAGGGCTCGAACTGGATTTGGCGTCCCTATTTCATCCCGACGGTACTGCGCATGAGCAACCAGCAGCAAGGCATGCTCTCCCAAGAGTATACCGATCTGGATACATCCCGATTGATGCAGACCTATTCTTGTCCTGTAGGGGGCTCGAACTATTTATTCCTCGACCTGAGTGTTTAGCGTTCCTCCTCTTCCTCCAGCTGCGTCCATGCACGTCCCCGATTCCAATAGACCGAGACCGGCTGCTGGAAAAAGTCGCTCAGCTTCTCCGTGCTCAATATTTCCTTCGTCGGCCCTGCTTCAAAGACGAGCCCATTGCGCAGAAGCAGCGTATGGCTGAACATGGGCACGATCTCCTCCGTATGATGCGTGACATAGATTAATGTAGGGCTGTCCTCCCGCCGGGCAAGCTCTTGTATGCTTTGAAGCAGCTTCTCCCGTGAAAATAGATCGAGCCCGTTGCACGGCTCGTCCAGAATCAGTAAGGCCGGCTGGCTCATAAGCGCTCTGGCGATGAGCAGCTTTTGCTTCTCTCCCTGCGAGCAGGTGCGGTATTCGCGGTCCCATAGATGCAGGCAATTCAGCGCCTCCATATGGCGCCGGGCCTGATCAAAGTCTTCCTCCGTCGGCTTGTCGTAAAGACCGATGGTGGCGAATTTACCGCTGATGACGACCGATTGCGCGGAGTCCCCGGCATACAGCTTTTCCTGCAGGGAGGAGCTGACCCAGCCGATGGATTGCCGCAGCTCACGCAGATCGATCTCTCCGAAGGGATGCCCCAGTACCGCAATTTTACCGGAGGTGGGCCATTGGTAGCCTGTAATGATGTTGAGCAGGGTTGTTTTGCCGGAGCCGTTCAGTCCAAGCAGCGCCCAATGCTCCCCTTTTCGGATGGTCCAATTCACTTGATGCAGCAGCTCGAGCGCGCCGCGCCGAAAGGACACTTGTTCAATGGCAATGACAGGATTCATCTGTAACAACCTCGTTTTCCTCACCATAATTTGCAGCCGGCGGCTGCAGGAGAAGCGGGGGAGAGGGGGCGCGCCCCTTAAGCCTCCACCCATTCACTTCGCAATGCGAACAATTCCTTCAAGTCCTCCGTCGACATTTCCGTAATCCACTGTTCCCCGTTGCCGACAATTTGCTGGCTTAAGCCTTGCTTCTTATCGATCATCTCGTCAATCCGTTCTTCCAGCGTGCCAAGCGTAACGAATTTATGCACCTGCACGTGGCGGGTTTGCCCGATCCGAAAAGCCCGGTCTGTAGCCTGATTCTCTACTGCGGGATTCCACCAGCGGTCGAAATGGAACACATGGTTCGCGGCAGTCAAGTTGAGTCCCGTACCTCCGGCCTTCAGCGATAAAATGAAGATACCGTTCTGTTCCTCCGGCGGCAGCGTTTCGTCTTGAAACTGCGTGATCATCTGATCGCGCGTAGCCTTCGGCGTGCCGCCGTGCAGAAACGGGACAGGTGCCCCCAACTCCTGCTCCAATATGCGCTGCAGCAGATGCCCGGTTTCCACGAATTGGGTGAAAATGAGGCATTTGTCGCCTTCCTGACGCAGCTCCTGCACCATTTCGAGCAGACGCTCCACCTTGTTGGAGCGCTGCTGCCAAGGGGCGGTGGCCGGCTCCTTCAGCATCAGCGACGGATGATTGCATATTTGCTTCAGCTTGGTCAGCGCTGCGAGAATCAAGCCGCGGCGCTCCATCACGCTGAGGCGGTCCAGCCGCTCGAACATATCCTTAATATAGTTTTCGTACAAGATACCCTGCTCGGCGGTAAGCGAAACGAACGTTTTGTATTCGTGCTTTTCGGGCAGATCAAGCTGAATAGCCGGATCCTTCTTCACCCGCCGCAGCAGGAACGGCCGGATCAGGCGCTGTACCTTCGCGATCAGCTCCGGATCGTTCGATTTCTCAATGGCACTCACATACCGGTGCGTGAAATCCCGCAGTGTCCCGAGATAGCCCGGGTTGAGGAAATCGAAGATCGACCACAGCTCGGTCAGCCGGTTTTCAATCGGTGTTCCCGTCATGGCGATCCGATGGCGGCTATGAAAGCTGCGGATCGAGGTAGCCTGCTTGGTGTACGCATTTTTAATATTTTGTGCTTCGTCCAGGCAGATGGAGTTCCATTCGACGGAAGTGAGCTCCGACTCATCCAAATGCGACAAGGTATAAGTCGTTAACACCAGGTCGTAGCCGCGGATAGCCTCCTGAAAAGCATTACCCTTGGCGCGGTTCGGGCCGTAGTGCAAATAAATGTTCAGCAGCGGTGCAAAACGGTCCAGCTCCTTTTGCCAGTTCCCAAGCACTGAGGTGGGGCAAATGAGCAGGGAGGGAGCCGCAGATGAGGTGTCGCCTGCGCCGCCAGCCGTTCCTCGCAGGGCAAGGCGAGGTCCCCTCAGACCCGGTGTGGCGCCGGAGCTTGGTTCAAAATCAGCAATATCGTTCGAATTCGACCGCATGTGCTGCGGGCGGGCTGCGCTGCCGCCTGCTCCTTGGGCGTCCTGCTCGCTGCGAATGTGCAGCAGGTAGGTGATCATCTGGATGGTTTTGCCGAGACCCATGTCATCGGCAAGACAACCTCCGAGCCCTACGCTGCGCAGGAAGAGCAACCAGGAGATGCCCTCCACCTGATAAGGCCTCAGAGTCCCCCGGAATGAGGCAGGAGGCTCAAGCAGCGGAGGTCGTTTGGTATGGTTGAGCAGGTCGACCATATCCTGAAGCTGTTCGTTCAGCTCAACCTCCATCTGGAGCGATCGCTCGAAGCCGTATTCCTCCTCGCCTTCCGTGGAGCCAAGCAGATGAAGCTCAAGCACGTCCCGCAGGGAGAGACCCTGCTTCTTCTGAACCTGGGCGATAACCTGCTGCAGCTGAAGCAGCTGGTCCGGATCGAGCTGGACCCACTGCCCTTGAATCTGTACGAGTCTGCGGTTCTCCTCCAGCAGCGCGCGGAATTGCTCCTCCGTCAGCTCAATGTCGCCAAGAGCGACCTTCCAGTCAAACTGCATGAGCTGCTGCAGGCCGAACATAGACTGCGGGGCGGAGCCGACAGACGATTTAATCTTTGCCTTGAGCCGCGGCTTCGTACGGCGGATCCGTTCCCACCAGGCGGGCAGGAATACCGAGTAGCCTGCCTCCATCAAGCGCAGGCTGCCGTTGCTCATCAGCTGCCACGCCTCGTCGGCCGTCAGCTCGCTGCGGAGCTCGCCGGGCGCACCGCTGGTGCGTGTCAGCCATGGCAGGATGCGCTGCCATTTGGCGAGGTCGTGCGCCGCGCGCACGAGCTGCGGCTGCCACGCCGCCGGCAGGTCTGCCAACGGCTCGGGCACGGCGGCGCCAGGCGCGGGCGAGGCGTCGAGCGCGTGTGCAGCGGCGTCAGGCGCGTGCGAAGCGTCGAGCGCGTGTGCAGCAGCGTCGGGTGCAGGCGAAGCGTCGAGCGTGCGTGCGGCAGCGTCGGCGCTGTGCACGGACAGCGCGGCAAGCGCGGCGACCGCGTGCGGGTCGAGCTCGCGCAGCTGCGCCTTGTCGGCGCGATCCTGCAGCACGACGCGCAGCGGCCAGCTGCCGCGGCCCTGCGGCGGCTCGCTCAGCTGCAGGCACGTGCGGAACGGCGTGCCGTCGGTTTGCCAGCCGATCGAGACGAGCCAATCCTCTTCGTCCATCCATAGATCGGCCGGCAGTTTGCCGCGCTGCAGCAGCGGGTATGTCAGCTCCAGCTGGCGAATGCTCTGGCGCAGCGTTCCGTCCTCTTCGGCCCATTCGGGAATGAGCCGGTCCATCCACTGCTGCGCCAATGGCGAGAGCCCTTCAGCCGCCACTTGCTCCGGCAGCTGAAGCTTCCAGCCGAGCTCGCCCGCCTTCCACTTCGTGAAATCGGGCATGCAGCGGCCTTGTACGAGCGCCTCCTTCATGTGAGGCGCCAGGCGCATGAGCTCCTGCAGCTCAGGGGTCCACTCCAGCGAGACATGCTGGACAGCGCCCGGGCTGCAGAAATAGTCCAGCGCCTCCAAGGCCGGCAGCTGAAGGCCCTCCACATTCATCGATTCGGAGACCTCGATGAACGTGCCGTAAAAGGACGGCTGGTGCCAGGCGAACAGCACGTTCTTTAAATCATAGGCATCGCAAATGCCCCCCTTGTAGCGCGTGCCCCACACAAAGAAGCAGCCGGGAGCCGTCCAACGGGCGTGAACGGTTATCGCAGACGATTCGATCATGGTATCCACTTCCCTTTCTTCAGCTCTTCCTGCAGTGCACGCAGTCGGGAATACCTTGCGGAGAGGCGGTAAATATAATCCTCCCAAATAGAGGTTTGGCCGAGCTTTTTATAGTAGGCTTGCAGCTTTTTCAGCAGCCGGACCGCCATCTGATAGGCGCTGCGGTTTTTCTCCGCGATGCTTCGCTCTACGGCCTGATGGTACAGCGGCAGCAGCAGCGACGGATCATGCTCCTCGACTGTTTTCAGGTCGAGCGTATACAGATCAAGCGGTGAGACGCGGTTGGCCAGCTGCAGATCGATCCAAGCCTTGAACCGGTGCGCCTTCAACAAATAGGCGGTGTAGAAATAATAGGTGCGCGGCAGCAGGGCGATCATCACATCAACCCATTCCGTATCCTCCGGTTGACGGTTTACCGCTTCCATCCAATACGTACAGAACGTGCGCAGCTCCTCCTGCTGGGCCCGCTGCATGGAAGGCAGCATCCATCGCAGCCAGGTCAGCATCCGGTCCCACTGCTGGTCTTCATAGCAGCGGTGCAAGTAGAGGAAATAATCCCGGGCTTCCCGCTTGCTGAGATGCTCGAGTCGTACACGCGCCTCGTCATCATTTCCGTCCATCACGTCAAAGTGAGCAAGGGCCACAAGCAGCGCATCCCGTTTGCGGGGCAGCAGCGACGTCTTTTCCAGCAGCAGCTGAAGCCGTTTGCGTTCACGCTGGACCCGCTGCGGCGAATCGCTCAGGCGCCACCAGATGCTGCGGTAAGCAACCAGCCAATCGAGAGGGGAGTCTTTTCCGTTCAGTGCAGCCTCCCCCAGCATGCCGAGCGTATCGTCGAGCGCATTGCTGCAGCTTTTGGCAAGCGCAGGCACATCAAGCTCCGGCAGCAGCACGTTCAACTGCTCCATGCACTGCTTGGCAACCGTTTTGCAGCCGGTTTCGATATAAAAGGAAAGATAGGATGTTTTTGTCTCGCTGTAGAATTGCTCCATTTTGCGCATAACGAACAGCAGCACGTGTAGCCCGTATAGAGAGCGCAGCGGCTCGTTCCACCCGGCGGCCAGTGAGCCGAGCGACTCCTTGGCCGTATTGTAAAACTGCTCGATGGAATGCTGCTGCGATAACGAATACCCATAAAACTGCTGGTCAAAGTAGCGATGCCATACGGAAGGCAGCTGCTCCGGCCGAGGGGGCTCCAGACGCTCGGTCTTTTTCTCGGTCTTTGGTCCTGCCGAGGAACGGGTTTGGGCCTGGCGGCTTTTGACCCGAATCGCTTGACGCAGCTGCTGCAGCAGAAGCTCCGGTCGGGCGAAAGCCGCATACAAGGTGAAAATGACAGCAGCCATGTGCATGCAGTACTCCTCTTCCGGACAGCTGCATTCACTCTTCTCGAACTGATCCATATCCAAATGGACCTCGCATGGTTTCGTATCGCTCACCAGAGCATGAATTTCGACGCCGTGGATCAGCTCCAGACCGGTCACACGGCCTTTATGATGATACTCCCAGCCTTGTTCCACCATCGGGAGTGCGAATTGGTGCTGCATCCGGTCGATCAGGTAATTCATTCGGTTTTTGGGAATGTGCAGCTTCAGCATGGAAAACGCTCCGCCTCCGAACTCTAAGTGTATCCTTATAGTGTAACAGATTTTGGGTTTAAATGCTTGAATCGATCGGCCATAATTGATCGATTCCGTTCGCTTCCTCCGGCTGCTTTCGGATCCGCCGAAGTATGGACTCCAGCCCGGTTTGCGCTATTACGGCCCAGTTTCGCCGGGAATGCCGATGGAGGTTACAGCGGACCCGCCCGGGAAACTTGGAGCGGAATGCTTTGGTATATCCATATGAGACCGGTTGCATGGATAGGTTTTTTCAGGTTACAATGCTTAGTAAGCATTTTCCATTCCATATCCATCCGGAAGGACTGACTGTTGATGGGAATTAAGTTCGGTCGAGAATATAATGACATTATTGACGATTTCACCCAAGCTTTACACAGTATTGATGAATGCTACACCTTTTTGGAGATGACGAACGACGAATGGAATGAGCTGGAACGCGAGGAACAGCAGGAATGCATGAAAACCTTGGCAGATGATTTGTTTTATGGACTCGGTACCTCACCCAAGATGAAGGTAGGCGGATGTACCCTTAGCCACGACAAAGAAAAGCATGTCATTGTTATTCATCATGACGGCAAGCTGATCAGCGTCATTTACTTAGTGTGAGGCGGTCGGATGAGTCGAGTGAAGCTGTCGGAGGATGAACTAGCCTCAAGGCTGGAGCGGGTTCCAGGCTGGGGCCGGGAGGAAGGGAAGTGGCTGGTTAGATCGTACCGGTTTCCATCATTTCCCGAGGCGGTTGCTTTCGTGGACAGGGTGGCCTCCGTGGCGGAGGCGTTCAATCATCATCCGTTCATTGTGATTGACTATACGCTGGTTAAGCTGCGTCTCACCACCTGGCGCGCTGAAGGGCTGACGGAGCTGGATTTTGAGACGGCGCGACGCTTTGATGAAGTCGCAGAAGGCTAAGGATTCCATACCATACAATGGAATTCAGCCATGCCGCGAGGCGTCATCCGTTCATAGGTGTCGGTCAGGCCGAAGCCGGCCTTTTCATACACGCGATAGGCGCGTTCATTCCAGGTCAGCACCTCCAAGTCGATCTCGTTGGCAGGTGCTTTTTGTTTGGCTGCCTCGACAATGGCACGAACAAAAGAAACGCCATAGC
The DNA here is from genome assembly GCF_002234615.1 of Paenibacillus rigui. Taxonomy (GTDB): domain Bacteria; phylum Bacillota; class Bacilli; order Paenibacillales; family NBRC-103111; genus Paenibacillus_S; species Paenibacillus_S rigui. The sequence goes on along the minus strand of NZ_NMQW01000050.1, from coordinate 51,462 downwards.
CCTGTCCGCACAGATCTGGCCTCATGCCGAGCCCAAGGCGTGTTACGCCTACGATGGGGAATAGCTGCGCAAAGCCCCATAACGTGCCCTCTTGATCCAGCACCGCACGGTATTGGGCGTCGCGTATGGCGGGGTCGGTAAACTCCTGCCGGGCTTCAGCCATGGCTTCCCAAGCCGGCCAGTTATAAATATCGTACGGAGCCGGGTAGACCCAGCTGCATAAGGCTTTGCCGTCGTGTTCGGTTAAAGGTACCAGCTGAAATATCGGTACAAGGTCCATGAGGCTTCGCTCCTTTTTTCCTTATTGTACCGGGCAGGGGTTCGGTTGTCGAATACAGGCGAACCACAAAACATTTTCGCAAATGACGCTTTTCGCATTTTGCTCCGCCTGGCATCCGTTGTATACTAATAGAAATACCACTACTCACAGCAAAGGAAGTGAACCTAGGTGCTAAAGCATGTTGTAAGCCAAAACTGGCTGTTTGAGCACGGAAACGCTGAAAATATTGTTATAGCCGACTGCAGGTTTGCCTTGGGGAATCCGGCTTCAGGCCGTGATGCATATGCCGCTGATCATATTCCAGGTGCGGTCTATTTTGATCTCGAAGAAGATTTGTCCGCACCTAAAAGCGAGCACGGCGGACGCCACCCGCTGCCGGATTGGAATGCATTGGCCCGCAAGTTGGGCAGTGCAGGAATCGGCAGCGATACGACGGTCATTGCCTATGACGATCAGGGGGGAGCGATGGCTTCGCGTTTTTGGTGGCTGCTTCAGTTCCTGGGACACAAGCAGGTTTATGTGCTTGATGGAACTTATGCCCATTGGAAGGAAGCGGGATATCCCGTAACGGACGAACCTCCTATCGTACATGAAGCGGTGTTCGTTCCGGAGCCTCAGGAGTCTATGCTGGTGAGTATGGAGGACGTGAAAAACCGTTTGGGACAACCGGGAACAGTGATTCTCGATTCGCGGGAATCGCGCCGGTACTTGGGGCTGGAGGAAGCCATTGATCCCGTGGCCGGGCACATTCCGGGAGCACGCAACGACTTCTGGAAAAACAGCCTGAACGAGTGGGGGAACTGGCGCAGCGGGGACGACCAAAAGCGCCGTTTCGCTGATTTGCAGACAGCCGACGAGATTATCGTTTACTGCGGATCCGGTGTTACCGCCTGCCCGAACGTCATGGCGCTGCAGGAAGCGGGCTTCTCGAACGTGAAGCTTTATGCAGGCAGCTGGAGCGACTGGGTCAGCTACAAGGACAATCCGGTGGCGACAGGGGAAGAATAAGAACGGAAAGACCGCGTCCGACGGGCGTTTGGCGTACAGACCACTAGAGTCTGTACGCTTTTTTGTTGCTTTCAAGTGACTCCAAGTCAACACAAAGTTAACAAGGACGTACCGAGGACAAATAGGTCCAATAAACTGCGCGACAATATAGTCCTCATGATCATACTATCTCTTGTATTAACAAATTTGTCCGAATCGGTTGTTCGACCGGATTCGACAGCTCCGGAAATTTGGCCCTCGGGTACATCCGCCACCGTGTAGAATTAAAAATGCGTATCTGTCAATGATTGATCTATTATATATAAATGGTATACAATATACCGTGTGCCATATAGTGCCAAAAATTACACCAAGGAGGTATGTAAACGACAAAAAACGACACACATGTGTGGATTTTATTCTTTCAGCCCGGTACGGGCAACCTGCTCTTTCTCTTTATTTAGCCACACAGCAAAGTGCACCTCATACAACAGGAATCGGCACACAGCGTTTCAAACCTATCAAATTGAATGACATATTCAGTAGGGGAGTTATTATGACATCAATAAAATGGAAGATCATGCTGTTTGTAGCTGCTGTGATTATTGTCATTCTTGGCAGCAATGTGTATTTTGTTAAAAATATGCTCGACAAAACGACGGATTACTCCAGTGAGCTGCTGCAAAAGCAGTTGGAGGACAAAGTAGCGATGGTTGAGAAGGGGGTCAATGGTTATGTGGCAGACGTTACTCAAACTGCTGCCTTTTTAGCGGATCAGATGGCCCAGGACAAGCAGGTGGTGAGGGCTGTCAAAGAAAATAATAAGGAGCTGCTGCACAGCGCTCTCGACAGCAGTTCTAGAATAGCTAAAGAAAAGATCGGCATTGACCTTATTTGGGTCACGAGTCTAAAGGAACGAACGTCCGATGGAAAAACCCCAATCCTTGCCTGCCCCACCAATCCCTCATTCGACGGCTTCGGCCAGCTTCAATATGCTTCTACCAATGCGTCGCTGGATAGCGGGCAGACCGTCATTTCCTGGGAAGTAAATGAAGAAGACGGCAAGCTGCAAATTAGCGCCCCTATTAAAGATACCGACGGCAAAGTCATCGGCGCGATCGTTGTAGGCCAGCAGGCATACCAGGCGATGTTTAGCAAAATTGCAGAGTCTACTCAAGCCGGCTCTACTCTCTTTCTCGTCAGCGACCAAACGGACTATTACGTTATGACAGACGTTCAAAAAGATGCAATCGGTCAACAAATGTTCGCCGATTCCCATGAGAAGCTGAAGGATCAAGCCCGGAACGTATCCAAGCTTGCGGCTCACAATGCGGATTACGCCGCTCTTGTCCCTCTCCTCAACCAAGTCAAATCGTCAAAAAAGCCACTGATCCAGGTCGTACAGCTTGGGGGACAATCCTACGCTTCGTACCTGCTGCCTTTGCTCAGTCATGATGGTGCGATCCAGGGGGTACTCATGAATCGGATTCCTGGATTTGTCGCCTCACAGCAGGAAATGCTGAAGCAATCGGCTTCATTGCAAGGGACAGCCATCCTGGTATTTCTCCTTCTGTTTCTACTTAGCTTGATGGCCGCTTACTGGATCTCCCACAGAATTGCCTCGCCCATCCGGGACATGGTAGGCTTTGTCAGCGATATTGCAGCGGGGGACTTGACCAGACAACTGCAGCTGCAGTCCAAGGATGAGATAGGCGAATTATCCCGACATATCATTCTGATGAAGGAGAACCTGCACGGAATTATTACGGAGATCAGCCATTCTTCCAATCAGGTCGCCGCTTTATCTGAGGAGCTGACGGCAAGCGCCGAGGAATCCGGTAAAGCCTCCAGCTTTATCAGCGCTTCGATTAGTGAGGTTGCCGAAGGCGCAGAGAGCCAGTTTACCAGCGTGCAGGATTCCCAGGACGCATTACATAAGATTGCAACTGACTCCGATCGCATAACCGGATTCGTTCAGGAAGTAAATCGTACGACTCAAGCGGCATCCTATCTGTCCCAGACGGGAAAGGAGGTCATTTCCAGCACGGTCAACCAAATGCATCTTATTCGGGGGAAAACGGATATTTTGGAGCAAGTGCTGCTTGCTCTTGAAGCAAAGTCGAAGGAAATCGGACATATCGTCGCATTGATTACGAATATATCGAATCAAACGAATATTCTTTCATTGAATGCCTCCATCGAGGCAGCCAGAGCGGGCGAATATGGAAAAGGCTTCTCGGTCATTGCCAATGAAATCCGTATGCTGGCTGAGCAAACCAGAAATTCGGCCGATCAGATCCAGCAGCTGATCTCGGACATACAAAATGAATCGTTCCAATCCATCCACTCCCTTAATGAATCGCAAGCCGCAATTAAAGAGGGAGCGGCTTTAGTTGCAGAAGCGGGGAACACTTTTACTGGCATTTACGGCTCTGTCGATCAGGTGGCGGGTCAAATGAAGGATATTTCAAGCTCTATTGAACAAATCAACACCAAGATCGGTCATTTGCTTTCCAGTACACTGTCTATCTCTGAGATATCTCATACATCCGTATCGCATACGCAGAACGTAGCTGCTTCCGCAGAGGAGCAAACGGCATCAATGATGGAAATTTCCTCCTCCGCTGCTTCCCTTTCAGAGATGGCAGCTGATCTGCAAAGCTTAGCCCATCGATTTAAAATCTGATCTGCTGACTTGCTGCTCCTGCACGCCTAGAAAATGAAGGACCGCAACTAGTTTGCCAAGAGGCGGGCTGTTGCAGTCCTTTTTTTAATTTAGGCGATTAGCCGGCTTGGTTATCAGCCGCAGGTGTTTAGCTTAAATAACGCAGGGATACATGTATTCCGGCAGCGAATGATCTCCGAAGGGTTCTCAGAGATGATGGCTGTCAACTATTGGGCCCTTTGGCTGCGTATCGGAGATCCGCATCAAGGAGCGGAGATTATAAACCGGCTGGCGGTTGGACCGCAATATCAGGGGGTGACTGGCGGGTATTTTGACGTAGGTACGGGTCAACCGATCACTCCGGTATTTCCCGCGAATGATGCCGTTGCACAGAAGGAGCTGTGGAACGCGACAGGGGGAGCTGCTGCTGCAGAAAGGCTGCATCTAGTCACAACAAAAGCCTAACCGGCCTGCCCCAAGGTAAAGGAGGCAGACTGGTTTACTTTCTCACATATCTGCATGTAGCATCCGATTCTGTACGATTCCTTATTTAAAATGCTGGATCATGCGCTGCAATTCCCCAGACATGGTCCCCAGTCGGTGGGCCATCTCGGAGAAGGTTTCCGTCTGGGCCAGCTGTTCCTCCGTGGCGGCTGCGACGCCTTGAGCCTGATCCGCCGCGTGGGAGGAAATACGTGCGAGCTCCTCAGTAAAGGCCAAAATTTCCTCCGTTCCTGCGGACATTTGCTCCGACACGGTCGCGGCTTCTTCTACTTGTCCGGAAACATCCTTCGTTCCCTCAAGAATCGCCTCGAACAATTCAACCGTCTGTCGTACGGACTCAACACCGCGTGCCACTTCGACCATTCCTTTGCTCGTGACGTCGTTGGCGGTTGCTGAATGGCTTTGAATCGCATGAACGAGCTCCGCAATTTGTTGAACGGATTGCTGCGTTTGCTCAGCCAGCTTGCGCACCTCCCCGGCAACAACCGCGAAGCCTTTGCCTTGTTCGCCTGCCCGGGCTGCTTCAATGGAAGCGTTAAGCGCCAGCAGATTGGTTTGTGAAGAGATGCTGGCAATAAGGTCGACGACGCTGCTAATCTGCTCGGAATGCCCGATCAGGACGTGAATGGCCTCATCCGTCTCACGGGAAGCGTTAGAGGCGCTGTTGATTTGGTCGATCGTTTGCTTCACCAAGGCAAGCCCGCGCTGGGCCAGATGGCTGGTGTCCTGCGACGTCTCGGCTACCAGTGACGACGTTTCCGCAATCCGCTGCACACCGGCAGCCATTTCTGCCATCGCTTTGCGGCTTTCGTCTATGCTGGCCATCTGTTCCTCGGCTCCGGCGGCAACCTCCTGTATGAGGGCGGCGGTTTGCTGGGAAGCGTCGGCCTGCTGGTTCGCTCCGGCAGCCAGCTCGCCGGATAGCTGCGCCACTTCCTCCGAGCTCGTGCGTATATGCGAGATCACGTTTTGCAGGTTCGCTGCCATCGCATCAAAAGCTACGGATACCTCGTGCATTTCATCTCGCGTGCGAAGGTCGGCACGGACGTTCAGGTTTCCGTCGGCAACAGCCTGCGCAGCTGTCTTCAGACGGTTCACCGCATCGGACACGGCGAAATAAAACGCTACGAAGCCGTAGAGCGCAGCCAGCAGCAGAATGGCGATGATGGCCAGAAATATAGTCCTGGTGTCCTTCATTTCCCGAATATGAGCCTGCAGCTTACTCGAAAGCAGCTCCAGCTCTTTTTTATGTAACTGGTATGTGCGGTCAATCGCATCGGTCGCTGTATTAAAATAAGCCTGGGATTCTATCGTAATGACGGGTGCACCCAGAACATCCTTATCCAGCATGCTAAAGAAGGTATCGGTGCTTCCCAGGGCCTGATCGAAGAAAGGCTTCGCAGCTGCGGAAGCCGCGGGGTCCTTGGTGAGAGCGTTGCTCAGTTCAAGATTCATTCGTTCGAAATATACCTCGATCTGCGCCTTTAGAGATGTGAGCGACCTCTGCTGCTCCGGGGTGATTTTCTTGGCCGCTACGGCGCCGGAGCCCATGCCGCGGGACTGGCCCATTTTTTCAATGAGATAGGGAGCCGTAGAGTACACGTTGTTGCTCATATAGTCTACCATCAAATCATCGCTTAAATAGGATCCCGATTGGCTGCCAATTTCATTGAGCATCGTGAGCAGGCTTTCGATGAGCTTCGAATGAGAGTCAAAGGACTCTGAGCTCGTTCCGTTTGCATATTTGGATAGCAGGCCGCTCCAATCCTTCTTCCACTGGCTCCATCGTTCGCTCATGATGTAGGTGCTGCCCGACTTCTTATCGATCTCGTCCACCTCGAGGATCACTTGGCCGATTTGATTTTCTAATTGCTTCAGCTTGTCCTGTACGGACTTGTCTCCATTTAGGTAAATCGTGCCCGTACCGCGGTGCTGCTGTACCAGATTAATCAATCCGGTCACGCTCTGATTGGCGGCAATGGCTTCCACTCTTTTCTGATCGTCCTCGATTTGCTGATTCAGCTGGCTAACAATCCAGAAGGTCGCGGCAGTTAAGATGAGTCCCAGCAGGCCGCCGATCAGCACAAATTTAACCGCATAATTAAAACGATTCAGCACAGCAATTCCCGGAACAAATAAACGTTTCATCATGGTGTCTTCCTCCAACTAGTAATCTTGCTTTTGAATGATACATAAAAAGAACCTCGCCTTGATCTGGAGAAGCCTTCACGGGGCAGGCATAGATTGCGCTACATACAATTTGCATCATGAAGTAGTTCAAACTGCCTGGTTAAGTGATGTCATTTCATTGTATGAATCCGGAATTTCTGGTGATGTGATTTATATCACATATGAAGCTGCAGGATGGAACGTTCTGTGACGATAACCGGTTCCGCTGTGTTTGGACCAGGTTTACCTTGCTGCTGATGTACGATTTGGAACAGGGGGATGCGGGTGAAAGCACGTGTTTTTTTGAAGGAATGGGGGTCTTTAGACCCATAGAATATATCGACAAAGATACACTAATTATGGTATTTGGTAAAGCCTCTTTCTCGTGAATGCGGGCAAGGGATTGATTTGTGAAAGCTTCATGGAGGCGCTAGCTTGGTTTTGTGCTGTTTTCGGGACTTTATGCAGCGGATTGTTTTACGTTTTCGTAAAAAATCGGTATTATAGTCAGTAGACCTGCAATCCTAGCAGAGGATGCGATGGATTACATATAACGAGCTTAGAAGGGAATTAACGCACATGATTATCAAACCAAGAACACGCGGCTTTATTTGCACAACGGCACATCCGCAAGGCTGTGCGCAGCAGGTTCAGCAGCAAATCAATTATGTCAAAGAACATGCGCCCATTGCCAAAGGACCGCGCAAAACGCTGGTTATCGGAGCTTCGGCTGGATATGGCCTGGCTTCGCGGATCGTTGCCGCTTTTGGCGCGGGCTCCAGCACCGTCGGCGTGTACCGCCAGGGAGAGCGTGCCGGAGGGCGGCCGGCCTCGGCCGGATGGTACAATTCCGCTGCATTTGAGAAAGCTGCGCAGGCTGCGGGGCTTCAATCTTACAGTGTAACCGGCGATGCGTTCTCCGATGAGACGAAGCAGAAAACGATTGAACTGATCCGCAAGGAGCTGGGTCAGGTCGATCTGGTCATTTATAGCGTAGCCTCTGCCCGCCGGACGAATCCGCGCACAGGGGAAACGGCGAATTCCGTGCTGAAGCCGATCGGTAAGCCCTACACGAACAAGACGGTCAATTTTCATGACGGTGTCGTTAGTCCGATCACAATCGAACCGGCAACGGAGGATGAAATCCGCGAGACCGTAGAAGTCATGGGCGGAGACGACTGGCAGCTGTGGATCGATGCGTTGAGAGCGGGTGGAGTGCTTGCCGACGATGCGACTACGATATCTTATTCGTATATCGGCTCGCAAATTACGCAGGCTATTTACCGCGAGGGCTCGATCGGTCGGGCCAAGGATCATCTGGAAGCTACGGCAAGACAGCTCAATGAACAGCTTGGCGCAACCGGCGGACGGGCATATGTTACAGTCAGCAAGGCTTTGGTAACGCAATCCAGCTCGGCGATCCCGGTCGTGCCGTTGTACATTTCTGCCTTGTATAAGGTGATGAAAGAGAAGGGCATTCACGAAGGATGCATCGAGCAAACGTACCGTTTATTTGCAGAGCGTCTCTATGCGGAGCAGGGGACCCCTGTGGACGCTGAAGGCCGCATTCGCATCGACGATTGGGAGCTTCGGGACGATGTACAGACGGAAGTAGCTCACATTTGGAACGAGCTGACAACCGATAACATTTATCAGCTGACGGATCTTGAAGGCTATCGCCGGGAATTTTTCCAGCTGTTCGGTTTTGAGACGGATGGCGTAGATTATGAAGCGGATGTCGATCCTAACGTAGACATTCCGAATGTATTGTAGTTCATATAACTGAAACCCGAGGAGCTTCTGGAAACCATTCCAGGGCTCTTTTTTGCGTAGAGTAGGAAGATTAGGTCCTCAATATAGGTCTTCCGAAATGTTACAATTCGACAAATTCCTAAATATTTACTCGTTATTTGTCGATGAATGAATAAGAGAGGGTAAAAATGTAAATGTAAGGAAGCCATTTGCATTTGATTACCCAAAAAACATAAAAAGCTGAGTATTCGGAGGCATGGAAGATGGAGTTGAAATCAAGGATCAATTTGAAGTTGAATTTCAAGCTTACCCTGTTCAAAAAGCTGTTAGCGAGCTTTGTTGTCGTCTTGCTGCTGTTATCTATTATCAGTGTAACGGCGATTACAAGGATGAGCACGATGGGGGAAAAGTCGAAGCAAACGACGGATAGCGGTCTGCCTAACGTCATTATGCTGGGGAATTTGAATTATGATTTGAAGGAACTGGACGATTTGATGCTGCGCATTCAATTGAATTTGCAGGAAAAGCCGGTGCAGGAGGATATGGGCTCGATAGCAGGTTCCAACGGGGAAGTCGTTTCCCAGCCGGACAAGGCCCAGGCTTTGTTCACCAGTATTCAAGGCCGGTCGCAAAACCTTGCGAAAATAGCCGTTACGGATGCGGACAGGAATCTGGTCAAGCTGTTTAATGAGAAGTGGGAGGCTTACGCCAAGCAATTCCCTCTTATATTGACCACTGCTCAAAAGCATAGCCCGGAAGGGATGCAGATGATCCAAAGGGCGGACGAATCGTTGAGCGGCTGCAGTTATGTTATTGACGTACTTACCCGCAACATCCAGACGAATGCGAACGGATGGGGTGAGGAATTGATACAATCTTACAGCTCAGGCATGGTATGGGTGATAACGTTAAGTATTATTGCTGTGTTGGCGGGCTTGACTATTTCTTTCGTCATTGCCCAGCATGTTTCCAAGCCGTTGAAGGAGATGGGGGCCGTCGCCAACCGGATCTCCGCAGGAGATTTGTCCGTGCGCAGTAAGGTGCTCTCGCGTCACGATGAAATTGGAGAGCTAAGCATTGCCTTCACTAAAATGAGCGATCATATGCGTCAAATGATTGAAAATATCAATGGACATGCCCAACTGGTCACGGTGTCGGCCGACCAGCTCAAATCAAGCTCCGGCGAGATGCAGCAGGCTTCCGCGCAAATCGCTTCTACAGTGAAGGAAGTGGCGACGGGGGCAGATCAGCAAACGTTGACGATGGAAGAAACGTCCCGTTCCATGGAAGAAGTCGGTGCAGGGATCAGCCGCATGGCGGAGAGTGCCTCCACCATTGCAGAATCGGTTGAATGGACGAAGCAGCAGGCGGAAACCGGTGAGGCATCTGTTCAGAACACGGTTCACCAAATGCAATCCATCCATTCCTCGGTTCATGAAACCGATGAGGTAATTGGGCTTCTGGAAAGTAAATCCAAGCAGATCGGAAGCATCCTTCAAGCGATTCAAGACGTTGCCCAGCAGACGAATTTGCTGGCGCTCAACGCTGCAATCGAAGCGGCTCGCGCTGGGGAGCAGGGGAGAGGCTTTGCCGTAGTCGCTGCGGAGGTACGTAAGCTGGCCGAGCAATCGGGCAGCTCTTCAGAAGAGATCGGTCAGCTGCTGCATGAAATTCAGGCCAGCATCCGCAGCTCCGGTGAAGCGATGAGCAGAGTGAAGACCGAAGTTAGCACAGGGATTGAGTTGGTTAAGGAAACGGAGCAAAACTTCGACCGGATTCTGAAATCGACCTCGCATATTGCTTCACAAATTCAGGAAATGGCGGCAACCTCGGAGGAAATCTCAGCCGGTGCCCAGCAAATCACCGCTGCGGTGCAGCAGGTTGCTTACATTGCCAAGGAAACGGCGGCATCCTCGCAGCACGTATCCACTTCTGCAGAAGGACAGCTGCAAACAACCGGAGAGGTACAGGCCTCGGCGGAATCGCTCTCTGAAATGGCCGACGAAATGCAGCGGCTGCTCTCGCAATTCAAGATTGCTTGATTCCGTGTACTCGGAAACATTTATTCTAGGATATTTGTACTAAAATATAGATTATTTTGTAAATATTTGATATATTGGCAAAGCTGCTTTTTGTCGAATCCAGTAACCGGCTTGATATGGTCCGGGTTCAGGCAAGTAAGCAAGTAATCGACTTAATAGAACGTATTCATTTGGAGGTAGATTTCTCACATGTTTAATGGGTTGATCAGAAAAGGGACGACTCTGCTCCTTACCCTGTGTTTGATCGTGTCATCCTTTGGCATGGTCTATGGTGCGGAAGAGTTATCTGATGTGAAAGGTCACTGGGCAGAGAAACCATTGACCGATTGGATAGTTAAGAACAGAATTCAAGGCTATGAGGATGGTTCCTTTAAACCGGACCATGCAATTACGCGTGCCGAATTTATGGCGCTTGTGAATCGTTCCTTCGGCCTGAGTGTAACATCGGATGTGTACTTTACCGATTTGAAATCATCGGATTGGAACTACACAGATGTGCGAGTAGCACTAGGAGCGGGCTATATTGAAGGCTATGAGGACCATACGATCCGGTCAATGAAAGCCATCAACCGGGAGGAAGCTGTAGTCATGATCTCCCGTTTGTTGAAGCTGGATACCTCTTCCTACACGGGAGCCGGGAATGCTTTTACTGATGGAGACCAGGTGGCAGCTTGGAGTAAGGCCGCTGTAGAAGCCACTGCAGCTCAAAAAATCGTAGAAGGCTATACTGATACATCGTTTAAGCCTAAGAAAGAAATTACACGGGCTGAAGCGGTGGTAATGCTGGATCGTGCATTGGCGGGGCGAACCGCCGAGGTGGTGTACAACCGGGAAGGAACCTACGGACCTGAATCGGGACAGCAGACGATTTCCGGCAATGTCGTCATTGAAGTGTCCGGCGTCAAATTGCAAAATACCGTGATTGAAGGGAACTTGCTGTTGGCAAGTGGAATTCAGGAAGGAGACGTTTTTTTAACGAACGTAACCGTTAAAGGAACGACAACGATCAACGGGGGCGGAGCGAATTCCGTTCATTTTAAGGATTCCATGCTGGGGAAAGTAATTGTAAACAAAAAGCTTAGCCTGGTTCGTATCGTATTGGAAGGGACGACAAGAGTACAGGAATTTATCGCACAAACTCAAGCTCAAGTAGAGTTGAGTATTTATGCCGTTATCAACAATGCCATCATAAATAATGTCATTACATTTAAAGGCCAAGGAACGATCGAGATCGTTACTTTGAACGATACGGGCAAAGGAACGACTTTTGAAAAACAGCCGGGCAATGTAAACGGGGAAGGTGCTGTAGGTGGAGGTACGGGCGGAGGCTCCGGCTCTTCAGGCAGCAATAATCATCATAGTTCTTCATCGGGCACAGGAACGGTCACGGGATATGTATACGATGCAAAGCTCAGCAGGAACGGTGCAGTAAATAAAGGCGCATCTGGGGTGACGGTATCCGTGTACAGCAAGCCTTCGGCTCCCGAGACGCTTATTACCACTGTGACAACAGATGCGAACGGACAATACAGCCTCAATCTGGTACCCGGATCTTATTATTTCACTTATCAGGGTAATGGATATTTACCGCGAGGCACTTTTTCAGCGACTGCTGTAATTACAGGTCAAACCATCTCAATGGAAGCAATGGAACTGTACCATACAGCACTGCTTCTTGGAGCGAGAGACAATTCCATTGGAAGTATCCAGCGGGTGTTCGGTGCTATTGTGACGGTCACGATCAATAATGAGACGTTTACGGAAGAAAGCAATGTAGATGGAGCCTACTTCATCGATTTGCCTGTAGGAACGGGAACGGCCACAGTGACTGCAAAAGGCTACAATGATGCAGTGTCCACTCCATTCGAAATCATAGAAGGAAAAGAAACGAGAGTTACGGTATATATGAAGCCGTTGCCCGCCACAGTGAGCGGTACAGTGTACGAATACGGTACAGGCTTGAAGCAAGGTAGCGTAGCAATAAATGTTTATCAAATGACCAGCACGAAGGAGACGCTTGTCCAACAGCTGATGACCGATGACAATGGGCAATACAGCGTGAACCTGCAGCCATGGATGCACTACAGATTCCAATTTACAAAGAATGGGTATGCAGTGGGGGATACACCGATTTACGTGAATATCCGTCCCGGCACCTATGCGCTGGACAGAGCGATGGCAGCCACACTTGTTTACGGCAACGTAGCAGCCGCTGGCTCTTCGGGATTGGGCGGTGTACACATCACAACGGTAGGTCAAGCAACCTATACAATGGATACCGATGCTTACGGGAACTACCTATTGTTTAATTTGCCGGAAGGCATATATACCATCACAGCTTCCAAGGATGGCTACGACAGCGTGACAACCGGTTCCTTTGAAGTAACAGCTCAGGGTACAGTTAAAATGCCTCAGATTCGATTGAACGCAAAGAAGAACTGAAGCGGACGCAACCATGGTGCTGGAAATATAAGCCTGGTCTAAGTAGTACGTAAGTTACTAGATGTAAAAAAAGCAATGAACCTGGCCCCGTGCGCTTTGAGCTGACGGGGCCAGGTTCTTTTTGACATGGTTAAGCGTCAGTCCAGCTGTGCAGAAGCCCTCGGTATACGTCAATCGCTTGGGTCCTCGACGTTTTAAGGTCTACAATGGCGTGCAACTGCGGCCGGTGGATGGTTTTATCCGGCAAATGAGCCAGCTCCGGAAGCCAGCGGCGAATGTAGGTCCCCTCCGGGTCATGTGTCTCCGATTGTGTGACGGGGTTCATGATCCGGAAGTAAGGCGCCGCATCGAAGCCGAGCGAGGCGCACCAGAGCCAGCCTCCGCGGTTCAGCGTATTATCGTAATCGCTCAGCTTGTAACGAAAGTATTGTTCTCCGTAGGGGAAAGGGCACAGCAGGTTTTTGGTCAGAAACATCGCGGTGACCATCCGCAACCGGTTCGGCATCCATCCGGTCGTGTTGAGCTCGGTCATCGCTGCGTCGATGATAGGAATGCCGGTGCGCGCCTCACACCAGGCCTGAAAATGGCGGTTGTCGAGCGTGGACAAATCGTAGCGCTTCTCGTACGTGAAAAAGTGGGCGTCGAGCCGCGCCTGGTAGATGTAAAAGTCGCGCCAGGCGAGCTGGCGCAGCCATGCCTCCCGCTGCGGGTGGGCCAGCAGCGCCTCGTACACGGCGCGCACGGAGATTGCGCCGACGTTGACGTGCCGGCTCAGCCGGCTCGTCGCCTCGTGCGCGAACCGGTCGCGCCCGTCGGCGTAGCTGCGCAGCCGCTCCGCGAGGAAGCCGCCCAGCACGCGGTGCGGATCCGGCGCCAGCGCCGTGGATCCGCCGGCGTGCCCGGCTTCCGCGCCGCGGCTTGCGGCCAGGCTCGCCGCCAGCTCCGGCGGCAGCGCAAAGGCCTCGGCGGCGGAGGGGTGAAGCTCCGCCGTAGCGAGCTCGCGTACGTGCACGGCCGACGCGGGGCGGTAGAAGTGGAGCAGATAGTCGCTCCACTTCCGGTAAAAGGGCGTGAACACCTTGTACGGCTCGCTGCGCCCCGACCCGCGCTGGAACTCGCGCAGGTCGACCAAGCTCTGCTCGTCGTACGCGGTGACGGCCACCCCGGCAGCCTCCGCTGTTGCGCGCAGCTGCCGGTCACGATGCGTAGCATAGGGGGTGAAGTCCTCGTGGAACACGAGCTCCTCCACCGGATGCGACGCGAGAAGCCCGCTCACCACCGCTGCCGGCTCGCCGTAGAGCACGTGCAGCCGCTGGCCGGCTGCCTGGTACAGCTTCTGCAGCCGGGCGGCATGCTGCAGGAAGTTGATCCCGCTGTGCTCCAGATGGCGTTCCCGTTTCAGCAGGAACGGGTCCAGAATGAGCACATGCAGGCTTTGCTTGCCGCGGGCGCGGATGGCATCCCACGCCGGCAGATCGTCGACCCGCAGATCCTTGCGGTGCACGAATAAAATCATGGTCAGGCCGCTCCTTCCGGGGAATGAATGTTACCAGTAATTCGGGCATCCATTGATTCGCATTATGGCATATAAGGGTAATGAGTCCAAATAGAAATAGAAGCTGGAGAGAAAGAAAGCCCTCAGGCTTGTCCGAACGCCAGGGGCGTGACGGTGCAATCACTGAGGGCCATTGATAAGGATCATTCCATTGAAGCGTTCTAATACGTTGGTTGGAACCGAGCTATAGAAACTGGTCCTACTTCTCGTTTAGGAATTGTCAGTCATCAGCTGTTCGAACTGGTCGTCTGACAAAATCCGTTTGGCGGTGACGTAACGCTTTGCGTAGTAGGACTCGCTAAGGCTAGTTACGATGACACCTTGATTGGTTGCGGAGTGATACATTTTTCCGTTACCAACGTAAATGCCCACATGCGAAATTCCTTTGCCGCCCGTGTTGAAGAACACGAGATCGCCTGGGCGGAGCTGATCCTGGCTGATTGTTGTGCCAAGTGTAGCTTGTCCTGCCGATGTGTGCGGCAGATCGATGCCAAACTTGTCGAACACGAAGGAAGTGTAGCCGGAGCAGTCGAAGCCTTTCGCTGTAGTGCCAGCCCATTTGTAAGGGGCACCCAACTCTTCGTTCACAGCTTGGCTCAACGGTGTTTCAGCAAAAGCGCTTCCTACTTGAACACTGCAAAACAATGCCACGGATACGGCAAAACCAAAAAACCTTTTCAATGAAATTGTCCCCTTCCGGTGCCTACGAGGTTAGCTTAAGGGTTCGGTTGAAGGTTCCCTATGATCACTCTGTTGCGAGATCAATTCACCCGGGTGTGGATCCCCCGTTTTCCAATCTGTGGAAATTCGGCAATATGTACGTTTATTTTGTTTCGACTACTACAATTCGATCTTTACCGCTATTTTCCTGCCGTTGTCACAAATTGTTCACAAATTTAAAGCGATAATGTGAAACCTTTTGAAGAAGGCATGCGAATCCCGTAAGAATAAGGCTTTTTCCTTCGTCACCGTTTTATTTATCGACCGGAAGAAGACATTCCTTTAATCGAGTTCGACAAAATTTGGCTAGGAATGACATCCTTTTAAAGAAATGAATGAGGATTTTGCATACCGAATGTCGGGGGAAGTGTTCGAGGGGATTGGCACTTTATAAGCGATCCTGTATGTTTGTCAGAGAACCTATTTTTTTTGCTCGTCAAAAAAAGACCGCCCGAACCCGGACGGCCTTACCTTGTTATTATAGCCTTATTGCTACTGCCAGCTGCAGGCTTGAGCTTCACGAAAGCTTCCGCCTCGCTAAAGCTTCAAGTCGAGTGCCCACCATCAAATTAAATTTCCTCTGCATTTACTCCCTTACTCGCTTTTCGCATTCCAGATCGCATATTGCGCCGTAATGGACCACATTTTACAAAACATATGAAGGAAACGGTACAGCTGGAAGCCGAGCAGCGTAGCGAAGCCGGCCCAAATCATCGCGGACGTCATGACGGCGGCGGATAAGATCAGTGTAATGAGTACGATGACTGCGGCCAGCAGTACAGCGGTTACTGCGTTGCGGAGCAGCAAAACCATAGAGAACGAAAGCGGCTTTTCGCTGACCATGCCGATCTGCAGGTGCATGAATAAGGTCTGCAGCAGGAAATTGTAGAGCAGGAAGCCTCCCAGGAGGGGAAGTATATCCCAGGCGAAGCCCTCCAGTGAAGTATGATGCTGAAAGCTTCCGGCCCCCCGGGTATACAGGAAGTAGAGGGGAGCTAGGGTTAAGGCCATCTGCACGACATACAACCCGAGGAAAGGAAGCGTCAGCTTGCGAACGCCGCGGACAAACCGATAACCGGCATTCAGCTCCTGATGATGGAGGGAGTAGTAAACCCCGGCATTGAGCATCGGACTGAGCAGCATCCGCGCGACGAGCAAGCCCAGCCCCCACCATAAATAAGAATGGATCAGGTCGGTTTTGGTGATTTGGAACTGTCCCTCGACCCAGAACAACTGCACGGCTTCACGAGATAGCTCTTGTCCGGGGTAACGGTGGAGCAAAGGGACGGCGACGGAGCGGACCAGCTTATATAGCAGCAGGCCCCACAGCAGATTGTAGACGAACAGCGTACATACTGCAAAAGGCTGGTACCAAGCTATGGCCAGGCCGGTTTTCAATAGCTTCCACATGATACGCTCCCTCCTTTACCAGGCGACCCATCCAAACAAGGTCTCCATAAATTTCACGACACCCAAATTCCAGCGTACGGATAGCTTCGGATCGACATTCGTTTTCATAAAGCTGTTAATGCGTTTATTCTCCAATACAATCGTGTGCTGCGGATCAATCGCGACCCATTGAATCGGGGCTTGATGCATCAGCTTGAATTGGACGTCCGAATCAATGCCGTCCCACATTTTATCGATCTGCGAGCCGTCTGCAAAATGGAACCGGATCGGCACCGCATGATACGTGCCCCCATGCTTTTGAATACGTATCGTATTCTCATACAGAGACTGGCCGTCGCTCGTCACCTTTTTGGACTGAATGCTGGTGATGCCGTAGTCGACCATGAAGCCGCTGTACACATATTGCTCGAAAAACTCGGCCCAGCTCGTCTTGGTCGTATCCTCCAGCACCTTCTGGAAATCGGCTGTTGTCGGATGCTTGAATTTCCAGCGCTGGAAGTAGGTTTTAAGCACACGGTCCATCACATCTGTTCCTATTTGACGCTCAATCGACTTCAGAACCAGCTTGGCGCGGGTATATACGTTTTCTGCGTACTCGTCATGCTTCCCGTAGTTCCAGGAGTCCTGCTTCAGCGCTTCGGGGGATGTTATGTAGCTGGACTCTACCGTCAAATTCGACTTTACGCCGTACTCCAGCTCCATCAGCCGGTCTTCCGCATAAGAAGTGAACCCCTCGTCCAGCCAGGCTTCCTCGAATTCGTTGCTCGCGACCATGCCATACCAGTATTGATGGCCGATCTCATGGACAATGACCCGTTCAAGCTCCAGATCGGGGTTGTCCTCAGCTGCTCCCCAGCCGGTGATCAGGGTCGGATATTCCATTCCCCCAGCCCCGTTGCCATTTTCCGGAGGGATGACGATGGATAGGGTGGAGTACGGATAGCTGCCGTACCACTGCGAGTAGCGGGCGAGCGCTTTTTTGGCGGCAGTCATGTAACGGGCCTTCAGGTTCTCGTGCTTCGGATCAAGGTACAGCTTGATGCGTACTCCCGGTATTTGCTGCGTGGCGTACGGCTCCTCGTAATACACGAAGTTAGGGGAAGCGGCCCAGGCAAAATCATGCACGTCATCCGAATAGAAGGCATACGTTTTGACCTTGCCGTCATCGGCAGGCGGCTTCAACGGGAACCCGGTTGCCGCTACCGTGTAGTTGGTCGGGACTTTAATCCGCACGTCATAAATGCCGAAATCCGCATAAAATTCAGAGTTGCCGTGATATTGATGCAAATTCCAGCCTTCCACGGTCCGGCCTCTGACGCCTGTCGGCTCGTACACCGCAATTTTCGGGAACCATTGGCCGGCCATCACGAAGTCGTCGGCATACCCCATCCGGGCAAAGACGGCGGGCAGCTTCACCTGAAATGCCGTATTCAGGGTGATCTTCTCTCCTGGGTTGACGGCTTTCGGAAGTGTGACCTTCATTAAGGTGCGATCATTTTTATTCGCGTCATCCGGCTGAACATATTCCATTTTGGAGGCGAGCTCTTCACCATCCAGCGTTTTCATGCTGCTGACCGTCATCCCGCCCAGGCTGCCGTCATGGCTCTTGTCGTTGCGCAGCTTGCCTCCGGACTCTTCCATGAAGGTCGTTTTTTTCGATTCAAATGCGTTCGGATACAGGTGAAAATACAGCTCCTGCACCGGCACGCTTCCAGGGTTTTTCCAGGTGAGGGAGGAGGTGCCGTTCAGCAGCTTGCCCTGAGCATCCAGCTCCACGTTTAAGTGATATTCTACGATGCGGTTGCTGAGCGGAGTGGGAGCGGGCTTCTCCACCGGCTTGGCCGGCAGGCTGGGCGGTGCAGGGGACTGGGCGGCTCCCGCAGGGGCGAGCACCCGAGATGAGACGGGCAGGGCTTGCTGCAGACCGAGGGAGGATCCGTCGGCAAACGATAAATCCTTGGCATACGTCAGAAAATCCGGCTCCCCTTTCAAGGAGGGGGAGGTCATGGTGACAGGGCGCAGCGGAATGGAGCCGAGGGCGCCGGAGCCTTTGGCAGCCACCCATGAGCCGGATACCAACGAAGCGGTCTCGGGTGCGGTGCCGGTGCTTGTGCCGAGCAGGGCTTGGCTTACAAACGCGGTGCCGCCGGCTAGTACAAGTAAGAAACACCATTGTGCAAGTCGGTTGCCGATAACATTTTTCATCACTTTTTCACCCCGTTGACAAGCATCTACAGCATGTATATGTCGTCATTCCGAGGAATATTTCTGTCTCGTCCAAAAAGAGTTTTCACCCGCAGCGACGGGGCCGGAAGAAATTTTTTTAATTATGACTGGAAATGACCCGTCGTTATTCGCTAAAATGGGATGGAAACCAAAAATATTTCAGCAAATGGGACGGTGCCTCCATGGATATAAATAACAATCAGCCGGCAGACAAGCCGAAGAAGCTGAATGCTCTAAATATTGTCAGCGGCAAGGTGGAGCATAAAGGGTTTGGCGCGGGGTCAATCGATCTAAGCCAGCTGTCCAGCGTCATTATAGACGGGGACGAGGCGTACCTGGATATGGGAGCGCTGCATGCGAAGAGCAAGGTGGAGAAGGGAATCAAGTTTTCCGTGAACAAAGAGGATGCGCCGAACGGCCGGACCTGCTTCATCGTCTGGGTTGCTGCGGACCGCAAGGAAACGGGGATGTATTACGCGGGCGTGACGTCCTGCGAGATGACGGTGGACCCGGAAGCCAAGCGCGGCTGGAAGATTCTTGCCGATCATGTAAACCGGATGGATTACGCGCTGAAACGCCGCATTATGCTTGAAAATTTGGGCGAACGCGAGAAAGCCGCATTGAAGAAACTGCTGATGGAGTACAATCCCGCGATGTGGGACAACTCCAACGACGATTTAAAAGAGGCTCTTGGCTGAAAATATGTACATTATGTGACGTCCATTGTACAATTCCGTGGCTACGATGTATACTAATGCCTAGTATATGCAACATATACTAGGACAGCAAAAAGGCAGACCCCCGGGTCTGCCTTTTTGTGTATTATTTTTGCCGCATCAACCATCGGTTACCCCTTATCCTTAAGTCCCCGGTAACGGCCGGTCCGCAGCTCTTGAATGTAGGGGGCGAGCGCCGGCATCTGCTCCTCCTCCGCCTGGCGAACCGCAAGCTCGATGTCATAAGGCACACGAACCAGCTGAATGGAGAAGGAGGCCGGACTGGAGCTGCCTGCCTGTCCTTCCAATATCGCATAGGAGGCCTGAGGAAGCTCCAGCGGATTGCCTACGCTTCCGGTATTGAACAGGGTGCGTCCCTGAAAATGCTGCACATAAGCATTATGGATATCGCCGTACCCGACGACATCGGGCAGCCGTCCGTCGGCCGGCGTTCCGGTCTGCTCCGTATGCTCGAACATCGCAAGCCGGTCTTCCATTGGCGCCCACGGCTGTACGCGGGTATAGACGCTAACGGGAGAGGCGTGGAAGAGGCGGATGGTTTTGCCGCTCATCAAGAGCTCATGTGAGAAGGGAAGGCTGCCGAGCCAGCGGAGCCGTTCTTCACCCAGACGCCTCTGGTGCCACCGCAGGTCCTCATGCTCGGTTGGCTGGGCGACCAGATGGTCCCAGTTGCCCATGACGACCGTATCGCATACCTCGCGAATCCGGTCCACCGCCACCTCCGGGTGAGGCCCTTTGCCGACCAGATCCCCGAGGCAAATAACGCGTGCGAGGCCGCGGCCGCGAATATCATCGAGTACGGCATCGAGTGCGGGAATATTCCCGTGTATGTCCGACAGGACAGCTATTTTTTCCATCGCGGTAGCCTCCCTATTTTCCATCTCTACATATTATATTCCGCTGCATCTCCGCTATATAAGGAAGAAGCCCAAGCTGCTGGTCAGCAGTGTATAGAAGAAGGAGCATACGGCTCCCAGTACAACGCCGCGTCTCCAGATCCTTTTCATCGAACGATCGGGAAATACATATGAAACGACGGCTGCGATCAAGGAAATGATGGCATACGTCAGCAGGTTGATCAAATCGTGAATGGGCCACAGCGCATTCCCAATATGGAAAAGCTCTACCGGCGCCTTGCTGAAAAACGTAACGAACCATAGTGTCGTTGAAAAAAACACAAGCGAGCTTGCAGCATAGCCTGCCCCGAGCTGGGGCTTTTTAAGAATAACTCGCAGTAAGACAAAAGAAAGAAGTGCATATACTCCTAATTCAATCAACATGATGGCGTTCTCCTTGCTAAGGAATCATTCCCACTCTCTGTCTTGCCTCAGTATCCCATTCTTCGCTGGTCATGGCATAGATCCCGTGATCCTCCCACACCTCATGAATATGGAGATAGCTGCGCGCCAAGCCTTCGTAACGAAAGCCCGCCTTCTCCAGCACCCGGATACTCCGGGTATTGCGCGGCATCACAGCGCCTTGCAGGCGATGCAGACCGATTTCGGTAAAAGCATACTGGATCGCCAAGCGAACGGCCTCCGTCATGTAGCCGCAGCCCGTGTATCGCTGATCCATATAATAGCCGATGTTCGCATTCTGCCACGGTCCCCGGAACACGGCGGTCAGGGAGACGCGTCCGATCAGCTTGGCATTTTCATTCAGGAAAATACCGAATATGTAGCCTGCATCCTTCTGGGCATCCCGCCAGCTGGTGCGAATCAGGTCCTTCTGATAATCCAAAGTGAAATGACTGTCCGGTCGCGCCGGCTCGTACGGACGGAAATAGTCCCGGTTATGCACCCGCAGCTCCCTAAGCGGCTCTGCGTCGGCCAAGGTGAAGGGGCGGATATGAACACGGTCTAATATGAGCTTCATAGATGCGACCTTTCCTGCTAACGGTTATTGTTCTATTGTATGCCTAATCCACGCCTCTCTTCAAGCGGCGTTATTGGACATTTTGTTAAAAGAAGGAATATGTCAACGATCTGCGGTCAAGCGCCCGTCGCCTGTAATCGGAATCGGGTCGCCAAGATAAGTAGGCTTCGGCTTCAGCAGATGAAGCCATACGAAATCTTTGCTGCGGGCAAGCACCTCGCGAAGCTCATAGCGGGGCATCCCCGGGTACGACTGCTTGTCGGACGCGATGCCGTACGCCTCCAATCCCATTTGACGAGCTGTATATACCGCCCGCATCAAGTGGTACTGCTGGGTGACGATCAATACCTTCTTTACCTGGAAAATATCCCGGGCCCGGTACATGCTTTCATAGGTGCTGAACCCGGCGTGGTCCATAAAAATATGCTCTCGCGGGATTTGGCGCGCCTCGAGGAAGCTGCGCATCGTGTTCACTTCATCGTATTCGACTTGGCCATGGTCGCCGCTGACAATAAAGCGGTCGGATTTGCCGGCCTGCGCAAGCTCCAGGGCGGTCTCGAGCCGGTCATTCAATATGCTGGATACGGAGCCGTTCGAATAAACTCTTGCTCCCAGCACGAGAATCGCATCGGCTTGAGGAGCGTTCTCCGGGCTGACGATGTAGCGGGAGGCTTCCGTTTTTACCGCCTCATTCATACCGTACAGGCCTAACAAAGGAGCGATGCAGATCAGACCGACGGTCATCCAGGTCTTCCATGATTTTTTTAGTTTCATTTTCAAAGTAGGATCCCTGCCCTGCTGTATTGGAATTTCCAAGAGTGGAAGCACTTGGGTCTTTCCTTATTAAACGCTGCGGAGGGGAAGGAAGTTTCTGTATGAGCGGAAAAAGGACAATAGCGATCGGAAGAACGATCCGTCCATGCAGCCGCAACTTTTTCTGCAACCCTATGAAATGGCGGCTGGGCTTTGGGCCTTGTTCCATACCTTATTCCGTACCCTCGGCTGCCGGAATTTCCATCAGCCTGGATCGGATTCCCGGAGGAAGCGGTTCGGCAGCCATCCGGGACACCGCTCTCTTATTGGCGCCGTGCTGCCGGAGATACGACCATAGCGCCTCCGCTTTGTCTTGCCTGCCCATAAGGGAATAGGCTGCGGCCCATACTTCCGGGGAGGCCATGCGCAACCCCTCCCATTCGAACGCCGCAAGACTCGGGAGCCGGCATAGGCCGGATTCGCTATGGATGGCGAAGCTTCCGATCAAATCGATCGGCATCGTCTCTCCAGAGGCATCCGCAGCCTCCTTGATCGTTATCCGATAGCTGCTTGCAAAAGGATAATCCCCAGCCGCTGCGCGATGCCAAACCAACCCCAGCTCGTCTAAAATTACGGCCACTTCCCCATAAGCGGCATCCGTGGTTAGATCCCAATCACGTACCTGTCTGGCAAGGCCGAGACTGTAGAGCAAGCCGCTGCCGCCTGAGGCGTACGGGATGCCTGCTGCTTCGAACTGCCGGGTCAACGTATGGATCGACTGTAATGCAAGGTTCATGGGAACGCCTCCTAAGGTTTCCGTTTCTTTCTCTTTAGCATAAGGGGGAGCAAATGCAATTTCAATAAGACGGGCTAACTGACGCCGAGTTTGAGTAGAAAAAAACAGTCACTTGCCCATTGGATATGGAAGCGCTTATTATTTTACCAGCATGAAGCAGCTGTAAAGGCGGTAAATATATCATTAATGAATAGGGGGAATTCAGGATGGCGGAAGAAGAGGAACAACTGTTTTACGATCGGATCGGCCTTGCCAACGGATGGGATTTCAGCTCGGTTAGAAGCCGGATCGAGGGCGAAGAACGGGATGTGTACGAAGAATCGGCCAAGCGCTGCGGGCGCTCCGCACTGTGGCTCGATATCGGTACGGGAGGGGGAGAGCGGATACTGCCGCATGCGGAGGAGGCTTTGCTGCTGGTAGGCATTGACCGCTCCGAGTCCATGGTCCGAACGGCCGTGGACAACGGACGCAAGCTGGCGAAGCCGAACGTCCGTTTTTTGAGGATGGATGCGCGTCGGCTGGACTTCCCTGATGGCTTTTTTGACCTGGTGACCTGCCGCCATTCCGCATTCGATGCGAATGAGGCGGCGCGAGTGCTCCGGCCGGGCGGGTATTTCCTGACACAGCAGGTTGGAGAACGGGACAAATGGCTTTTGAAGCAGGCGTTCGGCCGAGGCCAGCACCTGGATACCCAAGCGGGGGCTTTGCTTCAGAAGTACAAAGAGGAACTATCTGCTGCCGCGTTCCGCGAGCTCGAAATCCTGGAATGGGATACAGTTGAGTATTATGAATCCGTGGACGATCTGTCATTCCTTCTTGCCCATACGCCGATCATTCCTGACTACGGTCAAATGGAGGGGGACGCTGCATGCCTGGCCCGGTTTGTTGCTGAGCATTCGACGCCCCAAGGCATTCGCACGAATGCGCAGCGGTTCATGCTTATCGCTCGAAAATAGATCGCGGCTCGTACGTACCGCTGCCCAAACCGAAAAACGCGCCCCAACCCGCCGGAGAAGCGGGATGGGGCGCATTTTTGTCTACAACCTCATGTCAGGATGGTTGTTCACCCTGGAGGGGCGCTGCTTATTCATTCCACCAGCGCTTCAAATCCTGCCACCACGTGCCGTTGCCTTTCGGCTTGGACGGTGCTGCGTTGTCCTTCGCAGGCTGCTCGGTGCAGTACTCCGTCGGCTCGGTGCCTTGAACGAACGCCTCCAGCCGGGAGTTCGGGCAGCTGTCGTTCGCCAGCTTGCCGGTGGCCTGATCAATGTAGACGCTCACAACGTTGTCCGGGGCCTCAAATAGCTTCGGCGGTACCGATTCCAGCGCGCGCTCGGTAAAGTCCGCGAAGATCGGTGCGGCCAGGTGCGATTCCACCGCATTAATATTGCGGTCTTTATCGTAGCCGACCCAGACGGCGGTGGAAAGCTCCGGCGTGTAGCCGACAAGCCAGGCATCGGTGTTCGTCGTGCCGGTTTTTCCGGCCACGGGGCGCTTCAGCACGGCGGATACCCGGTTGCCTGTGCCTCCGGTCTCGAACACGCTCTCCATCAGCTGCGTCATGACGTAAGTATAGGAAGGCTCGATGACCTTTTCTTGGGCGGGTGCCGATGCATAGACGGTTTTCCCCCGGTTATCCTCAATGCGTACAATCGCCGTCGGCTCGACCCGCACCCCTTGGTTCGCGAAGATGCCGAATGCGGAAGCCATCTCAAATGGGCTAACGGGGTACGTCCCGAGCGCCAAGGAAGGCAGCGGCTTCATCGGGCTGTTGATGCCCATTTTACGCGCCATGGCGATGACATTTTCCGGACCGACGTCCAGAATGGTATGCACGGCGAAAATGTTGTCCGACTTGGCAATCGCTTGCCTGAGATCGATCCAGCCATTATATGTGTTGCCGAAGTTGCCGGGCGTATACGTCTGGCGTCCGTTATCGTAGGTGAACGTCATCGGCTCGCTTTTGAACCTCGTCACCGCGGTATACTGCTTCTGCTGCAGTGCTGTCACATAGACGACAGGCTTGAACGAGGACCCCGGCTGACGGGTATTGGAGAGGGCCCGGTTGTATTGGTTCTGATTATAGTCGCGGCCGCCAACCATAGCCTTGACATATCCGCTGCGCGGGTCGATCGCCACCAAAGCGGCCTGCATTTCGCCGTACTTGGCCAGCTGGGTAGAGACGACCTCCTCGGCAATTTTTTGCGCCGATGCATCCAGCGTCGTATACACCTTGTAGCCGCCGTCCTCGAACTGATCCTCGGTAATGCCCAGCTTCTCGGTAGCGAGGCTGCGGACATAATCGCGGAAATAACCGGCTATCGCTTGCTTCTTGGGCTCCAGCGGAAGAATCGTCAGCTTTTCCCGCTTGGCCTGATCCGCGATCTGCTGCGTAATAATGCCAGAGGTCACCATCGTTTGCAGGACGGTTTCCTGCCGCTCCTTGGCGCTTTTCATATCGTAATAGGGGGAGTAGTATCGCGGCCCCTTTGGAATGCCTGCCAGCATAGCGCTTTCCGCGAGCGTCAGCTCCTTCGCATCCTTGCCGAAGAACAGCTTGGAGGCCGCCTGAATGCCATAGGTGGAATGTCCGTAATAAATTTGGTTCAAATATTCATCCAGAATCTCATCCTTGCCCATCTGCAGCTCCATTTGCACCGCGTAGTACGTCTCCTTCAGCTTTCTTGTCCAAGTGCGCTCATGGGAAAGGTACAAATTTCGTGCGAGCTGCTGGGTGATCGTCCCGGCGCCCTGCACCTTGGCCATATGCTGCAGATTGACGACCGCGGCCCTTGCGATTCCGCGAATATCGAAGCCATAATGATTGTAGAAATTACGGTCCTCGATCGCGAGCGTCGCCTGGATCAAGATCGGCGAGATTTGATCGAGAGGCACCTCCTGCCGATTTTTGCCCCCGTTCATCGTCTCCAGCACCTCGCCATGCACATCATAAATTTCCGTGGAAGGCCCCATTTGAGAAACGGGCAAAGCTTGGGAACGCATATATAAGAGCAGAACGAATAAAACCGCAGCGCCAATGATGAGCATGGAGAAGCTGAAGGAGCCAATCGATTTCAAGCGCCGGAACCAACCCGTGGGCTGGAGCTCTTCGGTTTTGGGCTTGGGAGACGGGGAAGCAGCATTGTTGCGCGGATTCGACACGGCCATTCCTCCTTTCCGCAGGAATATACATTCTACCCAGCTGGTTTGCTGAATGCTTACAGGTACCCGATGCGGGCGCCCTCTTACTTTCCAGTATGGAAAAATGTAGAAGGGCCTATTCAATCGTTTTGGCGAATCACGTTAATTTTTTTTGAACAATGCCATTTCGCGTCTCATTATATTTGCATTTTCAGGTAGATACACTATAATACAACTTGACGCGTAACTGCCCGTTCATTCGTGCAAACACCGAGTCCCTTAATTGGTAAAGGATATTTGAAGAAAGAAGGGTGATCTGTAATGGAATTATGGTATACAGAGAAACAAACGGACAACTATGGAATCACAGCTAAAATTCGCGAGACTCTTGTAACGGAGAAAACCGATTTTCAAGATCTCGCCATTGTAGATACAGTAGAATTTGGCCGCCTGCTGGTGCTGGACGGTATGGTTATGACCACGGAGAAGGATGAGTTCGTTTATCATGAAATGGTAGCGCACCCTGCCCTGTACACGCATCCGAATCCGAAGCACGTGCTGGTAGTCGGCGGCGGCGACGGCGGTGTTATTCGTGAAATTATGAAGCACCCTGACGTGGAAAAAGCGGTGCTCGTCGACATCGACGGCAAAGTTATCGAATATTCGAAGAAGTTTTTGCCTTCCATCGCTTGCGAGCTGGACAACCCTCGGGTGGAGGTTATAGTAAACGACGGCTACATGCACATTCATGACCACAAAAATACATACGACGTGATCATGGTAGACTCCACGGAGCCGGTCGGTCCTGCGGTCGAGCTGTTCAGCCGCGGCTTTTACCAAGGCATCTACGAATCGTTGAAGGAAGACGGCATCTTTGTCGCCCAAACCGATAACCCTTGGTTCAAAGCGGAGCTGATCCAGAACGTCAACCGTGACGTCAAAGAAATTTTCCCGATCGTTCGCGTGTACTGTGCGAATATTCCTACGTACCCAAGCGGCTTGTGGACGTTCACGATGGGAAGTAAAAAATATGATCCGCTTCAAGTGGACGAAACGAAAATTCCTGACATCGACACGAAGTACTATACCCCTCGTTTGCATAAAGCGGCTTTCGCGCTGCCGAAATTCGTTGAGGATCTTTGCAAGTAATCTATTGAAGGAAGTGTACGCATGCGTTTGGATCAAGCCTACTCCGGTAACGTGTTTATTTTAAGCTCTGATGATTATGAAGCGTCCCGCGCGGTTATTTACGGTATGCCAATGGACTTTACCGTCAGCTTCCGTCCCGGCTCACGATTCGGTCCTACCCGGATCCGCGAGGTTTCTATCGGTCTGGAAGAGTACAGTCCGTATCTGGACAAAAGCCTCGAAGAAATCAAATACTTTGATGCCGGCGATTTGCTGCTGCCCTTCGGCAATGCCGCACGCAGCCTCGACATTATCGGCGACTATGTGCGCGGCCTGCTGAACGACGGCAAGTTCCCGCTCGGTTTGGGCGGCGAGCACCTGGTGTCCTGGCCGATCTTCCGCGAAGTGTACGCGAAGTATCCGGATTTGGCGATCGTTCATTTCGACGCTCATGCGGATTTGCGTGAGCAGTATGAGGGCGAGCCGTTGTCCCACTCCACACCGCTTCGCAAAGCAGCGGAATTGATCGGCGGCAAGAACGTGTACCAGTTCGGGATCCGCTCCGGCTCCCGCGAGGAGTTCCGTTATGCTCGCGAGAATATTAATTTTTATCCGTTCGAGGTCCTTGAGCCTTTGCGCAAAGTACTGCCTGAGCTGGCAGGCCGTCCGATCTATTTGACAATCGACATTGACGTGCTGGATCCTTCCTGCGCACCGGGTACCGGTACGGCGGAAGCGGGCGGGATCACTTCGAAGGAATTGCTGGGTGCCATTCACGCGATGGCGGCGGCGAACCTGAACCTCGTCGGCGCCGATCTGGTGGAAGTAGCGCCTGCCTACGACCCTACGGAGCAAACGCAAATCGTTGCGGCAAAGGTTATCCGCGAAATTTTGCTTGGATTGGTTAAATAGAAGGTCATATGGCGTAGAAGGTCACGCATATAGAAATATGGAAAGCAGTTCCTCACTCTAACGGGCGACAGGAGCTGCTTTTTTTCTGCAAAGAGGAGAGGAGAAAAGATCAACTATGCATACGATATCTACATTGACGCTAACCGGAATGGTTCTCCAGATCGGCATCGTATTGATCTGGCTCGTTGTCGCTTTTGTTTATGCAAGGAAACGGGAGCACATTGGCATCAAGCCGGTGCTTATTGGCGCGGTGGTGTTCCTGGTGTTTTCCCAGGTGCTGGAGAAGCTGCTGCATGTGTTTATGCTGCAGCTGAACCCGAGTACGGCCGCTTGGCTGCAAAACCCGTGGCTGTACGCCATGTACGGGGCCTTGGCCGCGGGGATTTTCGAGGAGCTGGGCCGCTATGTCGGCCTTCGCTGGTGGCTGAAGCAGCGCTGGAGCTTCCGTGACGGCGTCGCCTTCGGCCTCGGGCACGGCGGCTTGGAAGCGCTGCTGATCGGGGTAGTCGGCGGCATCCAGATGCTGGTGCTCGCGCTGATGTACAGCGCGGGCACGCTGCAGCAGGCGATCGGCGGCAAGCTGCCTGCCGAAGCCGCCGATGCGCTTGTCGGGCAGCTGACAGGCGCAACGCTGGCCAGCTTCCTGCTGGCCGGCTTCGAGCGTATTCCCGCTATGCTGCTGCACGTCGCCTTGTCCCTTCTTGTGCTTCAAGGCGTGCGGGAGTCGCGCTTCAGGTACGTAGGCTACGCGATTGCGGCGCATGCTCTCATTGACTTCTTCCCTGCGTTGTACCAGAAGCAGATGCTGTCGCTGGCTACAGTTGAAATCCTCCTGCTGCTCGTGGGGATCGGCAGCGTTCTTTTTATAAGGAATGCGAAGCGGCAGGCGTTAAAGCGACCGGTTTGACCGAGACGCAGGACGCGTCCATCCATCCACAAGCCTTTACTGCTCTACGCGAGCTGTAGAGGCTTTTTTTTGACCACACTCGAATTTATATAAGCTTCCGAGCGCATGGCTTCTTGAAGGACGGCGAAATCCTGCCTCTGG
Source organism: Paenibacillus rigui (assembly GCF_002234615.1). Taxonomy (GTDB): domain Bacteria; phylum Bacillota; class Bacilli; order Paenibacillales; family NBRC-103111; genus Paenibacillus_S; species Paenibacillus_S rigui. Next base: position 22,320 of record NZ_NMQW01000050.1, on the reverse strand, counting down.
CCCCTGCAAATCTCGTAAACTACTTGCCATTTCATATATTTCCCATTTATAGTAGGTAGGATTACAAAATAGAAGGGGATGGAAGAAAATGTCGTTTTGGAACAAGAAAGGACTGATGGTCCTATGTCTTGTATTTCTAGTATTGGCCGGCTGTCAGCCGGTGAACGGGTTTGACCCGTTAAAGCTGTTTGAGAAGGAGGCGGGGGTTACTTCTTATGAGGGTTCGGTATCCCTTGCATTTGATTTTGATGTAGAAGAAGCAGTGGTAACCGAAGATTCAGACGGTCTTGATTCCTATACGGATTACCAACGCAACAGGTTAGAGGAGTACCGGATGCTGAATGGACTTCAGCTGAAGCTGAGTGAACTGAAAGTGAATACCCTTGTGGGCCAAGTATCGGGGAAAGGCACATTGGCGAAAGCGCAGTGGAGCATTCCGTTCGCTTTTTCCATAGACGGTGAGCGGACGCTCGTTCAAGTGGAGGGAGCGAAGCATCCGATTCAGGTGAAGAACTCGGCCTTCACGAATAAACTGCCGTACTTATTTCAAAATGTATATTGGATGGCCGGGACGATGTCCGCGTCAACGGAGAACGGCGAGAAGGAGCGCGAGCTTGCCAAGAAGAGCCTTGGCTTGCTGGTGAGAAACCTTCCGAACGCGGATAGTCTGAAGGTGGAAGCGAATAAAGAGGTAACGGTTCATGGGGCACAGGTTACAGGGACGCAGGCTGCTATTGATGTGACGGGAGACCAATTGCCTGGGCTCATGCGAAAGTATGCCCGTTCGATGACCTTCGACGATAAAGGGCTGAGGGAATTAGCGGATGGCATTTACGGCTACCTGAAGGATTTGGAGCTTGGTGATGGTGCTTATCAGGAGTGGCTCGGGGATAAGGAGCTGTCCGTCGAAGGCATTTACGGTTTGGAGAAATTCGCGCTCTCGTATTTGTCGGTTTGGGGCTTGGATGATGAGCTGGATACCGAAGCAATGAAAGATACGCGTGTGCATCTGGACCTGTTAGCGGATGAACAGCAGATTGTCAGACAAGCCAATCTGGCCATTCAATTGAAAGGTGAGCACAGCTTGCGCAAAGGGGTTACCAGCGGCAGCGTGCGGTTCGCTATGGAGCGCTGGAATGTCAATGGAGGCGTACAGCCGAACGTAGTAGCCGGGCAGGATGCCGTAGATCTGAGCTCCCTGAAAACCTCAGAGGCGCTGATGGATCAGGTAGAGCCTTCTTCGGCGCTTGATCATTTTCTTCGCGACGAATTGAAGCTGACGCGGAAGCAGTTCAGTATTTGGTTAATGGACCCCTCCACCCTGCAAAAAATGGGTTCCCGGGTTCAAGAAGGCGGATATTTGTCTAACACCGGATATATTTCCGAGGGTGTAGCTTACGGACAAGTACGCAAAATTACCGAGCAGCTCGGTTATAAGGTCGAATGGGACAATGATACTCATACCGTAGTTGTCAAAACAGGCAAGAAGGAAATTCGCTTTACTAATGAAAGCTCGATTGCTGTCGTAGACGGCCAAGAGGTCGAAATGGGCAGTCCCGTACAATTCCTGGGAGGAGCTTATTTTGTGCCGGCACGCTTCCTGGTGGAGCAATTAGGCGGCGAAGTTCATTGGAGCAGCAAACGGGCCTCCGAGCTTTATATTACAAAAGACTAAAGAAAAGCGGCCGGACCCTTTTGCGGGGTGCCGGCTCTTTTTTCTGCAAAATATTGATTTCGCAGCAGCAATTTTCTGATAAAAATGTCTGTGGCTACGCTCTGCGCAGCGTAAATACGGTCAGCTCCGGCCGGCACCAGAAACGGATCGGGTAGACGGATACGCCGATTCCGCGGTTCGTATACACCTGAAGCTTGCCGCCGCCTAGCGTATACAGGCCATCGACATATTTTTTGCCATACTCCGGGGTGATGATATGGCCGTAGAAGGGCAGGCGGACCTGGCCGCCATGGCTATGGCCCGAGAGCTGGAGATCGACGGGATGCTGCACGGTGATGTCTGCAAAATCAGGGCAGTGGGACAGCAGGACGACACATTCGTCCTTTGCCGCAGTTCGGCTCAAGGCGGAAGGCAGATCCGGCTTTCCGTCCCACATATCATCCACACCGCACAGCCAGATGCGGTCTGCCCCGCGCTTCAAGGGAATCGCTTGGTTCATGAGCACATTGAAGCCGCCGTCGGTTAAGATGCGAATAATTTTTTTCGGCTCCTTGCTGTAGTAGTCATGGTTTCCCAGCACGGCCGCTTTACCCAGAGGAGCGCTTAATCTAGATAGCACCTGCGATGTCAGCGGACCGTCCTGCCCGGTTGTCGAATCAAAAAGATCCCCCGTAAAGCAGATCAAATCCGGGTTCAACGATTGAATATGATCGGCCAGCTTACCCAGCTGTTCTACCGTATAGTGAAAGCCCAGATGCACGTCACTGAACTGTACGATCCGCATGCCGTCGAAAGCCGCAGGCAGCCGCTGCAGCTGCAATGTCACTTTCTTTGTCGCGAGCCAGCCGGGCTCGGCATAACGGGCATAGGTATAGCCTGCGATGGGGGACAGGAGAAATCCGGCGAGCGTGCAGACTCCTTTTTTCAAGAAGGACCGTCGGCTGATCCTTGGCTCCATAAGCATTCACCTGCTTTCGTTCTATTCTCTTGCTACAACAGCCGATGGGCTTTGCGGAAGCTGCTGGGGGTCAGCCCCTCTTGTTTTTTGAACAGCTTGATGAAGTAGCTGCTGTCCTCATAGCCGACCAAGCGCGCGACATCCCGCACCTCCATATCCATATGCAGCAGCAGCAGCTCTTTGGCCTTGCGCAGCCGGAATTTGGTCAAATAAGCGAACGGACGCAGTCCCAGCGTTTGCTGAAACAGCAGGCAGGTGTGCTGCGGCGACACTTGCAGCTGGTCGGCCAGCTGCTTCAGGCTGATCGGCTCGCCATAATGCTCCTCGATGTAGGTGAATATAGGGGCGAGCTGCTCCACATGCTGCCGCTTGGATCGTACCTCGGAGCGGGATGCGTAGAGGAACAGCTCAAGCAGCAGCTGGTAGCCGAGTGCGGAGCATTCCACGCCGCGCAGTGGATCTTCCGTTTGAAGAGCGGACAGAATGGACTGCATTTTCGTTAAAATCATATCGGGATTGGTGACGTACAGTACCGTTGAAGTATCGAAGTGAAGGGAAGACAGCATGTCGCCCATATGCTCGCCGTTGAATGTGACCCATTGGACAGTCCACGGCTCGCGAACCGGAGCATATTCATGCCTCTCGTCCGGGAACAGCAGCATGCCTTGCCCCTCCTGAACGATAACCGTTTTGCCGCCTACGGTGAGCTGTCCGGCCCCGCTTAGCGTTTGAATCCATTGATAGTCGGGAAACCCGGCTTCGCGGACCATAGGCTCCTGATTGTGCCAACAGCCCGCGCTGGTTATATATAAAGGGAACTTCAGGTCCATCTCGGTGATCACACCAAAAATATTCGAATCCATGACGGTATCCTTCCTTTGACGGGCAGCTATTAAATATGAATATAAACCTATTATAAAGAAAATACTCTGATTGATAAACGTCAAATGAAAGTCGTATCATACTCATATGATCTGATTTTATGGAGGAGGATGCAAGCAATGTCGATTTCCAAAAATGTGAAGCTTCCGCACATGTTTTATGGCGGTGACTATAATCCGGAGCAATGGCCGGAAGAGGTATGGCTTGAAGATATGCGCTTGATGAAGAAAGCAGGCGTGAATATTGTAAGTATTGGGATTTTCAGCTGGGCGGTGCTTCAGCCGGGTCCGGATACGTATGATTTCGCATGGATGGACCGCTTGATGGATTTAATGGCCGAGAACGGCATTATGGCTGACCTGGCTACGGCAACCGCTTCCCCGCCTGCCTGGCTAGCCCGATTGCACCCGGAGTCGCTGCCGGTTGACGAGAACGGGGCGCGCTACTCGCAAGGCTCGAGGCAGCATTACTGCCCTAACAGCAAAGCTTTCCGCCTGTACGGGCAGCGGTTGGTGCGCAAGCTGGCTGAGCGGTATAAGGATCATCCGGCTTTAGCGATGTGGCATATTAATAATGAATATGCCTGCCACATCTCCGAATGCTATTGCGACGTATGTGCAAGCGAGTTCCGTCTGTGGCTGCAGCGCCGCTACAGCACGCTGGACGAGCTGAATGCGCGTTGGGGCACGAACTTCTGGAGCCAAAAATATTACGATTGGGAGGAAATCGTTCTCCCGCGGAAAACGCCAACTTATCCGAATCCGGGGCAGCAGCTGGACTATAAGCGGTTTATGTCCGACAGCCTGCTTGACGCTTACTTGGGCGAGCAGCGGATTTTGAAGGAAATCACACCGCATCTTCCTATTATGACGAATTTGATGGGAGCGCACAAACCGTTAGACCAATTCGAATGGGCGAAGCATATGGATGTCATCACATGGGACAGCTATCCGGAGCCTACAGCAGGCATCCCGGTCTTTGCGGCGATGCAGCATGACCTGATGCGCAGTCTGAAGGGCGGCGAGCCGTTCATCCTGATGGAGCAGGTCACAAGCCAGGTGAACTGGCGTCAGCAAAATCCGCTGAAGCGTCCGGGCGTGATGCGCTTGTGGAGCTACCAGACCGTCGCACACGGCGGAGACGGCGTCATGTTCTTCCAATGGCGCCAATCGTGGGCCGGTGCGGAGAAGTACCACGGCGCCATGGTGAACCAGACCGGCGACGAGAATACGCGTGTCTACCGTGAGGTGGTGCAGCTGGGCAACGAGCTGAAGCAGCTCGATGGGATCGTAGACGCGCGGGTAGAGGCACCTGTGGCCATCGTCTTCGATTGGCCTACCTGGTGGGCTTTGGAGCTGGACTCCAAGCCAAGCCGCGACGTGCTCTATTTGGACCAAATCAAACAGTACTACAGCGTCCTCTTCGAGCGTAACATCGGGGTCGATTTCGTGCAGCCGGACGCCGATCTGGGCAAGTACAAGCTCGTGCTGGCTCCAACGATGTATATGGTGGCTCCGGGCGTAGCCGACAATCTCGAAAGCTATGTACAAGGCGGAGGCACGCTGCTGACGACGTTCTTCAGCGGCATTGTCGATGAGAATGACCGCATTCATACCGGAGGCTATCCCGCACCGCTGCGCAAAGTGCTGGGTCTTTGCGTCGAGGAGTTTGATCCGATGCTGCCTGGACAGACCAATGCCATCCAAGTCGAAGGCTTGGGCGCGGGGACGGACGGAGAGTACAGCTGCAGCCTGTGGTCCGACATTATTCGACTTGAAGGCGCTCAGCCGCTGGCCCGGTTCACGCAGGATTTCTTTGCAGGCTCCCCTGCGGTTACCGTACATGCGTTCGGTTCAGGTAAAGCGTACTATGTAGGCACACAAGGCGAGGCTGCCTTTACGTCCAAGCTGGTCGGCGGCATTCTCGACGAGCTGAATCTTGCGGCACCGCTCGCGGCTCCGGCAGGGGTGGAAATGACCGTGCGCGTGGGCAATGACGGGCAGCGCTATATCTTTGTGCTGAATCATCTGGCTGTACCAGCCGATGTGCAGCTCCCGCAAGGGGCCTACAGCGATCTGCTGAGCGGCGGAAGCTTTACAGGCGCTCTGCAGCTGGCGCCTAACGGCGTAGCGATTCTTCACGCGAATTGATCATCGTCCCGCCTCCTGCTACACTGGAAAGGAACAGGAGGGGAACGGATGAAGAAATCGGTTCAAGTGAGCATAGAAAGCTATTCTGATGGCCAAGAGATCTCGCAGAAGGCTCAGGGCGACTTGTATCGGAAAGGCGATCACTACTATTTGCGCTACGAGGAAACGGAAGCCGAAATGCGCGGAACGGTGACAACGGTGAAGCTGGAACAGGCACGTATTCGTATCGTCCGCAGCGGGGCGATCCGCTCCGAGCAGGAGTTTATCGTCGGTAAGTCATGCCAGGGCATCTACGAGACGCCACAGGGGCGGATGGGACTGGAGACGGTGACGCATGCGATGTATTATGATTGGAGCGACGGCTTAGGCACTGTTGAATGGAGCTACGATCTCTTCGTCATGGGGGATCCGGCCGGCCGATACCGGCTCCGTTTCCATATTGCCGAAAGGCAGCTTTCCTAGCTCGTGCATAACAAAAGCAGGTCCCCGGTGGTTTCGTGCCACCCGGGACCTGCTTTTGTCGCACATAGAGGGCCTATAGCCCTCATGCCTCTAGGGAGACCCTTTCGCTACAGAACTGAGAGCGCGGAGGGCATGAATTTCTTTGATGCCCAAGCCGCCCTTGCCGCTCTTTAAAATTAATTTGGCATTTTTTTTGATAAGGGATTTGATTTGAAGCGGCTTCAAGCCGGGCCTGCGGGACAGCATCAGCGCGATGACCCCGGTCACGTGGGAGGTGGCCATGGACGTGCCGCTAAGCTCGTGATATTTTCCTCGGAGCCAGGTCGAATAAATTTTTTCGCCGGGAGCGTAAATATCAATGTTTTTGCTGTTGTTGCTGAAGGAGGCGATTTGTCCCTTGCGCGTCGTTGCGCCTACCGCAATGACTTGTCGCAGCCGGGCGGGATAATCGATCGTTGCCTGCTTACCCTCGTTGCCGGAGGAGGCGACGACGATCACGCCGGCCTGATATGCATTGCGTACGGCCGATTCCAGCGCACGACTGTATGTTTTCATGCCGAAGCTCATGTTGATGATGTGAATCTGATTTTTGACGCACCAGTCGATCCCGTTAATAATATCGGAAACGAATGCGCTCCCCTGATGGTCGAACGCCTTGACCGGATGAATCATAGCCTGTGGCGCCACGCCGATAATCCCCCGCTGCCGGCTGGACGCGGCAATCGTTCCTGCGATATGCGTTCCATGCCCGTTGTCGTCGTTAGGCATCATATGCCGGTTCAGTAAATTGATGCCGTAGGACAAGCAGTGACGTAAATCCGGATGTGTAAAATCGGCGCCAGTATCGATGACGCCGATCCGAATCCGCTCTCCCTTGGACTTGGCCCATGCTTGAGGCGCACGGATATGCTTAATACCCCAAGGAATATTAGGGGTTTCGTTTGTCGTTTTACCGCTGGACGGCTGGATGGCCGTGACCGCCTTAGGCGCATGGACTTGAATTTGGGTATCTGCTTCAATCGACTCGATGAAGGGGAAGGGGATGGGCTGGCTTGTCGTTTGAAGCGTGCAGGAAAGGGCACGAATGATTTTCAATGGCTGAACATTGTTCAAGCGGGGCCATTCTTTGCTCCGCCGTTTCATGTGGTGGATGCAAGCTGTGAAATCCTTACGGGTTTTGAAACGGATAATATGCTTGCAAGAGGCGTTATCATCGCCTTCCAAGGCATCATGTAGCCATTCGACAAACGTGGATGGTTTCAATTCGGTCGTCCCTCCCGTGCATCGGAAAAACATCGTTTGTGTATCGTATGTGGGAGGAAGTCCTGCGGCATGTGCACATGGCCTTATAAAAATAAATGGGTCATTACCCGTGTCATATCGCCCGCAAGTACATACGATAAATAGAGAGAATCATCCATTCTCTTCCTTTTTATGAGGGCAGGGGAACGGTCCTTAGGGCGCCGTTTCCCGAGGATACAGTCAAGGCAGAGGAAAATTTTCCTCTGCTTCTTCCTTTTTGTGGGTGGAGAGCAGTTGCTTTTTTACATAGAATAAGGTTTACTATTAGGTGTATATGGATATTGTAGTTAGGGACTCTTGTGAAAATGGTTGAAGGGATGTGCTTGGATGAGTGCACAGTACACTCTCAAGGTCGGAGCCGAGCAAGCAAAAGAAATGCCGATGGTGGACCTTGCTTTTGAACTGCTGAAAGCGGCGAATACGCCTTTTTATTACCGGGATTTAATGGCCGAGATCGCTAAGATCAAAGGTCTCTCAGAAGATCAAGTCATGCAGGTTATCGCTCAACTATATACGGAGATCAACATTGATGGCCGATTTGCTTGTGTAGGAACGAATCTATGGGGGCTCAAACGCTGGTATCCGGTTGAGAAATCCGAAGATGCGGTCGGCAGCGGCAAACGTCCGCGTATCATTAATGATGATGATGACGATCTGGACGAAGAGGATCTGTTCGCGGAAGAGGAAGATACCTTCGTTGAAGAGGAAGACTACGATTCCTTCGATAAAGTACGTGACGAGGACGATCTGGAAGAAGAAGTAGAGGAAGAAACCGAATTCTTCGAGGAAGAAGAGATTGAAGAAGAGGAAATCGAAGATGCCGGCCTGGCGGACGAAGACGCCGACCTCGAAGAGGATGCGGATGACGAAGATTTCGATGACGAAGAGGACGAAGAAGATAAATAAAACCAATCGCCAGCGTTTACTTGACAAGGGTATGCGGTCAGAGTAAACTATTTTTTGGGCTTTTGAAAAAGAATGAATCATGACCTAGGTCTTGAACGATAAAGTGCCCCGCTGTTGCCGGGGGACTTTTTCTTTTTTTTAGGACGGATTTGGAAGTACTACGTACCCGTCCTGAGCCACTGCTTTCGAGGCGGCTTCGGCTGCTTTCGCAAGTATTGGGACGGCTGCGCCGTTTATTCTGCAAGGACTGTACAATGATGTTGCATCGGCTCTGTAAGCTTCGTCACACCATGGATAAACACGCCGGTAACAGACGGCGCACCTTTGTTTCTAACGTAGCGGGTTACACTGCGGGAGTCCGGAAACGTTCTTCATTCCGGCTCCCCCTTCGTTTGTTTATGGAATCGATTTTCGCGCAATACTACTAAAATATTGGAGGGTTACATACATGACCAAGTATATTTTTGTCACGGGGGGCGTCGTGTCCTCATTGGGCAAGGGGATCACGGCAGCATCACTCGGAAGGCTGTTGAAGAACCGGGGGCTAAAAGTCACGATTCAAAAGTTTGACCCTTACATTAACGTAGACCCGGGAACGATGAGTCCTTACCAGCACGGTGAAGTTTTCGTAACCGACGACGGCGCGGAAACCGACTTGGATTTAGGGCATTACGAACGTTTTATCGATATTAACCTGTCCAAGAACAGCAATGTAACGACAGGTAAAATTTATTCCTCCGTCATTACCAAGGAACGCCGCGGCGAATATTTGGGCGGTACCGTGCAGGTTATCCCTCACATTACCAATGAAATCAAGGACCGTGTATTCCGTGCGGGACGTGAAGCGCAGTCGGATGTTGTTATTACGGAGATTGGCGGAACGGTAGGCGATATCGAGAGCTTGCCTTTCATTGAGGCAATCCGTCAAATCAAGAGCGATATCGGCCGCGAGAACGTGATGTACATTCACGTGACCCTCATTCCTTATTTGAAGGCTGCAGGCGAAGTGAAGACGAAGCCGACCCAGCACAGTGTAAAAGAGCTCCGTGGACTGGGCATCCAGCCGAATGTTGTCGTTTGCCGTTCCGAGCATCCGTTGTCCGAGGACATGAAGCGCAAGCTAGCGCTGTTCTGCGACATTGACGCGAATGCCGTCATTGAGAATTTGGACTGCGACACACTGTACGAGGTACCGATGCTGCTTCGCGAGCAAGGTCTGGATGACATCGTTGTGAACCACTTGAAGCTGCCGGCGACGAACGCCCCGGATATGAGAGAGTGGGAAAGCATGGTAGACCGTGTGAAATCCTTGAAGCACACAACCGAGATCGCGATTGTCGGTAAATATGTTGCTTTGCACGATGCTTATTTAAGCATTGTAGAAGCTTTGGGACACGCCGGCATCGATTGCAACACCGAAATCAAAATCCGTTGGGTCAACGCGGAAGAAGTATATGATCACAATGTGGGTGAACTGCTGGATGGCGTGCAAGGGGTGCTCGTGCCGGGCGGTTTCGGAGATCGCGGTATCGAGGGCAAGGTTTCCGCTATCCGCTATGCTCGTGAGAACAAAATTCCTTTCTTCGGTATCTGCTTAGGCATGCAGGTAGCTGTAGTAGAATATGCGCGTACCGTGCTGAAGCTCGAAGGCGCGAACAGCTCCGAGATCAATCCGACAACGCCTTACCCGGTAATCGACCTGCTGCCTGAACAAAAGGATATCGAGGATTTGGGCGGGACGATGCGTCTGGGTCTGTATCCTTGTAAGCTGGTGGAAGGTTCGCTTGCGAGCCGCTGCTACGATGACGAGCTGGTTTACGAGAGACACCGTCACCGGTATGAGTTCAACAACGAGTACCGTGAGATGATCGAGCGCGCCGGTTTGAAAATTACTGGAACTTCGCCGGATGGACGCCTGGTCGAAATCATCGAGTGCCCGGATCACCCTTGGTTCCTGGCCGTGCAATTCCATCCGGAATTCACTTCGCGTCCGAACCGTCCGCAAGCACTGTTCAAGCACTTTGTACAAGCGGCTTTTCAAATGGATAAATAGGCATAGTTCGTCTTGCGACAGCATATTACAATAGCAGCGGCATGTGAGCTTTTTCCTCAGAAACTCCTTTTTTTGTAAAACTTTTCAACTTTTCGCGAAAAGGAAGAAGGAATCTCGACGTGAGTATCGAATTTGATAACTCGGGGAGATGGACAGTTCGGAAATTCCTGCAAGGAAGAAAAGGGATCGAGGAGGTTGCCATTTTGAAGAAAAAGTTGCTCATTGTAGATGATCAGAACGGGATTCGAATCTTGTTGATGGAAGTGTTCAGCAGCGAGGGCTATGAGACTTACCAGGCTTCCAATGGAAAGCTGGCGCTTGAGATTGTAAGGAATGCTTCTCCAGATCTTGTGCTTTTGGATATGAAAATCCCTGGTATGGACGGCTTGGACATTTTGAAGCATATCAAAAGCATTGACAGCTCCATCAAGGTGATCATGATGACCGCCTACGGTGAGCTGGATATGATCAAAGAGGCGACAGATCTCGGAGCGATCATGCATTTTACCAAACCATTCGATATCGATGAATTGCGCAATGCGGTGAACAGTCATCTGCGTACGCCAAATAACAATTCTTATGCAGTGGGATCCTGATTTCAGGATCTCTTTTTTTTGTTTTGCATGAAAGCGCATCCCCCTTTGCGGAGAGAGAAATATAGGCTGCACCGCGTCCTGAACTTTCCAAAGCACTATGAAAATGCCATGAAAAAACCTCGGGGCTTGGTTATCATTTCTTCCTTTATATGATATAATAACGCAGTATGACAAAAAGAGCGGTCTTTGCACTGAACTCGGTCAATAAACACTAGGAGGAAGAGTCACATGCCATTGGTTTCGATGAATGAATTTTTGCCTAAGGCAAAAGCAAATAAGTTTGCGGTAGGTCAGTTCAACATGAACAACCTGGAGTTCGCACAAGCTATCGTGGAAGCAGCAGAGGAATTGAAATCTCCTTTCATTTACGGCGTAAGTGAAGGAGCTTTGAAGTATATGGGTATCGATTTTACGGTTGCCATTGCTGAAGCGGCTGCGAAGAAATCCGGCTTGCCGATCGCTTTGCACCTTGACCATGGAAGCAGCTTTGAAGTAGCTATGAAATGTATCCGTGCGGGCTTCAGCTCCGTTATGTTCGACGGCTCCCACTATTCTTTCGAAGAAAACATCCGTTTGACGAAAGAAGTTGTAAAAGCAGCTCATGCTATGGGCGTATCCGTTGAGGGTGAGCTTGGAACCATCGGCGGCGTTGAAGATGATATCAGCGTTGACGAAGCAAATGCAAGCTTGGCGAAACCGGAAGAAGCGATTCGCTTCTACGAAGAAACAGGCGTTGACTGCCTGGCTATCGCTGTAGGTACAGCACACGGTATGTATGCCGGCGAGCCTAACATTCATTTTGACATCATCGAAGCTGTTTCCAAGGCAATTCCAGTTCCTGTCGTACTTCATGGCGGTTCCGGCGTACCTGACGAAATGATTATCAAATCCATCGCTGCAGGCGTTGGCAAAATCAACGTGAACACCGAGAATCAAGTGGCTTGTACAGAAGCAATCCGCGAAGTATTGAACAAAGATGGAAAAGTGTACGATCCCCGTAAATACCTCACTCCTGCCCGCAAAGCCATGGTTGAAGTGGTTAAATCCAAAATTCAGTTGTTCGGAAGTTCCAACCAAGCTTAATTGGTTTATGGGAAATGCATCGATAAGATGTGTTTCCCTTCTATTCTTTTATTCCTTTAGTTAGTCCTCGAGGGGTAACGTAAGTTTGCTTTGTTTTCAATTGTTTATCGCTTTAAAGTGGTGATGTGGGAGGAAGAGTGACGAATGGAGAAATTGATGGTCGCCGGCGGTCGTCCGCTTCGGGGGACAGTTCAGATTAGCGGTGCCAAGAACAGTGCAATTGCCTTGATTCCAGCGGCGATATTGTCGGAAACGACCGTTACGCTGGACAATTTGCCGATATTAAGCGATGTTGCCATTTATACTGAATTGCTTGAGGAATTGGGTGCAACCGTAGCGTGGAAAGAAGATCAAATGATTATCGATCCGAGCCAGCTGCGTTCGAAGCCGATGCCGAATGGCAATGTGAAGAAATTGCGAGCTTCCTATTATTTGATGGGAGCCTTGTTGGGACGTTTTGGGGAAGCGGTTATCGGATTGCCGGGCGGCTGTAATTTTGAGCCTCGTCCGATCGATCAGCATATTAAAGGCTTTGAGGCACTAGGTGCCCGTGTGAGTACAGAGAACGGTTCGCTGCATATCCAAGCCAAGGAGCTGCGCGGAGCGAAGATTTATTTGGATGTCGTTAGCGTCGGGGCGACGATCAACATTATGCTGGCAGCCTCGCGCGCCAAGGGTGTTACTTTGATTGAAAATGCGGCTAAAGAGCCTGAAATAATAGATGTTGCAACCTTACTTAACGCAATGGGAGCCAAAATAAAAGGCGCAGGAACGGAAACGATCCGAATCGAAGGCGTGGATGCAATGCACGGCTGCCGGCATTCCATTATTCCGGATCGGATTCAAGCCGGTACGTATATGATTGCCGCTGCGGCAACACGGGGTGACGTTGTCGTGGACAATGTGATTCCGAAGCACTTGGAGGCGGTTACGGCCAAGCTGCAGGAGATGGGAGTTCATATTTACGAAATGGATGAATCGATCCGTGTCGTAGGGCAGCCTTTTTACGAAAGTGTGGATGTGAAAGCGCTGGTATACCCCGGCTTCGCAACCGATTTGCAGTCGCCTATGGCCAGCCTGCTGACGCAGAGCAAGGGCGTAAGCATCCTGACGGATTACGTGTACAGCAACCGCTTCAAGCATGTGCCTGAGCTGCTTCGGATGGGTGCGAAGATCAAGGTGGAAGGCCGTTCCGCTGTCATTGAGGGCAGTCATTTGAGCGCTGCCAAAGTGAAAGCTACAGACCTGCGGGCTGGAGCTGCGCTAGTGATTGCGGGATTAACGGTCATTGGAGGCGTGACGGAAATTACCGGTGTCGAATATATCGACCGAGGCTATGATCATCTGGTGATGAATCTATCAAATCTGGGCGCCGAGGTTTGGCGGGAAGATACGTAAACAGCGGTATAGATGCACCTGTTTTGGGTAATGCTAGAGTATATTTCACAGGCTTGAAAATTTAATAGTTTGGTGGTCGAAATTATGGATATGCAACTAGCTCAGCTAGAGGCGCTAAAATTAACGGAGCTGTACACCTTAGCCAAGAAACACCAAATTCCTTATTACGGTCAGCTCAAAAAGAAAGAACTTATCTTTGCGATTTTACGGGCGCAAGCGGAAAAAAGCGGCTTGATGTTTATGGAGGGCGTGCTGGAAATACTTCAGGACGGCTTCGGATTTCTCCGGCCGATCAACTACTTGCCGAGCTCAGAGGATATTTATATATCTGCATCCCAGATCCGTAAATTCGATTTGCGTTCCGGTGACCTGGTTTCAGGCAAATGTCGCCCTCCTAAAGAAAATGAGCGTTACTTCGGATTGCTTCATGTGGAAGCTGTCAACGGGCTGGACCCTGTAACGGCAGCAGAAAGGCTTCATTTCCCGGCCTTGACTCCTCTATATCCGCAAAAGAAACTCGTCTTGGAAACTTCCCCAAAGCATTATTCCACACGTCTAATGGATTTGTTGGCTCCTGTAGGTTTAGGTCAGCGCGGTTTGATCGTAGCACCTCCCAAAGCAGGTAAAACTTTGCTGTTAAAAGAAATTGCCAATAGTATTTCAACCAACCACCCTGAGATCGAATTGTTTGTTCTGCTCATTGACGAGCGTCCGGAGGAAGTAACGGACATGCAGCGTTCGGTGAAAGGGGAAGTCGTAGCTTCGACGTTCGACGAGCTGCCTGAGAACCATATCAAGGTAGCGGAGCTGGTTCTGGAGCGTGCACAGCGGTTGGTTGAGCATAAAAAGGACGTTGTCATTTTGCTGGACAGCATTACACGCTTGGCGAGAGCCTACAACCTGGTCGTTCCGCCGTCCGGTCGGACGCTTTCCGGTGGTATTGATCCAGGGGCGTTTCACCGTCCGAAGCGGTTCTTCGGGGCAGCCCGTAACATTGAAGAGGGCGGCAGCTTGACGATCTTGGCGACAGCGCTTATTGAGACAGGATCCAGAATGGACGATGTCATCTATGAAGAGTTCAAAGGAACGGGTAATCTGGAGCTTCACTTGGACCGCAAATTGGCGGAGCGCCGCATTTTTCCGGCGATCGACATTCGTCGCTCCGGCACGCGCCGCGAAGAAATGCTCTTGACCAAAGAAGAGCTGGATAAAGTATGGGCAATCCGTAAGAGTATGAACGATTCCCATGAATATGTGGAGGCCTTTATCAAGAAGCTGGCGGATTCCAAAACGAACCAGGAATTTTTAGATATGCTGGAAAAAACGAGCGGCTCCAAGAGCAGCGGCGGTGCTTCATCAACATCAACAACCTCGTCGCCCTCTTCCGCTTCGACCCCTTCCTCGCCGCCAGCCTCCAAAAGAGTCAAGAATTCCGCATCGTAATTAGAACAAGTGAGGAGTCTTGAAAATGAATTTGGTATATGCAGACCGCGACGGCAACCTGTTTGATCATCCCGATTTTATCGCTCTCGGTCGCAATGGAGATATGGTAACGGATATTATGGAGGATGAGCTCATTCCGCTCCCGGAAGGAGCAACGCTGGTGAGTCTGCCGGATACGCGTCCTATCGGTATTCATGCCGAAACAGGGGAGATGAGGGTTGTTCCCGGTGAGGTTTGTGCAGTGGGCGCTCTTTTGCCTCAAGGCTTTACGCGGTTGTTAATCCCGAGCTATGCGAAGACGGATAAAAGCAAGCTGCTGCCGCTGTTCGGCTATACCGCCGTTGTCTGGAAGGACGGCGCGTTTTATGTAGCGGCGGAGCAGTGCGACGATCCCGAATTGTGGAATCCTCGCAACTGCGACCCGAATGAGCTGGAATTGCAAGTAAAGCATCTGTTGAAGGAGTACAGCGATAACCGGTTGTACCAGCATTTATCCAACTGCGCATTGGAATATGAATGCTTGACGGCCTCGAACACGTTCCTGAACCGTTGGGAAGGAGCGGTTCCTGTCTCGTTTTCCTGTAATGCGGGCTGCTTCGGATGCATTTCGGAACAGCCGGATGACAGCGGCTTTCCTGCGCCTCAGACTCGGATGAATTTCAAACCGACGGTAGATGAAGTCGTGCAAGTCATGATGGAGCATTTGAAACATCCCGATAGCATAATCAGCTTCGGTCAGGGCTGTGAGGGTGAGCCTTCGACACAGGCCCCGACCATTATCCAAGCGATTCGTCGAGTTCGTGAGCAAACGAGCACCGGTTTTATTAATATCAATACCAACGCGGGCTTAACCGACCACATTCGCGGGATTGTCGATGCAGGGCTCGATTTGATGCGGGTCAGTACGATCAGTGCATTGGATGACCATTACAACGCTTATTACAAGCCGAGGGGCTACACGCTCCGGAATGTCGAGAAATCGCTTCGCTATGCGGCGGATAAAGGGGTCATCACATCGATCAATTATTTGATCTTCCCCGGAGTTACCGATCGCGAGGAAGAGATTGAGGCGATGATTGAATTGGCGCGACGCACCGATTTGAAGCTGATTCAGCTGCGCAATTTGAATATTGATCCGGAAAGCTACCTGCAGCTGATTCCCAAACCGCAAGGGGAATTGCTTGGCATGAAGCAGATGCTTGAAATCTTCCGTCAGGAATTGCCCGGCGTCGTGCTGGGATCGTATACTCACACCCCCGACTCTTTGCTGCGTAGAAGAGAAAAAGACTTGCAACTGCATCGATTGACATGATATAATCTCGCTATGTGTTTGAATAACTCTGATTCACATGGTGTTTCAGGGCAAAAGAGGTGAAAGTAATGAAACAAGGAATTCATCCTACTTACCACAACACAACAGTAACATGCGCGTGCGGTAATACCTTTGAAACAGGTTCCCTGAAGCAAAATCTTCGTGTAGAGATTTGCTCCGCATGTCACCCGTTCTTCACTGGTAAACAGAAGTTTATCGATGCTGGTGGTCGTGTTGATAAGTTTAAGAAGAAATACGGCATCTAATTTGTCGATTTCCAGCCGTCTTATCGCATAATGTAGCCTCCTGTGGCTATCCTAAGAACAAAATGACAACGCCCGATGCTTCGGCATCAACGTTGCCCATGAGCTTCTTAGTATAGCTGCAGGAGGTGTTTTTGTTTATGAACCCCAATACCCAAAGATTCAAGGCTCGGAAGTGGATGTCGCTGCTTGTCGTCTGTTCCTTGGCCGTAAGCTTAGCTACAGCTTGTCAGCGTCAACAGGATAAAGTAAAATCTTATTCCAAAGATGGCATGCTGGGTGTTTCCGAGGTCAACCCGAATATGCCGCTAAGTCCTACGTATCACCATTATGAGGATGATACGAATGTAATCAAAGAGGCGATACGCCAAGTGCCTCAGGTCTCGTCGTCCAATATTTCACTGAATGGTCCTGTGGCAGCAGTTACGCTCACCGTCCCGTCAGGCTTGACCGATCAGCAAGCGGAAGCGATTCGCCAGGATGCCTATGACAAAATATCAAAAGCTGTGCCGCGATATAAGGTGAAAGTTGCCGTAAAACGCAAATAATTCCCCGGGTTGCTATTTCATTACGAATCGTCTATACTTATGCTTACCGTGCTAGACGGGGAGGTAGCGGTGCCCTGTAACCCGCAATCCGCTGTAGCGGGGTTGATCACCTATTCGCGGTATTGCGATGTAAGGCTTGGGTTTTAGATCCGGTGTTGAGAGTCGGGTCCTCCGCAATGGATGCTTGTGAACCCGGTCAGGTCCGGAAGGAAGCAGCCGTAAGCAGGATGTTCCATGTGCCGGAGGGTTGCCTAACTTGAGTCGGAGCTAAAAATTCCACTTGGATCGTAATATCAAGGTAGGGGCACGGTTTTACTTTTTTTTATTTGATAATGAACACGTGAACATCGTTTTCTCGGCTGAACATGCGGAGAGAGCGGTGTTTTTTTGCGTAAACAGAAGGAAAATGAAAAATTTAGGAGAATTGTATACTAAAGTTAATGAGGTGAAAAGGTCATGCAAGGTTAAGGAGGTGGCGCGGTGCAACGAGGACTCAATTTGCTACAACAATTCGCCGGTACATTTTTAAAGGATGTGAACTTAGGTGTTCTGTTGATTGATACCGAGTTCAAGTTAATGGACATTAGCGACATGGCTTGTCGCGTGCTCGGTTTAGTCAAGGAAGAGGCAGTCAATCAATCGATGGACCATATCTTTACGAAGCTTCCGGCCCAGCATCAATTGGTGCAGCGCAACATTTTGGACGGAATGGTTGTGCGCAACCAGGCACTTTCATGGATGAACAACGAAGAAAGATATGAGCTGCTTGTGGATACCAACGTTCTAAGAGACGAGGATTTCAACATCGTAGGGGCGTATATTATTTTTAAAGATGTTACCAATCTCCGTTCTTTAGAGGAACAGGTTCAACGCAGTGATCGATTGGCCATGATTGGACAAATTGCCGCAGGTACCGCCCACGAAATACGCAACCCGCTAACCTCGATCAAAGGCTTCCTGCAGGTGCTCCGTAAGACGCTTCAAGAGCAGGGCATGGAACGCGAGTGCGGATACACAGACGTTATGCTGACAGAGATGAACCGGATTAACGAGCTGGTCAACGAGTTTCTGCTGCTTGGCAAGCCTAAGAATGTTTCCTACGATGCGGTCGATATTACTCAGGTCGTGAGGGAGATTTTACCCATTATTAATAATGAAGCCATTCTGCATGGTGTTATCGTCCAGTATGAGGCGGCCTACGAGATGCCGCAGGTCATTGCGGATAGAGAGCTTTTGAAGCAGGTATTTTTGAATATATGTAAAAATGGTATTGAAGCCATGGGAGACGGCGGGCATTTGACGCTGGTGGAACGGATCGATATGGGGGATCGTAAGGTCAATATTGATATTCATGATACGGGCCCGGGCATTCCTACTTTTGTGATAGATAAAATATTTGATCCTTTTTTTACGACCAAGGAACAAGGGACGGGCCTTGGGTTATCGGTATGCCAACGGATTATTCATGATATCGGAGGCCATATCCGGGTATCCTCCAAAGGGTTCGGAACGACGTTTACCCTCAGTATTCCATTCCCGTAAGCCCACTTCATTCAGGCCGGAATGTATAGTATAATAGATGGGATAAACAATTATTGGAGAGGATGCTTTTGTCACATATCGCCTTATACCGCACGTGGAGACCGCAGGCCTTCCAAGAAATTGTAGGTCAGAAACATATCGTTCAAACCTTGCAAAACTCGCTCCGCGAGGGGCGGTTTACGCATGCTTATTTGTTCAACGGTCCCCGGGGAACCGGGAAGACGAGCGCAGCCAAAATTTTGGCCAAAGCTGTCAACTGCCTGAATGGTCCCGCAGAAGAGCCGTGTAATGAATGCGCTAATTGTAAACGCATTACAGAGGGTGCGGTGATGGACGTCGTCGAGATTGATGCCGCGTCCAATCGGGGTGTCGAAGAAATTCGCGATATTCGCGATAAAGTTAAATATGCTCCGACCGAAGTCCGGCACAAGGTTTATATTATTGATGAAGTTCATATGCTGACGACGGAAGCTTTTAATGCGCTGCTCAAGACGCTAGAAGAGCCGCCGGCTCACGTCATGTTTATTCTAGCGACAACAGAACCGCACAAGCTTCCGGCTACAATCATTTCCCGTTGTCAGCGTTTTGATTTCCGGCGCGTTTCTTTGGAGGAGCAAGTGGAGAGACTGCACCAGGTGTGCCGGGAAGAGCAGATTGAAGCAGATGACGATGCCGTTCGGTATATTGCCCGACTGTCTGACGGCGGGATGCGGGATGCTCTGAGCCTGCTCGATCAGATCATGGCCTTCTCCGGCAAGCATGTCACTTATGCGGATGTTGTTTCGATCACAGGTGGCATGGCCTCGGAGCAGTTCGAGAAGCTGGTTCGTGCCGTGAAGGAGCGCGATGTGAGTGCTGTTCTTCAACTGGTTGACGGATTCATGCAGGAAGGCAAGAGTGCGGACAAATGCATGGAGAACCTGCTTTATTATTTCCGGGACTTGTTAATGGTCAAAATGGTCCCTGGCTCCTTAGCCGTCACCGAGCGGATTATCGATATCAAGCCCTTTGCGGAAGTAGCGGAAGCCTTCACGACACAAGAGCTCATTTCGATGATGGATACGCTCAACTATTATCAGACGGAAATGAAATATTCGATGCAGCCCCAAACCTTGCTGGAAGTAGCGCTCATGAAGCTTTGCAGCTCTTCCGGCGTGATCGGGAGGAATTCAGCGGAAGTGAACGCGGCGGGTACGGAAAGAGCCTCTGATGGCTTGGTGGCCCAACTGACCGGCCGGATACAAAAGCTGGAAGAGCAGCTTGCACAGCTGATGAAAAATGGTGTCGCTCCAGCTGGAGGGAATGCGGGCGGAGGAGGAGCCGGCTCAGGCTCTGCTGCAAGAGGGAGCTCTTCCGCGCCTGTCGCCATCAAGAAGATCGAGAAGCTGGATGCCTATTTGCTCGGCAGGGACGATCCGGATTTCAAGGCCGCGCTTCAACGCTGGAGTCAGGTGCTTGGACGGGTTAAGGAGCAAAAGATAACCATTCACGCCTGGCTGGTGGATGGTGAGCCCGTTTCCTTGCACGATGGTGCGCTGCTTGTTGCTTTCAAAAGCTCTATGCACAGGGAAACGACGGAGAAGCCGGCCAACAAACAGCTGATCGAACAAGTGATGTCCGATGTTCTGGGTAAACCGCTTCGGCTCATAACCGTTATGCTGAGGGATTGGAAGGCGGCGACCGAGCAGGCCAAACCGGCGGAATCGCAGGTGGAGGAACTGAAGCTCGTTCAGGAGGATGAGCCCGGAGCCCCGAAGGAAGAGTGGATCCATGAAGCGATCCAGATGTTTGGAGAAGATTTGGTAAAAATAAAAGAAGACTGACAATTGAGGAGTGGTCCTAATGAACAATATGAATCAAATGATGAAGCAAGTGAAGAAAATGCAGGAGCAAATGCTGAAAACTCAAGAGGAATTGGCACAGAAGTCGGTTGAAGGCTCTGCCGGCGGCGGTGTAGTTACGGTAAGCGTCAACGGACAAAAGAAAGTAACGGCAATTACAATCAAACCGGAAGCGGTGGATCCGGAAGATGTGGAAATGCTGCAGGATTTGATTCTGACTGCGATCAATGATGCAATGACTAAGGCTGAAGAGCTTGCGAATAAAGAGATGTCCCGTTTGACGGGCGGAATGAATATCCCAGGCTTGTTTTAACTTGAACGATTGAGGAGCTGCCCCTTTGTTTTATCCCGAACCGTTAGCTAAACTGATAGATGCGTTTTCCCGTCTCCCCGGAATCGGGCCGAAGACGGCGGCACGGCTTGCTTTTCATGTGCTGCGCATGAAGGAAGACGATTGCATCGATTTTGCCAAAGCCCTGGTCAATGTCAAACGAAATTTGCATTACTGCTCTGTCTGCTGCAACATTACGGACACGGATCCGTGCCGTATTTGCCAAGATAAGACGCGGGACCGCTCTGTCATCTGCGTAGTACAGGAACCCAAGGACTTGGTGGCCATGGAGCGGACAAGAGAATTCAATGGGTACTACCATGTGCTGCATGGAGCTATTTCGCCTATGGAGGGAATCGGTCCGGACGAAATCCGGATTGCGGATTTGCTTAAGCGTCTTGGGGATGAACAGGTTCAAGAGCTTATTTTGGCGACGAATCCGAATATTGAAGGAGAGGCAACGGCTATGTATTTGTCGCGGCTGGTGCGTTCCTTCGGTTTGAAAGTCACCCGGATTGCTCACGGGCTTCCTGTGGGCGGAGATTTGGAGTATGCAGATGAGGTTACGCTGACCAAAGCACTTGAAGGACGGCGGGAGCTGTAGCAAGATGATTCCCCGTTCTGTCCGTTTGGAGTAAGGAGGAGTCGTACATGTTCACATGTACGGCTTTTTTTGTTGCTGTAAAACACGGACCGTCCTTCGATAAAGGGTGAAGTCGGTTAAGCGGCATAATCGGGTCAAAAAGATACCAACCAAACGGCTGTTGCCGGAGGCTCCTAGTACAGGGCTGCCTTTCTTATACAAGTGTTTCCCGATGTTCGGTTCTATTATGAACGGTTTATCCATATGTATGTACCAAAGGACAAACTCTACATGAACACATATCGGGAGGGGAACCGAATGAAGTTTTGGCATAGGATCACGCATTCTAAAAAGAAAAAGCAGCTGGAGCTGCTAAAGAATGATCGACTGCAGCTGCTCCAGGAAATTGATAAGGCTCATTCCGAGTGGGTTACGGCACAGTATAGACTCGATTATGTGTTGGAGAAGGAGCAAATAGATTATGCCGTCTATGCCTTGGAAGCAGCTGAGAAACGATTCGAGATGCTGATCAAGCAAGCTAAGCAGATGGAGCTTTCAGCAATCGACGTTTATAAGAGGAGGGCTCTGGAGGGATAATGGTGAAGTCATATATACTGTGGGGCGTATTAGGCATTTCAACCTTGCTGCTGGTCTTTACGTTGTTCAGGCATCGGTTTGCTTTTCATTGGTTAGGCTACTTGTGCCTGAATGTGGCTTTGGCTTCCTTTCTGTTGTATGCGTTGAATTTGTTTTTGCCTTATACGAATGTGGAAGTGCCGATAAATGCGACAACCGTAGGTACAGTCAGTGTTTTAGGCTTACCTGGTTTATTGATGCTAGTAGCCTTGAAGCTTTGGGTGGTATAGGAGTTGAAATCTTTTTGCAAAAAAAGCTTGCATTGTATATACGGGCTGTGATATATTAATCAAGTCGCCGCTGAGACCTAGTAGTTTTAAGCGAGATGACACAACAAGATTGCCCTTTGAAAACTG
>NZ_NMQW01000005.1 GCF_002234615.1 Paenibacillus rigui | reverse complement strand
CCAATCATGATTGGCAGATCATTCTTGCCCAGCATCAGGAGATCGTGCATGCAATCAAAGAGAAGGATCCGGACAAGGCCGAAAGGGTGCTAAGGGAGCACTTGGAGAGGGTAATCATGGAGAAGGAGCAGCTGCTGCAAACCCATGCATCCTATTTTAAGGCTTAGCATGCCTTAACGTTAAATTGATCCGAAATAACGCAAGCCGTCCTGTGGAAGGGCGGTGAAGTCGTTAAACCTTAACTGGTATACTAGTTATACTAATCAAATAAGTAAGGTGGGGAGATTAGCTTATGAAAATGGTGTTCCGCTGGTATGGGGAGGGCAACGACACCGTCACCCTGCAGCAAATTAAACAGATTCCCGGAGTGGAAGGGATCGTATGGGCGCTTCATGATGTGCCTGCAGGCGAGGAATGGCCGATGGATAAAATCCTTGACTACAAGAGCAAGGCCGATGCTCACGGCTTTCATCTCGAAGTGGTCGAGAGTGTAAATATTCACGAGGACATTAAGCTGGGCCTGCCTTCCCGGGATAAGTACATCGAGAACTACAAGAAGACGATCGAGAAGGTAGCCAAGGTTGGAGCGAAAGTCATCTGCTACAATTTTATGCCGGTTTTCGATTGGATCCGGACTGATTTATTCCATCGGCTGGAAGACGGCTCCACGGCACTCTTTTATGAGAAAGCGAAAGTCGATGACATGGATCCGATGGAGCTCGTCCGGAAAATAAGCGATAATCCCGACTTTACGATGCCGGGGTGGGAGCCGGAGCGGCTAAAGCATTTGTCCTCCTTGTTTGAGGCTTATAAGAACGTTACGGAAGAGGATTTATGGAGCAATCTCCAATATTTCCTGGAGCAGGTCATCCCGGTTGCAGAAGCCAATGACATCAAGCTGGCCATCCACCCGGATGATCCGCCTTGGCCGATCTTCGGGCTGCCGCGCATCATGACGAGTCAGGAGAACCTTCGCAGATTATTGAAGCTGGTGGATAGTCCATCCAATGGAATAACGTTGTGCAGCGGCTCCCTTGGCGCCAACCCCCGCAATGACATCGTGGGAATGGTTCGGGAGTTTGCGGACCGGATTCCGTTTGCCCATATCCGGAATGTCCGGGTATACGAGAACGGGGATTTCATCGAAACCTCGCACCGCGCAGCCGACGGGACGGTAGATATATGCGGCATTGTTCAGGCTTATCACGAAAGCGGTTTTCAAGGCTATGCAAGACCGGATCACGGAAGGCATATTTGGGATGAACAATGCCGGGCGGGCTACGGTCTGTACGACCGGGCACTCGGGATCATGTACTTATGGGGCATATGGGATTCGCTGGAAAGAAACAAACAGGAGGTCGGAGCATGATTACTCTTAACGACAATTTAAAAGGAAAGGTAGCTGTGATCACCGGCGGAAGCGGGGTTCTCTGCTCGGCGATGGCCAAGGAATTGGGCAGACACGGCGTCAAGGTGGCGATTCTGAACCGGACGGCCGAGAAGGGCGAGCAGGTGGCCCGCGAAATTAACGAGGCCGGAGGCACCGCTATCGCCGTAGCCTGCAACGTTCTGGATGCACAGAGCGTGAAGGCCGCCGAGAAGGAAGTGACGGAGCAGCTTGGCATCTGCGATATTCTGATCAACGGGGCAGGCGGGAACCATCCTCAGGGAAGCACGACGAACGAGACGTTCCGGCTCGAGGATCTCGACAACAAGGAGATCAAGACGTTTTACGACCTCACCGAGGAAGGCTTCGGTTATGTGTTCAATTTGAATTTCTTGGGCACGCTGATTCCTACGCAGGTGTTCTCCAAGGGGATGATTCAGAGGCCAGGGGCGGTAGTCATCAACATGTCCTCCATGAGCGCTCCGAGTCCGATGACCAAGGTGCCCGCCTACAGCGCTGCGAAAGCGGCTATTGAGAATTTCACGCAATGGCTTGCGGTGCATATGGCAGACGCGGGCATCCGGGTCAATGCGATTGCCCCCGGCTTCTTTTTGACAGAGCAGAACAGAAGGCTGTTGACGAATGAAGACGGCTCGTTAACGGAACGTTCCAACAAAATATTAACCCATACCCCTATGCGCCGCTTCGGCAAACCTAGCGATCTTCTTGGTACGCTGCTATGGCTGGCCGACGAGAACTTATCAGGCTTCGTGACTGGCATTACGGTTCCGGTCGACGGCGGCTTCATGGCGTACTCGGGCGTATAAAGGTATAATAAATTTGTTTGTCTTGTATACAAGTGTGACCAGACCAAGTTAGGGAGCTGATGACATGATTCGAGCAGCCGTAATCGGTACAGGGAAAATTTCCGAGTCTCACCTGCAAGCTTATCGTTCATTTGGGGAACGCTGCCAGGTTGTTGCATTATCTGATATTTATCCGGACAAATGCGAGGAGCTACAGGAAAAGTTTCAATTGAACTGCAAGATTGTGAGCGATTACAAAATATTGCTTGACGATCCTGAAATCGAACTGGTTTCTATCTGTACACCGCCTTACATGCATGCCGAAATGGCTATTGCCTTTTTGCTGGCGGGCAAGCATGTGCTGGTGGAGAAGCCGATGGCTTCCTCGCTTGAGGAGTGCGACCGCATGCTGGAAGCCGCGAGGCAATCGGGACGCATCTTATCGGTCATCAGCCAGAACCGTTTCCGCGACCCTACGATGAGGCTGAAGAAGGTACTCGAATCCAACCTCCTCGGCAAGGTGGTTCATGCACAGGTCGAATCGTTCTGGTGGAGAGGGTATGTGTATTACGATCTATGGTGGAGAGGCACCTGGGAAAAAGAAGGCGGCGGCTGCACGCTGAACCATGCCGTTCATCACATCGATATGTTCCAATGGATGATGGGCATGCCGGATCAAATCCAGGCCGTCATGACGAACATCTCCCATGACAATGCGGAGGTCGAGGACTTATCCATCGCGATATTATCTTATCCTAACGGCGCTTTGGCTCAAATTACAAGCTCAGTCGTTCATCACGGGCAAGAACAGCAGCTCATCTTTCAGACAGAAAAAGCGAGAGTGTCCGCCCCGTGGAAAGTGTACGCCTCCGTATCCAGGGAGAACGGCTTCCCGATCCGTAATGAGTCGCTGGAGGCGGAGCTGGAAGCTTATTATACATCGCTTCCTGGACTCGAGTATACCGAGCATGCCGGTCAAATTGACGATGTGCTGAAAGCCATCGAGAACGGGCATCAGGATATTTTGGTGGATGGCCATGAAGGCAGGAAAACATTGGAGCTCATTACCGCAATCTATCAGGCCTCAACAACGGGCGTCTCAGTTAAGCTGCCTCTGCAGCCGGATAGCCCTTTCTACACAACGGAAGGTATTTTGGCGAACGCTCCGCGCTTTTATGAGAAGAAAAACTCTTTAATCGGCTTTGCAAATAATGAAATTACATTAGGAAGCGACTACAAGAAGTGAATGCTTGTGGAGCAACAAGAACAGCAGCGAAAAGCGGAAGGGCGGTACGTGGAATGAAAAAGCCTGCAACATTCAGCATCATTGGCGGCGGCGGATACCGCGCGCAATATTTCCTTCGCATTGCTCAAGCGCTTCCCGGGCATTTCCGCGTAAGCGGGATGGTAGTAAGGGACGAGGCCAAGGGCCGGGCCATGGAAGAACAGTGGGGTACGGCCTGCTACAGGAGTCTGGATGAGCTCCTGGCCAACGAGCAGCCTGATTTTGTCGTATTGTCCGTCAACGTTTCCGCAGCTGCGGAATATATGCTGCAGCTGGCGGAACGGGGCATTCCGGTACTGGCCGAAACCCCTCCGGCTGCGGACCTGGACGGCTTGCTGATGCTGCATGACAAGCTGACCCTGCAGGGGGCACGGATTCAAGTCGCGGAGCAATACCAATATCATCCGATTCAGGCCGCCCGGCTGGAAGTGATCCGCTCAGGGCAGCTAGGACGTGTGACCGAGGCCACCGTTTCGATCTCGCAAACGTATCATGCCGTCAGCCTGATTCGGCGGATGCTTGGTCTGCGCTTCGAGGATGTATCCATCCGGGGCATGCGCTTTGAAGCGCAGTGGGCTGCGGGACCTAACCGGAGCGGCCCGCCGACGGAGGACCGGTTGATTCCGCTGCAGCGGGATATCGCCTGGCTGGATTTCGGCGGACAGCTTGGCATCTACGATTTTACCAAAGATCAGCACCGCTCCTGGACGCGTTCGAATCATTTGTCCGTGAGAGGGGAACGCGGTGAAATTTTCGACAACCGGATCAGCCTTCAGCTGCCGGATTGCACTCCGGTTCATTCGGAATTGAAGCGGATTAACAAAGGCGAATATGAGAATCAGGAGGGACATTTTCTCAGAGGCATCATGGCGGGGGAACGATGGGTTTATGACAATCCGTTCGTACCCGGAAGGTTATATGACGATGAGATCGCTATTGCCGCCTGCTTGCAGAAGATGGCGGCATATGCTGCTGGCGGACCGGAGTTTTATGGCCTGCCTGACGCTTCGCAGGACCACTACCTTGGCCTGCTGATCGAGCAGGCGATCCGTTCGGGAGAGACCGTACGGTCGGTTCGTCAGCCGTGGGCGGACGTGTAACTGTTGTTTTGTATTGCTGTGAAGCAGCTCCAGGTTACCGGGAGCTGCTTCTGTATTGTTTGGGCGTGACGCCGGTTATTTTCTTGAATAAACGGCAGAAGTAGGCGAAATGGGGGATGCCGACCTTTGCACCAATTTGTTCAATGGAAAGCGGCTCAACTCTTAGCAGCCAGCAGGCCTGCCGGATTCTTCGTGCAATCAGATAGTCGGTAATGGTCCCCCCTGTTTCTCTACGGAATAGGTGGGAGACATGGTGTCGTGACAGATGGAGCTCTTTGGCCAGCTCATCCAGATCGAAGGGCTCGGTATAGTGCTTTTCAATCCACTGCATAATTTTCTCGGCATGGCGTTCCGTCCGGGGGGAGCCTTGGGGGAGCCCGGCCACGTTTAACGATTGGATATAATCAACGATTTGAATGATCATGAGCGCTGCGCTTTCCAGCTGCTCCTCCTCATCTCTCTCCGTAAGATAGTCATGGAAGCGTTCAAGTACAGCGTCAATAAAGACCGTTTGTGTGCCCATCTGAAACATTTGGCTGGCGAGATCCTCTTTCCACATATGCTCAAAAAATCGATGGACCGTTGGGAACATTCGGAAAAAAGGCTCGAATGAGGATGGCTCGAACGTGATAATCGTTCGCTCATACGGGGATTGCTCATTCACATCAAAATGAAGACGGTGCAGCTGGTACGGCTGAAAAAAAAGAATGCTGCCCGATGCAATCGAATGCATTCTGCGGTTTAAAACAAGGTGGCCTGTGCCCCGGTGTACGATGAGGATTTCAATCCCCCGGTGATAGTGGTAAAAGCCGGGATAATCTTCTGTCGTCAGATTACGGAATCGGTAATTCAACGCTTCATTTTGCCTTAATGCATTGAACAAGGACGGCACGGTAACAGCCCCTTTCCTTTCCAAGCCTGTTTATTCCATTATAACAATACAGTGCTATTTTTTCACAATAAAATAGAACTGTTTCGTCACCCTTTTTGATATGATGGAGGAAAATAAGCTGTTGGTATGACCGTATTGTGATGTGTTGAATGCTCCGTTTCATATCACTTTCGCAGTGGGGGGAAGGCCATGACGTTAAATGACCTTGTAACGGAAGCTGAGTATGGTGACGTCCTGAATGGCGTAAAGGATTTGTTGAAGGAAACGTACTGTATTACCGAGCATGAGGCCGATTCAGTGGTGAACAGAACATTGGACAATGTAGATGTATTTCTGGATGACTATATTCCCTATATTCAATCGCTCAAAACAATTCAAGGCGATTTGCGGGAGACGCTTGACGAGCATTTAAAGCAGGCGGTAGATAATGAGCATACATTGCAGCTGAAAATGACGAATGATGCAGCCATTTGGCTGGCCTACGAATGTATCCGGCGCTTTTGCAAGCGCAACTTCTAGCTTTCGGCACAACTTGGTTAACATGAAGCAGCACAAAAAACAGCCCCGCAGGTATGCGAGGCCACTGAAAAACGGGCGGAGTGGACGGAATCGTTCTGTAGAAGCGTAAGCGTTCGCCTTTGCCCCCGGATTTTGACCGCTATAAGCGGGTTGAAATTGAGGAAATTCGGGGACAACAGCGGTCGGAAGAACGATCCGTCCATGCAGCCGTAGCTTTTTCAGTGGCCTCCAGGTATGCAGGGTTTTTTTTGTGCTGCTCCGCGATTAATGAGCGGCGGCGTGCTGCTCCGCTTCGGCGGCAGGATCCAGCTTTTCCTTTCCCATCAGAAACGCGGCACCCAAGGCGAGAACAGCCGGAATGAGGCCAAAGGCGAAGGTGAACACAATGGAGGAGGAGAGGCCCTCCGTAATCGGACCCAGAGCCTGCTCCGGAATGGAAGAGCGGGCAGAGGGATCCATCAGCGCATGCGGATCGCTAAAATTCAGGCCGGCGGGTATGGCCGCCATTTCTTTTCCGGAGAAGGCAGCGCTCAGCTTGCTTGTCAGCGAATGGCTCTGGATGATGCCGAAGATGGTGATGCCGAGCGTCATGCCAAGCGATCTCAGGAACGACAGTGTGGAATTCGCTGCTCCCCGTTGGCGCATCGGAATGCCGTGGATGGCGGCATTGCTCAGTACCGAGAAGGATGCACCGATGCCGAGGCCAATCAGGATCATATACATGGTGACGATGAGACGCGACGAATGCGGTGTTAAGGTCGTCAACAGAGCCAACCCACCGACAAGAAGAACCAAGGTTGAGATCATGATCATCCGGTAAGGCAGCCTCGTCATCAGAGAACCTCCGACCGTCGCGGTCACGACAGAGGCGAGCATCATAGGGAGCAGCACCATCCCGGCATTGGTGGCACTACCTCCAAGCACGCCTTGGATAAATATCGGAATGTAGACGGAGGCCGTAATGAAGGCGGCACCGCTCAAGAACGCCAATGCATTGCTGGTAGCGAACAAACGGGTTTGAAACAGGGAGAACGAAATAATCGGTTCCTCCGCACGCTTTTCCACCATGAGAAACAGCAGGGCGAACACGACGAAACCTGCGAACATGCTAAGAATCGGCAGCGAACCCCAGGCGTATTGTTTACCCCCCAGCTCCATGGCGAACATGAAGCAGACGACGGCTCCGACAAGTGAGATGGCCCCCCACCAATCGATGCGTTGTTTGGCATGCTCCAGTGACTCCTTGTAAAAGAAGGCGATGAAGGCAAGCGAAAGCATACCGAGCGGCAGGTTGATATAAAAGATCCATGCCCAATGGATGTGATCGGTAATGTAAGCCCCGAGCAGAGGACCGAAAATGCTGGACATCCCGAAGACGGCTCCGAACAACCCGCCAAGCTTGCCTCTGTCCTTCGGTTCAACCGCATCGAACATAATGGTAAATGTGATCGGGACCAGCGCCCCGGCTCCGATGCCTTGAATCGCCCGGTACAGGCTCAGCTGAACAATGGAGTGGGCGGTACCGCATAGGATCGAGCCGAACATAAAGAGCACGATCCCGAAGACGAAGAAGCGCTTGCGTCCGTACATATCGGACAGCTTGCCGAAGATAGGCATCCCCGCCATTTCCGCTACCATGTAGGCTGAGGTAACCCATATAAATTTATCCAGCCCTCCCAGCTCGCCGATAATGGTCCCCATGGCTGTAGCCATGATCGTGTTATCCATGGATGCCATGAGCAGCGCCAGCAGCAGCCCTGCGATGACGAATCCTGTTTTTTGTTGAGCTTTGTGCATGTGTAGTTTCCTCCAAATTTATCTCTTGTTTATAGACTTATTATAGAGGGGGATAACTGACAGCAGTGTGTCAGTGTTGCAAAATGAAAAAGTTCTCATGACATGGGAACTTTTGTATAATTGGTTCGTCTAATGTAAGGGGAGGCAGGGATTATGGCACTACTCAAGGATAGTGAACAAGTTGCAAATATCCAACTAATACATAGTGAGATTTGGACAAAGCTTCAGGATCAAGATGAGTTGTACGCAAAGACTTTTCTTACCTATTGTTTAAAAATGCACGATAAAAAACAAGTTAAATACTCTTTAATAGAGTCAATAAAACATTACATGAAAAGTCGAATGATGTGGATCTCGATCCTAGTTGGACTTGTATCAGTCCCTACGTTTTGGGCAGCAATCATTTGGGTCTCATTGATTCTTGAATGAGCAGACGTTTCATTCGGTAGCTCAAAACCGATGCTTTATGGCTTGTCCATTTTATGAGGAAAGGGTTGAATAATTGGTGATTCACTCAATTGGTCCATATCAAGAAGAACATCATCAACAATTAGTTGATATCTGGTTCCGTGCCGTGAAACTTACCCATACTTTTTTGAATGAAAGGGATATTCAGTTTTATCACAATATCGTTCAAAATGGAGCATTGAAGGAAGTGGAGGTATGGGTCTATTTTAATGCAAATGAGAACCCAATTGGGTTTATCGGACTTGAGGGAGCTAAGGTAGAAATGCTCTTTGTCGATCCTAATTATCATGGACAGGGTGTAGGTACAAGCCTGCTTCAATATGCAGAGACAATAAAAGGCAGTCATCTCGAAGTGGATGTTAATGAGCAAAATGAAGCGGCACACAAATTTTATAAACGGTACGGCTTTGTTCAAGAAGGACGGTCGGAATTAGACTCTGCAGGCAGGCCATTTCCATTGCTTCATTTGACGCTAAAGAGTAAAAACGAAGGACTATAGGGGGGAATAAATTGAGGTTCTTTACAATATTTGCATCCAGAAATGATATCAATGATATAGATGGCTTTATTACACAAATTTTTCATCACGGATTCCATGTCGTGCGCAACAAAAATGAGTATACCATTAAATCGAAGAGGCTTTTTGGTAAAAATAATATGATCGTTCGGGTGGAGTCCGAAGATACGGCTCCCGATTATTTCTCCAAAAATATTCCCGGAATGATGCGTATGTACGATCAGGTGCCTTTTCAAGATGAACACCTCAAGACGCTGGTTTTGACACAGATTTCCGTAATCAATACGATGATCGCTATAGAGACTGGGAAAGATTATGGTGACGATTACGTCGACTTATTCCATAAGCTGCTCAATCAGGTGGACGGCATCGGCTTTATTCCTAACGGCACCCTCATCGGCAGAGACGGGCAAGTGATCGTTTTTCCTGATGGAACCTCCGGACCGTCGAAATTCACTCCCGTTTCTTGCACGAAGAAAATAAGGGGCCAGGATATAGATTCTTCTGAAGGGGAAGCAAGAAAGCGGAAAACGATAACCATCCTGCAGCATATGGGGATTCCCTATATCGAAGGGCTGCCTCAACTGCCTCCTTTATCCAATATTCAGTTGAGAAGCCGGGAGGAGGCGGCAAAGAGAGCGGTTGCGTTGCTGATTGTCATTCAATATGCCTGTGATGTTGCCCAAGAAGAAGATTTGAAAGCATCCAAGGAGTTCTTCTTGAAGCTGCTGAACAAATATGGTGTAGAAGATGTATTAACGGAGCAGGAGAGGGAGTTTCTACATGCAGAGGAGCCAGAGAAGCAAGAAGCCGTCCAAATAACATGGCAGTATGAGGCTCATTGGGTTTTACTTTGGGCATTAGGTCTGGTGAACACCTTGGAATTTCCAACAGAAGTCTGCAATAGCAGCTATGTAATTGAACTTGTTTCCAATTGCAGTTCTTTTGATGATTTTTATCAAAAGACAGCATTGCGTAGCGGGGAAGAGATTTTGGATGAGGCTGATCTTATTTATCGGCTCCATTGGGCTTGCGTGAACGATAGAGTACATGGCAGGGAAGTGGCAGCCGGGATGCAGGAAAGTATTGTTATAGAAAGGCGCAGAGGCTTGTTCTGGCTCATCGGCCACAGGAGAGAAAATTGGGATTGCGTCTCCATGGACACATAGCCTAGACAGAATAATCCAGCATAAATAACGACAGCGGCAAACCGGGATTTTTCATCTCGCCCCCGGGCTTGCCGCTGTTTTATTTTACCACATAAGAAATTATAAGTTTTGCGAAGCAAACGACATCCATTTCTTATTGGCGATAAAACCAACCGCTTAACGCGGTCGCTCATCTGTGAAAGGCATCGATAAAGGTTTTCTCACAACCGGACGTCGTTCGACGGTCCGCTTCCTTCAAGTTTACGGGCTTCCTCCAGCTCCTCGGACCATTCCAAATGACGGTATTCGGCGGCCTCTGAAGCACTTTCGAACCAGTGAATGAAATCCTGCCACAGCGCTGTATTCCAGGAAGCATCGATTTGCGCGGTCGTGTAGACGCCTTCCTTCAAACGGATGAAGCCGAACACATCGCGCACTTGCGATTTTTCGGCTCTGACCACGGTCAGCTCCGCAAGGTGCGGCGGAATAAAGATGACGCCCGCCGGTGTGCCGAGGACGACATCACCGGGAAGGCAGACGGCGCGCCCGATTCGGGTAGGGCCGTTCATGCTGATCATCGTGCAGTCCGCTATGGCTGTAGGGTCGCTGCCACGGTAATAGACGTTAATGTTCTCGATTTCAACAACCTGCTGATTATCGCGGATACCACCCCAAATCACGGCTCCGCCTCTTTGGGTCCGGGTGGAGATAGCGGTGGAGAGGTTGCCGCCTACATAAGTGCCTTGATAAATTTTGTCGTACATGTCGACCACAACGACATCGTCTTCCTCCAGGGAATCGATAACCCACTGGTTAAAAAAGCCTTTTCTGCCTTCCTGCTCATGCCCATAGCTTAACAAGGTGTCGTGCAGGTCGGGACGCTTCGGCACCATAACGGCGGTGACGGCGCGGCCGACCATCGTTTTGGCCGGATGAATGATTTTGAATTCACCCTCGAACTGGTTCGTGTACCCTCGGTTCCACAAAGGTCCCCACGCTTCCTCCAGCGTTATTTTGCGCATACGGCGGAGCAGTCCTTCAGATACCTTGGGACGTCCGTTCGGATAACGCTCGCCTTCCCACAACGGGGTCAGTTGGAGGATGTCTTCCGGATTATCGAATTTCATAGCTAACACCTCTTTTCAAAAGTAGGAGAGTCCGAGGCACCCATGCCTGCTGCACGGGGGCACGGGCGGATTATTTTTCTAGCCTAGCTCCACAGCCTGTCATTGCCGTAAAAATGGTTCCACGAATCGGTGCTTTCCCACAGACCGGGAATTTGCGGGTGCAGGTGCTGTGCGATCACCTCATCGTTCAGATCTTCAATCCCGAGACCGGGGGCATCCGGTACGGTAATAAAGCCGTTTTGCAGCAAAGGCTTCGGCAGCTTGCTGATAATAATATCGTCCCACCAATCGACATCATTGGAATGGTACTCCAGAGCAAGGAAGTTCTCTGTCGCTGCGGCGGCATGTACGGCGGCCAGACAAGCGATTGGGCTTTCGGCCATATGGATAGCCATCGCTACTCCATATTCTTGAGCCATGTCGCCGATTTTTTTGGTCTCCAGAATACCGCCGGTGCTCAGCACATCCGGGTGAATGACCGATACCCCGCCGGAAGTAATCAACGGCTTGAAGTTTTCCTTCAAATAAATGTCTTCTCCGGTACATATCGGGGTGGATACCGAGCGCGCCAAGCGGACATATTGCTCCGTATACTGCCATGGAATCAGATCCTCCATCCAGGCCAGATTGTATTTATCAATCCGGCGGCCGAGCTTAATGCAATCCTCCACGCCGATATGACCGAAATGGTCAATGGCAATCGGCACCTCGTACCCGACGACGGCACGGACATCGGCGACATACTGCTCCAGTACGTCTAATCCTTTTTCCGTAATATGAATGCCGGTAAAAGGATGGGCGATGTTGTGCAGGTCATAGACGCGGCTGCGCAGCTCACGAAGCTCCTGCTCGGTTTGCTGCGAGCTTTTGCGGTTGTACCATTCCCTGGCAACCGCCCGCATTTCATCCATGAAGCCGAGCGGAGCGCTGACCGTACCGGGCTCGTTGGCCAATATGCCGAGGCCCAGGTCCATTTTGAGGAAGGTGAAGCCCTTCTCCATTCTTCTTTTTAAAGCCTGCCCCATGGCTGTGCCGGTATTTTTGCCGTCCACGTCGGTATCGCAGTACATTCGGATTTTGTCACGGAATTTGCCGCCGAGCATTTGATAAATCGGAATATGATAAGCCTTGCCGGCCAAATCCCACAGCGCAATCTCAATGCCGCTGACCCCGCCGCCTTGTCTCGCGTGCCCGCCGAACTGCTTGATTCTGCGGAACAGCTTGTCGATGTTGCAGGGGTTCTCGCCAATCAATCGGCTTTTCAGCTGCAGGGCGTACAGCTTGTCGGCGCCGTCCCGAACCTCTCCGAACCCGACCAGCCCTTGGTTGGTGTACACCTTGATCAGGCTGCAGTGCATCGGTGCCCCGACGATATCGGCAAAACGAATATCCGTGATGCGAAGCTCGGACGGCTTGGAATACGTATTGACATGAGCCAGGGTAGCTTCGTACGATTCTTTATTCAACATGAACCAGGTCTCCTTCAGGGTTCTCCCGTTTATGGTTTGTTTACAGCAGCATGCTGGCGCCGTCCATCCGAATGGACGCTCCGCTCAAAAACTGCGCCTCATCGGAGGCGATAAAGCAGACAAGGCTTCCGATATCATGGGGACGACCCGTCCGGCCCAGAGGGAATTTTCGGATGAGCTCGGCGCCGGACGATTCCTCAGGCTCAGGCCGGATTCGGACCGCGCCCGGCTCAATGGAATTGACTGTAATGCCGTATTGGCCCAATTCGATGGCACTTTCCCTGACGAGCATTTTGACAGCGCCTTTGGTCATGGAATAAACGGTATCGAAATCGGTAGGGCGTTTACCGTGGACGGAACAAATATTGATGATTCGGCCCGCTCCGTTCCTTCGCATATGCGGAACAACGGCCTGAATACACTGCCAATACCCTTTGACATTAATGTTCATCATCCGGTCGTACGTTTCTTCGTTATGCTGAAATAACGTGTAGTTTAGCTGTAATGCGGCGTTGTTGACGAGAATGTCGATGCTGCCCCACCGCTCGGTGACTTCCTGGATCATTGCCTCGATCTCGGGCCTCAACGATACATCGGCTTTCACGAGCATCCCTTCGCCACCGAGGTCTTCCAGCTGGCGCAGCGTTTCCTTGGCTCCGTTGTCGCTGTCCTTGGAGTTATAGTTCACAGCGACCTTCACGCCGTGCTTCGCCAGCGCGAGCGTTGTTCCACGTCCGATTCCGGAGCCTGCTCCGGTGACCACAGCTATTTTTCCAGTAAGGCTCAGCGGGTCCGCCTCCCTTCAGGTTGATGCAGGCTTGTTCATTTTATGGTTCATGTAATGAAGCAGGAAGCCGCCGTCGAGTCGAAGGTCTGCGCCGTTTACATAGCGGGACGCATCCGTTGCCAGATACAGGATGGCTTCCGCCAAATCGTTGTACGTCCCCATGACCGTACTCGGTATTTTATACTGCACATCCTCATACAGCGTAGAAAGGGTGCTTCTGAATCTGTCCTCATCGCCCTCGACGGGACCCAGCTCGATGGTGTTAACCTGAATCCCATACCGGCCCAGCTCCAGAGCAGCTTCCTTGGACAGCATTTTTACGGCGCTTCGCGACAGGCTGTACATGAAGGAGGAGCCCGTAGGCTTTTCCGCATGGATGGAGCTGATAAAGATGATTTTACCGGCACGCCGTTTCGCCATGCGGCTGCCGACGCTCTGGGTGCATACAAAAGCCGACTTGGCGTTGTCATCCATGACTTGAACAAATAAGTCCTCCGCACATGTTTCCACATTGGCCGTTTCGACGCGATTGTTATTGTGAATGAGGATGTCTACCGGACCGATGTGCTGCTCAGCCTCATCCAGCATAGCCATCACTTCGGCGCTATGGCACAAATCGAGACGAACGACCTTGAGGTTGGAGCCTGCGTTCAGGCAGTAAACCCGTTGCGCTTCAATATCGACACCCCCAGACGTGCTGTTCACAAGGAGATGGGCCCCTTCCCCGGCAAGATGCTGCATCAGTGCTTTTCCGGACGGGCTGTCGGAATCTGTAATGAAGATCGTCTTATGAAGTAATCTCAATACCGGCCCTCCTTTCCTGCAAAATACGATGTTTAATGCATTACCATCATACAAAGGGAACCCTTCCGGGTTCGATGCCGTAAATTTATGATTTTGTTTAATTTTTTTGGCAACCGCTTTTTTTCATTTAGACAAAATGCTAAATCTGTATTGACGAGTCTCTTCACGGGATGTTATAGTGAGTTCACTTTATTAATCCGAGTAAGTTCATAAGAATTGTTGTTATTACAGTATGGGCAAGTCTACCCTACGAAGAGGAGACTTCCACCTTTTTTCGTTTCATTTGGAAAAGGCAGGAGTCTCTTTGTGTTTTCATTCATGCATTCATCAACTCCACTTCACCAAAAGAGAGGGATAACACATGTCCAAACAAAAAATTGCAACATCCTGGCAGCCCTGGGTTCTACCTGTATTGGTGCTCGCCGCCTGGCAGGCGTTTGGCGCAGCCGGGCTCTTATCCGGGCGAATCCTTCCGACGCCAATCGAAGTCGTGCAAGCACTCGTCGAGGTCGTTAAGGATGGTACGCTCCTAGAATATGTAGGGGCAAGCACGCAGCGGGCTTTTCTGGGCTTTCTGATCGGAGGAAGCATTGCTTTTTTCATCGGGTTATTGAACGGGATTTTCCCGGTAGCGGAAAGGTATATCGACACATCGGTACAGATGCTGCGCACCATCCCGCACTTGGCGCTGATTCCGCTCGTCATACTCTGGTTCGGGATCGGAGAAACCTCCAAGCTGTTTCTGGTTGCTCTCGGAGTCGCCTTCCCGATTTATCTGAATACGTTCCACGGCATCCGCTCCGTTGATCCCGGATTGATCGAAATGGGACGGGTTTACGGGTTAAAGGGCATTTCCTTATTCACGCAGGTCATTTTGCCTGGGGCGCTTTCGAATATTTTGCTCGGCGTCCGTTTCTCGCTTGGCATCATGTGGATTACGCTGATCGTTGCGGAAACGATTGCCGCCGATTCCGGCATCGGTTATATGGCCTCTCACGCAAGGGAATATATGCGAATGGACGTTGTCGTGCTGTGTGTCATCTTGTATGCGCTGCTGGGCAAGCTGTCCGATCTGGCGGCCAAATTCCTCGAGCAGCGTTGGCTGCAGTGGCACCATAACTACATTCAGAAAGCCTAAAAGAAGGGGGAACATGAAATGACAATGAAAGAAGACGGCGTCAGGCTTCATACTCGTAATCTGGGCATTTCCTTCGGAGGGTCGGATGTGCTGAAGGACATTCATTTTCAAGCGGAGCCGGGTGAATTCGTTGCGATCGTAGGTCGAAGCGGCTGCGGTAAAAGCACGCTGCTCCGGCTGGTCGCAGGCCTCGAGAAGCCGTCGGACGGCTTGATCATGATCGACGGTCATGCGACCAAGGGAATCCATCCGGATACGCGGGTGCTGTTCCAGGATTCCAGACTGCTTCCATGGCGCAAAGCGGTCGATAATGTCCGCATCGGCGTGAAATCCAGGGATAAGCAGCTCGCATTCGACGCATTGAAGCAGGTGGGGCTGGAGGAGAAAGCGAACGCCTGGCCTGCCGTGCTGTCCGGGGGGCAAAGGCAGCGGGTTGCGCTGGCCCGGGCGCTGGCGGGCAGTCCGCGATTGCTGCTGCTGGATGAGCCGCTTGGAGCATTGGATGCGTTGACGCGCATCGAAATGCAGCAGCTGATCGAACGCTTGTGGAGCGAGCAGCGGTTTACCGTACTGCTCGTGACGCATGATGTCAGCGAAGCGGTCGCACTGGCCGATCGCGTAGTGCTTATTGAAGGCGGGAATATTGCGATGGATGTCAAAATCACGCTGCCCCGTCCACGGGAGCGGGACAGCGGTTTTGCTTACTTTGAGAAAATCATTTTGGACCGTCTTCTTTTGAAGGAGCCAGGGGCGTTACAGGATCAGCGAGAGCTTTCCTACTCAATATGACAGTTGAATTCATGGACAAAGGCGGGGGCATAGATGACTCAATATGATGTGAGATTGACTGCGGATGTACTGGTAATTGGCGGAGGTCCTTCCGGCACGTGGGCAGCCGTTACGGCAGCTCAAGAGGGCGCAAAGGTCGTGCTGGTGGATAAAGGCTATTGCGGAACGAGCGGAGCTACGGCACCGTCCGGCACAGGCGTCTGGTACGTGAACCCGACACCTGAGGAGCGGGAGCAGGCGATGAAAAGCCGTGAAGCGCTGGGCGGTTATTTGGCCGACCGGGGCTGGATGCAGCGGGTGCTGGACCGCACCTTTGCCAATACGAATCAGATTGCGGATTGGGGCTATGTATTTCCTGTCGATGAGCAGGGCATTTCGCAGCGTAAAAGCCTTCAGGGACCGGAATATATGAAGCTGATGCGCCGGCAGGTGCAGAAGGCGGGCGTCAAAATTCTCGATCATAGCCCGGCGTTGGAGCTTCTCGCGGATGAGCACGGTGTTGCCGGTGCAACGGGAACGAATATTCAAACGAAGGAAACCTGGCGTGTGGATGCATCTGCGGTTGTCATCGCAACAGGGGGCTGCGCTTTTCTGAGCAAGGCACTCGGGACCAATGTGTTGACAGGTGACGGGTACTTGCTGGCCGCTGAGGCCGGGGCCGATTTCTCCGGCATGGAATTTTCCACGGCCTACTCGTTGTGCCCGGCGTTCTCTCCGGTGACGAAATCGGCCTTCTATTCCTGGGCCACCTTCTATTACGAGGACGGCAGGGTCATCGAGGGGGCCGGATCGCAACGGGGCCGCTCCATTATTGCGCGGACACTGCTGACGCAGCCTGTCTACGCTCAGCTGGATAAAGCCGATGATGAGCTGAAAAGGGCTATGCGTAAGGCGCAGCCGAACTTTTTCCTCTCGTTCGACCGTCTGGGCATCGACCCGTTCACGCAAAAGTTTCCGGTAACGCTTCGGTTTGAAGGTACGGTTCGCGGCACCGGCGGTATTCATATTATCGATGAAAGCTGCGCGACGAAGGTGCCCGGACTCTATGCCGCAGGCGATGCGGCGACCCGTGAGCTGATCTGCGGAGGCTTTACCGGCGGGGGAAGCCATAACGCGGCCTGGGCGATGTCCTCAGGCTACTGGTCCGGCGAGGGGGCGGCCCGCTACGCGTTGAAGCTGGGCGTCCATGCTGCAAGCCGGAATGCCCAGGGGTTATCCGAGCGAACGGGGATTGCTACCCAGCCGACGGAGCGGAAGGGGAGCACGGATACAAGCGAGATCGTGAAGGCGGTTCAGGACGAAGTCTTCCCGTACGACCGCAACTGGTTCCGTACGGGAGCCGGTCTGGAGAGCGGTCTGCAGCGGCTCGACCGGGTGTGGAACGAAGTGAAGGGCGGACTGCAGGCTGCCGACGGCAACGCAGTCCGGGTTCGGGAAGCCGCGGCGATGACGGCTACGGCCCGCTGGATGTTTACGAGCGGTGCCGCACGCCAGGAGACGAGAGGCATGCACCGCCGCGAGGATTTCCCCGGGGCGGATGCGGGCCAGCATTACCGGCTGCTGAGCGGGGGGCTCGATCAGACGTGGGCCAGGCCGATCACCGCTTCGGAGGCGGCTGCAGCTTCTGCGTCAACGGAATTTATCATCCAGAGGGAGGCTGTCATCTAATGATTGAAATCATAAGTCAAGACCGCTGCGTCAACTGCAATCAATGCGTATCCGTATGCCCGACCAACGTATTTGATCCGGCAACGGAGGAGGGCGGCATTCCCAGCATTGCGAGGAAATCCGATTGCCAGAGCTGCTTCATGTGCGAGCTGTACTGCCCAACGGACGCTTTGTTCGTAGCGCCGCTTGCCGAGCAGGAGGCGGAATTTCAAGAATCCGAGCTGATTGAAGCCGGGCTGCTCGGCAGCTACCGCGCCAATTTGGGCTGGACCCGGGGCAGCAAATCGACAGCAGCGGACGATGGCTCGTACATCGTGTTCCGCCGCATGCACGGACACTAACCATACAAGGAGCTGTCATGTGACGCCTTATTGACGGCCAGGGCAGTTTAACCTATAGAGCGGCGCGGGGGATCCCGGCAGCCACACACATACTAGACAGACAGGGGTTCTGACGATGAAAACTTTTCGCAAGCATTGGACGTTTACCGCACTTCTTCTTACTTCCGTATTCTCGCTGGCTCTCTCCGGCTGCGGCACAGCAGGCTCGAAGCCGTCTGCTTCAAGCGCAGCGGCGCCAGCTCCCGTGCAAGCCTCGGGCCAAGCCGCAGAGACCAAGCTGGAGCCCAAGCTGCGTATCGGCTATATCGCTCCTAACAATAAGGGAACCATTACCGGCGTAGAAGGCTGGGCACAGAAAAAAGGGTATTTGGAGTCCGAGCTGAAAAAATACGGCGTGACCGACATTAGCATCAAATCGTTCCCTAATGGGCCCAATCTGAATGAAGCGTTGGCGTCCGGTGCGTTGGACGTGGGCATTTACGGCGACACACCGGCCATTAACGCCAGATCCGTCGGATTAAAAACAAAAGTGATTAATATTACCCAATCCGGGATGAACGCTTGGCTTGTAGCCAAGGCCGACG
This sequence comes from Paenibacillus rigui, assembly GCF_002234615.1. Lineage (GTDB taxonomy): Bacteria > Bacillota > Bacilli > Paenibacillales > NBRC-103111 > Paenibacillus_S > Paenibacillus_S rigui. The sequence goes on along the minus strand of NZ_NMQW01000005.1, from coordinate 153,666 downwards.
GACCTCAGAAGATCGAGGATTTGAAAGGGAAAAAAATCGCCACAGCCGACGGCTCTTACATGAGCCGCTACTTGAAGGGTCTGCTGCTGGAAAAAGGACTGGATAAGGACGTGAAGGTCGTTCACCTGCTGCCGGCAGATGGTGAGGCCGCACTGGCCCGGGGAGATATCGAAGCCTACGCTTATCCGACCGGTTTCGGTCCGCTGGTCATCGGCAAGGGCTATAAGGCGATTGACGAAGCCAAGCAGCATCCTGATCTGCGCGGCTCCAGCGTAACCGTGGCGAGCGAGGATTATTTGGCCAAAAATGCCGGGTTCGTGAAGGTATGGAACAGCATTCGTCAAAAAGCGGCCCAGGAAATTCAAGTGAATGCCGATGAGTTTTACAAGCTGTACGCGGAGTCCTCCGAATTCCCGGTTGACGTGGTCAAGGCTTCCTTCGATATTAAGCAATGGCAGGTGGAGGACTTCTCCGCGGACAGCTTGAAGCTCCTGGAGGGCACCAAAAAATATTTGTTTGACAATGGCGTCATCAAAAAGGATTTTAATTTGAACGACTGGATTTATAAGCCATAATTTTGAATGAAAATTTCACTCTTCCGGTCTACTGGAGACATGCTTCCCCGATCATTTCAAGGGGCATGTCTTTTTTGTTACAGCTGCGGAACTACAGTTTATCCGGGGTTGTATATGCAAGCCGTGTAATATAGATGAGGACGGGGCACTGTGATAAACTGGAAGCAGGCATCAAGATGGGAGTAACGGCAGACTCTTTAAGCTGCTTGGGCTTCTTGGGGATTGACCGAAGGATAGGGGAATCGGAAGACGTGAATGGAATTCAATGGATCTTTTTTGATTTGGGGGATACGCTGGTGGATGAGTCGCCTCCCTTCGAGGACAGCATTCAACAGCTGGTCGATGCCGCCAAGGGGTTAGGTTATTCGTTCGGGGTCGCTGAGCTTAGGGCGGAGCTGCTTCGCGCTTATGAGGAGATGCATGTGCAGCCGATGAGGGAGGCGTTAGCCCGGCTTGTTCCATCGGAGGACGACAGCAAAACAATCCGGCAAAGCATGAAATACCGAAAGGACAAAGAACGGCCATTCCCTGAGGCGGCACAGATCGTGCACCAATTGTCGGAACGTTACCGGCTTGGTGTCATTGCCAATCAAAGCCTGGGTACGGCCGAACGGCTGGAGCGTTATGGCATGCGCTCCTGCTTTCAGGTGATCTGCTCCTCCGCGGAGCTGGGGGTGGCTAAGCCGGACCCCCGCATCTTCGAGCAGGCATTGGCTGAGGCCGGCTGCTTGCCGGGGGAAGCAACTATGATCGGAGACCGGATCGATAACGATGTGATTCCGGCAAAACAGATGGGGATGAAAGCCGTATGGATCCGACAGGGCTTTGCCCGCAACCAGCCTGTGCCGGCGGGTGGGCTTGAGCCTGATGCCGTGATTTGGCGGCTGGAGGAGCTGCTGCAAATCTTTTAATCGTATCTTGCTTCGGAGATAACCCAATTGGAAATGGAGGTGAGTACGGATGAGCGAGCAGTTCCTGTTTACGCGCGTAGGTTATGTTTATATACCGACCTCCGACCTCGACGGCTCCATCGCATGGTACACGCGCCACCTTAGCTTTAAGCTGGTCAATAAATTCGAGGACCGCGGCTCATTCCTTGCCGTGCTGCATCATCCGCATCAGCATGCCATCGCGTTGCTCCTTATCGAGACGGTGGATAAGAACCGCTTGGAAATTACCCGCAACGGGAAGCCATTTCCCATCATGGCTTTGAATTGCCCAAATATCGAAACAACACACCGTATCCTGATGGACAGCGGTGTGGAAGTGGAGAACCTGCATACCTTGGGCACAGGCGAAGCCAAATATTTTTATTTCCGCGATAACGAAGGTAACCTGCTGGAAGCCGCGTGGTCTCGATGGGATCGGGAAGACACGATTAAACGGGATTGGTGAATTTTACATTGGACGATGGAGACCCGGAAGTTCCGCCGCAGTTTGCATGCGAGGCAGGTGGGGGTGAATGTACCCGGAATATGACAAGGGCATTCACGGATGGGAATACCTGCTTTCATACCTGACTGGGAGTAAAGAAGTAGCACAAAGCACAGAGTAGAACGGAGGGAGTCAGGTGTGGGGTGGAGGAGCGGAGCGTCCGCCTTTGAAACTTGTGTTCTACCGCTGCTTGGTTGGATTCAAGGAACACGAGTTTCAACAGCGGCCGGAGCCCCACACCTGACTCCCTCCCCACGCACAAACGTATAGGGTTCACTCAACGACGCCGCAAGGCGTCTTTCTTGTGTGTAAACATCGAACACAATCGAAACAAAACATGGTATAATACAGCCAAATGACGATAATGGTATTTCGATAAGCTATAAGGAGTTTTTTATTATGTTTGCACTGGAACGTTTGAATAAAATAAAAGAGCTGGTTCTGAAGCAGAAGCGCGTTGACGTCTTCGAGCTGAGCGAAATGTTCTCCGTCACGGAGGTGACGATTCGCAGAGATTTGGACAAGCTGGAGCAAAGCGGCTTTCTGGTGAAGACCTACGGCGGCGCGGTGCTCAACGAGATTGTCGCTGCCCCTGCCGCGGCCGTTCAAGCAGAAGGGGATGCCAAGCAAGCCGAGGAGAAGCGGATGATCGGCAAAATTGCTTCCCAGATGGTGGAGGACGGGGAGGCCATTTTTCTTGGAGCGGGCAGCACTTGTATGGAAATTGCGAAAAATATTAAGGACAAGAAGATTACCGTGCTCACGAACGATCTGGCCACCGGACTGGAGCTTAAGGATGCGACGGGGCTGAAGACCATCGTGATCGGCGGAGATTTGGTACCTTCCACCTCGATGCTTGTCGGCGGCTTTGCATTGCAGATGCTGAAGGGCATATATATCAATAAAGCGTTTTTGGGTGTCAAAGGGGCTCAGTTCGATTCCGGCTACACGGTCAGCAATTACGAGGAAGCGATGATTTTGCAGGAGGTCAGTAAAATTTCCAGCGAGATCATCATTGCCGCGGACTATACGAAGTTCAATGCAAAGGGCTTTGCCCGCTTGGGTGATTTGACGATGGCGAAGAAAGTGATCACGAACAAACAGGTGCCGGGCGAGTACAAGAAATATTATTTCGAGCAAGCGGTGAAGCTGTATACGACCTTTGAATTTCAGTAGGCTACCCTGTTTTCTAACCGATCATTCTATAGAGAAGAAGAGGGGCATCAACAGTGAATCATTTTTTGGAAATGAGAGGAATTACAAAGCGGTTCCATGATCATGTAGTGCTGAACCGCGTTCATTTTAACGCCGACGCAGGGCAGGTGCACGCGTTGATCGGGGAGAACGGAGCGGGGAAATCTACGCTGATGAAGGTGCTGGCAGGCTTGTTCGAGCCGGATGAGGGGACGATTTATTTAAACGGCGAGCCGGTATCGATCCAGAGCCCGAAGCAGTCCCAAGAGCTTGGCATTGCAATGATCTATCAGGAGATCAGGCTGTTTCAAGATTTGGACATTACTGAAAACGTCTTCATGCGCAGGGAGCCCGTCAAGAAATGGAGCCGGCTCATTGATTGGGATAAAGCCTATAAGGAGACGCGCAAATATTTGGACGATTTCGGACTTGCGTTTCATGCCCGGACGCCTGTGAAGTCGCTTAGCAGCGGCCAGCAAAAGTTTGTCGAGATCATCAAGGCGCTGTCGCAGAACGCCAAGATCATCATTATGGATGAGCCTACCGCGGCTTTGACGGAGCAGGAAATTGAAACCTTGTTTAAAGTCATCCGGGATTTGAAAAAATGGGGCGTTGCCGTCATTTACATTTCCCATCGGATCGAAGAAATTATTCAGATTGCCGATCAGATGACCGTGATCCGCGATGGCGAAGCGGTGCAAACGTGCAACGTGAATGAAGTGGAGCTCCACGATATTGTGAAGGCGATGGCAGGCAAGGAGCTGGACGACCGGTTCCCGAAGCTGAAGGTGAAGCTCGGCAAGGAAGTGCTGCGGCTCGACAATGTCTCGTATTACGGCCGCATACGCAATATTCAATTGGGTGTTCGAAGAGGGGAAATCATAGGACTCACCGGCTTGACCGGCTCCGGCAGGCGGACGCTCGCGAAGGTGCTGTTCGGCATCAACGGCCCTTTTGAAGGGACGATCAAGCTGCAGGGCAAAACATTTACCTCAATGACGCCGAACCTGGCCAAAAAGAACGGGCTGTGCTATGTAACCGGCATTAACACGGAGGAAAGCCTGCTCCCGAACTCCCCGATCCGGGAAAATATTACGCTGACGAATCTTGAACGGATTTCGAGCTTCGGCTTTCTGAATGCGGAGAAGGAAAGAAAAGCGGCGCAGGATATGATCAACCGGCTCGAAATCGAAATCGACGAGGGCGAATCGGCGGGCAATTTGAGCGGCGGGAAGCAGAAGAAGGTCAATTTTGCAAAATGGCTGTTCGCTAACGCGCAGGTGCTTATTATTGAGGAGCCGACGGCCGGCATCGATATCGGCTCGAAGATTGACATTTACAACATGATGAACGAGCTCGTGCTGTCCGGAGCCTCCATCATTATAATTTCGTCGGATTTATCGGAAATTTTGGGCATGTCGGACCGGATTGCAGTTATGTATAACGGGGAAATCCGTAAAGTGTTCGAGCGCGAGGAGGCTACGCAGGAAAGCATCCTGTATTACGCCTCAGGCGGCAAATAAACCGGGCGAGAGGGCTGAAAGCTGTATAGAGGGGAACTTATCTATACGGCTTTTTTTGATGGACTCCGTGGCGGGAGCATGTTTATAAAAAACAGCTTGTTTTATTGAAAAGGACACAAACGAACATAAAGGATACAAAATGAAATAAAAAAGTGTGGTATTTTCTGAACGGTCGTGTTATATTGTTACTCAGAGAAACATACAACAACAGCGGGCAGGGGATAAAATGAGCGAGTTTGTTCTTGAATTGAGAGCGATTACAAAGACGTTCCCGGGAGTCAAAGCTCTTGACCGTGTGCATTTCCAGCTGAAGGCGGGGGAAATTCATGCGTTGATGGGAGAGAACGGTGCGGGAAAGTCCACATTCATAAAGGTCATTACAGGTGTCCATCAGCCGGATGAGGGTGAAATGCTTATCCGCGGGGAGAAGGTTTCGTTTCAGGGACCGAATGATGCCAAGAAGTACGGAATCGCCGCGATTTACCAGCATGTAACATGCTACCCGGACCTTAGCGTAACGGAAAACATTTTTATGGGGCACGAGAAAATACACAAAGGAACCAAACGCATTCTTTGGAACGACATGCATGCCGAGGCGGAGAAGCTGCTGCAATCCTTGGGCGCATCCTTCGGTCCCAAAACAATTATGGGAACCTTGAGCGTAGCGGAGCAGCAAATCGTCGAAATTGCGAAAGCGCTCTCAACGAATGCGAAGATCATTATTATGGATGAGCCGACAGCTGCGCTGACGCAAAGAGAGAGCGAGGAGCTGTACCGGATTACCGAGCAGCTTCGGGACAACGGCGTTGCCATCATTTTCATCTCGCACCGGTTTGAGGATATGTACCGTTTGGCGAGCAAGGTAACCGTGTTCCGGGATGCCCGTTATATCGGGACTTGGGGCGTCGATGAGATTGCCAACGAGGACCTCATCGTAGCTATGGTCGGCCGGGAGATCACCCAGTTGTACCCGAAAAAAGAAGCTGTCGTGGGGGAGGAAATCCTGCGGATCGAGGGACTGGGGCGCACCGGATATTTCGCCGACATCTCCTTGCAGCTGCGCAGGGGAGAAGTGCTGGGGCTTACGGGGCTCGTCGGCGCAGGCCGGACGGAAATATGCCAAACGCTGTTCGGGATCGAGCAGGCGGATCAAGGCGATATTTACGTGAAGCAAAATAAAACGGTCATCCGCAGTCCGCAGGATGCGATCCGGCTGGGCATCGGCTATTTGCCCGAGGATCGGCAGAAGCAGGGTCTGGTTCTGGACTGGGATATCGGGCGCAACATTACGCTCGCCGAGATCGATACGTACGCGACAGGCGGATGGCTTAACGAAGCCCGCGAAACGAAAGTATCGAAGTCATTGGCGGAGAAGGTCAGCGTCAAGGCTCAGAGCATTTACGATCTGGTCAGCTCCTTATCCGGCGGCAATCAGCAAAAGGTTGTATTCGCCAAGCTGCTGACAGCCAAGCTGGATGTGCTCATTCTGGATGAGCCGACCAAAGGTGTCGATGTAGGCGCCAAATATGCCATTTATGAAATTATTAACGACTTGGCCGCCCAAGGCTACGGTATCATTCTCGTTTCCTCGGATATGCCGGAGGTCATCGGGATGAGCGACCGGATCATGGTCATGCGCGAAGGCAGAATTACGGCACATCTGACCAAAGACGAGGTCACCCAGGAAGCGATTCTGGAAGCATCCATGAGCGACCGGCCCGCCGCCTTGCATGGCATGGGATCAAGATAGAGAGGAAGAATCCGGACATGAGTAATGAGGCTGTTACAAAAAGCTTAGCTGCCCCGGCTGCAGACAAAAGGACACTTGGCGCAAGCATTGCGAAGTTTCGCGAATTAGGACTATTGGTTTTTATTATTGTATTATCCGTGCTGGTACAGCTGAACAATTCCAGCTTCCTGACGCTGGAAAATATGAACGATCTGATCACGAACACCGCCATTCTCAGCATACTGAGCGTGGGGATGATGCTCGTAATTATTACCCGCGGGATCGATCTCTCGATCGGTGCCACGCTGGCCTTGTCGGGCATGATCTCGGCGATGACTGTAAGCGCTTATCCGAATTTGAATCCGGTTGCCGTCCTGATTCTGGGCACGCTGGTCGGTCTCGTCAGCGGGATTGTGATCGGGCTCTTGATCGCTAAAACCGGCGTCCTGCCTATCATTGCCACACTTGGGATGATGAATGTGATCCGGGGGCTCACCTTTACCGTAAGCGGCGGCAAATGGGTAAGCGCCCATCAAATGCCGGACAGCTTTAAAGCGATTGCAACCGGTTCGGTGCTGGGGATTAACAATTTAATTTTTATTGCCATAATCATCTATATCATGTTCTACTACTTCATCAATCATACGCGGACCGGACGTCAAATATATGCGGTCGGCAGCAACCCGGAATCGGCTAAAATCAGCGGGATCAACAATGAGAAAATTTTGTGGATGGTGTACTCCATCATGGGGGGCTTGTCCGGCTTGGCGGGTGTCCTCTGGGTATCCAAATTCGCCTCGGCTCAAGGGGATACGGCTTCCGGCTACGAACTGAGTGTCATCGCGGCTTGTGTGCTGGGCGGGGTAAGCATTGCCGGCGGTTCAGGGAAAATATCCGGAATCTTGCTGGGCTCCATCCTTCTCGGGATCTTGAACAATGCGCTTCCGCTCATTAATGTGTCCCCCTTCTGGCAAATGGCGATTCAGGGGACGATTATTTTGATCGCCGTACTCGTCAATGCCTTGGTGAAGCGCGGCGTGGACCGCAATCATCTCATGAGGAGGAAAGTGTAACGTATGGAACTCAGAACAATTCAGGACAAGAAGCCCTTCAGCTATCGTACGTTTTTCTTTCAATGGGAATGGATGCTGATTGTTATTTTTATCGCAGTGAATGTAATGAATGCAAACTTGTCTCCTTACTATATGAATTTGGATAGCTTGCGGGACGCCACGATGGGATTTCTGGACAAAGCGTTTATCGTTCTGCCGATGGTACTGATCATGATCTTGGGGGAAATCGACATTTCCGTCGCTTCCACCGTGGCCTTATCCAGCGTCATTATGGCCGATCTGTACAGTAAGGGCGTTCCGATGGGGCTGGCAATGGTCATTTGCCTTCTGGTCGGTACCGTATGCGGATTGATCAACGGCTTGCTTATTGTAAAATTCAAGGAGCTGTCCTCCGTTATCATCACACTGGCCACCATGATTATATATCGCGGTATTGCCTACATGCTTCTCGAGGATCAGGCCAAGGGCCAGTTCCCGGACTGGTTCAGCTTTTTCGGCTGGGAATATGTTGCAGGGATCCCGTTCATTCTTATCGTGTTTGCCGTTTTCGCGGTCATTTATACACTGCTGCTGCATAAAACAACCTTCGGCCGACGCATCTATGCGATGGGGAACAACCTTACCGCAAGCCGATTCTCCGGAATCCAGGTCGATAAGATCAAAGTGATTGTGTTCGCACTCGCCGGGTTGATGGCCGCAGTAACCGCAATCTTCCTGACCTCCCGCATGGGCAGCACCAGACCTAACGTAGCTACAGGCTATGAGCTGGATGTCATTGCGATGGTCGTGCTTGGCGGTATCAGTACTGCCGGCGGGAGGGGCAAAATGGTTGGAGCGATTATCGCCGTGTTCTTAATCGGCCTGCTCAGCTATGGACTCGGCCTGGTCAATGTACCGGCCCAGGTGCTGATGATCATTATCGGTCTGCTGCTGATCTTCGCGGTCGCGCTGCCGAAGCTGAAGATGAATAAGAAGAAGCTGCGAAAGGCTTCGTAAGCAGGTGTACTGCGGCACCGTTCGGCGGTAGCGCGGGACGTTCTTGGTTGAAATCGTTTTCGTCGAACGGCTGCCGATAGGTATAGATGAGTTTTCCAACAAAAAGGGAGGATGTTCCAAATGAGAAAAATGTGGACTACATGCTTGACTGCTGTGCTAAGTTTATCGCTTCTATCCGCCTGCGGCCAATCGTCGGCACCGGCCGGTTCCGGCAAAGCGGAGACACCGAAGCAATCGGAAGCCGCGAAGCCGGCGGACAGCGGATCGGGGGGCAAGAAGAAATTTGCCATCATCTTCAAAAATACAGGCAACCCGTACGGCGAGAAGCAGATGGAAGGCTTTAAAAATGCGATTACGGAGCTGGGCGGGGAGCCGATTCTGAAAGCCCCGGATCAGCCGACAGCTGAAGCGCAGATCAAAATGATCGAGGAGCTGATTTCCCAGAAGGTCGATTCCATCGCCGTTGTAGCGAACGATCCAGACGCGCTGCAGCCTGCTTTGAAAAAAGCGATGAATGCCGGCATCAAAGTACTGTCCTTGGACTCGGCTGTTAACTCGAAGAGCCGTCTGGTGCACATTAACCAGGCAGACCCGGAACGCATCGGCCGCGTACAGATCCAGGCGATCTCCGACATGATCGGCGGCAAAGGGGAAATTGCAGTACTGAGCGCGACAAGTCAGGCAACGAATCAAAATACATGGATCGAGTGGATGAAAAAAGAGCTGACGGATCCGAAGTATAAAGATATCAAGCTGGTCAAAGTCGCTTACGGTGACGATCTCCGTGATAAAAGCGTTTCGGAAACCGAAGCTTTGTTGAAATCGTATCCGAACCTGAAAGGGATCATCGCTCCGACAACGGTAGGTATCGCAGCTGCCGGTAAAGTATTGACGGATAAAGGCTTGAAGGATAAAGTACAGCTGACCGGACTTGGCCTGCCAAGCGAGATGGCGCAATATATCGAAAGCGGCGTCAGCCAATGGATGTACCTGTGGAACCCGATTGATGTAGGCTACCTGGCTGGCTATGCAGCCGATGCTTTGGTCAAGGGCACGATCACAGGCAAAGATGGAGATAAGTTCAAGGCTGGAAGACTGGGCGACAAAACGATTGTAAAAGACGGGGAAGGCACGCAAATCATGCTTGGAGATCCGTTCAAATTCGATGCGAAAAATATCGCAGAGTGGAAAAAGGTTTACTAAGGTCATAGCGCAGCTGCCTCGATGCGGAATCGGGGCGGCTGTTTTTTTGTTCGATTAAGGAGTTACCATGAGATGCAGCTAGATAATAGCTTGATTTTATGACATTATAGGATAAGGAAACCCTAGCGGATGACACTTTAGAAAATAGAAGGAACCTGATTATCCTATGACGATGAAAAAATTTAAAAAATTCTATATCGAAATTACGAGCGTGTGCAACTTGGCATGCACCTTTTGCCCCCCGACGAAGCGGAGCTCTACTTTTATTAAGGTGGAGGATTTCACCCGGATTTTGGATGAGGTGAGACCGCACACGGATTATATTTATTATCACGTCAAAGGCGAGCCGCTGCTTCATCCGAAGATCGACCAGCTGCTGGACTTAAGCCATGAGAAAGGCTTTAAGGTGAACCTGACGACGAACGGCACGCTGCTGCCGAAAAACAAGCATAAGCTGCTGGGCAAGCCGGCGCTGCGCCAGATGAATATTTCGCTGCACAGCTTTGACGGGCACCAAGGCTCAACGGATAAAGAAGGCTATGTCAGCCAAGTGCTTGCTTTCGCCAGAGAGGCGTCGGAGCAGCATAACATCATAATATCGCTGCGGCTGTGGAACTTGACGAAGGACAACGCTACGAATGCCGAGCGGATGCGGAACCGGGAAATCTTGTCGATGATCGAGAAGGAGTTCGGTCTTGATTATTTCATTGAGGAGCAGGTCGTGCGCGGCAGCGGCACGAGAATTGCGGACCGGATTTATATTAACCAGGATCATGAATTTCAGTGGCCGGATCTGAAGGAAGAGGAAGACGACGGCAAAGGCTTCTGCCATGCGCTGCGCAATCAGGCTGCGATTTTGTCCAACGGCACGGTCGTTCCGTGCTGCCTCGACGGGGAGGGCGTCATTAATCTGGGTAATATTCATGATAAGCCCTTTGCGGAAATTATCGAAGGGGAACGGGCCACCCGACTGTATGACGGCTTTTCCCGCCGGGAGGTTGTGGAGGAGCTGTGCCGGAAGTGCGATTACAGGAGAAGATTCAGTGTGTAGACACGATTCGGCTGCATAAGAAAAAAGCATAGTGGACGTGTGGAAGCCCCTTGAAAGCTTGAGGCCACTGAAAAACTGGCGGAGTGGACGGAATCGTTCTGTAGAAGCGTAAGCGTTCGCCTTTATCCCCGGATTTTGACCGCGATAAGCGGGCTGAAATTGAGAAAATTTGGGGACAACAGCGTATCAGAAGAATGATCCGTCCATGCAGCCGTAGTTTTTTTAGTGGCCTCGGAAGCTGGAGGGGCTTTTGAACGTGTAGAACAATGATAAGGAGCACTGTACGCGGAAGTGGAAGGCAGCATCCGAATCAGCCGAAGCTTAAAACCGTCCCGATCTAAAGATCGAGTACAGTAAAAACAGAAACATCAGTGTCGCCACGCAAAACCCGATTTCAATGACCGGGAAATCCCACAGCAGGGTCGACTGTCTTCCGAGCGAGGAGCCGATGATCAGCCCGACCATAATGATGCTGAACGCCAGCAGAACGATACTGAACGAGAGCTGGTTGCTGATCCGGTCCATTTTCTTCATCATGGCATCCAGCTCGGTGACAGAGATGTCGAGATGCAGCTTGCCCTTCTTGATGATGCCGAACAGCTCGCGCAGCTTGGACGGCATTTCCGTCAACAGCTCGGCATACTCGCTCAACTGCTGCCAGAGATTGTCCGCGACATGACGCGGATGGAACCGTTCGGCGAACAGCTTGCGTCCGAAGGGCTCTGCAATCTGCACGATGCTGAATGTGGGATCGAGTGCCGTCACGACGCCTTCAAGCGTTAGCAGTGTCTTGGCGAGCAGCGTTAAATCCGAGGGCACTCGAATTTGATGCTCGTACGCGACGTTCAACAAATCGTTCACGGACGCACCCAGACTAATGCGGCTGAGCGGCACGTCATAATATTTGTCCCGCAGCTCGTCGAGATCGCCGCGCAGGGCGTCCATGTCGACGTCCTCCGGGATGATGCCGAGCCCGTCGATGGCTTTAATCAATCCCTCCGTATGGTTGCGGCGAAGCGCAATGACCAGGGAGCCGAAATGATATTTCATCATCGGGGTCAGCCTGCCGATCATGCCGAAATCGATCAGTCCGACCGTTCCATCGGGGAGGATTAGAATATTCCCGGGATGCGGATCGGCATGAAACAGCCCGTCTACAAAAACTTGCTTGAATACGATCTGAGCGATGGTTTCCGCGAGCTGCTTCCTGTCGACGCCGAGTTCTTCCAGCCGGTCGAGCTCGTTTGTCTTCACACCGCCCAGGAAGCCCATCGTCAGTACGGTTTTGCTGGTATAGTCCCAGTAAATCGCCGGAAACCGGATACGGTTATCCTGCTCGAACGCTTTGGCGATCCGCTGTGCATTACGGCCTTCATTCGTATAATCGAGCTCGGAGCGAAGCGATTGGGACAGCTCATATACCATGTCCCTTACCTGGTACTTGGCAGCCCATTCAAGCCGATGTTCGGCAAGGCGGGCCAGGTTGTCCAATATCTCAAGATCCGTCTCCACGACGGAGCGGATGTTTGGGCGCTGAATTTTCACAGCGACCTGCTCACCTGAATGGAGCCGTGCGAGATGGACCTGCCCGATCGAGGCGGCAGCCATCGGGGAGGGCTCGAATTCGGCGAACAGCTGCTCCAGCGGCTCGCCGAATTCATGCTCCAGCACCTCGCAAACCTGCTCAAAGGGGAAAGCGGGCACTTGGTCCTGCAGCTTCACGAGCTCGTCGATAATGTGAGCGGGGAGCAGGTCCGGCCGGGTGCTGGCGATTTGACCGATTTTGACAAAAGTCGGTCCAAGCTCCTCCAGGAACAGGCGGATTCGCTCCCCGAGGGTGCGCGACCGGGCTTCCCGCCGCTCCTGCAGCCCGATACGGGAGCCGGACAGGAGCTCGGGCAGCCCGAGCTCTTTTACCAAAAACCCAAAGCCGTTACGTCCGAACGCTCTTGCAATCTCATGGTACCTCTGAAGGTGCCGGATTCTTCTTCCAAGGCTCATGATTCGCCGGGAGGTAAGCTATCTTGCGCCGCAGGCGATCCTTCCAGCTGCGCCACACGGAGCTCCAGCTCGGCGACGCGATTTTTTAACCGGACGTAGTCCTCCTTGGTGGTGAGATTCATCTCGTGCACCGCTTTATGCAGGTATTCGCGTACCTTGACCTCAAGCGCAGACTGCGCTTCCTGGCCCTTCTTGACCAGCTCGTCGACAAATTGCTGCGATTCCGCTTTGTTCAATTCGCCCTTCTTGATCAACTCATCTACAAACTTCTCGGCTTGCTCCTTGCTGGCAACGGCAAATCCCAATCCAAGCGATACGGCTTTGTCCAGAAAATCTCTCATCACGTCATCACTCCTTGTAAATGGATGTATAGGGCGATTTTACCATATGGCAGGCGAAACACCAAAATGGGCGTTCATGAAGATCCGCTTGCCGATAGTTCCAGGCCATCCATCCTCACAGCGGCAGCTGGATCTCCACCGCACGTCTCAAGCCCGTCGATTACGATTTATCATTAGGCAGCATCTTACGATACTGTCTTTTTTGCCTTTAAAATCATGGAATTTCTATGAAAATAAAAGTATTTTCCTCTTAATTTAATCCATCCTCCTTTAATCATCCATGTAAAGAAGTGTTTTATTTATATAAGCTTATACGGAAGCGAAAGCTTTTTTAAGCGAAAAAAATAAATAAAGGAGATTGTGTCGTGAACTCAAATACTGCTCTTATAGGAAAAGACGGTGCAAATGTGTCGTCTTCCAAACGTCTTCCGTGGTTCGGGCTGCTGGCCTTAGCTATGGCGGGATTCATCTGCATTCTTACGGAAAGCCTGCCTGCTGGTTTACTGCCGCAAATTGCTCGGGATCTTGGGGTCACAGAAGCTCTAGCTGGACAATTGGTCACTCTCTATGCGGTTGGATCTCTTCTGGCAGCCATTCCTTTGACAACGGCTACCCGCGGGTGGAGGCGCCGGCCGCTTCTGCTGCTGTGCATCATCGGCTTTCTTGTATTTAACACCATCACCGCGTTATCTTCGGTTTATGTGCTGACGCTTGTTGCGCGTTTCTTCGCAGGTGTCTCGGCAGGTGTTCTGTGGGGGATAACGGCTGGTTATGCGCGGCGCATGGTGCCTGATTCACTGAAAGGAAGAGCGATGGCCGTAGCCATGGTTGGCACCCCGTTGGCATTGGCACTGGGCGTTCCGCTTGGCACTTTTTTCGGTACCTATACAGGGTGGCGTCTCATTTTCGGAGCTGTATCATTACTGGCTGCAGCCCTTATTGGCTGGGTGCTCTGGAAGGTGCCGGATTATGCTGGCGAGCCTGCCGGTGATCAGCTCCCTTTTCACAAGGTTTTCCTGATTCCCGGTGTACGGCCGATTCTGTTCGTCGTTCTGTCATGGGTACTAGCTCATAATATTTTGTACACTTATATTGCGCCGTATCTTGCGGAAACCGCGTTTGCTCAGCGAGTAGATTTGGTTCTTCTTATTTTCGGAATTACCTCGGTTGTCGGCATTTGGGTGATCGGCATGCTGATTGACCGTTTTCTAAGAATGCTGGTTTTAATCAGCATCACAGGATTTGCTTTGGCTTCTGCAGCCTTGGGAATCGGAATGAATCAACCTGTAATCATCATACTTGGTGTTACGGCGTGGGGGCTTACGTTTGGCGGGGCGGCCACTTTACTGCAAACAGCAATAGCACAAGCTGGGGGAAAAAGCGCAGATATAGCCCAATCGATGCTGGTTACCGCGTGGAATGTGGCCATCGGCGGCGGAGGCATTATCGGCGGGTTTCTTCTCGAACTGCTTGGAGCCAGATTCCTTCCCGGCTCATTAATCATCCTGCTGCTTCCCTCCTTGCTTGCAGCTTGGCTAGCTAAAAAGCATGGCTTTCCTTCCTAAGGAATCCATGAGTATGTTCTGTAGAAGCGTAAGCGTTCGCCTTTGTCCCGGGATTTTGACCGCGATAAGCGGGTTGTAATTGATAAAATCCGGGGACAACAGCGATCGGAAGAAGGATCCGTCCATGCAGCCGTAACTTTTTCAGTGGCCTTCTGCAAGGAGGATTCATTTTTTGGATTATAGAATTACATCTTATGCGAGCAAATTCGTTTCTCCAATGAGATTTTTATATGCAATCGGTGAAGACATTACGATCAGAGTCGTATAGGTTCCGTATTGATCGCACCGGTTTTCAAACTCCTCCAGCTCCTGGGTTGTTTCCGTGAGGACCTTCAATAAATAATTATGCTCTCCGCTTATCCGATAACATTCCGTGACCTCCGGTGATGAACGACAAAAATCAAGGAAAGGATAGCAATTCCGGGTCCGAACAAGCATATAGGCTGTGCATTGCTTACCCACTTTTTGCGAAGAAATGACGGTTCGGTATTCCTCGATAACCCCCTTTTCTTCCATGCATTTTACACGTTCAGTTACGGCTGGCTGAGACAGTCCCACCAGCTTTCCTAAATCTGTCATTGACAATCTCGCCTGGTTCTGCAAATGGAGCAGGATGTTTTTATCGATTTCGTCCAAAAAAATCACTCCTTTAATTTAAAAGTCATTTTCTTTAAATACCTTTATAATCACCGAAAATTTCTTCGAATGACTTGATTGTTTTATGTAAGGATGCAGAAAATATTTATATAATAAACACACTTGCTTTAAATAATCAAGTAAATTACAGCAGGAGAGGATGAGAAGCATGAAAAAAATTGATCTGGAATGGCTGCATAAAAGCGTCGATGAGGTAATTGACCGCACACTTGAGGAAAAAAGGATCGTGGGTACCGTCGTCCAAATTGCATTAGGCGGAAACCTCGTTTACAGCAGGCCTGCTGGTTGGGCCGATCGTGAGCAGAAACGGGCGATGCAGGAAAATGCTTTGTTCAGATATGCTTCGGTAACCAAGCCGGTCGTGTCAACGGCAGCTTTAGTATTAATTTCGCAAGGGAGATTGCAGTTACACGATCGGGTAGAAAAATGGTTGCCCGCCTTTCGTCCCAAACTGCCAAACGGACAGTATGTTCCCATGACCGTTCACCATCTGATGACGCATACCGCAGGCTTAACTTACCGTTTCTTCCAGGAAGAAAAGGGAACTTATGAGCTTGCAGGGGTATCGGACGGCATGGATTTGGCGGGAATTACACTTGAAGAGAATCTGCAAAGACTCGCTTCTGTACCGCTTCTATATGAGCCGGGGAAAATGTGGAGGTATTCCATAGCAACAGACGTGCTCGGAGCGGTCATTGAAAAGGTTACTGAAATGCCGCTTAGTGAAGCTGTACGGATGCTTGTAACTCATCCGCTTTCCATGATGGACACGGATTTCAAGGCCGTGGACATGGATAGATTGACCACAGCTTACGCGGACAGTGCTGGAGAGCCCCGGCGTTTGCACGATTTGGATACCGTTCCTTTCGTGGAGGGGACGGCAGGATTCCTACTTTCACCCAACAGGTTTGCCGATAAGACAGCTTATCCTTCCGGGGGAGCCGGCATGATTGGCAGCGCAGAAGACTTTCTTAAACTGCTGGAAGCTTTGAGACAGGGAGGAAATCCGATTCTGCCAAGGGCTCTTGTCACGGAAATGACAACCAATCAAATTGGTGACCTTGTGATGCCCTATTGGCCGGGGAGAGGCTTTGGACTTGGTTTCACGCTGCTTAAAGACCCAGTGGCTGCCAATACACCGGAATCGCCGGGAACGTGGCGGATGGGCGGCACCTATGGTCACTCCTGGTTTGTTGATCCGAGTGAGGAGCTTAGTGTTGTAGCGTTCACCAATACGGCGCTTGAAGGAATGTCAGGCAGGTTTACAACGGAGCTGTGCGAATCTGTCTACAAGGGTATTCGAGGAGTGAAGTAAAGAGTAAGAACGTTATCTTGAACAAATATTCGGAGTATGCAGACCCATGATGGATATCAGATTACACTAATAAATCAGCCGCAGTCTAGGACTTTATTTTTCCGGTCCAAGGCTGCGGCTGGTTTTACCATATAAGAATTTATAAGTTTCCGATGAATCGGAAAGTCAGTCTATAAACTATATTTTCTTCGGACATCAGCTGCCGGTCAGGGCTATTTCTTATGCCGGTATACCCGCTCGGGCCGTCCCACCACACCGTAGGACAAATCGGCGTAGACGTCTCCAAGGCTGACCAAATGCTCAAGGTAGCGGCGGCCCGTCGAACGGCTGACACCGATAATTTTGGCGATTTGATCCGCCGTCAGTCCGTCCGTTGCATTGGAGATGGCCTGGACAATTTTGACGAGCGTGAGCTTGTCGATACCTTTGGGCAAGTAGGAGGCCTCGCTGTTGGTCTCTTTTTTGGCGGTTCCGGCGAGAAGCCGGTCCACATCGCTTTGGTTAATCGTGCCGCTCTCGTTCAGGCGCGTCAGCTCGCGGTGAAACTCCAGATAACGCAGCAGCGTTTCCTGCAGTCTGTCAAAAATAAGCGGCTTCATGATGTAGTCGAACGCGCCGCTGCGCACCGCTTCGCGAATCGCATCGACCTCCTTGGCTGCCGTAATCATGATCACATCGGTTTCACGGTAATGCTGACGTATGAATTGCAGCAATTCCAAGCCGCTCGCGTTCGGCAAATAAATGTCGAGCAGCACGAGATGCGGTTTCAAAATATCCAGCTGCTCTTTGGCCTGGGCCTCATCCGTCGCAATGCCCACGACTTGGAAGCCGTCCACCTTTTCGACAAACCGCCGGTTGATTTCGGCAATTCTCACATCGTCTTCTACGATCAAGACTTCAACGGTCGGTGCCTTGTTCGATATTCCCATGCTTATTGCTCCTTCTCCATGTGATGCTGATTTTTCGGTATGGCCACGGTGAAGATCGTGCCTCCGCTCGGATTTTTATGAAACGTAATGTAGCCGTTCAGCTTCCCCACGGCGTGCTGGACGAGCGATAGTCCGATGCCACGGTGCTCACCTTCCTTGGTCGAGAACCCTTTGGTAAACACGACGCTGCCCGCCTCGTCCGGAATGCCGATGCCGTTGTCCTCGCATTCAATGATCAAATCCTCCCCCAGATCCGTCAGGAACAGCTTGACGTGGCGATCCGGTGCGGGATCGCAGGCCAGGACGGCATCCATCGCATTATCGATCAGATTCCCGATGATGGTTATGAGCAGGTTGCGGTCAACTTGCTCGGGAATGTCCCGGAACGAGCTTTCGGGATCGATTTCGAACTGCAGCTTTAATTCCTGCGCATGATTATACTTGCCGATGAGCAGACCGCCAAGCATCGGGTCCGGAATTTCACGCATAATGAACTGCACGAAATTTTGATGCACGTCGGCCTCGCGTGAGATCAGCTCGACGGCCTCCTGATACGATTCCAGCTGAATCAAGCCGGAAATGACGTACAGCTTGTTTGAAAATTCATGAGTTTGCGCCCGCA
Source organism: Paenibacillus rigui (assembly GCF_002234615.1). GTDB lineage: Bacteria > Bacillota > Bacilli > Paenibacillales > NBRC-103111 > Paenibacillus_S > Paenibacillus_S rigui. The sequence continues at coordinate 135,458 of NZ_NMQW01000005.1, read as the reverse complement.
GGGCATCGGCGAACCGTTTCACTTGAGACAATTCCTCGGCCAGGCGAAACAATTCCGATTTGTTGCGGAAGCTGGATACGGCCCCCGTCACCTGAGTATTCATATCCGTTATCGGTACCCGGTTGACGATGACCTCATGGTCGCCAATCAGCATTTCGTGATCGAATTCCGCTTTCCCCGTACGAACGACCTCCAGCAGCCGTGTGTTCGGAATGACTTCTTCAATATGGCGCCCTGTAATGCTCTCATGCTCCGGCAAGCCCAACAGCTGCAGCGCATAGCGGTTGGCCATCGTGATGGTGCCTTTGCGGCTGACGGCGATAATGCCTTCCCGGATCGATTCCAGAATGGCCTGCTTCTCGGTATACAGGGCACCGATTTCTTCGGGCTCCAGGCCATGGATGGAGCGGCGGACGTTCCGGGCGATCAGCACCGCTCCGACCAAACCGACGGCCAGGACGATGAGCGTAATCCATTCGATATTGGACTGATAGCTGTCTGTAATCTGATTGATATCTTCAAGCAAGAATCCGACGGAGATGATACCGACCACCTCGCCGTTGCTTCCGAAGACAGGCGCCTTCCCGCGCAAGGAGGGTCCCATCGAGCCGACGGCCCGGGAAATAATCGATTGCCCCTCAAGGACGGGACCGTTATCCCCGCCGACCATCTCTTTGCCGATCCGATCCGGAATCGGGTGGGAATACCGGATGCCCTCCTTGTTGCCGACAACGATGTATTCGGCGTCGATCTTTTCGCGGATGTGCTCTGCAATAGGCTGGATGATGGCGGACGGATTCGGATCGTCGAACGCCTGCCGGATTTCGGGCATAATGGCCATGGTCTCGGCGACCTTGAGCGCCCGCGTGCCGATTTGATCCTCCAGAACGGACGTGGTGACGTAATAAAATATGCCTCCAAGGCTGACGATGACTAGCGAAAGTAAGGAACAAATGATGAGAATGAGCTTGGTCTGCAGCCGCATTGTCTAGGGCACCCCGCTTATGTGAATCAGTTTGCTGCGGCAAAAGCCGCATGAAGGAATTCATCAAGATTGTAACATAAAGCGCTATCATTATGAGCGGAAGGAGGAGGCATATGCCGTGAACAATATGAACAAAATGCCCACAACCGTTTTAATCCAACTAATTTTGTTAAACTTCTATAAATTTTATTCAGGTGGTATTCTGAAAGCGCTCTAAAGAAAGCGGATACAAAAATAACAGATTATAGATGGAGGGGTTCTCATTGTTTACTCATTTGTTAACTAAGTCCTTGAAAGTGACTTCTATTGGTGTTTTGGCTATCAGCTTGGCAGCCTGTGGCAGTGCCGGCGGCGGCTCCAAGCCTGCTGCATCCGGCGGAGATAAAGGAAAGGAAGCGGGAACAGCCGCATCCGCGAGCAAGTATCCGGAGAAAGCGCTGACGCTCGTAGCTCCTTCAGGCGCCGGCGGCGGATGGGATATGACGGCCCGTACGATTGCCAAAGTGCTGTCTGAAACGAAGGCGGTCGATAAGCCAATGACGGTAGAGAACAAGCCGGGCGGCGGCGGTACGGTGTTCATGGCCGAATATGCGACCAAGGATTCCAAGGACAATTACAAGCTGTTCGTCAACTCGCCGCCGATTTTGATCAATAACTTGAAAAAAGAAGGCAACACGCCTTTCGGCTACAAAGATACGACGCCGCTGGCGCAATTGACCAAAGATTATGGAGCTATCGCGGTGGCCGCTAACTCCAAGTACAACGACTTGAAGTCGCTGCTGAACGACATGAAGGCGGATCCTTCGAAAATTACGGTAGCCGGCGGTTCTGCTCCGGGCTCGATGGATCATCTGGTTTCGATTCTTCCTGCCTTCAAATTCGGCATTGATCCGAAGAAGGTGAAATATTTGTCCTATGATGGAGGCGGCGAAGCGATCACTGCTTTGCTGGGCGGAAATGCCGATGTACTCGGTACGGACGCTTCCTCGTTGGATCAATATTTGAAGGCCGGCAAAATCAAAGTGTTGGCGGTAGCGGCTCCGCAACGTCTCGGCGGAAGCATGAAGGATGTTCCGACGATGAAGGAACAGGGTGTGGATGCAGAGTTCCTGATCTGGCGCGGTGTGTTTGGTCCGAAGGAAATGAGTGCGGATGCGAAAAAGTACTGGGATGAAACCTTGAAGAAAATGGTCGAGTCCGATCAATGGAAGAAAGAAGTTCAAGCGAATAACTGGGAGACTGAATACAAAAAATCGGATGATTTCAAAACGTACCTCGCTTCCCAAGAAACGCAAGTGAAAGACATCTTGACAGCTTTGGGGATGCAGAAATAAGGAGAGGGTCTTCCATGAATAAAACGTTTGACCGTTATGCCGGCATCGTGTTCCTGGCTATTGGCGCAGCGTTCGTGGTCGGGAGCCGAAGCATCTCGACCAGCGCCTACGGCAGCAATGTCGGGGCCAACATTTTTCCGATGGTCCTAGGCGTGTTCCTGGCCTTGATGAGCCTTCGGCTCATTTACGAGACGTTCCGCAAGCAGCAGCAACAGCAGCAGGCCGAAGGCCGCAAGAAGGAAGCGCTGGATTACAAGCGGTTCGGTATCATTTTCGTATCCGCCGTCTTGTACGCTTATTTTCTTGAAGATATCGGCTTTGTCCTTTCGACCTTTTTATTTTTGCTGATCGGCTTTCAAACGATGCAAAGAGGGCGCGTGGGAGCGTCCCTCTTGATCTCGGCCTGCTTCTCCGGGGGCGTATATTATTTGTACGTTTATGTGCTGGATGGTTCTCTTCCGGGCTTCCCGGCTTGGCTCGGCTTATCGTAAGCCCACGTTGTACGAAGTAAGTTTTGCTACCGGCAAGACTCTCAGGAGGTTTAGAAATTGAGCACGTTCGAATATTTACTTCATGGTTTAGGCACAGCGATGCAATGGCACAACTTAGTGTTCGTTTTCTTCGGCGTCTTGATCGGAACGGTTGTCGGTGTCCTGCCGGGCATCGGTCCGATGAGCGGGGTTGCGCTGCTGATTCCGATCACGGCGACAATGACCAGCGGATTAAGCCCCGAAGAAGCGGCCACAAGCTCTATTATTTTGTTGGCCGGGGTTTATTACGGCGCGATGTACGGAGGTTCGACGACCTCTATCCTGCTGAACACGCCGGGTGAATCTTCTTCCGTCGTCACTACATTGGACGGCTACCAAATGGCGAAGCAGGGCAGAGCCGGAGCGGCGCTGGCGATTTCGGCCATCGGGTCGTTCGCGGCGGGGATTGTCTCTTTGATCGGACTCATTTTCCTGGCGCGTCCGTTATCCGCTATTGCGATCAAATTCGGACCTGCGGAATATTTTTCACTGATGGTGCTTGGACTGCTCGCGATCAGCGGCTTGGCCGGCAAATCGATGGTCAAGGCATTGATGATGACGGCGTTCGGCTTGCTGCTCGCCACCATCGGGATCGATAGCGTATCGGGTGTAGGAAGATTTACCTTCGATATTCCTGAGTTGTACCAGGGTCTCGAGTTTTTGACGGTCGCTGTCGGAACCTTCGCGGTAGGCGAAGTGTTCAAGACCATTTTGGAAAAAGAAAGCAATGACGGCGAGATTGCCAAGATCCATCGCATTCTCCCGACGAAGAAGGATTTGAAGGACAGCGCAGCGCCGATCGCCCGCGGTTCCGTGCTTGGATTTTTTATTGGGCTTTTGCCTGGCGCAGGTGCCATTCTTGCTTCCTTCTTTGCATATATTGTGGAGAAGAAGCTGAGCAAAAATCCGGAAAAGTTCGGTAAAGGCGCTATTGAAGGCGTGGCTTCGCCCGAATCGGCGAACAACGCGGCTTCCGGCGGAGCGATGATTCCGCTGCTCAGTCTCGGTATTCCGTCCTCCGGGACAACGGCGATTCTGATGGGGGCTTTCATTATGTACAATGTGCAGCCGGGTCCATTGCTGTTCCAGGATCACCCGCAGCTGGCCTGGGGAGTTATCGCGAGTATGTTCGTCGGCAACCTGATGCTGCTTATTCTCAACATGCCGCTGGTCAAAGTGTTCGCCAAGGTCATCGAGACACCGACAAAATATTTGATTCCGCTCATTATCGTGTTCTCGGTATTCGGTGTATATGCCGTGCAGTATTCAACCTTTGACCTGCTGCTGATTATGGGCTGCGGCATCGTCGGCTACGTTCTCGCCAAAAACGATTTCCCGCTGGCACCGCTTGTCTTGGGACTAATTCTCGGTCCGATGATGGAGAACAACATGCGCCGAGCTCTGACGATCTCCAACGGCGATTTCATGATTTTCCTGCAAAAGCCCGTTTCGCTCGTGTTCCTGATCATCGGCGTATTGTGGATTACGATCCCGCTCATTCTCAAAATGAGAGGCAAAAACGTGCTGGTTAACGAGGAAGGATAAACGATGGACATCGAATGGCTGTTCGTAGGACTTGTCAAAATTATACTCATTAATATTGTACTGAGCGGTGACAACGCAGTTGTCATCGCTCTGGCCTGCCGCAACCTGCCTCAAGAGCAGCAGAAAAAGGCGATCTTTTTCGGCAGCTTCGGTGCGATCGTGCTGCGTGTTGTCTTAACCTTTGCAGCCGTATGGCTGCTGCAGATTCCTTTTGTTCAGTTCGCCGGAGGGATTCTGCTTCTGTGGATTGCCTTCAAGCTGATGAAGAACGAGGAGGACGAGGGCAAGCTGGAATCGAGCTCTCATCTGGGTGCGGCGATCAAGACGATTATGATTGCCGACCTGGTCATGAGCCTGGATAATGTACTGGCTGTAGCGGGTGCGGCCGGAGGCAATTATGTATTGATCGGTCTGGGCCTTGCCTTCAGTATTCCGCTGATCATCTGGGGCAGCAAGCTGCTGATGACCTTGATGAACCGGTTTCGCTTTATCATCCTGCTTGGCGTAGGCTTGCTCGGCTACACGGCCGGGGAAATGATCCTGGGCGACAGTCAAATTTCGCAGCTGACGGAATCGATGCATCCGGTGCTTCATACCGGAATCCCGGTGGTGCTGGGTGTGATGGTAATGATTCTCGGGAAAATCATCGAGAAGAAGCAGAGGGAGCAGCAGGTACAGGGCGAATGGGAGCATTCGTCTTTATAAAAAAATGGGCGTTTCCGTCCGGTGAGGAATGAGGAAAGGGAAAGCCTGATATAAGGAGATAGAAGCATGAGCGGATTGCCGACAAGAGTCATCGTAGAAATTAATCAGGCAGCCAACCAATTTCAATCGAGCATTGTTTTGAAGGTGGACAACCGGCACATTGATGTGAAAAGTATACTGGGCCTAAGTATTACGCTGCTCAGTAATCAGCAATACGAGCTGCAAATCCATGGTCCGGACGAGGCGGAGGCCCGTTCCGTGATGGTGGAGCTGTTCCGTAAGCATGAGCTTTCGGTCACCCTGATATGAAGAAAAAAAGCTTAGCTGGCGCAAGTGCCTGCTAAGCTTTTTTGTGCGTTGATATGAAAGTATAAGGTTCTCAACCCTCGTCTGCCTTGTCAAACGCATGCCACCTTGAACGACGGCGAAGCCGCGTATCCTTATTGGAAAATGAATTACAGCTTGATCCTGAAGGCAGGCTCGTCAGTTAGTCCAGCCGTAATAACCAGCTCCTCGCCGTCCTTGCGGAGCTGAGGGCAGTCGTTCCAACGGTTTTGCTCTGTGCTGCCTTCTCCGGCAGGCTCGCCATACACCGCTGTCACGAGCCAGTGCGAGCCCGGCTCAAACTGCGTGGTAACGGTCGGAATGACCGTACGGGGATGCATCAGATTCGTATTGGAATGAGGCTGGATCGACTCGATCCGTCCCGCACCGTACAATAATCGGATCCCGCTGGATCCGAGCAGATTGGAGACCCGCAGAGCCTCGTCCGCCTGCTCCATGTGTAATTCACCGGTGCCGGCTCGGCCTTGGTCCACACCTAGAGCGAAGCCGCCATCTGCAGCCTGCAGGCGACGATGGGATTGGATGTGATGAATCCGCACATGCCATGGCGTACCCGGAAGCAGCCAGGTGCGAACCTCGACATCATGCCAGGGCTTCCAGCAGGTGTACAGGCATCCGTTTTCGTCGATGGACGTCTCCTCGCACCGACGCTTCACCCGATACAGATTGTCCCCTTCGGAAAGCGCGAGCATGGAATCGAAGGCTCCCTGCGCGAGTCCCCATTCAGCCCGAGGCACACTAAAGCCGAACAACGTCGAGTAAACGAATTTCTCATATTTGGCCGACGTATGCGTGTGCTCATTTGAAGACGCGTGACCGGTATTAAACGCAAGCACATGGGCGCTTGCCTCATCCCGGCACAGCACCAGATGGGCGGGCCGCTGAATATTCAGCTTGTCCAACTGCGGAAGAGGAAGCTCCTCTGCCTGCCAAAACGGGTGCTCATCCGGGAGGGCGAGCGGAAGGAACGTTTTCATCGCCCAGTAGGGCGAGCCTGGGGCATTGTAATTTTCGGCCATAATCAGATTCGGATAGGCGTACCCGATCGTCAGCGTCCCATCTGCTTGAAAGATCGGCTGCTGGAACCACCAGCGAAGGTTGCGCAGAATCAATCCTTTCATGACGCCGGGAGGGAAGGGCTCTACGCCGGCATACACAAGGGCGCTCCAGAAAGCAGATTGGGAAAAGCGGTAAGCCAGGCTCCGCCCGTAAGGCAGAGCCGAGCCGTCCTCGGCGAACCAGTGAATGAACGAGCCGGCAAACGAAGCGGCGCGTTCTTTATACAAGCTGGAGCGATGCGGATCCTCCGTCTCCATGAGCTTCGCATACAGCAATCCGTAATAGTGCAGCGCGAAAGGAACGTAGTAATCGCTGTGCCCGTTGATGCCGTCGGCATACCAGCCATCGGCCAGATAGAAGCGTTCGATTTCGTCGAGCGTCTGCTCGGTGGCTTCCCGGTCATAGGGCAGCCCTGCCTTTTTGAAGCCCATTTGAACCATCACCCGGAAAAACAGCCAATTGCAATCCCAAAGCTTGCGGCTTGTAATTTGATTCAGCCATGCAAAAAGACGCTGAAATTCCGCTTCCGTAAGCTCCTCCTTCAGCTTGTCCGAAAGCAGCGCCAAAGCAAAGCCGAAGGCGGCCATTTCCACAGCTTTCTGATCGTAATCGATGACCTCTCCCCAATATTCGTCGTGCTCAGGGTTCGTCCCATTTCTGATCCCCTGTACGTACAGCGGCCATAAATCGGAGGAGCCTCCTCCGGCAAGCGCCGGAATCAGTCCCCACAGCACGCGGGAGAAGCCTTCCATCCCGGCCGTTTTGTCCGGGTAGCTCGCTCCTGTCCAGCCGACATAGAGATGTGCGCGGCCCTCGCTGTAATAAGGCAGTAAAGGCTCGCTAAGCTGCTGAAATGCAAGGAGCAGCTCTTGTTTGGTTTGAAGCAAGTTGTGAGTTACAGGCAAATTCCACTGATTCATGATGTAAAGCCTCCATTGGGCAAAATGATTTTTTCATTATACATCGTTTGGCATGGAAAAAACGGATTTCGGTACAACAAGTCAAAATAGGATGAAAGGAAATCAAAATAGCGTTAAAGCTTTGGATAAACGGAGCGAGCGCTGGTTATATTATGCAAATCATGAAATGAATGAAGGAGAAAGCAAGATGACACAACCACAGAATACTACGTCCGAGCTTCCTGTTGTTCCGCAATCATACTGGCTGGCTTCGACTGAAATTTCGGACTTTCCGGCACTTTCGGAGGATATCCATACGGAGGTGGCCGTGGTCGGTGCCGGCATGACCGGTATTGTCACCGCTTATCTATTGGCCAAACGCGGGGTTCAGGTTGCGCTGCTGGAAGCGGGGCATCTGCTGACCGGTACGACAGGGCATACGACAGCCAAAATTACGGCCCAGCACGATTTGATCTATGATGAATTCCTGTCCCATTTCGGCGAGGAGCAGACCCGGTTTTATTACGAGGCCAACATCGAAGCGCTTGAGTGGATCAAGGGCACGATCCGGGAGCACGGCATTTCGTGCGAGCTTTCCGAGGAGGACGCCTACATTTATGCGGCTTCAGAGGCGGATCAGGCGAAGATTGTCAAGGAGGCCGAAGCCTACCGAAGGCTAGGGATTCCCGGCTCCTACGTTGAGCAAATCCAGCTGCCTTATCCGACCAAAGGCGCCGTCGTGATGCATCATCAGGCGCAGTATCACCCGCTAGCTTTTCTTACGGTACTGGTGGAGGAGCTCAAGCGAAGAGGGGTTCGCATCTATGAGCAGACGGAAGCGATGACCGTAGAGGAAGGAAGCCATCCGGTCGTGGTCACCCGTCAGGGACATAAGGTTCATGCCAAGCATGTCGTTTCGAGTACACATTATCCGTTCTACGGGGCAGGCGGGTTTTATTTTGCAAGAATGCATCCGGAACGGTCGTATGCCATAGCCGTGAAAGCGAGTGCGGCCCTGCCCAAAGGGATGTATCTCAGCGCTGGAGACCCGAAGCGATCTTTGCGGACGGTCAAGGTGAACGGCGAAGATTTCCTGATCCTTGGCGGGGAGAATCACCAGACAGGCCAAGGGATCTGTACGATCAAGCACTATGAGGCGCTGCAATCGTTCGGGGAGCAGCATTTTGGCATTCGGGAAATCGGTTACCGTTGGTCGGCGCAGGATTTGATCACGTTGGACAAGCTTCCTTATATCGGTCCCGCGGCTTCGGACACTCCGAACATTTTTATTGCAACGGGGTACAAAAAGTGGGGGATGACGACGAGCGTTGCGGCGGCCTTGCTGCTCGATAAACAAATCTCCGGGATCGCAAGCCCATATACCGACCTGTTTCGTCCGTCCCGGTTTCATGCCGACCCGAGCCTGCGCAACTTTGCAGTTGAGAACGCGGATGTGGCCAAGCATTTGATCCAGGGAAAGCTGGAGATGGTGAGCCGAGACCCGGCAGAGCTGGGCAAAGACGAGGGGGCCGTCGTGAGGGTGAACGGGAAAAGAGCGGGGGCTTACCGGGACTCGCACGGGCAGCTGCATTTGGTCGATACGACATGCACCCATATGGGCTGCGAGGTGGAATGGAACGACGGGGAGAGGACCTGGGATTGCCCGTGTCACGGATCGAGATACTCGTATCAGGGGGAAGTACTGGAGGGACCCGCCAAAAAGCCTCTGGCCACGATACGGGAAGCCAGCAAGGTATAAAAGAAGAAACTTGAGAAGCAGCTCTTTTGCCTACCTTCAGGGAAAGAGCTGTTTTTTTTCAGCGAGTCCCGCTGTTCCTTGGAATGAATGATATGCTGCTGCATGCACAGGGGAGGCCGCTGCTCCTTGTATTCATATCCTGACAGGACAAGGAATACACTTGTCTTAACCGCCATTCTTTTGTTGTGTCTCAAGAGGAAGGCCAGTTGGATGAAGAGGGGGGAGCTAACCATGGAAATTGGAGCCGGAAGAGCGGCTATAATAGGAATAGGTACGGCCTTACCGCCTTTCCGTATGGATCAGGGCGAAACGGCGGCACGAATCGCCGAAGCGCTGCAGGAGCACCCGGATTCGATGCGGTGGGCCAAACGGATCTTCAAGCAGTGCGGGGTCGACTCCCGCTATACCTGCTTGCCGGAGCTTTTGGAGCCGGCGGCGGGCTGCCGCTACTCACCCGGTACGCCGGCAGATGCCGTGCCGACGACGGCCGAGCGCATGGCCGTATACCGCCGCGAAGCCGTGCCGCTGGGCCTGGAAGCGGCACGCAGCGCCTTGGCGGATGCGGGCGTGGAGCCAGCCGGCATCACCCATTTGATCACGGTGAGCTGCACGGGGCAGTTTCTTCCCGGGCTGGACGCCGTGATCACCGAGAGCTTGGGACTGTCTCGCCGTGTGCAGCGTATCCCGTTTAATTTTCTCGGATGCGCTGCAGGGCTGAAGGGGGTCTGCCTGGCGCAGCACTTGATAAGGCTGGATTCCGCTGCCAGGGTGCTTGTTGTCTGTGTGGAATTATGTACGCTGCATATGCAATCGTCCGCGAAGCGGGAGGATCTGTATGCCGCTTCCTTTTTCGGGGACGGGGCATCCGCATGCGTCGTAGCCGGCTCCAGCGGCAGCAAGGCTGACCGAAGCATGTTTCTGCTAGGGGACGACCGTTCCGTTCTGATGCCCGAGTATGCCGAGGAGATGGTATGGGAGGTCGGCAACCATGGCTTTAACTTGTATTTGTCACCGTCAATTCCCCGTCGGATCGAAGAGCTGATTCCGCCTCAAATTGAGGGTTGGTTCGCGGACGAGCCGCTGCCGAAGCTGTGGGCCATCCATCCGGGAGGCAAAGGCATCGTCGATGCCGTTCAGGCGAGCTTCGGGCTGTCGGATGAACAGGTGGATCCGAGCCGAACCGTGCTGATGCGGTACGGTAATTTGTCCTCAGCCACGATCCTCTTCGTGCTGCAGCAAATGCGCAGTCAGTTGATAGAGAGAGACATTCGGGCGGAAGAAGGGATCGCAATGGCGTTCGGGCCGGGGCTTACAGCGGAGCTGCTCCGGTTTCGCTACGTATCCGGCGAAGCCGTGGTGCCGGAAGAGAGGGTCGAGGACGCCTATGTTTGAATCGGCGCTGAAGGATAGATCGGTACGTCCCGAGCTGATGGACGATTTCTCGTCAGGGGGGCCGGAGCTGACGGAGGCGCTGCGTCAGCTTCGGAGATTAAACAGGCTATTCGCTGCGGCCGCACCGACACTGCATGGAGTCAGACTGCTGTGGGCAAGGGCCGGCAAGCCCCGGAAGCTGACCGTTCTCGATGTCGGCTCCGGCTCCGGGGACGTGAACCGCAAGCTGCTCCGGTGGGCGGACGGCTTAGGTTTTGACCTCACCATCGTATTGGTAGATAAAACGAAGGAAGCTTGTGCAGAGGCGAAGCTGTATTACGCGGACGAACCGCGGGTGCAGGTGGCCTGCGGCGATTTGTATGCGTTGGACGCCGGTTCGGCGGACATCGTTACAGCAACGCAGCTTGCGCATCATTTCGAGGCGGGGGAGCTGGTCGGTGCCGTCGAAGCTATGCGCAGAGCCTCCCGGCTCGGCGTCGTGCTCGGCGATATTCACCGCCATTGGCTGGCGTGGTCCGCAGTCTGGGTCGTGACGCACTTGATGTCCAGAAACCGGTATATCCGTCACGACGGACCGTTGTCTGTAGCCAAAGGATTTACCGGAGCCGACTGGCAGCAGCTTCGGGATGCTTTGCAGGCCGATTTTTTTTATTGGTCCTGGAGACCGATGTTTCGATATTCGGTCGTGATCGGAGCTGAAGACGATGCGCATACATGACATCGCGGTCATCGGCGCAGGGCTGGCCGGCAGCAGTCTGGCAAAAGCGATGGCCGATCTGGGGTGGCGGACCGTGCTTGTCGATCGTCAGACGTTCCCCCGCCATAAAGTATGCGGGGAGTTTTTGTCCCCGGAATCTCAAGGGATACTGGACGAGCTGGGTCTGCTTGAAGCGGTGCAAGAGCTTCAACCGCGAAGCGTTGAGCAAGCCAGTCTCGTCCTGCGTGGAGGCACACGTTTGGATATTCCACTGCCGGGCGCCGGGCTTGGCGTAAGCCGCCTCGTTCTGGACACCGCGCTGCACCGGGCGGCCTCGCAGGCGGGGGTCGAGGTGCTGACGGGAACGACCGTCACCTCGATGACCCCCCTGCATGGCGTGGGGGTTGAGCTGGAAACAAGACAGGGAGGCCAAACGAGGAGAATGCAGGCGAGGGCCGTGGTTGCCGCCTGGGGGACGAATCCGCGGATGGGATCCTCGTCTTTATCTTCTTCGCGGAGCATGAATTCAAGACAGGGTGCTGTCTATGTCGGTGTCAAATCCCATTTTACCGGAACGGCGGCAGACCCTGCTGTGGAGCTGTATTTTGTCCCTGGCGGCTATGTAGGCATCTCTCCTGTTGCGGAAGGGAAGCTGAACGTATGCGCGCTGTTGAAGCAGGATAGGCTCCCGGAGGAGGACAAGGACAAGTCCATCCTCGGCATATTGATGCACGCGGGAAGATACAGTCCTCCGCTTAAGGAGAGGCTCTTCGGCGCGGTTCCGGTTCCAGGCACCCAGGCTGCGGTCGCCCCGATCCGCCTCAGCCGCAGGCCGGTCCCATGGGGGGATTGCGCTCACGTAGGGGATGCTGCACTGATGGTGCCGCCGCTTTGCGGTGACGGCATGTCGATGGCGCTGCGCTCCGCTTTGCTTTGCGCCAAGCTTGCCGATGGGTATCTGGGCGGACGGCTCACCCTGGATGAATGGAGGCAAATGTATACCCTGTCGATGAAGCGGGAATGCAGCGGTCCTCTGCGATGGGGACGCATTCTTCATACGGTGGGAGATATGCCGCTGCTGTCGGGCTGGTTGATGCGGACGGCGAAATGGGCGCCGCAGCTGGTGCAGCGTCTGGTTCATGCAACCCGTCTGAAAGATACCGGCCGTTAGGCGGCGGAGTGGAGGATGAGCATGGGGTTCCGGTGGTTAACCTTCATTTCCCTTCGCTATCCAAGAACGATCCTGTTGTTATGGATCGCTTTTTTCATTGGGTTCGGTTTCCATGCATGGAAGCTTCCTGACGTCTTGAAAGACCATGGCTTAACCCCAACAGGTGGGGATTATGCCTATGTAGAGAAGACGATGTCGGCGGATTTTCGAATGTCCCATAGCCCGGTTATCGTCATGTTCGAGAAAAAGCGGACCGTCTCCGATGCGGTCTTCCGGCAGCACATTGCACAGACATTGACCCAAGCTGCAGACATCAAGGGATTGTCTGCCATTCAATCTCCGCTTGAGCAGCAGGGCATGCTGGCCGGCCGTTACGCCTACGCGCTGCTTTCCTTTGAGCAGAAGCCGTATCAAATGAAGCCGGTGCTCAAAGCGTTGCAGCAAAAACTGCCCCCGTCGCCGGACATAGCCGTGACCCTGACAGGCCAAGCTGTCGTTCAGGAGGAAGTGAACCGGTCCAGCGAGCATGATTTAAAGCAAGCGGAGCTGATCGGGCTTCCGGTGGCATTTTTGATATTATGGTTCGCTTTCGGGGGGCTGCGGGCTGCTGCGATTCCTGTCGTTACAGGGGTTGCAGCCGTTGCGGGAACGATGGGGATCATGTATGGAATAGGGACCCGGGTGGAGCTTTCTCATTTTGTCCTGAACGTTATACCGATGGCAGGGCTGGCGCTCGGTATTGATTTCGCTTTGATGATGGTCAGCCGGTTTCGTGAGGAGCTGCGCCGTGCGCCGGCCATGGTGAACCAAGCGATGGCCATGACGATGCGGACGGCAGGCAAGGCGGTAGCGGTGTCCGCCTGCTGTGTTATGCTGGGGCTGGTCGGCCTGCTATGGATACCGCTGCCTATCTTTACAACGGTTGCGTTAGGGGCTATGGTTGTGACCGCCCTGTCTGCGCTGATCGCGCTGACCCTTCTTCCTTCGCTGCTGGTGCTGCTCGGCCCGGTGCTTGAAGCAGAGCTGCGCCGGCGGCCCGTGGAGCGGAGCAAGAAGCATTGGGCGATCTGGGCCGACTTCGTCATGCGGCGCCCCAAATGCATATTGGCGATGGCCTGCCTGCTGCTGCTCGCTTGCTTGCTTCCCTTGGCCCGGATGGAGCTGGCTATTCCCGATGCCTCATCCTTACCTGACAGGAGCGTATCCCGACAGGCGATGGAGGCCTTTCAAAAGAACTTTCAGCCCCCGGAATCGTCTCGGGTCTATGTGCTTGCAGAGACGGCTTCAGGGCAGGCCTTGGAGCCGCGGCATTGGCGGGAGGCTTACGCTTTCGTGCAGCGGCTGGAGCGAGACCCCGGGGTGCTCCGGGTGGACTCGGTGTTCTCATCCCTCGGCATGCTGAAGTCGAAGCAGCTTGCAGTGCTTGCCTCCGGTCCGCAGCACCAGCAGGCCATTGCGCCTTATGTTCCGCCTCACCGGATGCTCATTCAAGTAACGCTGCAGGGAAAGCCGGATTCCAAGGCAGCAATGGCGTGGGTGCGAGACGGGCCCTATGAGATGAACGGCTCCGCGTTGACTTACCGATTGGGCGGAGAGGTTAAATACCAGCAGGAAATATTCGATGCGATAACAGGTCATGCGGGCAGTGTGCTTTTATTTATCATCATCGGCAATTATATGGTTCTGTTCCTCGCTTTTCGTTCGGTCCTTCTCCCGATCAAAGCCTTAATGATGAATTTTCTCAGCCTGGGAGCCGCCTTCGGCGTGCTGACATGGATTTTTCAGCAGGAGCTGCCCGGCCTGGAGCCCGGTAGAATCGCCGTGATGATTCCTATATTTATATTCGGCCTGGTATTCGGAATCAGCATGGATTACGGTGTGTTTTTGCTGGCGCGCATGGCGGAGGCTTACCGGCAAACCGGCGATAATGACCTCGCAGTCCGCGAGGGCCTTGTATCGACCAGCCGGATCATCACATCGGCGGCGGCCATGATGATAGCTGTTACCGTCCCTTTTGCCTTCGGCGACGTGATCGGTGTGAGGCAGCTGGGGATCGGCATTGCCACTGCCATCATGATCGACGCTACGCTGATCCGGCTGATGGTGGTGCCGTCTTTGATGAAGCTGCTCGGGCAATGGAACTGGTGGGTGCCGAAAGGTTAAGGCTGTTTGTTGGGCGCAATAGGGCATGGCAGCCTGGAATTCTCTATTCTTCATCAGACCTTCATCATAATTTCATCGGATCTTCATTCAAACTTTGCGCTGAAGCGTTATGATACTCCTATAAGAAATCATATCAATTGAGCGATAAGTAAGGAGTGGATTCGAATGTATAAATCCGTTATTATCGGAACCGGGCCTGCGGGCCTGACAGCAGCTATTTATTTGGCAAGAGCTAACCTAAACCCACTGATCATCGAGGGTCCGGAACCAGGCGGCCAGTTGACCACAACGACCGAGGTCGAAAATTTCCCGGGCTTTCCACAGGGCATTATGGGGCCGGAATTAATGGATAACATGCGCAAGCAGGCCGAACGGTTCGGCGCCGAATTCAAAACCGGCTGGGTGAACAAAGCGGACTTATCGAAACGTCCTTTTACACTAACGGTCGAAGGGCTTGGCGAAATTCAAACGGAAACGGTTATCGTTTCCACTGGGGCGTCCGCGAAATATTTGGGCATCCCGGGGGAAAAAGAAAATGTCGGCCGCGGGGTCAGCACCTGTGCGACATGCGACGGCTTCTTTTTCCGCAACAAAAAGATCATCGTCATCGGTGGAGGCGACTCCGCCATGGAGGAAGCGAATTTCTTGACCCGCTTTGCGTCCGAGGTCGTTCTGGTGAACCGCCGCAGCGAGCTGCGCGCCTCGAAAATTATGCAGGACCGCGCACGCGGCAATGCCAAAATCAGCTGGAGCCTAAACCGGACTCCACTGGAGGTCGTCAGCGGTGAGCGCGGCGTAACCGGGCTGAAGGTAAGAAATAATGAAACCGGGGAAGAGGAAATCATCGAAACGGACGGGATCTTCGTAGCGATCGGACATAGACCGAATACGGGGTTTCTCGAAGGTCAATTGACGACCGACGAGAATGGCTATCTGGTCGTCAATCCCGGTACGACAGAAACGAACGTTCCCGGTGTGTTCGCCTGCGGCGACGTGCAGGACAACCGCTACCGTCAAGCGATTAGCGCAGCGGGAACCGGTTGTATGGCTGCCCTCGACAGCGAGCGCTACCTGGAATCCGTAGAGCACCATGAAGCTTCCACAACGACAGTGTAATCCTATTCCCATCAATAAAGGTATGTCAGGTCGATGGACCCGGCATACCTTTATTTTTTCAACAATTTGGATGGCAGGGCTTTGATACGTATCGCGGCACTTTGAGCTATGCGTCATCTTCTTGCAGGTCGGCACAGCCGCTGCTTTCCGGCAGCATCCATCATTAGCCTGAGCCCGCGGCATAGCTTGCGTGCTTTAATGGGACTTCCTGTGCAGCCCGATTTTTATGAAAATAATCAATGACGTATTGAAGAAAATGTAAGGTTGAAGGGGACAGGGATCTTCCCTCGATCCAGGCAATGCCTATTTGTCTAGTGCATACGGGCCATGTGATGGGAAGCAGAGCAAGCTTTTTCTTGTCCAGCCCGCGCAACCCCGGTACGATAGCTACGCCAAGACCGGAAGAGACCAGACTTATAACGGTTTGCAGCTCATCCCCTTCGAATACAACCTGAGGGGCGACGCCTGCTTCCGATAGCACCCGATCCGCTTCTGTGCGAAGATCGTGCCCTGCCTTGAATGCAATCCATTGCTCTTCGGCGATCTCCTCCAGCCGGACGGCGGATTTTTTGGCCAGTCTATGGTCAATAGGTACAGCGATATACATAGGTTCACTCCACAGCCTCACCCATTGCAAGGAAGGGGAAGGGACGGATGGCTTCTCCACCATACATAAGTCAATTTCCTTGCGCCTCAGCTGCTCAAGCAAGGCCGCAGCATCATTCTGGTAAAATTGAAACCGCGGATCCGGGCTTTCCATCCGGTAAGCCTGCAATAGCTCAGGCAGGGTATGGGGGCTGATTGCCTGCAGGAAGCCGACCGCGATTTCATCTGACTCCGGCCTCGTCATCCACTGCAGCTCCTGCTGCGCAGCCTCAAATTCTCTCATCATACTGTCGACATGCTTCAAAAATAACCGGCCGTACCGGTTCAGCTTGATGGAACGGCCGTGTCTGTCGAATAAGGGAACGCCCAACTCCTTCTCCAGACGGGATATCGAACGGCTAAGCGCAGATTGGGTCACGGATAAATGCTTGGCTGCAGCCGTCATATGCTCCAAATGCCCGGCAAGACAAAAGTACTCCAATTGCTGCCATTCCATGCCGATTCCCCCTAGTATAATTAGGATCCCTTTCGTTACTCAAATTGTCCATAGCTGCCGCTTAGCATGGCCTCAAGCATGCGCACGAATCGCTTGTAGTCCACCTCCAGGCATACCTCCGCATTCGGCGGCCCGCCTTTCCAGAATGGGTTGGGCTCCGGATGCGGGCGGGTATCCATCGCGACATATCCGCGATTTTGCTCGCTATGACATTCCACCTCGACGTAGTATCGCGCCGACTTGGTCATTAATTCAGGGCGGATGCAGATCGCCGTCGTGATCGAATCCGGGTGCGTAATGCCGTCCAGACCGCCGAACTCCCGATTGAACTGCAGCGCGGATCGGTTAATTTGATGATAAAAATGGGAGGCCGGCGTATCGATCTGCTGCAGCATGTCCAAATCCTCCCCGCCAACCAGGCTGTATAGGCACGTAATATCCCAGCCCACCGTCGTAACCGGGAATCCCGCCTGGAGCACGATTTGTGCCGCATCCGGGTCCGCATAAAAATTAAATTCCGCCGAAGGCGTTATATTTCCCTGGAAATGCCTCGTTCCTCCCATGATCCATACATGCTTGACCTTGTGGACGATGGTCGGGTCGAGCTTGTAAGCTACCGCCAGATTCGTCAGCGGGCCGTGAGCGACGATTTCCAGCTCGCCGGGATACCGGTTGACCAGCCTCACGATCGCATTCGCACCATGCTCCGCCTCGGGCTGCAGTGTAGGATCGGGAAAATGGCTTTCTCCCATTCCATCGGATCCATGCACGAAGGAAGCGAGCAGCTGAGGGCGAAGCAGCGGCTTGTCGCAGCCCGGATAGACGGGGACAGGCGTGCCTTCCGCGAATTTCTCAACGGTCAACAGTGCGTTCCGCGTGCACAAATCAAGGGGGACGTTCCCTGCCACGGTAGTAATGGCCTCCAGCTTGACGCCGGGCCAGCGGAGAGCAAATAACAAGGAGGTGGCGTCATCTCCCGCCGTGTCGGTATCTATAAGCAATCGTTTCATTGTCATCGCAGATCCAGCTCCGTTTCATTAATATAGGTGGCGGCGCATAATGCCGAAATCGATAAGGCCGGGACAATACAGCTCGCTGGACAAAAATAACGGCGAATCGCTAGGGGCATAGCCTACGTTCTCCAATGCGAGAAGAGGCGTGCCCGCAGGAATCCGGAGCAGGTCGGCTAATGCGGCATCGGCACATCTGGCAATGAGATGAGCGACGCCGTAGGATACGGGACCGAGCCCGTTCTTGGCGAGAAAATGGAACGTATCCGACGTTTCCAGCAAGGCTGCATTGCAATCGGGAGGGAGCAGTGCCAACGGAATCGTATCCTGGCATAAAATAGCCGGCTGTCCGTCTGCCGTAAACAGCTTGCGAACTGTGACGGCGGGCTCGCCCGGCGAGCTTCCCAGTTTTTTCGCCTCGTCCGGGGAGAGGGGGCCTTTATGCAGCCCCAAAAGCTGTATGTCCGCTTCAAAGCCGGATTGCTCGATTAGCTTTTTGAATTCGATCCAGGCATCGAGCCGCGCGTGAATTTGGGAGGCAATCGGATTGACGAACGTACCTAATCCGTGCTTGCGGTGGATGAAGCCGCTGGACTCCAATTCCCCTAACGCTGCTCTCACGGTGGAGCGGCTGACACCGAACATTTCGGCAATACGCTCTTCGGATGGCAGTCTGCCTTCCTCCTTCGCCCATTGCTCCCTGATCATATGGACAATGAGTCTCCGGGTCTCCGAAACTCGGGAGGAGGCGGTTTTTATTTTCATCGCGATACCCTCCTGATTCAAGGTTTTGTACGATCCCTCTGTCCGCGATCGTTCCTGTTCGACGGATTCGATAGACGCTTTCTAAGCTGCATTGGTCAGACGTCCTACCTCTTAGAAGCCGGAAAACCCTGCTTGCTTGGCGTCTGACCGTTGAATGGAACGAAACTATAGACGGGAGCTTGGGAAAATGAAATCCTTCGGAATGAATGCTTCGCGACGAAGCAGTAATTGTTCCACGGCCTGCTGCGCATGGTCCATAATCCGATCCGTGTCTCCGCTAAGCAGCTGCTTTCCCCGGACCAGCACTTTGCCGTCCACAAGCACCGTATCCACATCGCTTCCCGATGCCGAATACACCAGATTGCTAACAACATTGTCATATTTCCCGGTCAGGAAAGGGGTTAAATGCGGTTTGCGGTAATCCAGGATCGTGATGTCGGCTTTCTTGCCTGCCTCAAGCGATCCAATTTCCCGATCAAGACCCAGCGCTTTGGCTCCTCCGATCGTTGCCATTCGCAATACCTCCTCCGCTTTCATGACTGTGGCATCCAGATGGCGTACCTTTTGCAGCAAAGGAACGAATTTCATTTCCTCCAGCATATCAAGGCTATTGTTTTCTTTGACTCCATCGGTACCGATGCCGACGTTGATCCCCCGTTCCAGCATGGACGTAATAGGGGAGATACCGGATGCGAGCTTCAAATTGCTGATAGGGCAATGAGCTGCGGAAGTGCCTGTTCGTGCCATCAATTCCAACTCGACCTCCTCCATCCATACACAGTGGGCCAGGACGGTACGGGGGCCTAGTATACCACGCTGATGAAACAGCTCCACCGGCCATACGCCAAACTTCTCATGCAGGTCTCGGGCCATTTGCTGCGATTCCTCGCCATGCGTATGGATGCCAACGTTATACCGTTCGGCGTAATCGGCGGCTTGCCGATAAGCTTCGGGCGTGCAGTAAGCGAGATGCTCCAAGCCTATCCATACTTGAATCCTTCCGTTCGCAGTATTGTTGCGTTCTTCAATGAGCCTTACGTTGTTCTCCAGCGTTTCGAAGTACAAGTAGGGCGGGGCATCCGCTACATAGGGGGACAATACGGCTCTCATGCCCAGCTGCTCGGCAGCGTCCGCGCTCCGGTGCATGTACCGGTACATATCAAGCACAGTGGTTGTACCGGAGAGCAGCGATTCCGCGTAGCAGAGCATGGATGCGGCATACGCCTCTTCCTCTGTCAAAGCGCGGTGCTTCGGATCCACATGCTTCGCCAGCCATTCGAACACGGGCATATCCTCGGCGGTCCCGCGGATTAAGCCGGAATGGAGGTGCAAATTGACGATTCCCGGCAGGACGACTTTTCCTTTCGCATCGATAACGGGCATGCCCGAATATTTGGCTTCCAGCTCGGCAGACGGTCCGACCTCCCGGATGCGTCCGTTTTCTACGACGACAGCTCCGTCATGCCAAATTTCATTTGTGCTATTGACGGTAAGCACGGTTCCGCCTGTAATCAAATAGTTGTTGTCCATGAACTCACCCCTTATTTAGTCGGTAAAAACTTGGTTGTATATGCTTTTTTTACATCTAATGAAGCATCGATCAAGCCTATGCTTACAAGCTGGTCTTTTAGAGTGCTCCAGCGCTCCTCGCTCATGTAGCCGAAGCCGTGCTCAGCTGCGTCCCCGCCATAAATGTAGTCCTTGGAGGCTTCGGCGCTGTATTGAAACATCTCAAGCGGAGAATCCGGATTAAAGGTATGGATATACTCATTGAGCTCCCGATAATGATCCTTGTAGTAATTCCAGCCTTTAACGGAAGCCTCCACATATGCTTTTACGGTGTCCGGCTGATCGGCGATATATTTTTCCGTCGTTACCAGCAGCATCGTGTAAGGATTAAATCCTGTCAGCTTGGAGATGGGGACGGCTTCAAATTCGAACCCGGCGGATTTCAGGCTATAGCCCTCGCTTGTAATATAGCCCTGATTGACGGAGCCGGGATTGGCCATGAAGGCTGCCATGGAGCCGGTATAAGCAAGTTCTTTGACATTTTGCGGGGCATATTTCTTCTTCATGTACTCCCAGTAAGGAATTCCCGGCGTAACGTAAAAGGTTCGATTGTTCAGCTTGTCTACGGAACTGATCGGATCTCCTTTATGGCTGAAGATCGTCAGCGGTCCTTGCTGGAACACGGAAGCTACGGCAACAATCGGCAAGCCTTGTTTCCTGGCGATGAGCAATTCGTCTGCGCTGGCCATTGCAAACTGATATTTGCCCGATGCAACCAGCTGCAAGCCCGAAACCTGAGGCCCCCCGGGATCCAGCGTCATATCGAGGCCGGCTTCCTTGTAATACCCCATTTTCATTGCGGTGTATTGTCCGCCATGCTCCGCTTCGGCAAACCAGTTCGTGACCTGGGATACCTTGGTCAATGGTTTGGTCCCGGCTTCCTTAGCAGTGCTTTTCACTGCGTCTGCGTCACTCTTGCCGCACGCAGAGAGGAACAGCAAGCTAAGTACCACGATGCACTGCCCTACAGCCTTCTTCATGCAATCACTCCTTTTCAGAATTAATGGATACCGTTTTTTTTACAAACGATCCCTCGTTTACGTAAGTATTAGTAACATCAACGTGACGCTCATGCAATGAGGTTTTAAGGCAATTGGCATGCTGCATAATAAAATAGCTTTGCTTTGATCATTGGGCACATATGAACTTATAAATAATCCCATATATAGGTATTTGGTGGGGGTATTTCGAAGTCATATTGTTGTCAGCTATACCTGTTTTTTATGTTATCGGTTATATAGCTTTAATGTAATGTTAGGTTTGTGGTATGTAGATGGAGCGGGATAGGCTCGTACCTCGAAGGGTCCTGTTGCAAAGAAACCATGGGTCAATTTCAACTCCCGTTAGTGCTCAAAAATGAGGTCATCCTTATGGGAGAACGAGAAGTGGAAGTGAATCCAAATATAAAGGCACTATTTTACACTAAATATGGCAAAAAAATGATCTTATGATTACTATTCCAGTTGATGGTTCATCATCAAATTGACTAAATAGTTAAATAATGTTTATTGATGTAACCTTATCCAAGCGTTAGATTGAGAACAGAAGACGCGAGGCTATTCCACCTTGCATGTTTTCAATAAGAACAGGAGGTGAATATCGTCCATATCCGTTTGGTCATGATGTGTGTTTCACGCTTTAATGTCCGGATTGCATGCAACTAAATCGCAAGAGGAGGAAAAGTTAACAAATGATGAAAAAGAAACGATTGAAAGGTCTTGCAGGGATCTTGAGCTCCACATTACTCTTCGGATCACTGATGATTGCTCCGGTTTCAGCAGCCAGCTTGTTAAATGATAACTTCGACGATGGCGATGCCAGCGGATGGGTTACACAGAATGGAACCTGGTCCGTTGTACAGGACGGCGGCTCCTATGTTTACTATCAATCCAGCACGAATGAAGGGCGAGCCTCGGCAGGGAGCCAGTCCTGGACCGATTACAGCGTGGAAGCCAAAGTGAAGGTTGATAATTGGAATGGATCGAACCGGACGTATGTAGCCGGTCGTTATCTGGACGGCAACAATTTCTATGCTGCGTCCTTATACAATAGCAGTGGCGGTACTTTGGAAATACGGAAAAAAGTAAGCGGTTCCACGACGACTTTAGCAACCAAAACGAACTTTGGTCTTGCTGCCGGAACCTGGTACACGGTCAAGCTTGAGCTTTCCGGCTCAACAATTAATATGTACGTGAACGGAACGCTGCAGCTGACGGCTACGGACACAAGCCTCGCTTCCGGGGGCGTAGGCCTCGTCGCTTACAAAACGGTCGCGAAATTCGATGACATCGTCGTTTCGGATGCATCCGGCTCAACACCGACGCCGACACCGACACCGACACCGACGCCAACGCCGACACCGACACCGACACCGACACCGACACCGACACCAACACCAACACCGACACCAACACCAACTGCGGGTACGATCTATGCGGCCCCAGACGG
Organism: Paenibacillus rigui; assembly: GCF_002234615.1. Lineage (GTDB taxonomy): Bacteria > Bacillota > Bacilli > Paenibacillales > NBRC-103111 > Paenibacillus_S > Paenibacillus_S rigui. Next base: position 112,864 of record NZ_NMQW01000005.1, on the reverse strand, counting down.
TTTGGACAGCAACAGCGGCACTTCCGTCAGCAGTCCGACCAGCTTTACCTCCGCCCTCACCAAAGTCGCGGCAGGAGGAACCATTTATTTGCGTGGAGGCACCTACGCTTATTCCACCCAAGTGACGATTGACCGGACGAACAGCGGCACGGCCAGTGCCAAGAAAACGATCGCGCCTTACGGCTCAGAGAAGCCGGTACTCGATTTCTCGTCCCAGTCTTACAACGCTTCCGATGTTTCGCTGAATGCCAGAGGCTTGCAAATCAACGGCAGCTACTGGTACGTGAAGGGTCTTGAGGTCAAAGGCTCCGCAGATAACGGCGTATACGTTGCAGGGAACAACAACCGCATCGAAAATCTCGACATCCACAATAACCGGGATACCGGGCTGCAAATCGGCAGATACGCTTCCTCCGCTCCGAATAGCGAATGGCCGGCCAATAACGAAATCATCAATACGTATTCCCACGATAACTTCGATCCGGATAACGGCGAGGATGCCGATGGCTTCGCAGCCAAGCTGACAGTAGGTCCCGGCAACGTGTTTGACGGCTGCATCTCCGCTTACAATACCGACGATGGCTGGGATTTGTATACAAAATCGGAAACCGGCGCTATCAGTCCTGTAACGATCCGAAACAGTGTGGCCCACCACAACGGGCAAACCTCGACGGGAAGCACTACGAGCAACAGTGACGGGAACGGCTTCAAGCTGGGCGGGGAAAAAATCGCCGTCAACCACATCGTCACGAATTCGGTCGCCTATCTGAACAAAAAGCACGGCTTCACATACAACAGCAATCCAGGCTCCATTGTTCTGACCAACAACACTTCCTACAGCAACGGACAAAGTAACTTTGCCTTCGATGCAGGTACACACCAATTTACTAACAATCTGTCCTACAAAGGCTCCTCCAGCGATAAAACAAGCGGAACTGATGTACAGAACACGAATGTTTGGTGGAAAAACAATGCAAGTACAAATGGAAAAGGCTTGGTCGCCAGCGACGCCGATTTTGTCAGCTTGACGCCGACATTGACCCGCAATGCGGACGGTTCCCCGAACTTCGGCAATTTCCTGAAGCTGGCTCCGGGTAGCGATTTAATTGGCGCGGGAACGCCTAGCGGTACGAATATCGGGCATCAGTAATGCTGCAATTCACCCTATAAAAGGGCGGCTTATGTTGTAAAAAGGGATGCCCGGAGAAGAGATGCATACGCTCCGGGCGAATCCCCAAATTCAACCGTCCACTGTAAGACGGGTAATCCGATAATGTGTTCATAAACCGGGAGGAGGCATAAGCGATGGCTACGTTGATCTATAGCTTGCTCTTTACAAGCTTATTCTTCTTCGTTCACCGATGGATGCAAAGGGGGGAATTGATTTCCGATTCACTTGTTCAACGGGGCCGGATCCTTCCCGTGCTATTAGCTCTCGGTGCTTTGCTGCGCTGGGTCATAGCCGGAACGGTGTATGGCTATGACATCGATGTCCACACCTTCCAGGCCTGGGCTGGCCATGCGGCGGCAGCGGGGCCGACGGGCTTTTACTCGCAGGATTTGTTTGTTGATTACCCGCCTGGGTATATCTATGTTTTATTCATCCTCGGGAAGTTACGCACTCTTCTGTCTATACCCTTTGATTCGACGCTGTTTCTAATTTTGTTAAAAAGTCCGGCCATCATTGCCGATCTGCTCACTGCTTACCTGCTGTATCGCTGGGCCGCCCGGCAGGTCACTGTTTCTGCGGCTGCAGGTGTTTCGGTCTTGTATTTGTTCAATCCTGCCATTGTAGTGAATGCAGCAGCATGGGGGCAGGTCGATTCTTTCTTCATGCTGTGGGTTTTATTATGGCTTGAAGCGCTCCGACGCGGAGCAGTAAGCAAAGCGGCAATCTTGTATGCAGCTGCTCTTCTCATAAAGCCGCAGGCGCTGTTGTTGGCGCCGCTGCTGCTGTTGTACCTCCTGCGCCGGCAAAGCTGGCGGAGCGGGCTGCAATGCCTGGGCTGGGGTGCGGGAACCTTCGCCGTGCTGGCGCTGCCTTTTACTCTTCATCAAGGGCCGTTTTGGATCGTGAAGCTGTACTTCGGCACTTTGGCCTCGTATCCTTATGCGAGCCTGAATGCTTTTAATTTGATGAGCCTGCTCGGAGGGAACTTTGTTTCGTTAACGGACAGAGTACTCTTCTTCACATACCAGACCTGGAGTATTGCTTTGATGGCTGTCGTGCTGGGCGGCTGCGTGGTTCTTTATTTCAAGAGCCGTCGAGACGAATCGCAGCTGGTCCTGATCGCCGGCTTGTTGATGGCCGGAGCCTTCCTGGTGCTGACCAAGATGCATGAACGGTATTTGTTCTATGCGCTTCCCCTAGTGCTCGTCAGCTTCATTCAGCTGCGGGACAGAAGGTTGCTTTACCTATTTATCGGGCTCAGCCTGACGCACTTCGTCAACGTCAATCAAGTGCTCCTAGACAGCATGCGCCAGTCGTATCACATGGCCTCACAGGACCCGCTGCTTCTTGTTAGTTCTGCCGTTAATACATTGTTTTATGCCTATTTCGCCTGGGTATCCTGGTGTGTGGTTGTCAAGGGAGAGCGGCGAGAGCTGACGCTGACAAGGGCCGGGAATGCAGCGAAACCCCAAGTGAAGGCGAGGGGGAGCTCCGGTGTGGCCAGAGCTCAAGTAAGCGCCGCCAAGGAAAGCGGAGCCCTGCCCGCCCGGCCGCCTGAGCTTATGCAGGAACAGCCGCTGCCATGGAAGCGCAAGGATCTTGTGCTGCTAGGCATTCTGGTTATCTGCTATTCGGTGCTCGCGTTCTGCAACCTCGGTTCGCTGCAGGCTCCGGAAACCGGCTGGCAGGCAACTAGGGCAGGGGAAAGTCTTGTTTTTGATCTGGGTGCAGCGAAGGAAGTTGAACGCATCAATAGCTTCTCCGGCATCGGAGACGGCAGCTTTACCTACGAGCTGAGCGAGGATAAGCAAATGTGGAGTCCTCCCGTTACAGTGAAGAGCGACGCCTTCAAAGTATTCATGTGGCAGGTTGTACCGATCAACGCTAGCGGCCGTTATATGAAGCTGACGGTGGTTAAGCCGCCATTCCAGCTTCAGGAGGTTGCCGTCTATGAGAGGGGAAGCGAGGTTCCGGTACCGATTCAATCGGTGAGTAGGGATACCGTGAATCCGGCAACTGCAGGGGATTTGGCATGGCTGTATGACGAGTCTTCCAAAGCCGCTTATCGGGCGACGTTCTGGAACGGGGCGATATTTGATGAGATTTATCATGCGCGCACCGCTTACGAGCATTTGCATCAGCTGGAGCCTTACGAATCCACACATCCCCCGCTCGGCAAAGTGTTGATATCCTGGGGAATATCGATCTTCGGCATGACCCCGTTCGGGTGGCGGTTCATGGGCACGCTTGCCGGGACCGGCATGCTGCCTGTGATTTATGTAATGGGCAAGCGGCTGCTGGGCCGAAGTGAGTCTGCTTTCATCGCTTGTTTTCTTCTCGCTTGCGACGGGCTTCATTTTGTACAATCCCGTATTGCGACGATTGACGTATACGCTGTGTTTTTTATTATGCTGATGTTTTATTACATGCACCGTTTCAGCTCGACGAGCTTGTTCGCCACGTCCTGGAAGCGGGCCTGGGTGCCGCTCGGTTTATCCGGGTTGTGCTTCGGACTCGGTGCCGCTTCCAAATGGATCGCCGCCTATGGCGGGCTCGGATTGGCCTGCTTGTGGCTGCTGTGGCTGCTCACGCAATACAGGCTGTACCGGCAGGCGGGAGAGGCTTTGGAGGTCAAGCATAAACAGGATCGGCAGACGCAGGCCGAGTGGCGGCATATCCGGGATGTTTTTCCGTATAGAGCTGCCGTTACTGTTGGGTGGTGCGTGCTCTACTTCATCGCCGTTCCGATGATCGTTTATATACTGGCTTACATTCCGTTCATGCGGGTACCGGGTCCGGGTCACGGGCTTGCCGATGTGCTGAGCTATCAGAAGCATATGCTTTCATACCACAGTCTGCTTACCGGCACGCATCCGTTCAGCTCCTCCTGGTGGCAATGGCCTCTCATGAACCGGCCCGTCTGGTATTACGGCGCAGCCGAGCTGTCACCCGGCACCATCTCCAGCATTGTTGCGATAGGCAATCCGCTTATTTGGTGGGTGGGGTTCGGAGCGATGCTGCACCTGACCTACAGAGCGATTCGGACGGGGGAACGCACGGCGGTATTTCTGAGCGTCGCATATGTTTCGCAATATATTCCATGGATGCTGGTGCCGCGTATGACGTTTCTGTACCACTACTTTGCGATGGTTCCTTTTCTTATCCTGGCTCTCGCTTATTATTGCAAGCAGTGGATGCTTGAACAGCCGGTTAAACGTCGCCGTTTAACGGTGTATTTGGCCGCCGTCGCCGTATGCTTCATCTTGTTTTATCCGGTGCTTTCCGGGCTGGTCGTGGATCGGAGCTATGCGGAGCATGTGCTGAAATGGTTCCCGCGTTGGCAGTTTTTTTGAAAAGTGAGGAGGAAGCTCATGTTGTTCGAACCCATCCGTTATTCCGTCATCGTTCCGATGTTTAATGAACAGGAAGTTATTGTGGAGACATATCGCAGGCTGAAATGTGTCATGGACACATTGGGCGAGCCGTACGAGCTGCTGCTCGTAAATGACGGGAGCCGGGACCGTACAGCCGAAATCGTCAATGGCATTATTGAAAACGACGCCAATGTCAAAATGATCAGCTTCGCCCGCAACTTCGGACACCAGGTCGCTATTTCCGCAGGAATGGACCACGCCCAAGGGCAAGCTGTCGTCGTCATTGATGCCGACCTGCAGGACCCTCCGGAGGTCATTGTCAGCATGATCGGCAAGTGGAAGGAGGGCTATGATGTAGTTTACGGCAAGAGGGTGGAACGAAGAGGGGAAACGTGGTTCAAAAGGGTGACGGCCCACGGTTTTTACCGGCTCCTGAAAGCGTTAACGAGTGTGGATATTCCCGTCGATACCGGTGATTTTCGGCTGATCGACCGCAAAGTATGCGATGTGCTGAAATCATTGACCGAGCGGAACCGGTATGTCCGCGGATTGGTCAGCTGGGTGGGCTTCCGGCAGACCTCGGTGGAGTACATACGCGAGGAAAGGTGGGCGGGGGAAACCAAGTACCCGCTAGGCAAAATGCTCCGGTTTGCCTTGGACGCGATCACCTCGTTTTCCTATAAGCCTTTGAAATTGGCCGGTTATCTTGGCTTCACGCTATCGGCTGTCAGCTTCCTATATTTAATGATTATCATGTATCAGAAGCTGTTTACAGACACGACCATTACGGGCTGGGCCTCCATCGTGGCGGTCAATTTATTTTTCAATGGCGTCATGCTCATTATTTTGGGGATTATCGGCGAATATATCGGACGTATTTACGACGAATCCAAGGGCCGGCCGCTTTACATTATCCGGGACAAGTCGGGGTATGGAGCCGGAACGGGAGCCAGGGGGAATCCGGGAAGCGATGCAGGCTATCCTCTCCAGGGGGGAATCCATTCGAAGCCGGAATCCGCTGCCGTTCCCGTCCCCGCGGCAGCCAAGGAACGTTATGAGATATTCAGCTGAGCTGAGGAGGACGGCTGTAGAAGCCTTCAAGTTTCATACGGTGGGATTGATGAACACGGGGATCGATGTTTTTTTGTTCATTGCCCTGGTTCATCTCGGAGTCCTTGCTTACGCAGCTCAGCTGCTCGCATATAGCGCAGGGATGCTGAACAGCTACTTCTGGAACGGGAGATGGACGTTTCGGGAGAGAACGGCCGGGGGCAAGTATGTTTGGCTGAAATTTGTGCTCTGGAACATTGCCTGGCTCGGGCTGTCTTCAATCGGGCTCTTCCTGCTTGAACAGAGCCGTCTTCTGCCCGTCTTCTGGGCGAAGGGGGCGGTTACAGGAGCAACGCTTCTGCTGAATTACGGAGTAAGCCGAAGCTGGATTTTTGCCGTGAGGAAGCCGGATGAAAGGGGGTGACGCCTACTGTTGAGAGGCTGCAGGGCACCAAGGACAGGAAGAGCTTCAAAATGGTTTATCGGTAAATGCAAGCAGGACCAATAGCAAGCTACATATCATGGGAGGTTAGTCATGAACAAAGTACAACGCTTCAAACGGTGGAAACAAAATACGGCCTTTGCGCTATGCTTAGCTTTAGTCATGTCCCTTATCGTCGTTTATCCTGCCAGTGCCGCTACCTTGTTCAGCGATAATTTCGACGATGGCAATGCTAACGACTGGACCGCAACCACAGGCACATGGTCCGTCGTTCAGGACGGGGGCAGCTACGTATATTATCAATCCAGCACGAGCGAGGGCCGCACTTCGGCAGGCAGCCAAGCCTGGACGGATTACAGTGTAGAGGCCAATGTGAAGGTGGACAATTTTAACGGCTCGAACCGCACCTATGTGGCGGGCAGATACGTGGACGGCAACAACTTCTATGCGGCCTCGTTGTACAATAGCAGCGGCGGTACGCTGGAAATCAGGAAAAAAGTAAGCGGTTCTACCACCACGCTGGTGAGTAAAACGAATTTCGGCCTGACTACAGGTACATGGTATACGGTCAAGCTGGAAATGATCGGCACCACAATTAACATGTACGTGAACGGAGCTTTGCAGCTATCCGCAACGGATAGCAGTTTGACCGCAGGAGCAGTCGGTCTGGTCTCCTACAAAACCGTAAGCAAATTCGACAATGTGACGGTCTCGGATACAGCCTCTTCGACACCAACACCAACACCAACACCAACACCAACACCGACACCAACACCGACACCAACACCAACACCGACACCAACACCAACACCAACACCAACACCAACGCCAACACCGGCTCCTGGTGCTTTAAGCGAGTACAATCTTGCGGGCTTCTCGACCGGCAATACGGGCGGAGGCAACATTCCCGAGACGGATGCACGTTACAAAAAAGTATACAATGCGACCGATCTTGCCGTGGCATTGAAAAAAAACTCCGGCTACAAGGTCGTCGAAATTATGAATGACCTGAACCTTGGCTGGAATGAAATCCCGACAGGGGCACAAGTCATGCCTTTTGTGGCTAACAATAGCCCGCTCACGCATCCGGTACTGCTGACAACCGGTGTGAGCAAAATTTATATTGACGGCTTCGACGGTCTGACGATTTTCTCCGCTAACGGCGCCAAAATCAAGCATGCTTCGCTGGATATTAAATACGTGAACAATGTCATTATCCGCAACCTGGAATTCGATGAGTTGTGGGAGTGGGATGAGTCGACCAAAGGCAATTATGACAAGAACGACTGGGATTACATTACGGTGGAAGGTGCGAGCACCAAAGTATGGATCGACCATTGTACCTTCAATAAAGCTTATGACGGATTGGTTGATGTGAAAAAAGGCAGCAGCGGCGTCACCGTCTCCTGGTCCACCTTCAAGGGAGACGATCAAAGCGCGAACAGCTGGGTGACTCAGCAAATCAATGCGATGGAAGCGAACCCGTCCGCTTATCCCATGTACGCTTATTTGAGAAGCAGTGCGATCGGACTCAGCAAAAGCGATATTATCGCCATTGCGGCAGGTCAGAAAAAGGGGCATTTGGTAGGGGCTACGGAATTCGCCTCGGACAATGCCAATCTTCAAGTAACTTTGCATCATAATTACTATAAAGACATTCAAGACCGGATGCCTCGTCTTCGTGGGGGCAACGCTCACGCGTACAACATCGTGATGGATAATGCGAGTGCTTGGGCGGCCAAGCAAAAAATAACCTCTGCAATGGAGACAGCTATTGCCTCTAAAGGCTATCATTTCGGCGTAACCAGCAATGGTGCCATTTCTACTGAGAGCGGCGCTGTACAGTTGGAGAAATCGGTCATCATTGATGTGGCTTCTCCGATCCGCAACAACCAGGCCGATCCGGCAGATGCAAGCTACACCGGGAAAATCCGCGCGCTGGATACGATTTACTCTCTGAACGGAACGACTTTCAGAGGAGATAGTGATACGTCAGGAAGTCCGTTGGCCCCTGTACCGGCTCCGGTCAAGGCGTTCTCGTGGAACGGCTTCACTGCGCTGCCATACAGCTACAGTCCTGATGATCCGTCTACGCTTAAAGCTAGATTGAGCGCCTCGAACGGCTCAGGTGCCGGCAAGCTCACCTGGTCCAAGGTCAACTGGCTGTTGACCAGCTACTAATTGTTGAAAGAATTCACTCTCCCATGGTTGAGGCATGGGGGAGTGTTTTTTCTACTAGGGATAAAAGGGCAAGGGAAAGGAAACGGTTGTGTTCAAGCGTCAGTTCGGTATGGTAAAGTATGGATATATTGGGAATGGGGGAATGAGGGCTTGGAGGGGATAAAGATGTTGCATCGTGCAAAAGAATTTGTATATAGAAGAATTTATTATGTGAAAGAAGGAAAGTGTTAAATTGAAAAACAAAAAAACAATAGTTATAGTGGCAATTATTATTTTATTTATTGCTGTATTAATAGGTCTAATAAAGAAAGATATATGGGAAGTTAATGCAGATTTATTGAAAGAAGAAGTGTTATCTATTGAACAATTTGTTAAAACGGTGAATTTAAACGATATAACCCCATTTGAATGGGATGTAGTTTACTCTTTTGACCCCTATACAACAAAAGATACGATATACGAAACAGTTGGATATAAATGGGATAACATCAGTGAAACAGTAAATGAAGGAATGAACCAAATAGTATTTATGAGGAATGGAAAAGTAGTTTGTTATTTGTATGGATACCCTGAAAACAATGGGTATGGCATCTATTTTACGGGTGAAAATGGAACAGAAGTAACCTCTGCATCTGTGCTTAATGCAGAAGAAGATTTAACTTTTCAAGTGGAAAGAAGTGATAAAGTTATATATTTAAAGAACTATTAAACACCAAATATAACTTCAACTATTTAGGTGATTAAGAATAAAAGTGAGGGATTCCTCAAAATGGAATTCCCTCATTCTTTCATCACAATAATCAACATTAAAATTTAACAGAGCCTTGTTTTAAAATGTGCATATGCGTATCCTCATCCTCCGTGGTGGAAAAGAGAAAACAACAAACAGCCCTTGAAAAATGTAAAGTATATTTGGGATTATTTCGAAAAAAGGGCTTCCAGCAGGTTTTCATGACCTGGTCCAAATCATTGCTTTTTTGGAGAATGCCCCCAAAGGCAGCGCGAGAATTGAGCATTGGAGGCGTTTGGATGCTTGGATAAGCAAACCGGAGGTAATTGAACGAAATCCACTTGCAGAAGGATATGTTCACAAAATACTAGATTGGTGTCCCACATCTACGAGCTATTCAAGAAAATTTATCTCAAATGAAGACATCAAAAGCCATATTGCTTTTCTCATTAACCAGCAACAAGAAGATGGGGGATGGCCGATTACCTGGGCTACACTCTCCCCGGCTATCGAATCGGAGTGGCGTGGATGGATTACTTTGGAAAGACTACGAACTTTAAAGTCATACGGTGTTATTGACTAGGCTCCAATAGGCTAAGGAGGAAGATTTACCGGAATGGTTTTAGTTTGACGTTACTTACTGGACAATTATCAGCAAGCTATTAAGCATGGAAAGGAATTTCCGCCTTATGACTGAAGATGTGAAAGAACGCTGGGCAGCAGAAATCGCAGCGCATCTTAAAGAACGGTTCGGATTTTCTGTGATGGAAGTGGCAAGTGTCGATAACGGCTGGCTCAACGTCAAGTGGAAGATGGTCACGGACCGCGGAATCATATTCGTAAAATACTACCATCCGGATCGGTACAAATTAAATTCAAACCCGGAAAGAAGAAGGTCAATTGAGAGGACGCTGCAGCTCCAGCACGGACTTTGTCTAGCCGGAATACCCTGCCCAGATGTATATCTTGGTGAGGGGTATTTTATACAGGAAACACCGTCAGGTTTACTTTATACGGTGCAGGATTGGATTGACGGCTCCACCGGGCAGGCCGGCAGCTTGAATGCAGCCCAAATGTATGAGCTTGGCGCTGCGACGGGGCGAATGCATAAGTGGCTGCGTTCTGTGCCGCCGTTAAGTCAATCGGCCTGGAAGCCGGACAGGGGGGCCTATTTGCGAGAGTGGAAGGGCAACTGGGAGAAAGCCGAAGCAGCGGGGGATGGGACTGTCATGGAATGGCTGCGGCGTTCACACGCCATTGTTGAATCCACTGATTTTCGTATGTTTGAATCCTTTCAAACCGGCTGGCTGCATTGGGACTTATGGGTGGACAATATTTTGCTGCATGAGCAGGGATTGGCCGGTATTGTCGATTTTGACAGAATGTCGATGGCTTATCAGGAAATTGATTTGGTCCGGGCTTTATTATCTGGTGCTTTACAAGGAGGCCAAGTGAAAGTAGAGATCGCCCGGGCGTTGGTGGAGGGGTACCGGGAGCATGTGGCAGTGCCGAGGGACAAGCTGGCTAAGGCAATGAAGATGCTGTACTTGATTGAATCGATCTGGTGGCTTCGTACGGAAGTGCGGATGGAGAGCGAGTTGCGCGGATTGCTCGGACGGTTCGTTGAAGAAATGCATTGGATTGAGCATCATTGGGTGGAGCTGCCGGATTTATTGGAAAGCTTGTAACTCCCCCAGAATTCCCCGTAATTCCCACCCGTGTCGTATACAACGGACCTTTAGCGATTATGGGATGGATTTAGTAACCAAATCGGCGGTTTCTGCGACTTGAACTTCGGTAACAAAAGTGGGATTCTAGTTAAGAATTCATCCATTTTACGAAGTTAACCTGACGATACTAGGAGCCGGACGCCGAATGAAAACAGAGAGGTACGTTACTTTTTTGGGGCTGCAGTTGAATCAGACCACCTGGCACAATTTTCGCTGGGATTTATTCGGGGCCGCATTGTTCAGCTTGTTTAACGTGGTGTTTAACCAATTTTATGTGCCGATTTCGATTCGCAATGGCGCAAGTGATTTTCAAGTTGGCCTGCTGACCGCGGCCCCGGCCATCGGGCTGCTTTTCTCGCCGTTGTGGGCGGGACTTGTGGAGCGGGGGAATCCGAAGCCTTACGTGGTCATCCCCCAACTGATCGCCAGATCATTAATTCTGGTTCCGGCTTTTTTCACGGCGCCCTGGGTATTCGTGACCGTAGCCCTGGTATTTCAGCTGTTGATGGGCATTCAGGCTCCGGCCTATGCAGCGGTGATCACGCAAATCTACCCTCCTTCGCTGAGGGGAAGGCTGATGGGAAATGTACGCGTGGTCATGGGCATATTGATGATCCCGATGGCGTACCTTGTCGGTCTGTGGATAGACCATAGAGGCAGCTCCGAGATTATCATCGCAGCCTCTGTGTTGGGCATTCTGTCCATTCTGTGTTTCCAGCGGGTAAAAGAGCTGGAGCCTGAGGCGGTCTCCAAGGCCAAAGCGGCCCGAAAAGAAAGAATGACGTTTTTCAAGCAGCTGCAGCTAATTAAAGGGAATAAAGCCCTGGTGCTGTTCTTATCCGCCACGACATTGGCGGGCTTCGGGAATTTGCTGGCCAATCCGTTGTATTTTATTATCCAGGTTTCCATGCTCAATTTAAGCAATCTGGAAATCGGTTACATTCGTGTAGCGTACTTTACGTGCTTGTTTCTGGCTTACTTGACCATGGGCTGGGTCATTGACCGCTATTCCCCCAAGACGGCGCTGACGTTCGGATTTCTCGGTTATGTGCTGGTACCGCTCTTGTATGGCTTTGTCGGGAATTATCCGGCTGCGATTATTGCCGGAGGTCTTCAGGGCTTTGGCGATGCAATTTGGGATATCGGCTGTCTGACGTATGTGTTCCGCATTGCCAAAGGCAAAGAGGCGGTCGTCTTCGGCCTTCATTTGATGCTGTTCGGCATTCGGGGGACGATTGGGCCGCTGCTGAGCACTGCACTCATGAACAGCGTGTCCATGCAGCTCATTCTCGGAGTCGCTGCGCTGTTTGCGCTCCTGGGGCTGCTGCTGCTCCGTTCCGAGAAGAAGGAAGCGCAACAAGATCTGGAGCAAGAGCAAGAGCAAGAGCAAGAACAAGGGCAAGGGGCAAATCCTGCAGCAGGGCAGCAGCCTTCATCGGCGAACCCTTCCTTAAGCGAGGCGAAATCAGGCTGAGGCTTGGCAGGAACAACAACAAGGATAAGCGCAGCAGCTTGTCCGTATGCATACCCTCCATAACCTCCGGTTCGATGCTGTCGTAAAGACAGAACGAGCCGGAGGTTGTTTGTTATTGGACACAAGTAGATTAGAGAGGGCGGACTTACCCGCCGCACGAGCAGTTCAGCACCGGCTTGCGTGCAGCGGTCGTTTCATCCAGCCTCCGAACGGCTGTCCCATGAGGGGCATTCAGCAGAAGGCCGGGGTCGGTTTCCGCTTCCTTGACAATGCGGATCATCGTGTCGATGAACGCATCCAGCGTTTCTTTGCTTTCCGTCTCCGTCGGTTCGATCATGATGCATTCCTCTACATTGAGTGGAAAATAAATAGTCGGCGGATGGTAGCCGAAGTCCAGCAGCCGTTTGGCGAGGTCCAGGGTCCGGACGCCGTATTTTTTCAAGCTGCGCCCGGACATCACGAATTCATGCTTGCAGACGCCGGGGTAAGGAAGCTCGAAATAAGGGGCCAGCCGGTGCATCATGTAGTTTGCGTTCAGAACGGCGCATTCGGATACTTGCCGCAGCCCTTCCGGCCCATAGGTGCGAATATAGGTGTAGGCACGGACGAGGATGCCGAAGTTGCCGTAGTAGGCCTTCACCCTGCCGATGGAATGGGGACGTTCGTAATCGAGATAAAAGGTGCCGTCGCTCCGCTTGGCTGCAACGGGCTTAGGAAGAAAAGGAATCAGCTTCGTCTTCACCCCGACCGGACCTGAGCCCGGCCCGCCTCCGCCGTGCGGGGTGCTCATCGTTTTGTGCAAGTTCAAATGCACGACGTCAAAGCCCATATCGCCCGGGCGGGTAATGCCCATAATCGCATTGGAATTGGCGCCGTCGTAGTAGAGCAGTCCCCCCGCCTCATGAACGATAGCGGCAATCTCTACAATGTGTTCCTCGAATAAGCCAAGGGTGCTCGGGTTCGTGAGCATGAGTGCCGCGGTCTGCGGCCCCACAGCTTCGCGCAGCGCTTCGAGGTCGACGAGTCCGCGCTCGTTCGACGGAATCGTCAGTGTACGGAAGCCGGCTGCCGTGGCGCTGGCCGGGTTCGTGCCGTGCGATGAGTCCGGGACGATAACCTGAGTTCGCTGCTCGCCGCGGCTTTCGTGATACGCCCGGATCATCATGAGCCCGGTCCATTCGCCATGGGCGCCGGCCGCAGGCTGCAGCGTGACCTCGTCCATGCCGGTGAGCGCAGCCAGATCGTTTTGCAGGGTGAACATAAGCTCCAGTGCGCCTTGAACACTGGATTCGGGCTGGTACGGATGAATGGCGGCAAAGCCGGGGAATCGGGCGGTATCTTCATTAATCTTCGGATTGTATTTCATCGTGCAGGAGCCAAGGGGATAAAAGCCGTTGTCCACACCGAAGTTGCGTCGGGACAGCTCTGTGTAATGCCGGATCACATCGACCTCGTAGACCTCGGGGAGCTGTGCCGGGACGCTGCGAAGCAGATGCGCCGGGATCGTCTCCAACGGGTCGGTTTCAGGGACATCGCACTCAGGCAAGGAGTAAGCGACGCGCCCCGGCTGGCTCAGCTCGAAAATAAGCGCTTTGTCCGGTTTCATAACCATTCCCCCAATATGGCTGTAAAAGCATCGATTTCGTCCTTCGTCCGTTTCTCGGTAACGGCAACCAGCAGGTGCTGATGAAGCTCGGGATACAGACGGCCAAGGTCCAATCCCCCGATAAAGCCGGCCTCAAGCAGCTGTTCATTCAGCTGATGCAAGTCCGCTTCCAGAGGAAGCTTCAGCACGAATTCGTTGAAAAAGGGTGCTTGAAACGGAAGCGCCGCACCGTTCAGCTTTGTTGAAAGCTCACGGGCGGCATAATGGGCTTTATGCCAGTTTAGTGCGGCAGCCTCCTGCAGCCCCTGCTTGCCCATGACGGACAAATAAACCGATGCGCACAAGGCAAGCAGCGCCTGGTTGGAGCAAATGTTCGACGTCGCCTTCTCCCGGCGAATATGCTGCTCCCGGGCCTGCAGCGTCAAGACAAAGCCGCGCTTGCCGTCCCGGTCCACGGTTTGCCCGACGATGCGGCCGGGGATGCGGCGCATGAGCGGTTCAGTGACCGCAAAAAAACCGCATGTCGGCCCGCCGAACGCCGGGTGGATGCCGAGCGGCTGGGCATCGCCCACCACAATGTCGGCCCCGAGCCGGCCCGGGGCTTCCAGAAGTCCGAGGGAGAGCGGGTTCGTGCTTACGACAAGCAGTCCCTTTTGTCCGTGAATGATCGGCTCTATCGCTTGAAGGTCCTCGATGCAGCCGAAGAAGTTCGGCGATTGAATGAGAACGGCGGCAGTATCCTCCGCACGTACGGCGGCCTGCAGCTTGTCGAGATCCGTTACGCCGTCGGCGTAATCGATTTCGGTCACCTGCAAATTCAAGCCCCGGGCCATGGTCCGCACCATCTCCCGAGCCTCAGGATGGACCGTTCGGGAGATCACAAGACGCTTCCGCTGTGCAGCTGAGCAGGCCAAAGCACCCGCTTCGCCGAGGGCCGTAGCCCCGTCGTACATGCTGGCATTAGCTACCGCCATGCCGGTCAGCTCACAAATGTACGACTGAAACTCGAAAATAGCCTGCAGCTCGCCTTGGCTAATTTCCGGCTGATACGGCGTATAGGCCGTATAAAATTCAGAGCGTGACGCCAGATGCTGAATGACGACAGGCACATGGTGGTCATAAATGCCTGCCCCCAGAAAGCTTGTATACTGCTCCGTGTCTGCATTCCGCTCGGCAAGCCCCTTCATATGCCGGAGCAGCGCTCTTTCATCCAGCCGACCGGACATCGGCAGCGTTCCGTTGTAGCGGATCGCTTCGGGAATATCGCGAAACAAGGCTTCGACGGATTCGACGCCGATGGTTTTCAGCATGTCGGTCCGGTCCTTATCGGTCATAGGCAAATAACGGTGGGAAGTGCTCATCGACGAATCACTCCTTATAGGCATGGTGGGAATGGAAGGTTGGGAAGATGCTTATACAGGCATAGGGACGATGGGGTCAGATGGAGGAAGTGGAAGTGGTATGGATAACATTTAAGGGGTGCTCGCATTTTTGCGGTAAAAGGGAGTTTGGACTACAACAGCCCTCAGCCGATTGCCGCGGATGTCTACCGTGCACTCGGTGCCGTGCTTGGAAAATGCGGTTTGGACCAGCGCCAGGCCAAGCGCCCGCTTAAGTGTCGGCGATTGCGTCCCGGTCGTCACCTCGCCGATGAGTTGACCGTCGGCATAGATGGGGTAATGCGAACGGGGAATGCCGCGCTCCAGCATTTCAATGCCTATGAGCTTGCGCGGAATGCCCTTCGCCTGCTGCTCCAGCAGCGCTTCGCGCCCGATGAACTCCCCCTTCGCCAGCTTGACGAAGGGGCTCAGTCCCGCCTCGAGCGGCGAGATGAACGGCGACAGCTCCTGGCCGTACAGCGGCAGCCGTGCCTCGAAGCGAAGCGTATCGCGTGCGCCGAGACCGGCGGGCACGAGGCCGAGCGGTTCCCCGGCTTCCAGCAGCGCGTTCCAGACCGTGACGGCAGCCTCCGCCGGAAGGTAGAGCTCGAAGCCGTCCTCGCCGGTATAGCCTGTGCGGGAGATTAGGGCCGTGGTACCGCCAATTGAGGCCTCATGAAGGAAATGAAACGGCGGCAGCTGCACCGCCCGTGCTTCGGAGCTGCGAGCTAGAATATCCGCTGCGAGCGGTCCTTGAAGCGCCAGAAGGGCGGTCGTATCGGACTGGTTTTCCAGCGTCACCCCGTCGATGAGCTGGTCCTGCAGCCAGGCCCAGTCTTTATCGATATTCGATGCATTCACGACGAGCAGGTATCGGTCCTTTTTCAGCCGGTATACGAGCAAATCGTCGACAACGCCCCCGTCTCCATAACACATTAGGGAGTACTGCGCTTGACCGTCGGATAAACGGGCTGCGTCATTGGTAGTGATCCGCTGTACAAAGGCTTGGGCCTGCCGTCCCGTGACCAGAAATTCACCCATATGCGAAACATCGAACAGGCCGGCCCGTTGACGAACGGCTTCATGCTCCTTTTGAATACCCGAGAATTGAACCGGAAGGAGCCAGCCTCCAAAATCGATACAGCGGACACCGGGATACCCGGCATATAGTGGGAATAACGGCGTTTTTTTCAACCCGGTCATGAGGGTCACCTCCGTTAGGGGACAGTGGAATCACCAGCCCTCTATAGTTTCATTAATACGCTGTGGGACAAACGGATGTCAACAACATTTTGTCTTTTTCCATTTGTCCCGGCGTACAATGAACATATAGGCTTCATTGAAGTGAACAAAGGAGGGGGCTCGCTGATGAGTCGCATTCAACCGGATTTGAGATATACGGAGGAGCATGAATGGGCGGAGAAGGGCGAGGGACAATCTGTGAAAATCGGGATCACCGATTTTGCCCAGCAGGAGCTTGGGGACATCGTCTTCGTAGAGCTGCCGAGCCTTGGAGCAAAAGTTGCGGCAGGGGAATCGCTGGGAACGATTGAATCGGTCAAAACCGTGTCGGATTTGTTTAGTCCGGTGAGCGGCACTGTTACGGCGGTCAATGATAAGCTGCTGGATTCCCCGGAGCTGGTGAACGGCGAGCCTTACGGTGCGGGCTGGGTTGTAGAGGTTGAAGTGGCCGGGGATGCGGATGAGGCGCTTGCCAGTCTTCTCACGGCCGAGGCTTATCGTCGGCTGACGGACAGTTTGGCGTAGGAGGGCACGCTTGCAGCTCTTATAGTCGGGCCGCTCTCTGGCCGGCTGGAGGCTTGAATTGCATACAAAAAGCATGGATTTCGTTGAGGCCATTGAAAAACGGGCGGAGTGGACGGAATCGTTCTGAAGAAGCGTAAGCGTCGATAGAACGATCCGTCCATGCAGCCGTAGTTTTTCAGTGGCCTCGATTTCGCGTCCATGCTTTTTCCTTTGTTATACCCTCACGCTCAGATCGACGGCTTTGCACGAATTGCGGATGACCAGATGTGTGTCGATAAATGATTTGATCTTCACCTTATCCTCCTGCTCGACGATATCCAGCAGCTTGGAAACCGCCAGCTCGGCGATCGTACCTTTCTCGACATGAACGGTCGTCAATTCGGGGGTAATGATGGTCGCTTCATGAATATTATCGAAGCCGATGACGGACAGCTCCTCGGGGATGCGGATGCCGAGTTCGATGCATGACTTGATGACGCTGATAGCGATATAATCGCATTCGCAAAAGAGCGCCGTAGGCAGCTGTCCCTTGAGCTCCAGCAGCCGCTGCTTAAAATCATCCTGTGACGATACAACGGTAGGGGACACGGAGAAATGGTGCGCCTCGTCAAGCGTGACATTCCATTCCTCCAATGCCTGCAGGAAGCCTCGGCGGCGCGAATCGAAGTTATACATGCGGGAGTTCGATTCTACATAGCCGATACGGCGGTGGCCAAGCTCCAGCAAATGCTTCGCGGCCTGATAAGCGCCCATTACATTATTCATGACGATAAAATTAACGTTCAACGTCTCGAAGCAGGTGTCCAGAACGACGAGGTTCGGCTGCTTTCGGGCAATAAACTCAATTTGGCCCTGGGTCAAATTTGTCCCTAGCAAAATCATGCCGCTCGATTCGTTCTCGCTTTCCATCGTTTGGATCGCGTCCTCCAGCTGTTCGGTCGGCACGGAGGAAAAGAACAAAGAGTAC
Source organism: Paenibacillus rigui (assembly GCF_002234615.1). GTDB lineage: Bacteria > Bacillota > Bacilli > Paenibacillales > NBRC-103111 > Paenibacillus_S > Paenibacillus_S rigui. Next base: position 94,993 of record NZ_NMQW01000005.1, on the reverse strand, counting down.
CCTCGGGCACGGCACTGCTCCTCGATATCGTGAATCAGCTCCATGAAGAAGGGCTGCTTGTAAAACTGCTCCAGCACAATGCCGGAATTGGTGCATGCAACGAACCGAAGCGTGTTGGACACGCTGTTCTTCTTGTCTGCTCTTACCATAGCCCTGGGCAGGTAGCCGTTCTCTTTGACGATCTGCAATATTTTGCTGCGGGTCTCTTCGCTAATGCCTGGTTTGCCGCTCAGGGCAAGCGAGACCGCAGATTTCGAAACGTTGGCCAGCTTGGCTATATCTTCCATTTTAATTTTCATCAGGGGTGACACTCCTTTGGAGTAGCGAATTGCAACTGAACTAAACAAATTTAGTTTACTATGACCTCATATAGAATACAAGCATGAATTCGCATTTTACGGAATTGAGCAGTTTTAGCTACGTTTTTAAACAAAAACAGAGTGGTTTCGCCCCATAATGACTCCGTTTTACATAGAAATCACTAAATTGTTTAGATAGATTTAGTCATATTTAATAAATTAATTTACTAAAATGTATTGACTGGTTTAGAAAACGGATGGTATGATCTGGGTGAAGAGGAAAGAAGGGCCGCGAACTGCCGAGTGCTCGTTCTTTCACGCTTCAACAGGATAAAAAAGCTTTAGAAGCAGTAAAGAAGGGGGCCGGTGCAGCTTAACAACCGAGAAATGACAGCGTTTACAGAGAGAGGTTTTCTGCTTGTTGGCTGGCTAATTAAAATGGTAAATAAGTTTAGTTCGATTAAAAAGGGAGGCAAATGAAGATGAAGAAAACAAGAAAAGGTACGGCTCTGATTACTTTTGTCGCTTTAACTGCCATGCTGTCGGCCTGCACACCAGGCGGAGGCGCTCCTGCCGAATCCAAGAACGGAACGGCAGCGGGCGGAGCCGATAAGAAAGTGGAGCTGCGCATGACTTGGTGGGGCGCACAGGCACGTCATGATGCCACATTGAAAGTGATCGAGCTGTTCGAGAAGAAATACCCGAACATTAAAATAAACGGCGAATATATGGGAAGCGACGGTTACTTCGATAAGCTGAACACACAGATTGCGGGCGGCAATGCTCCCGACTTGATTCAGCTCGGCAACAACTACCCGGACTATGTTGCGCGCGGGGCGCTGCTCGATATCAACCCTTACATCGGTAAAGAAATTCATATTGAGAACTTTGACAAATCAAATATTGATTCGGGCGGAATGGACGGGAAGCTGTACGGAATCATTCTTGGCTCGAACGCTTACGGTATCGCTTACAACACCGAGCTGATCAAAAAATCCGGTCTGAAGCCGCCTAGCGGGCAATGGACCTGGGAGGAATACGGCAAATACGCACAGGATTTGACTAAGGCTCTGGGCAAAGGTTATTACGGCGCGGTGGATGAATCCAAGCTTCCTCTCTATTTGAACTACTTCGCCCGCCAATCGAACAAGACGCTTTACAAGGACGGTAAGGTAGGGCTGGATAAGGATGTAATCGCCTACTGGTTCACGATGTGGGACAACTACCGCAAGGCAGGCAGCACGCCTCCGGCGGAGTTCACGACAGCTTACACCGAAGCGCCGGAGAACTCCTCCTTCGTGGAAGGCAAGACGGCAATGCATTTGATTTGGTCCAATCAGTTGAACGCGTACCAGAAAGCGATGAAGGATGAAATTCAAGTCGTTCTGCCGCCGACCGGAGGCAGCGGAGCGCAGCAAGGCTTGTGGCTGCAGCCGAGCCAATTCATGAGCGTCAACGCCAAAACAAAAAATCCGAAGGAAGCGGCCATGTTTATTGATTTCATGGTGAACGATCCGGAAGCAACAATGGTGCTGGGCAGTGAGCGCGGGGTGCCAGGCTCCTCCAAGGTACGTGAAGCTTTGAAGGCTAAAGCGACCCCTGTGGATAAGAAGGTATACGACTATATCGATCTTGCCGCCAAAAATTCCCGCACGCCGGACCGCGAAATTCCGAACGGCAAAGAATTTGAAACGACGCTGATCAACATGAGCCAGAAGGTGCTGTTCGGTAAAGAAACGATTCCGAACGCTTCCCAGGAAGTGCTGTCCGCAGCAGAGAAGGTTGTGAACAAGAAGTAGGAAAGCTGCCGTAGCAGCAAGAGGAGTACATTCTCGCAATCATAAGGGGTGGGCATATGAATCGGGTAGCCGTCACGAACAACAAACGTACAGCCGCAACGGTCGGTACCTATATAGTAAAGCTCTGGAAAAAAAATGCGATCGCCTATTTGTTTCTGCTGCCATGGTTCATCGGGCTGTTTGCCTTGACCGTAGGGCCGATGATCAATTCCTTCTATTATTCCCTGACGAAGTTCGACGTCATGACGCCGCCGGAGTTCGTTGGTCTGGATAACTACAAAACCATGTGGACAGCAGATCCCCGTTATTTCACATCCTTGAAGGTGACGTTCATCTATGTATTTACATCGGTGCCGCTAAAGCTGGCCTTCGCGCTATTGGTCGCCTCTTTGATGAACCGGGGCTTACGCGGCCTCAGCTTTTACCGGACGCTTTACTACCTGCCGACCCTGCTCGGGGGAAGTGTCGCCATTGCCGTGCTCTGGCGCAAAATATTCGGCGCCTCCGGCGTCGTGAACAAGTTTCTGCTGCTGTTCGGCATTCACGCGCCGGATTGGGTCGCCAACCCCGACTATGCGCTGTATTCTATCGTGGCGCTCTCGGTTTGGCAGTTCGGCTCATCGATGATCATTTTCCTCGCCGGACTGAAGCAAATTCCGATGGACTTCTACGAGGCTTCCCAGGTCGACGGAGCGAGCAAAATCAAGCAGTTTTTCTACATTACGATTCCGCTCCTGACGCCGGTTATATTCTTCAATCTGGTCATCCAGCTGATCGGCTCGTTCCAAGCCTTTACCCAGTCGTTTATTATAAGCGGCGGGCTTGGCGGGCCGATGGATTCTACTCTGTTCTACACGTTGTACTTATATATGAAGGGCTTCGCTTTCTATGAAATGGGCTATGCCTCGGCGATGGCCTGGGTGCTGCTTGTCATTATCGGATTGTTTACCGCAATTATTTTCGGATCATCCAAGTTCTGGGTGCATTACGGGGACGGGGGGAAGTAAGATGGCTCAGTCGAACCGGATTCAAAAAATGCTGCTTCATGCCATGATTCTCGTCCTCGGCGTCTTTATGCTGTACCCGATCCTGTGGCTGATCAGCAGCTCGTTCAAGCCGTCGAACCTGATCTTCACCGATCTGAGCCTGTGGCCGAAGGAAGTGACGCTGGACAACTATATCAAGGGCTGGGCCGGAATCGCAAGGGTGCCTTTCATCACCTTTTTCACGAACTCCTTTATTATTTCGATCCTGTGTGTTCTGGGCAATTTATTGTCCTGCTCCATGGCGGCCTACGCGTTCGGTCGTCTTGATTTTTCCTGGAAAAAGGTCTGGTTCTCCATCATGCTGGTGACGATTATGCTGCCGCATCATGTGACGATCATTCCGCAGTACCTGCTGTTCAAGCAGCTCAATTGGGTGGATACGTATTACCCGTTGACCATACCGAAGTGGCTTGCGACCGATGCTTTCTTCATCTTCCTGATGGTACAGTTCATTCGAGGTCTGCCCCGGGAGCTGGATGAGTCGGCCACGATCGACGGCTGCGGCAAGGTGCAAATTTATTGGCGGATCGTGATGCCGCTTGCTTTACCCGCATTGATCACAACAGCCATCTTTACCTTCATCTGGACATGGGACGATTTCTTCAGCCAGCTGCTTTATTTAAACACGGCAAGACTTTACACCATTCCGCTCGGATTAAGGCTATTCATGGATTCGTCCGGTGAATCGGCCTGGGGTGTCCTGTTCGCCATGTCGGTGTTGTCGCTCGTGCCGAGTCTGGTCATTTTCTTCAGCTGTCAAAAATATTTCGTCGAGGGCATCTCGACTTCAGGTATTAAAGGCTAGCTAAATAAAATCGTTAGGGGTGACCCGTGTTGGGAAACGAACATCAGCAAAATGCTTGTGAGGTCGAGCGTTGGGGGCTTTTTGAAATTACGGTTGCAGGTCCTTCCGAGGGAAATCCGTTCCAGGACGTGCAGCTGTCCGCCCGCTTTGAGCATAAGCACCGGACTGTGCAGGTGGAAGGCTTTTATAACGGCGAGGGTCAATACAAAATCCGCTTTATGCCCGATAGCGAAGGCCAATGGTCCTATTCGGTAAGCAGCAGCAGGGAGGAGCTGAATGGAGCTTCAGGCAGCTTCTCCTGTGTTCCGGCATCCGCCGGTAATCACGGGCCGGTCCGGGTACGGTCGGCGTACCATTTTGCCTATGAAGACGGCACGCCTTACCGTCCGTTCGGCACGACCTGCTATGTATGGACGCATCAGGAGGCGGCGATTCAGGAGCAGACGCTGGCATCGCTGCGCACAGGCCCCTTCAATAAAATCCGGATGTGCGTCTTTCCGAAGCGCTACAGCTTTAATACGAATGAGCCGGAACGCTTTCCTTTTGAAGGATCGCAGGCGGAAGGATTTGATTGGACCCGTCCGGATCCTATCTATTATGAACAGCTGGAACAGCGTATTGTTCAGCTGCAGGAGCTGGGCATTGAAGCCGACCTGATCCTGTTCCATCCCTATGATAAGGGACATTGGGGCTTTGACCGGATGGACGCAGAGACGGATGCCTTTTATTTGCGGTATCTGATCGCGCGCCTGGGCGCCTACCGCAATATTTGGTGGTCGCTTGCCAACGAATTTGATTTCATGCAGACGAAAACGATGGACGATTGGGACCGATTTTTCCGCATCGTGCAGGAAAGCGATCCGTACCAGCATCTGCGTTCCATCCATAACGGCACAAAAATGTACGATCCATCGACCCTAGTCCTGTATGACCACAGCAAGCCATGGGTTACTCATGTCAGCATGCAGTATTGGGAGCTGTCGCCTACGAATGCCTGGCTGAAGCAGTACGGCAAGCCGGTCGTGGTGGACGAATGCTGCTATGAGGGCAATCTGCCGCAGCGCTGGGGCAATATTACCGGCATGGAGATGACCGCACGATTCTGGGACGGCTTTGCGCGGGGCGGCTCCGTAGGTCATGGGGAAACGTTCCTGAATTCCGAAGAGGTGGTATGGTGGTCCAAAGGGGGCGAGCTGCGGGGTGAGAGTCCTGCGCGAATCGCGTTCCTGAGACAGATTCTCGAGGAGGCCCCAGGGCATGCCGAACCGATCGACCGGCTGCGGGATGCGCCAACTCTTGGTGTCGAGGGCGAATATTATTTGCAATATTTCGGGATTCACTGTCCGGCGTACCGTGAGCTGCCGCTCCCGGAGGAGAAGTCCTTCCGTATCGATATTATCGATACATGGAATATGAAGGTAACCCCTTTGGAGGGGACTTATAAGGGATTGTCGCGCGTTGATTTGCCGGCCGCGCCGTATATGGCTATCAGGGCGGTCGCAGTCGGGGAAGAACAATAATAAGGAGGCTTTGTTGAATGAGGAAGCTGAAGCTGGGCTATGCGCCTACAAGACGATTTGTATTCAGCGCGGAGGATGCGTTCAAATATAAGGTACTGATCCGGGAGAAGATGGAAAGCTTCGGACTGGACATCGATATCGTCGATTTGGAAAGATTGAATAAAGAAGGCTTGCTTTATGACGATTTGTACAATGCGGAAGAAGTTATTAAGCATTTTCAGCGGGAAGAGGTGGATGCGGTATTTTTCCCGCACTGCAACTTCGGAACCGAGGACATGGTTGGCCGTGTAGCCAAGGCGCTGGGGAAGCCGGTGCTGCTGTGGGGACCGCGGGACGAGGCGCCGCTTGCGGACGGGATGAGGCTGCGTGACACGCAGTGCGGCCTGTTCGCCACCGGCAAGGTGCTGCGCCGGTTCGGCGTACCGTTCACTTACATTACGAACACCCGGGTGGACGATCCGGTGTTCGAGCGGGGCTTCCGTAATTTCGTAGCAGCCGCCAATGTGGTGAAGGCGTTCCGCAGTCTGCGCATTTTGCAGATCGCCCCAAGGCCAGCGTCCTTCTGGACGATGATGTGCAACGAAGGCGAGCTGCTGGAAAGATTCGGCATCGAGATTTATCCGATCACGCTGGAGGATATCAAGAATGCGGCCAAACGGACGGAAGCCAAAGGCGGTGCAGAGCTTGAAGCGGCTGTAGCGTATATCAAAGAGCATCTGGATTATGCCGAGGTAGGGGAAGAGGCGGTTACGAAAATCGCGGCGCTTAAGGTGGCGATGAAGCAGTACGCGGAGAAAACCGCCAGCACAGCCATCGCGATCCAGTGCTGGTCCTCCTTGCAGGATGCGATGGGCATCATGCCGTGCCTGGCGAATGCGCTCCTCACGGATGAGCAAATTCCGGTTACCTGTGAAACGGACATTCATGGCGCGATCACCTCGATTATGGTGCAGGCGGCCTCAATGAACACGAAGCCGACCTTTTTCGCCGATCTGACGATCCGCCACCCGGATAACCCGAACGGCGAGCTGCTGTTCCACTGCGGTAACTTCCCGGTCTCGCTGAGCGTGGAGGAGAAGCCGCAGCTGCGCAAGCATTTCCTGTTCGACGATCATTCGCCGGGTACGCATGAAGGGGAGATCCGCGGAGGCGAGATGACACTGGCCCGCTTTGACGGGGATCATGGCGAATATTCCATTTTCCTGGGACGCGCCAAAGGCATCGAAGGCCCATATACACGGGGCTCATACGTATGGGTGGAGGTGAACGACTGGCCGCTGTGGGAAGAAAAGCTGGTCAAAGGGCCCTATGTTCACCACTCGGTCGGCATTCATGAAAATGTCATCCCGGCTTTGTACGAAGCCTGCAACTATATTCCCGGGCTGAAGCCCGATCCGGTTGATCCGACGGAAAGCGAAATTCAAGCTTGGCTGCGCGGCACTGACTGGAAATAAAGATGAAGGAGGAGTGGCGGATGAATACTGTGGATCTTAGAAAAAAAGCGGCGCAAATCCGGATGGATCTGCTCCAGATGATTCACCGTGCCAAGACAGGACATACCGGGTCTTCTTTAAGCAACGCCGATATTTTAACGGTCTTGTACTATGATGTCATGAAGGTGGATCCGTGCAATCCGAAATGGGAAGATCGGGACCGGTTTATCGCGAGCAAAGGGCATGCGGTGGAATCGTTGTACTGCATTCTTGCGGATAAAGGCTTTTTCCCGAAGGAAGAGCTGCAAACGTTCAGCCAATTCGGTTCGCGGTTGATCGGACATCCGAACAACAAGGTGCCGGGTGTTGAGATGAATACAGGCGCGCTTGGGCATGGGCTGTCCGTTGCCGTAGGCATGGGCCTGGCCGCCAAAATGGACGGCAAGGACTACCGTATTTTCACCTTGATGGGAGACGGAGAGCAGGCCGAAGGGTCCATATGGGAGGCTGCCATGGCGGCGGCTCATTATAAACTCGATAATGTTATCGGTATCATTGATCGGAATAAGCTGCAAATCAGCGGAAGCACGGAAGATGTGATGGGTCTGGAGCCGCTGGAGGACAAGTGGAGCAGCTTCGGCTGGAATGTCGTCGCTTTGAATGGTAACGATGTCAGCGAGCTGTCGGCAGCGCTGCATGCCGCACCGACGGCTGCCGGCAAGCCGACCCTGATCATGGCGTATACGACGAAAGGAAAGGGAGTCTCGTTTGCCGAGAATGTTCCGCATTGGCACCATCATGTGCCGAGCGATGCGGAGCTTGCGCAAGCGTTGGATGAATTAGCCAAGGAAGCGCAGGTGGTTATCCATGAATAAGGTTGCCAATCGTCAGGCATTGTGTGAAACGCTGCTGGATCTCGCACGGTCCGATAAGGATATTCTGGTGCTGGCAAGCGATTCGAGAGGCTCGGCTTCGATGCTGCCGTTCGTGAAGGAACTGCCCGAGCAGTTCGTGGAAACAGGCATTGCCGAGCAAAATATTGTCGGCATCGCCGCCGGTCTCGCGTCCTGCGGGAAGAAACCTTGGGTAACCTCTCCGGCGTGCTTTCTCAGCATGAGAGCGATCGAGCAGGTGAAGGTTGACGTTGCTTATTCCGGGACGAACGTGAAGCTGGTTGGGATTAGCGGGGGCGTAAGCTACGGGGCGCTCGGGATGTCTCATCATTCACTCCAGGATATTGCAGTGACCCGTGCGATTCCGGGGCTTACGGTTATTTTGCCTGCGGACCGCCACGAGACGAAAAAAATGACGGAAGCCTTGGTGCAGCATGAGGGCGGCGTCTATGTACGGATCGGCCGTAATCCGGTGCAGGATGTTTATGCTTCGGACGACTATCCGTTCGAAATCGGTAAAGCGGTTACGATGCGGGAGGGTAGTGACCTGACCCTGATCGCCGCCGGTGAAACGGTGCGTGTCGCATTGGACACTGCAGAGGCGTTGGCGCAGGAAGGCATTCATTGCCGGGTGCTGAATATGCACACGATCAAGCCTCTGGACCGGGAGGCGATCATCCGGGCGGCGGAGGAGACGAAAGCCGTTGTTACGGTGGAAGAGCACAGCGTGCATGGAGGATTGGGGGCTGCCGTTGCCGAAGTCATTATACAGCATCGTCCCGTTCCCATGCGGATTATCGGCATTCCGGATGAACCGGCCGTTACGGGCAATACCGCCGAAGTGTTCCGGCATTACGGTATTCATACGGAGCAGCTGTGCAGTGTCGCACGCAGCCTGCTTCAGTCGACCGAATAAGCGAGGGAGCGGCTGCTGATGGGTAAATCCTATATTTTAACGATAGATCAAAGCACCTCAGGGACGAAAGCGCTGCTATTCGACCAATCCGGCTCGATCCTCGGCAAAACGGCGCTGGATCATAAACAGCAGTATCCACAGCCGGGATGGGTAGAGCATGATCCGATGGAAATTTACGGGAATGTTCTCCAGGCCGTGCAGAGGGTACTGCAGGAGACGGGAACGTCGCCTGAGCAGCTGGCTGCCTTGACGGTGACGAATCAAAGGGAAACTGCAGTGGTGTGGGACCGGGAAACCGGCCTGCCGGTATACAATGCGATTGTATGGCAATGCCGGAGAACGGCGGCCTTGTGCGAGGAGCTGAAGCTCAAAGGCAAGGAGCCTGTGATTCAGGAAAAAACAGGCCTTGTGCTCGATCCTTATTTTTCCGCCAGCAAGTTCCGGTGGATTCTCGATCATGCGGAAGCGGAAGCGGAATCCAACGCCGGCAGACGTCGGGCAGAAGGCCGTCTGCTGGCCGGTACGATGGACAGCTGGCTGCTGTGGAAGCTGACCGGCGGCAAGGTGCATGCTACGGATTATACGAATGCGAGCCGCACTTCCTTGTTTAACATTCATACGCTGCAGTGGGATCAAGAGTTAATTGAGCTGTTCGGTGTTCAGGGTCTGCAGCTGCCCGAAGTCAAGTCAAGTAACGAAGTATACGGCTGGACGGCCGATCCTGCCTTGTTCGACGGGCGGGTCCCAGTGACCGGCGTTATCGGGGATTCGCAGGCCGCACTGTTCGGCCAGCTGTGCCACGCGCCCGGCATGGCCAAGGCCACCTACGGGACCGGCACCTCGGTCATGATGAACATCGGACCGGTGCTGGCCGCCCAGCCCGGCAACGGTTTAGTGACGGCCGTGGCTTGGGGCCTCGATGGGAAAGTCGATTATGCGCTTGAGGGCATTATTCATTGCACAGGGGACTGCATGAGATGGGTCCGTGATCAATTAGGGCTCTTCACCGACTATGCCGAAGCCGAGAAGCAGGCTGCTTCGCTCGGAGACAACGAAGGGGTGTATGTCGTCCCTGCATTCGTCGGCCTGGGAGCGCCTTATTGGTCGCCCCAAGCGAGAGCCGCTGTGATGGGGCTCAGCCGGAGAAGCGACAAACGGCACGTCATCCGTGCCGCACTCGAGAGCATCGCTTACCAGGTACGCGATACGGTAGAGCTGATGGAGGCCGAATCCGGCATCCGTCTCCGGGAGCTCAGGGCGGACGGGGGCGCGGCGGACAATCGCTTTCTGATGCAGTTCCAGGCCGATCTGCTGCAGGCATCGGTGAAAAAGCCGGTCATGACGGAGCTGTCGGCTCTTGGCTCCGCCTACATCGGGGGTCTGACCGTCGGATTCTGGAGCAGCAAGGAGCAGCTTCTTACCTTGTCCCGGGAGCCGGTCATGTACGTCCCAGCGATGGATAAAGGGCTGACTGAGCGTTACTATGGCGGTTGGAAGACGGCGGTTTCGGCTGTCATTTCATAGGAAAGAACCACAATCAGGATAGCAAACGAGGTGAAAGTGAAACCCGATGAAAGACGAATCGATACAATCTTCCCAGCCTCTTCAAGTGGAACGCTGGAATATGGCAGAGCTGAGTCTGGCTGGCCTTGGTCTCCCTGAAGGGAGCGCGTTGTCGGACCTCGGGATGGATGGGATGAGCTTACCGGCACCGGGAGGACCTAGATACCGCGTCCTATTCACCCATGGAAGCCGAAGCATCGAAGCGGCTCCTTATCTTGACAGCAATGGAACATGGAAGGTCCGGTTCATGCCCGACGAGGAAGGAGATTGGCGTTATGAGATAACAGGGGGCTTTTCCTCGTCTGCTGATGCCGATAGGCTCTCTTCCTTGCCTGCGGGAACCCTTCAATGTACATCGCCTGGTGCGGGCAATCATGGCCCGGTCCGGGTGCTGGACGAACGGCATTTTGCCTATGCCGATGGAACCCCTTATGTACCAATCGGTACGACCTGCCAATATGGCTGGCTGGAGGAGTATCAGGAGCAGACCTTAGCGGCACTACGGGGGGCGCCTTTTACGAAGGTTCGGCTGTATGTGCCCGCCGCAGCTGCTGCGTACGATACATTGGACCGGTTTCTCCGGGAGCTGATGGATATCGGGCTGGAGGCCGAGCTGGTGCTGCAGTGCAGCGAAAATACAGCGCAAACGCTGCAATCCGTTCATCTTGCTGCAGTCCGTTTCTCGGCGTACCGTCATGTGTGGTGGTCGCTCCAGGCTCCAGCGGAGCAATACGCTTTTCAGGACACGCTGCTTCAGCTGCTTCACGAGTCCGATCCGTACGGACGGCTCCTTACTCTGTTTAGTTCGAATCTGTTGATGAACTATGGGGATCATCGGATCTCACACGTCAGTCTCCGGCTGCATGAAGCGTTCCAGACCTCATATGCCGCCAAGCTGCATCGGAAGCCGGTCATTGCAGACGAATGCGGCTGCGAAGGAAATGCGCCGACGCTGTGGGGCAGTCTGCCGGGAGAAGAGCTGATGCACCGGCTGTGGGAAAGCATTTGCCGTGGCGGCTATGCCGGGCATGGCGAAATGCTGCTGCGGACGGAAGGACGCAGCTGGCACACGCACGGAGAACAGCTTGGTGGAGAGGTGCAGCCACGCATCGCGTTTCTGCGTGCCTTGTTAAATGAAGCGCCAAGCGAGCTTCACTATATGCCTGAATTTTACGATGCCGCGACCATTGGGCTAGACGGCCGGTACTATTTGCAATATTTCGGAATTCATCATTATCCCTCCAAAGACTTGCGCGTGCCTGAAGGACGCTATCTGGTGGAGATTATCGATGCATGGAACATGACGATTCAACCGCTTCCTGAAATATATGGGGAAAAGCTGGATATCCGCCTGCCTGCGCGTCCTTGGCATGCGCTGCGGGTTCAACGGCTGGATGGCGGCTCCTCCGCGGGTCCGCTGCGTAAGGATGCGGACGCGCTGCGCCGTCAGGCCGAGGATAACGACAATTTCATTTAGGTGAACATGGAAGATGGAGGATGAAGATGCGTAACGAGGAAGCAAGCCGGGCTTCAGCGCCCGTAGAACGCTGGGGGCGGTTCGAGCGCAGCTTTGACGGACCCGCGGAAGGCAACCCGTACCGGGAGGTCACGCTGCGCGGGGTGTTCCGGCATGGCAGCCGCTCTGTGGAAGCCGACGGCTTTTACAATGGAGAGGGAACCTACAAGCTTCGGTTCATGCCGGATGCAGAAGGGACCTGGACATATACCGTGGCAAGCAGCTCTGCGGAGCTGGATGGACTGCAGGGGAGCTTTGAGGTTGTGCCTCCTCAACCGGGGAACCACGGTCCGGTGCGCGTGAAAGACCGGTACCGCTTTGAATATGCCGACGGTACGGCCTATTTGCCCTTCGGCACGACATTGTACCATTGGTGTCACCATGGCGATGAGGCCAAGGAAGAGGCGACGCTCGCGTCCCTGGCGGAGTCTCCTTTCAATAAAGTTCGCATTTGTGTGCTGCCGACAGGGGATATGGACCCTCCATCGCTTGCTTTTGCAGGCAGCCTGTCGGAGGGAGCGGATGTGAACCGGATGAATCCGGACTTTTTTGCCCATCTGGAAAAAAGGCTGGACGATCTGCTTCGGCTCGGCGTGGAAGCGGACCTGATCCTGTTCCACCCCTATGACCGGGACGTGTGGGGGTTCGAGCGTCTGGAGGCGGAGACGGAGGACTTTTATATCCGTTACGTGCTTGCCCGGCTGGGCTCCTTCCGCAATGTATGGTGGTCGATTGCCAACGAGTTCGATTTCAACAAGCATAAGACGATGGAGGATTGGGACCGGCTGTTCCACGTTGTCCAGCGGCATGATCCGTACAACCATCTGCGTTCTATCCATAACGGGACGAAAATGTATGATTATACCCGGACCGCCACCTATGATTACTCCAAGCCTTGGGTAACCCATCAAAGCGTACAGCACTGGGAGCCTTCCTTAACAAGCGCTTGGCTCGAGACACACCGTAAACCGGTTGTGTTGGACGAATGCTGCTACGAAGGCACGGCGGAACGGCGCTGGGGCAATATTTCAGGCGAGGAAATGGTCCGGCGCTTCTGGGAGTGCATGGTGCGGGGCGGTTATGCTGCCCATGGTGAAGTGTTCGGGCGAGGCTCATGGGTTTCCAGCGGAGGCACCTTGGTGGGGGAAAGTCCGCAGCGGATCGCCTTTCTTCGGAAGCTGATGGAAGAAAGCTTGCCGGAGCTTGGCAGGGCAGAGGCGGAGCGAAGCTGCCTGTGGGTTTATTTTGGCGTCAGCCGTCCGTCGTATTGGGAGCTGAGCTTGCCTGAGGGCAACGATTATTTTGTAGATGTAGTGGATACGTGGGGCATGCGGGTTGAACGGCTGAAGGGCACGTTCCGCGGCAATTGCACCATTGAGCTGCCGGGCATTTCCTATGCTGCGTTAAGAATGACCGTGGTTTAATCATAGCGGTAGGGAGGAACTTATTCATGAGTATCAGCATTCGCCGCCCTCGGGTGGAATCGATGGACCGCCCTTTGGGCCTGGATACCCAGCGCCCGCGGTTCAGCTGGCTGCTGGAGTCGGATGTGAGGGGGCAGGTTCAGACGGCTTATCAGCTTTTGGTGGCCTCGTCGAAGGAAAAGCTGGAGCAGGACGCCGGCGATCAATGGGACAGCGGCAAAGTCGAAACCGATCAATCCGTGCAGGTGGAATATAGCGGTCCGGCGCTTTCATCCGGCCGTTCGTATTATTGGAAGGTGAAGATTTGGGACGGCGAAGGCACTGCTTCCGCTTGGAGTGAGACCGGTGAATGGTCTATGGGGCTGCTGGATGAAACCGAATGGAAAGGGCAATGGATCGGCCGGAGGGTGGATGAAGATTCGGAGCTTCCGGCAGGCCTCTATGTCCGTAAGGAGTTCACGGCAGCCAGCGCGGTCAAGCGCGCCATGCTCTATGGAACGGCACTGGGCGTCTATGAGCTGCATCTGAACGGAAGCCGCGTCGGTGAAGATTATTTTGCTCCGGGCTGGACGGATTATAACGTTCGTACCCAATACCAAACCTATGATGTGACCGCAAGCATCCGTCAAGGAGCGAATGCATTGGGCGCGATTGTTGGCACCGGCTGGTATGCCGGGCATGTCGGGATGATGGGGCGCCGTATTTACGGCACGAACCCGGCTCTGCTGCTGCAGCTGGAGCTGGAATTCGAGGATGGCACCACCCGGATCATCGCTTCGGATGACAGCTGGACGATGAGTACGGGACCGCTTCACTATTCCGACCTGCTGATGGGGGAAACGTTCGATGCCCGGTCCGCATGGCCGGATTGGGCACGGCCTGGCTTCCAGGAAGCAGGTTGGATGAAGGCGGAAGCGTTGGAGCCATATACAGGGAAGCTCGTATCGCAAATCGATCCGCCCGTTCGTGTGACGGAGTCGCTGCAGGCGCAAAAAATATGGCGTACCCCGCGGGGCACGCACCTGTTCGACCTGGGTCAGAACATGGTAGGCTGGGTTGCGTTGAAGGTGGCGGGCCCTGCCGGAACCCGGATCAAGGTAAGCCATGCGGAAATGCTTCAGGACGACAACACGTTGTATACGGAAAACCTGCGCAGAGCCGTACAGGAGGATATTTATATTTTACGCGGGGAAGGAACGGAGACGTTCGAGCCGCATTTCACCTTCCACGGCTTCCGCTATGTAGAGGTGGAGGGGCTTCCAAGTGAACCGCAGCCGGATACGGTCATCGGCCGGGTTGTCCATTCGGACACTGCGCCGGTCGGATCGCTGGAAACGTCCGATCCGATGGTCAACCAGCTGATCAGCAACATTCGCTGGGGCCAACGCGGCAATTATTTGAGCGTTCCGACGGATTGCCCGCAGCGGGACGAACGTCTCGGCTGGACGGGGGACGCGCAGATTTTTATCCGCACCGCCTCGTACAATATGGATGTGGCGCGCTTTTTCGCCAAGTTTATGGTGGATATGACCGATTTTCAATCGCCGGAAGGAGCCTTTCCTGACGTTGCTCCCGATGCCAATTGGTTCGAATTCAAGCAGGAGCATGTGGAATGGTTCGCGCCGGATAATGCCGGCTGGGGCGATGCGGGTGTCATTATCCCATGGACGCTGTATTTAATGTACGAGGATCGCCGAATTCTGGAAACGAATTATGACGCCATGAAGCGCTGGATTGCTTACCTTCAGGCGAATAGCAATCAATTGGTGCGTCCGGATTACGCGAACTACGGGGATTGGCTATCGATCAACGCGGACACGCCGAAGGATGTACTGGCGACTGCCTATTTCGCTTACAGCACGCTGTTATTCTCCCGCATTGCAGAGGTGCTGGGGCACGAGGAAGACGCACGCCATTATTTTGAGCTGTACGGCGAGATCAGCCGTGCCTTCGTCAACGCTTACGTGAATCCGGCGACGGGCATGATCCAGGGGGATACGCAAACCGTCTATGTGCTTGCGCTCTATTTCGGGCTGCTCCCCGAGGGCTTAAAGGCACTTGCGGTGAAGCGCCTGGAAGAGCTGATCCGCAGCAATGGCGATCATTTATCCACAGGCTTTCTCGGCGTCGGCTACCTGCTGCCCACTTTGACGGAAAATGGGCTCGATTCGCTGGCGTATACACTGCTGCACCAGGATACGTTCCCTTCCTGGCTGTATTCAGTCAAGCACGGAGCGACAACGATCTGGGAGCGTTGGGACGGTTGGACCGATACGGAAGGCTTCCAGACGCCGGAAATGAATTCGTTCAACCATTATTCGCTCGGCTCTGTCGGGGAATGGATGTACCGGTATATGGCGGGGATTGATGTCGATCCTGCACAGCCCGGGTTTAAACATATTTTGTTCCAGCCGCATCCGGGAGGCAAGCTGTCTTCGGTCCGAGCCAGTGTTGAATCCGGCTACGGGCTGATCGAATCGGCCTGGACGCTCGAACCGGAGGGACGCTTTACTTTACGTGTGACCGTACCGGTGAATACGCATGCGACCGTTATGCTGCCGGGTCAGGCAACTGGAGTTCCTTCGGAAGCGGAGGAGCTTGGCTTGGCGGACGGCAGCCGTGCGTACCGGATCGGTTCGGGTACCTACCAATTTGAAAGCAAATGGATGGCACCGTCATTGCCTGTCTCAACGTGATTGCACACATGCTGAAAGCTTAGGGTCCCGCTAACCGGCGGGGCTCTTCCATAAAGCGGAGGGAATCGGATGAAATCGGTTTTTTGGCACAAGGCAGCGCTTCGACTCAACTACCCGTTTCGTACGATCCGTAACCAGATGTTCGTCACGTTTCTTCTGATTACGATCCCGAGCATTCTCTCCATCGGAGTGGTCTCCTACTACTATGCTTACACATCCCAGAAAGACAAGGTGGAAGCAGCCCACAAGCAGTCGGTGTCGCAAATTCAGCGCAACCTGGATTTCCAGCTGGAGCAGGTGAAGAACAAGCTCTTGTCCCCTTACTACAACACGGAATTTATCGACAATATCAATCAGTACGACGAATTGGACGACGCTCGCAGGTTTCAGTTTCAGCAGAGCATGCGGGATTTTTTCTCCAAAAACTTCTATGTGCCGCCGCAGCGGGACTTAGCGGGTTTTTATATTTTTCTGAACAACGGGGAGCTGATTTATCAAACGGCGGGCCTGAACCCGGACCAGTTGAAGCGCAGCTTTCGGACGGAAGATTGGGTTCGCCGGACGGTGACGCAAAGCGGACGGGTATATTTTAGCGGAGCTTACCCGGATACGTTCCGGGGGGAGAACCGGTATTTGTTCGGAGCCTCCATCATGGTGAGGGATCTATCCAGCAACCGCAACTTGTTCAGTATTATTCGGGCGGAATATACCTTCGATTCGATCGCCGAGATCAGCCGATTATCGAGCCAAGGGAGCTCCAGTCAGGTCGTGCTGCTGGATGCGGAAAAGCGGGTGCTGTACTCCACAGGGGAGGCACAGCCGGGGACGCTCTGGACGCAAACGGCGGTTCCCGGATCGACCGATGCGGAAAATGTGTGGCTCGACGTCAACTCGCAGCAATGGCTTGTGACGGGTGTCCGTTCAACGGTAGCCGGCTGGTCCATTCTGATGCTGACGCCGGAGCGTGAGGTATTCGAAGCCTCGATCAAAATACGCCAGTCGATCTGGGTTATCGCTCTGGCTGTCCTGGTTGTAACAGCGGGCTTGTCGGTGCTCTTCTCCTCGTATTTAACCAAGCCGATTCTTGCTTTGTACCGGACGGTCAGCGCCGTGAAGCAGGGAAATCTTGCTGTCAGGGCGCAGGTAGGGCGGGAGGATGAGATCGGCAAAATCGCGCTCAATTTCAACGCCATGGTGGATGAAATCGAGCACTTGATCAAGACGAAGTACGTGTACCAGCTGAAGCTGCGCGAGGCCGAGCTGGCAATGCTCTACTCCCAGATCAACCCGCATTTTCTGTACAATACGCTCGATAGTATCCGCTCCATGGCCGATTATTACGACGCGGAGGAGATTGTGCTGATGACGACATCGCTTGCGGATATGTTCCGCTACAGCACGACGAGCAGAGAGATGGTCACGATCCGGCAGGAGCTTGCGCATATTCAGGACTACTTGACGATCCAGCTGCTTCGATTCGGATCGAAGATCGCGGTGGAGTGGGACATTGCAGAGGAGCTGCCCGGCCACCCGATTCCGAAGATGACGCTGCAGCCGCTGGTGGAGAATGCCATCTATCACGGCTTGGAGAAGAAGCGGGAAAACGGTGTGCTGCGCATCCGTGGCTGGACGGAGGACAGCTCGATTTGTTTTGCCGTGACGGATGACGGCGTCGGGATGGAGGCACAGAAGCTCGAGCAAATCCGCGAGGCTTTGGCGGCGGTGGAGCGCGACCACGAAGCGATGCATGGGATTCGCTCGATGGGGATCGGGCTATTGAATGTCCATGCCCGGCTGGTCTTGAAGTTTGGCTCCGGCTACGCGATGCATTTCTCTAGTGAACCGGGAGCCGGCACGACGGTGAGTATCCGGCTGCCTAGAGAAGCCTAGCAGGTGAAGCTCCACAAATGTCAGAACCGCAAACAAAAGAAGTCAGATTCATGGATTCAACCTGAAAACGCTTACCATTACACTAAAGATGGAAGCCAATACAGTTCAGGGGGATGAATGAGATGAGATGGAAACGGTATGGAGCTGCGATACTTAGCGGCATGATGGGATTATCTTTGGCGGCATGCGGCAGCGGGGATCCGACCTCGCCTTCGCCGGGCAGCACAAAGGGCGGCACAGCCTCAGGTACGGCCAAGAAGGCCGAGCCGGTGACGCTAACCTTCGTTGTGCCGAACACGACAACAACGCAGCCGTACGTCGATATGTTTAAGAAATACGAAGAAAAAACAGGCAACAAGGTGGAGATCCAGGCGCTCCCAAGCGGTGAGGATTACGGCAGACTGCTGCTGACTCGGTTTTCCACGAAGGACTATCCGGATTTGTTCTATATGGATCCAGGGACGAAGCAGTATGTGAAGTTTCGTGCCGATGAGGAGCTGTATGACTTTACGAACGATGAGGTGCTCGGCCGGGTAACCGACAGTATCAAGCAGTTCCAGACGCTGAACGGCAAAGTATACGGGATTCCATGGGGCTCCTCCGGGGGGATGGGCTTTTACTACAACAAGGAGCTGTTCCAGAAGCTCGGCCTTCAAGTGCCGAACAACTACGCGGACCTCTTGACTATCATGGATAAGTTGAAGGCGGCGGGTGTGACGCCGATGTATGAAGCGGTCAAGGACGCTTGGCCCGTGCAGGTATTTTCGTTGGCGGCCTGGTCGACCTTCGTGGACCCGGCCATCGGCAAGGACGGGGCCGACAAGCTGGAGCGCAACGAGCTGAAGCTGGCGGACATTCCGCAGCTGAAGGACGTGTTCCAAAGACAATATGATCTGAAGAGCAAGGGTTACTACCAGAACAACCCTCTCGCCGGAAGCTACGATGAACAGCAGGATTTATTCGGCAAAGGACAGGTAGGGATGGTGCTCCAGCTGGAAAGCATGCTGCCGGCGCTCGCCAAAAAGTTCGGCGACGATTTCGTTCGCACGAAGGTCGGATTTTTCCCGATGCCATCCGATAAGGATCAGGGCGTAGCCACCATCACGCCGCCGAACCAGCTGATGGTGCCGAAAGACGGCAAG
Source organism: Paenibacillus rigui (assembly GCF_002234615.1). Lineage (GTDB taxonomy): Bacteria > Bacillota > Bacilli > Paenibacillales > NBRC-103111 > Paenibacillus_S > Paenibacillus_S rigui. Next base: position 76,051 of record NZ_NMQW01000005.1, on the reverse strand, counting down.
AAGGTGAAAGCTGCCGTAGAGCTGGTCAAGTTCATGACGTCCAAGGAAGCGCTCGACATTTGGTACAAAGCGAATCCCGGCGTACCGGTGTATAAGGAAGCGACAGCCCAGCTGTATCCAGCCCAGGAGGATGTCGTGAAGTATACGCAGGCGGGCAAGGTACAGGTAAACATCAAGAACCGTCTGACAGCGTCCATGGTGGATTACGATAAAATACTGCAAGGCATGTTTATTAACGGCAATGTGGCGGACGCAGTGAAGCAGATTGACGAGAAATACCGGAAGGACGGCGCCAACAAGAAGCTTCCTGGCTTCTAAGAAGGACGCAAGGGACTAAGACCATGGCAAAAGCATTGAAATACCCTTACTATTTCGTCCTTCCTGCACTTCTGATTTACTTGCTGCTCGCCGTTTCACCCAAGCTGATGGGCATTTACTACAGCTTCACCGACTGGAACATTCACGCCAAGCAGATTCAATTCATCGGCTTGGATAATTACAGGACGATGCTGGCGGATAAGGAAATGATCGGTGCCTTCGTTCACACGATCGTGTTTGCCTTCTTCGTCACGATTTTCCAAAATGTGTTCGGGCTTTCGCTGGCCCTGCTGCTCAATGCCAAGCTGCGGCTGCAAAATGTGCTGCGCACCGTATTTTTTCTGCCTTATGTGATTGCGCCGATTGTGACCGGCTATATTTTTACAGCGCTGTACCACCCGGACAACGGCTTGGTCAATGATGCGCTGCGGCTGCTGGGGCTGGGCGCTCTGGCCCAGGACTGGTTAAACGATCCGACCTACGCGCTGTTTTCGGTCATTGTGACCGACATATGGCGGCTATCGGGCTTCGCGATGGTCATTTATTTGGCTGGACTCCAAATCATTCCGAAGGATTTGACGGAGTCGGCGCAAATCGACGGGGCGAGCTTTTGGCAGCGGTTCCGAAATATTACGTTTCCACTGCTGGCTCCCTCGTTCACGGTCAATTTCCTGCTGTCGCTGATCGGCTCGATGAAAGTATTCGAATTGGTCATGGTATTGACACGGGGTGGCCCGGGCTACTCGACACAAGTGTTTAATACGTATATTTTAAGCGCATTCAGCTCAGGGATTTACGGGTACGGTACAGCCGTGAACGTCGTCTTGTTCCTGCTGATCACAGCGGTCGGCATCCCGGTTCTGGTCGGTCTTCGCAGAAGGGAGCTGGAGATGTGAAATCTGCAAAAACGACGCGTCTGGCTTTGGAGCTGACGGCAGTGCTGCTCGCCTGTCTGGTCATCGTACCCTTCCTGATGATTTGCATCAACTCGGTCAAAAATGTCCGGGAAGCGGCGCTATTCTCGCTGTCGCTTCCGTCGGAATGGGTGTTCGGCAATTATGCCGAGGTATTGAAATCGGCTCACATTGCCAGGGGCTTTTTTAACAGCTTCTTCATCTCGGGCCTGGTCGTGCTGTGCGTGAATATATGTGCCTCCATGGCGGCCTTCGTCATTCAGCGGCGGAACGATAAGCTGCTGCGCGGCGTGTACTACTTGTTCATTATGGGGCTGATCGTTCCCGCATCGATCATTCCGACGATCAAGCTGATGATGGACCTGCACATTCACAATACGTACCCGGGTATCGTGCTTTACTATGCTTCGGTGCTGCTGCCCTTCGCCATCTTCCTGCTGACGGGCTTCATGAAGTCCGTCCCCAGGGAGCTGGATGAATCGGCCGTTCTGGATGGCTGCGGCTACTTCCGGCTGTATACGTCGATCGTGCTGCCGCTGTTGATCTCGGTGCTGGTGACGGTAACCATCGTCGTGATGATGTCGGTGTGGAACGATTTCTTCGGGCCGTTTTATCTGATCACCGACAGCACGAAATGGACGATCATTTTATCTATCTATAGCTTTGTGACGCAGTATAACACGAATTGGGGTCTTGTATTTGCGTTTATGGTGCTGGTGATTTCGCCGGTATTAGTTATTTATTTATTTCTTCAAAAGTATATTATCGACGGCTTGACGGCCGGTTCGTTGAAAGGCTGATTTTTCGTTTTGGAGGGTGAGGGCATGCCGAAGCTGATGATCGTGGATGATGAAATATGGGTGCGCAAGGGCATCGTCAAGGCCGTCGATTGGCAAGGACTCGGGCTGCAGCCGGCGGGAGAAGCGGCGGATGGCGAGGCTGCGTATACGCAGGCGCTGATCGAGAAGCCGCATCTGATGCTGATGGATATGCGGATGCCGGGGATGGACGGGCGGCAGCTGCTGCGCCTCCTGAAGGAAAAGCTGCCTGACCTGCTGATCATCGTGGTCAGCGGCTTCTCGCATTTTGAATATACGAGAGAAGCGATCCTGTACGGGGCCTTCGACTACGTGCTCAAGCCTGTCAAAAAGACGGAGCTGACGCAGGTGCTCGCAAGGGCCATAGAGGAGCTTCGGCGAAGAGGCATTTGTACCGAAAGTATGGAATCTAGGGCTTCGGGTACCAGGACCCGCGAGGAGCTGGGCCGGGAATCGTTGTTATCCCAAGCTGCCGTGTCCAGACTTTTGAGCATCTCGGAAAGCATCGTGCAGGAAATCGTATGCGGCTATGATAAACCTTTGGCGCTGAGTGACTTTGCCAAAAAATACCACATGCATCCCGATTATTTAAGCCGGCTGATCAAGAAGGAAACAGGCAAAAACTTCAGCGATCTTCTCACCGAGTACCGGATCGAAAAAGCAAAGGAGCTGCTCGAGCGTACGAATTATAAATATTTTGAAATTTCGACGCTTGTCGGCTACGAGGATTATCGTTATTTCAGTCAAGTGTTCAAAAGATCTGTCGGCATGACGCCGGGCGAATATAAGCACCGGACGGGTTAAGGCAAAGTCGGGGCGGAAGCCGAAGCTAAGGCAGCGGCAGAGTCCTTCCTGAATTTCGCCTTGGGCTGTACCGTTGGGATAAGAGAAAAGGAGCTGTAGAGATGAGTCAACTGACCGATAAATGGATTCCGGATACCTTGCTGCTGGAGGACCGGGCGAAGCATGTTTTGAACGCGATCATCCGTATTGCGGATGAGGACCATGGGGGCATCCCGTTTTTTAGCGCGAATCTGATGGAAAGTCCCGCTTTCATGCGGCATGGCGATTGGGACTATGGCTCAAGCCATGGACGCCTGGTGGATGCCTTGGTGCTGGCACGCCATATGTCGGGAGTTACAGACGGGTTGGAGGTAGAGGAACGCTACCGCAGCAACCTGCTCAGCTTTTTCAAGGAGGATGGACTCAGCTACCGTCAACTGAATCCGAAGACGAATTGGGAACCGAATGCCAATATGATTGACCAGCGTGCGGTTATTTTGGCGCTGACCTCCTGGTATATGGCGACGGGCGACCGCAAGGTGAAGGAGGCGGCTGACAAGCATGTCGCTGCGTTGAAACGGATCGCGGTGAAGGAGCGGGACGTGTGGTATTACCCGAACTCCGAATACAAGGAGGGCGGATGGCCCTCCAATAATGCGATCCAGCTGAGGCTTGCGCCGGATCCGGCGGCGTTCTGCGGGCGGCTCGTGATGCCGCTGCTGAAATACTATGAGGTGACGGGCAACGGGGACGCCTTGGAGCTGTGTGAGTTTTTCTCGGCGATGATCGTGCACCGCAGCGGCGTATTCAACTCGGACGGCAGCTTCAACGATTCGCTAGCTTACCGCAGCGGCCATTTCCATACCCGGATCGGCACGCTTGATGCATTGGCCCGGTTCGGCTATCACACGCATGATGCATCTCTGATCCAGTTCGTGAAAAAAAGCTACGACTGGGCTCTGACCTGGTGCACCTCCTTCGGCTGGACGCCGGGAGACATGCACGAGCAGGCGTACGAGCACGAAACCTGCTCGCTGGTCGACCTGATCGCAACAGGAATTACCTTGGCACGCAGCGGCTATACGGAATATTGGTCCGTTGTCGAGCGGTTCCTGCGCAACCATTTGACCGAATCCCAGCTGCTGGATCTGAGCTGGGTACGCGATAAGGATGACAAGTCGCTGGACGATGTCGGCCTGATGTCGCACTTCCACGTGGCAGACCGGGTGCGCGGGGCTTTCGCAGGCTATTCGGCGCCGAACGATTTCTGCTGTGATGTTGCCCACGGCCGGGGACATACAAGCGATTTGCAAACGTGCTGCATCGGTTCAGGGACACGCGGGCTGTTTATGGGCTGGAGCCATATCGTAACCGAGGATAAAGGTGAAGTAAGCGTTAATTTCCTGCTGAGCCGAGGCTCGCAGTGGCTGGATGTTCACAGCTACTTGCCGTACGAGGGCAAGATTGTCCTGGACATTCGCCGTCCGGTGGAGCGGCTGAGGGTGCGCATTCCGGAATGGGCCGGCTATGCGAAGGTTGAGGCCGCGCGCGAGCTGAACGGCGAGGTGAGGCACCAATCGGGCGCCGAGCCGAGCATGTGGGTGAAGCAGCGGTACTTGTCTCTGGGGGCTGCAAGTGAAGGGGAGCGCATCACGATTACATTCCCGCTCAGTCATCAGCAGACGGTAGAGAAGGCTGTAGGACAACAGTTCATTACGCAATGGCGCGGGGATGATGTGGTCCACCTGTCGCCGGAAGGCGTGGTGCATCCGTTCTACAATAACCGTAAAATCTTCGATACGGCTCCGATGCGCCAGGGGGATTACCGCCGGTTAGAGAAAGAGCTGTATTGGTAGAAGGAAGGGCTCTAGTGGAGTCGAGGCCAAATGCCAAAACGCTTATCCAAGGAGGAATGGAAGATGAAAACCGTCGTTGCAGTGTATACGGGGCAAGGCTTGGCCGACCCGGTAAAAAATTTGTTTACTCAGCTGATGCCGGAGTACCGGCTTATTAACATTATCGATGACGGGCTGATCCACGATGTCATTCGGGAAGGCACCGTATCCAAGGCCATTACAAGAAGACTGATCGGCTACTACCGGCAGGCGGCGGATATGGGGGCCGACCTCATTCTGAACACCTGCTCCTCCGTGGGAGAGGTGGCTGATTATGCCCGCCCGATGTTTGATATTCCGATTATCAAAATTGACGAGAGCATGGCTTCCGAAGCGGTCAGCCGGTTCGGGCGCATCGGCGTTATCGCCACACTGCCCTCCACGCTCACGCCGACGGTGCGGCTGCTGCAAAGCCAAGCGGAGCGGCAGGGGCGCGCCGTGCAGGTCGTGGACGGGCTGGCGGACGGCGCCTACCACGCCTTGATCAACGGTCGTCCGGAGGACCACGACCGGCTCATTCTTGAGACCGCCGAGCGGCTCGCGCCCGACTGTGATGCGCTCGTGCTCGCCCAGGGCTCGATGGCTCGCATGGAGCGGGCGCTTGCCGACCGGATCGGCAAGCCGGTGCTCTCGAGCCCGCACCTCGGGCTGCTCGCCGTGAAGGCGGAGCTTGAGCGGAACGCGGCGGTGCAGCCATGATCCGGCAGCAGGAGCCGTCGCTCGCGCATGTGGAGCCGCTTGGGCGCGAGGAGGTGCTCGCGACGTATCTGATCGAGACGCCGCTTGCGCCGGAGCGAGCCGCTGGGGTGATGGCCGGCGAGCAATCAACCGGGACGTTTACGGCGGTGCCGGGGGAGACCGAGACGCTGCGCAGCCGTCATGGCGCGCGGATCGTGAGCGTAAAGCCGCTCGGGACGGTCGATGCCCCGTCGCTGCCGGGAGCCATACGGCCTACGTCCAGCCCGTTCTCCGGGGGCGGTTACAATCGGGCGGAGGTCGTGCTGGCATTCCCGACCCACAATTTTGGGCCGTCGCTGCCCAATCTCTTGTCCGCCGTAGCGGGGAACCTGTACGAGCTGCAGGAATTTTCCGGATTACGGCTGATGGACCTGGAGTTTTCCAGCTCCTTCACCTCCGTTTATACCGGCCCCCGCTTCGGCATCGAAGGGACGCGGAGGCTGGCCGGTGTGGAGGGCAGGCCTTTAATCGGCACAATTATTAAGCCGAGTATCGGTCTTTCGATCGACGAGCTTCGCGTGATGGTACGCGATTTGGCGGATGCCGGAGTCGATTTCATCAAGGATGATGAGCTGAATGCCAACCCTCCCTTTGCCCCGTTGGAGCAAAGAGCGCAGGCCGTGATGGAGGAGCTGGAACGGGCCGCGGACCGTAACGGCAAAAAAGTGATGTACGCCTTCAACATTACAGGTGACATTGAGGAGATGAAGCGGAACCACGATCATGTCGTTCGGGCCAAAGGAACGTGCGTGATGGTCAGCATCAATAGCATCGGCTTCACAGGGCTGGCTTATGTGAACCGGTTCAGCGAAGTGCCGATTCACGGGCACCGCAATCAATTCGGCTATATGACGCGCAGCCCGCTGCTCGGCATCGATGGTATGGCCTACCAGAAGCTGTGCCGATTAGCCGGTGCGGATCATTTGCATGTGAACGGCTTGAACAGCAAATTTTATGAGAGCAACGAATCGGTGATCCGCTCTGCACAAGGATGCTTAACCCCGATGCTGGGGGAATCCGGTTACTTGACGATGCCTGTGTTGTCCTCAGGCCAGTCGGCGCTTACCGCAGGGCCGACGTACCGTGCGCTGCAAACGACGGATGTGATTCATTTGGCTGGCGGCGGTATTTTGGCCCATCCGGGCGGAACGGCTGCAGGGGTAGAGAGTATGAAGCTCGCCTGGGAAGCCGCGCTGGCTGATGTGCCACTGGAAACGTATGCCGGGGAGCACGCCAGCCTGCAGCAGGCAATAGATAAATTCGGCGGCAATCATGGGAAAAAGTGAGGTGCTGCCTGCGATGGAACAAGAAGCTTCCGCCCCAAGAGAAGTTATGACGTCCGCAAGCTTGCCGCAGGGCGTGCTGCTTGCCTTTTATGGGGACGATTTTACCGGCTCGACCGATGCGATGGAGGCTCTCGCCAAATCCGGCGTCAAAACCGTTCTGTTTCTTGAGCCTCCAACGCCGGAACTGCTGGTTGAACGGTTTCCGCACGTCGAATGTGTCGGCGTCGCGGGCATCAGCCGCTCCTTATCGCCGGAGGCGATGGAGCAGGAGCTGATTCCGGTGTTTGAGGCGCTGCATAAGCTCAAGCCCCGCATGGTGCATTACAAAGTATGCTCGACCTTCGATTCATCGCCCCAAACCGGCAGCATCGGCAAGGCGATCGAGCTGGGGCTTGCCGTATTTGGCGAGCGCCGATTTGTTCCCGTGCTTGCCGGGGTCCCGGTACTGGGACGGTACACGGTGTTCGGCCATCACTTTGCCTATTCCATGGGGGATGTGCATCGGCTCGACCGGCACCCGGTCATGTCGCGGCACCCCGTCACGCCGATGGCCGAAGCCGATCTGCGGCTTCATTTGGCGAAGCAAACGGACAAAAGGCTCGGCCATCTGTCTGTGCTGGATTTGCAAAGCAAAGAGCTGACGACGGTGCAGCAGCGACTGGAGTCGGTGCTGAACACAGGAAGCCGCGTGGTGCTGTTCGATGTGATCGACGATGCGATGCAGCTTCGGATCGGCGAGCTGCTGTGGCACGAAGCGATGAGGGAGGAGGAGGGGAGCGGGCAAAACCCGGAAGCTCCGCCTCTGTTCGCTGCCGGATCTTCCGGCGTGGAATACGCGCTGGCCGGTTATTGGAAGGAGCAGGGCCTGATCGCTCCTGCCCCGCCAGCACCGGCGGCTGCCGGCAAAGGGGACTTCAGCGGGCAGAACCCTCAGCCGCTGCTTGTGCTTTCCGGAAGCTGCTCACCGGTAACCGAAGGGCAGATCCATTATGCGCTGGACCACGGCTTTATCGGCCTGAGAGCGCCGGTGTTGCAGCTGGCCGATACCGATACATCGGTGGCTGAGGAAGTGGAGAGCAGGCTGATGGATCAAGCTGCGGAAGCGCTGCGGACAGGGCGGAATGTCATCATCTACACTTCCCTCGGCCCGCAGGACGATACGATTCCGCTGCTGAAGCAGCAGCTGGCAGACGCAGGAATCGAGCCGTCGGAGTCGGGCAAGCTGCTCGGAAGCAGGCTGGGGCGCATGGCACGGAAGCTGATCGGCCTCTGCCAGCTCCGCAGGCTGCTGGTGGCGGGAGGCGACACGTCGGGCTATTTGATCCAGGAGCTCGGGATCATGGCGATGGAGCTGCAAGCTCCGCTCGTACCGGGCGGGCCATTATGCAAGGTGTACGCAGAGGATGAAGCGCTGAATGGTCTGGAGCTTTGTCTGAAGGGCGGGCAGGTCGGCCCGCCGGATTTTTTTGTGAAGGTAATGGAAGAAAGAACGATAGGTCCTTAATTAAACAAAGCTGCAGCAACCTGTCGCCTGATAATAGGTGACAGGTTGTTGCAGCTTTGCGTTTTTTTGCTCAGCAGTTGGGTTAGCGAATGTCCGGGCTATTCAATTACTGGGCGAATGCGCAATGACGCATCGAATTCGATTTTCAAAAGACCCGGGCGTTCCTTGTAAGGCGCGTTGTCATTGTTCCCGAAAAACGTGCTCCACCACTGGCCTTCCTTGTCTTGAAAAATCATGTTATGGCCTCCATGCGGAATGGCCAGGTAACGGTCGCTGTAAGGACCGTAAATGTGGTCCGAGCTTGCTGCGTAGCAGTGATAATCGCCATCGAGGAAATCGGCCCCGACCAGGTGATATTTTCCGTGGGCTTTGAACAGATAGGTTCCCTCGAAGCCGACATGCTCCGCATTCGCAGGACTCAGCTGCCGAAGCTCCTCGACCAAGCCGCTCATGTCATCGTTCATCCGGGCGATTTTTCCGTTATCGCATATAAAATAGACAGTGCCGTCCTCCTCCTGGAACAAGGTCGCGTCAATATGCGGGCTGAGCGGGGCATTAGCCGTAATTGCGTCCTTGTAAGGGCCTTCCGGCCATCCGCTGGTGCTCTTCAGCAAGCCGTTGCCGAGCCTCGGCAGGCTGTAGGTTAGCCAGTAGGTGCCGTTGATGTAATGAATTTCAGGTGCCCAAAGCGGTCGAAACGGAGCGCTGTCACGTAGAGTAATGGAACGCTGCCACGTCCCGTCCCGGTCTACGTTCCAGACTGTTGTTCTTTTGCGCGGCTCGGTAATTAACGGTGTCCAATCGATCAAATCAGGAGATTTCCATATTTGCAAATCGCCTGTTACTGCCCACCAATCCGGGAAGCCGGTTGTTCCAGTCAAGTAGTACATCCCGTCGGGGCCAAGACAAATCGAGGTATCACGGAGCGGATAGTCGAACAAAGGCTTCATGGCTTGCGGTAATTGGACTTCCAAGGGGTGGGTTTTCAAGTTCATGCACGTCCTTTTCTTGTGGTCTGAAAAATAGGAACCCGCCTCTAGGCTTTGGCGGATTCCATTGTGAAAGCTGTATTATTTCGCGTTGCTCTTGTTATAATCGGCGGTGAATTCCTCGATGATTTTGTCGCCGCCGCCTTTGCGCCATTTATCCAGAGCGTCGTTCCAGCCTTTGTCGTCCAGCTCGCCCAGCACATATTTGGTCTGCGCGTCGGTGATGCCTTTTCTCAGATCGTTTCCTTTTTGCGTGTTCGTGTCGGACAACAGGTAGGCCGACAGATCGACGACAGCCAGCTTTTTGTTATCGGCAAATGTTTTATCGATTTTCTGCTCCAGCTCTGTTTTTGTAATTTTAACTCCGGCCGCAGGATCGTCCCATTTCAGGTTAATGACATCGCCGGAGCCTTTGGTGCCTGCGACCTTCTTGGCGACACCGTTTTCCAGCGTGTAGTCGGTTCCCTCAATCCCGTAGTTCAGCAGCGTTTGCATAGGCTCCTCGCCCAATTTATCCAGGAAGCCGATAATTTGCTTCACCTTGTCCTCCGCTTTCACGCTTGATTTAGGAATTGCGATCAGGGAGTCGTAGCCAACGGTTCCTCTTACTTTTTGGCCTTGCGGTCCGTCAAAGTTTTGAGCGATATCAACTTGAACCTTGGCATTCTGCTTCATCATGTCCAGGTGGCGTGTTGCCGCATCGTCAATAACGGAGAAATATATGCCCGCTTTGCCTTGATTGAAGTAATCGTATTTTTTGGCGATAGGGAAGTCGCCGCTGATCAGCTTTTCGCTGACCATTTTCCTGTACAAGTCCAGCGCCGTTTTGAATTCCGGGTACAAGAAGTCCGGAGTGACTTTGCCATCCTTCAAGCCCCAGCCGTTCGGGCCGCCGTTATAAATCGTCAATTGCTTGAGCAGCTCCATCGTCGCATCCTCTTGAATGCCGAACGTATTATTCTTGCCGTCCTTGTCCGGGTCATTCAAGGTAAAGGCTTTCGCCACATTGTAAATGTCCTCTGCCGTTTTAGGCGTTTGCAGCCCCAGATTGTCCAGCCAATCCTTGCGGAAAATCATCCCGTAGCGGGAGAGCACCCGTTCCCGGGGAATCCCGTACAGCTTGCCGTTGACGCTGGCATTTTTGACCGCCGCCGGGCTCATTTTGCTTAAATTTTTCGTGTCCTTGAGGAAGGGGGTCAAATCCCAGAATACCCCGGTCAGCTGGGCGTTCAGCATCGCCGTTTCTTTCGTTTTGCGGATCAGAATGACGTCAGGCATATTGCCGGAGGCGATTGTTGCGCTGACCTTGTCGTCGTAAGACGTTCCTGAGCCCGGGACCCAGGTGATATCCAGTTTGGTATTCGTATATTCTTCGATTTTTTTGATGTACGGACTGTCCTTCTTGGGAGGCTCGGCACCCTGCTGAATCATCATCACGTTCAGCTCCAGCGGTTTTTGGGCGGATGCCCCGTTCGCTCCATTGCCGGCTTCTTTCTTGGAGCCTGAGCTGCAGGCGGCCAGGAAGGACGCGGACATGCAGGTAACGCAGACTATGGCGAGTAATTTTGCAGACTTACGGGTTGAGTTCTTTTTCATCGTGAAATCTCCTCTTTATCCAGTATTATTGGCAAATTAACCTTTTACGGACCCCAATAGTGCGCCTTTGGCGAAATGCTTTTGCAAAAACGGATAAACGATCAAAATTGGCAGGGTTGAAATAATAATGACGGCCATCTTGACGGTTTCCGCTGGCGGTGCGACAAAGTCGTCGCTGAACTGCGCCGAATCTCCGATCCCCCCCTCAGATAGTATCACAATTTGACGCAGCCAAACCTGAATCGGCCAGTAGGTGTTATCATTAATGTAAAGAATCGCGTTAAAGTAAGCATTCCAATGACCTACGGCATAGAACAGAGCGAGGGAAGCGAGGACAGGGGCTGACAAAGGAAGCACGATCCGGAACAAAATGCCGATATCGCTGCAGCCGTCGATCCGTGCCGCCTCTTCAAGCCCTTCGGGCAGCTGTTGAAAAAAGTTGCGCATAATAATCAGGTTAAACGCGCTGATGAGCCCCGGGACAATGAGCGCCGCCGGGCTGTCCAGCAGCCCGGTGTACCGGACAACCAGATAAGTGGGGATCATCCCGCCGCTGAACAGCATGGAGAACACGATCAGCTTCATAAACAGCTTGCTCCCCATCAGGTCCTTTTGAGCGAGCGGGTACGCCATAAGAGCGGTGAAAAATAGATTGGCCAAAGTGCCTGCGACGGTGATGAAGATCGATACGCCCAAGCTCGATAAAATAATTTCGGTCGATAAAATGTATTCGTAGCCGACCAGTGAAAATTTGGTAGGGATCAAAATAAACCCTTTTTGGAGCAGCTCCTCGGGAGCGGTTAATGAAGCGGCGAGGATATAAAGAAACGGGAGCACACAGACCGCCGCAACCAATCCAAGCAGCAAATAATTCATGCCATCCAGCAGTCTGCCTGATAAACTTCTGTCCACCCTGGACACCTCCTTCAATTAATAGATGCCGTCTTCCCCGAAGCGCTTGGCCAATCGGTTTGCCACGACAACCAGAATCAGTCCGATCATCGATTTGAACATGCCTACTGCTGTACTGTAGCTGAACTTCCCTTGGGAAATCCCCGTACTGTAGACGAACGTATCGAATACCTCACCGACCTGGCGATTCAACGGATTGACCATCAAGAAAATTTGCTCGAAGCCTGTGTCGAGGAATGTCCCGATCCGCAGGATGAGAAGAATAACGATCGTGCTCCGAATGGCCGGGAGGGTAATGTGCCACATCTGTCTCCAGCGTCCCGCACCGTCGATCTTCGCCGCTTCATATAATTGGGGATCGACTCCAGCGAGGGCGGCCAAGAAGATGATCGTGCCCCATCCGGTCTCTTTCCATATTACCTGCGAAGTGATGATCGTACGGAACCAGTCCGCGCTGAGTAAAAAGTTAACGGGCTCCTTCCCGAGACTTACGAGCATCGTATTGAAGATGCCGCCTTCCTTGGAGAAGAAGAGGAAGCTGATCCCGACAACGACCACCCACGAGACGAAATGGGGAATATAAATCAAGGTTTGGATCAGCCGCTTGAACATTTCCTTGCGGACCTCGTTCAGCATCAGTGAAATAATGATGGGGAGCGGAAAAAAGAACAAGATGTTATAGATTGCCAGAACAAATGTATTTCGAAACAGCATCCAGAACGTTTCATCGCTAAAGAAGGTTTCGAAGTGCTTGAAGCCGACCCAGCTGCTCTTGAAAAAGCCGAGGAACGGCTGGTAGTCCTGGAAGGCAATCAGAACCCCCCACATCGGAACATACTTATAAATGAGGAAGTACAGCAGACCCGGGGTCAGCATGAGATAAAACCATTTGTGTTTTTTGAGCCGTCGTTTGAATAGGCTCAGCTTTGATTCGGCTATCGGTTCGTTTTTTATAGAAACAGCCTGCACAGCGTATCCCTCCCAAGTTAAGTTTCCCTTCGCTTTCGTTTACGGGATACTTTTACCTTACCGATTCGCCGTATTCCTGTATATAATCATGACGGCATACCTTGTCCGCGGAATCGCTTGGAAATAGCCGTTCAGCCCTTGTTCGACGACTTCATAATCATTGGGGAAGGTAGGATAATCAATAGAGCGTACGCTGTTTATACCGAATTTGAAGAGGTAAATTGAGCTTTCATTGAGTTTATACTATAATGACTGCATGCTAGAGTTGAAGCGATTACAATAGAGTATAACTAGAGGGTTTTTGGGAGTGAAGCGCTTTGCCTAAACTATTTTCATCCAAGTACTTAGTCCGGCTTCTGCTCTTCAGTCTGCTCATCGGTACGATACCCGTCGTCATTTTGGGCAGCCTGTCTTTTCTGCGCACCAAGCACAGCCTTCAGGAGAAAGTGAACGACAGCCATATGAAGCTGCTGCAGCAAGCGCAGTTCAACGTTGAGCAGCAGCTGATGCTGTTCGAAAATTTAATGACGCAGTATATGTCCTCATCCCTCATGAACGAGGCATTGCAAACGCCGCTTTCTTCCAAATATTTTACAATGATCAATGAATTGAATGCGGGCCTGAACAAGCTGCAGCCTTTTGAGCTGGGTGTAAAAAATATTTATGTGACGAGCCTGCGGTTCGGCTGGGTGCTTTCCAATGAAGGCTTTACGACACTAGAAGACTCAAGAATGAAAGACATGATTGCGGAATACGCCAAGTCCCCGGAAGCCTCCTTTTGGACTGCGATGCCGCCGGAAACTGCTGCCAACGGGGGGGAAGCGCAAGAGCGCTTGTCGGATGCCGCTGTTCCGGGCGTTCGTCTGGTCAAAAAGCTGCCTGTGAATTGGTCGAATACCTCAGGGCTCATTATTGGAGAGTTTCCGGCCAGCAAGCTGGAGAAGCTTGTCTTTAATGAAGCGGAGGATCGGGAAACGATCATATTGGATAGCGAGTTCCGCACGCTGACACAGCCGGCCGGACAGGTGCTGCAATCTGCCGATGCGCTGAAGCAGGCGGTGGAGAGCATACGGCAAGCGGCTGAGCCTGCACAAGGCTACGTGACCTTCAAGTCCCAGGGCGAAATGATCGGGGTCATGTACAACAAGTCCAAATACAACGGCTGGTACTATTTATCCGTTTCCTCCCTGAGCGATATTACAAAGGATTCACGTTCGATCGGCTGGTACACGCTGTATGTTTCCGCCGGGGTGTTCGTGATGATTCTGTTCCTTGCCTGGATTGGCTCCAAGCGAATGTATTTGCCGATCCGGAGTGTGTTCTCCCTGGCTGTAGGGGATGGCAAGCCTGGGGAGCGCGAAGACCGGGATGAGCTTCAGGTGATCGGCGATCATATTTCCAGGCTCCGCACCTCCGAGCTGCAGCTAAGCAATCAATTGAGGAAGCATTCGAAGCAGCTGGAGGGATTTTTTATCCGCAGGCTGCTGCAGGGGGAAATCCGGCCAAGCGAGACGCGTGAGAGGTGGGCGCAGTTCGCCTACGATTCTATAGACGGCAGCTACGCCGTCATGACCATCCAGATCGATACGTTGGATAAAACAAGGTACAGCGGACACGATAAGGATCTGCTCTTATTCGCCATCGGCAACATGGTGAGCGAGCTTGTTCCACGGGAGCAGCGGCTGGAGCCGGTGGTTATGGTCAATAACCAGGTGACGATTTGCCGAAGCCGGGTTGAGCAGGAGGAAGAGCTGGAAGCGGCTGTGTATGCGTTCGCCGAGCAGATTCAAACGACGGTATGGGAGCTGCTCGATCTCAAAATCAGTATCGGTTTGAGCCGTCCTTACAAGGATATCCAGGAGACGCCGCAGGCTTACAAGGAAAGCCTGGAATCGCTCAAATACAGGGTGCGCTTCGGGGAGCAGGTCATTCTGCCGTTTCAGAATGTGCTGCCGGATACGCAGATTGCGATGGCTTATCCCGAATGGATGGAAAAGGAGCTTGTCGACGCCATCAAGATGGAGGATCGGGAGAAGGCCCGGGGCTTGCTGAATGAATTGATTCGGCATGCGCTTAAAGAAAATCCGAGATATATTGACTTTCAAATGGTGTTGATCCGGCTGCTGGTCGATTTGCTGAGGGAGTGGCAGGAGGCCGCGGGGCTGACCGTCAATCCGATGTCGGCGTCAGGCAAGCCGATGCACGAGCAGCTGCTGGACCTGAAGACAACGGAAGAGATTGAAGCGTGGTTTTATCAATACATTATTGATCCGATGATTGCTGCTCTGCATACGAAATGGGAGCATCAGAATAAGAAAATATCGGAGCGCATGCTCGATATGATCCACGAGGAATGCGAATCCGACCTTACGCTCGAAATTTGCGCGTCGCGGCTTAATTATCATCCGAATTATATTAAAAATGTGTTCCGCAAAGAAACAGGGACGAATTTCAGTGATTATTTGTCCCAGCACCGGCTGACCTTAGCGAAGCGTTGGCTGGTGGAGACCGATATGAAAATCAGCGAAATCGCGGAACGGCTCCGCTATCAAAATTCGCAAAATTTTATCCGGTATTTTAAAAAAGTGATTGATATGACGCCCGGACAGTACCGGGAGAAGCATAAGTGAAAACATGCTCGAGATTTCTCCCTTTATGCACCACCCTCATACAGATAAAACCTGGCCACCTGGCGAGGTTTTTTTCGCTTCAGGGCGATTCACGCAACATGCGCCGCAATGATTATGGACAGGAATCCGCAGGTTCGGTACTTTTCAATTAGGCACCTGAAGAAGGCCACATTGGAAAAGGCCGCATTGGAAGGAGAGAACGATTCATGAATTCAATACTTGCAGCGACACCGCCAATGGGGTGGAACAGCTGGGATTGCTTCGGTGCGAGCGTCACCGAGGCGGAGGTCATCGCCAATGACGATTATATGGCGGATCATTTGAAGCCGTATGGCTGGGAATAAGAGGGTTCGCGCCCGCGCAGGAGACCGGATGACCCGATTTACGAGAGATGAGCAGAGAACGATGATGACACTCTGGTGTCTGTTCCGTTCCCCGCTCATGTTCGGAGGGCATTTGCCGGATAACGACGAGTGGACGCTTTCGTTAATCACCAATGAAGAGGTACTCCGGCTGTTGAAGCACAGCTTCTGGAACCGTCAGCTGTTCGTCAGGGCGAGCAAGCGGCTTGGACTGCGAAGGATGAGGATGGCGGCACCTATGCAGCTTTATTTAATCTGGGAGAGCAGGAGACACTTGTTTCAGTAGAGCTGGGGCTTCTCGGCATGAAGGAGGCCAAGCTTTATCCAGTGCGGGATGTGTGGGAACGGGAGGATCTGGCGCCTGTGTCCGGTAAAATCGAGGCGATGGTTCCGGGTCACGGCTGCAGATTGTATAAAATAACAGAATAAGCAGCATCAAAAAGGTATGGATGTACGGAGATTTCGTACATCCATACTTTTTTTGTTGCAGCGAACAATTGCTTCCACGACGCCGGGCCGTAACTTTTATCAACCGCCGATTTGTCGTCGGGCGGGGGATGCTAGCTGCAATATTTTCAGGCAACATTCAGGAACTACTCAAGTAACGCTCAGTTGGGCTTAAGGCTGAGTTCAGTTTGCGGGGGTAGTATGGAACTAAGAAATCATATTGCATTCACTCGGAGTCATGACGGACTGTAGGTCCTGCTAAGGCACGATTGAAATAAAGGAGGAGTACCATGACAACGGGCATGAAACAAGCTCAACGATTTGACTTCATCTTACTGGGAATAACGTTCCTTTCCGCTTTCCTGAATATGTTTAACATTTGGAACGATTCCTATGCAAATGGCTACTATACCTCAGCCGTAACCAGCATGGTACAGAGCTTTCACAATTTTTTCTTCGCATCCTTTGACCCGGCCGGGTTCGTTACGGTGGATAAGCCGCCTGTCACGTTCTGGGTGCAGACGATATTTGCCAAAGTACTCGGTGTTCATGGCTGGAGCGTTATTTTGCCCCAAGCGCTAGCGGGTGTAGGCTCCGTTCTTCTCATGTACCGCCTGGTGAAACCAAGCTTCGGAATCACAGCTGCGCGCTGGTCGAGCTTGATTATGGCATGTACGCCGATTGCCGTAGCTGTGGCAAGAACGAACAATGTCGACGCTTTGCTGGTGTTCACCTTGCTGCTGGCCACGTCAATGCTGTTTAAAGGCATTCGCTCCCGCAGGGTGGGCTGGATTTTGGGGGCTTTTGCGATGATAGGCGTCGGCTTTAATGAGAAAATGCTTCAAGCTTACATGATTGTCCCTGCATTTTACTTGTTTTATCTGCTTGCTTATAAGGTGCAATGGAAAAAGAAATTGGCTGTGCTTGCCGCAGCCACCGCCATTATGGTTGGCGTATCGGTCTCCTGGGCGGTTGTCGTGGATTCGATTCCGCAGCAGAATCGTCCTTACATGGGCAGCAGTCAAACCAACTCCGTGCTGGAGCTGGCTTTTGGCTACAACGGCATCTCCCGTTTGACGGGGAACAAGGGCATGGGAGGCGGCGGTGGCGGCCAAATGACTGGCCAGCAGCGCGAGGGCGCAGGCCGGTCGCAGGACGGCAGCGGCACGGCGGGCCAACCCGCGGCCAACGCGGACGGCGGGCAAGCGCAAGCCGCCCCGCAGGAGGCTGGCAGCGGTGCAGCCGACCTGGCGCCAACGCAGCCGGACGGCACAGCCAGCCGCGGCAATACCGGCACATCACAGCAGCCGCCGGGATTTGCCTCTGACGGCGGCGGTGCGCCGGGTCAGATGCCTGGCGGCGACGGCAGAGCCGGAGGCCCCGGCGGAGGCGGGATGGGCGGCGGTGCCTTCGGTACCGGCACCGCGGGACCGCTCCGCTTGTTCCAGACGGAGCTGTCCGGGCAAGCCAGCTGGCTGCTCCCTTTCGTAGCCTTCGCCTGCGTAGGCTTGCTGTCCGGCGTCCGCCGGAGAAAGCAGCTGACGGGCAAAGAAACGGAAACGTTGTTTTGGCTCGCGTGGCTGCTTCCCGTCATGGCATTCTTCAGCGTAGCGGGCTTTTTCCATCACTATTATTTGATTATGCTCGCTCCGTCCATAGCGGTTCTTGCCGGTGCAGGCTGGGTAGAGCTTTGGAGCCAGTACCGCAGCAAGGAAGGCTGGCGGAGATGGCTGCTGCCGACAGGGATTTTGGCTGCAACGGCATTCGAGCTGTATGTGCTGCAGCCTTACCAATCCAAGATCGGCATGGGCTGGTCCATCGGCATCGGTGCCGCGGGCGTTACGCTTGCGCTTATCTTGTTCCTGACGGCGGCCAGGCAGAAGCTGGCTTCAGCTGCTGCGGTCGCCGGCATGCTCGCTCTGCTCGTAGCTCCAACCTTCTGGGCGGCGACACCGATGATTTACGGAGGCAACAGTATGCTGCCTCAGGCTGGACCAGGCCAGCTGAGCGGCATGGGTGGAGGCATGCCTCCGCAGGCCATGGGCGGCAGCGCCGATGGAACGAATGCCGATCAGACCGGAGGGCGTCGTGCCAATGCGGATGGAACGCAGCGTCAAGGCATGGGCGGAGACATGAACGGAAGCGTCAACGAAAAATTACTTGACTACGTAACGAAAAACAATACAGGTGAGAAGTATCTTTTTGCAACGTCAAGAGCGACATCGGCTCAAGGATATATTATTCGCACCGGTAAAGCGGTGATGGCCATGGGAGGCTTTTCCGGCTCCGACCCGATTCTGACCGCTGCCAAGCTGGAGCAGATGGTGAAGAACAAGGAAGTGAAGTACTTCCTGATTTCTTCCGGCGGCGGGCCCGATGGCGGCAGCTCGGAGCTCACGGCCTGGATTAAGGAGCATGGCACGGAAGTCCCCAAAACCGAATGGCAGCAAACGCAAAACGGAGATCAAAGCCAGAATCAAGCCCAGGACGGGCGCGGCGGCGGACCTGGCATGGGCAACGAGACGCTGTACCAAATCAATCCATAAGGTCAGGAGGAAGGGAAGATGAATACACGCATTCGCTATTCCATCGTCGTTCCGGTCTTTAACGAAGAAGAAGTGATCACCAAAACGTACAGACGGCTGAAGCAGGTAATGGATCAAACCGGGGAAGGCTACGAGCTGTTGTTCGTCAATGATGGCAGCCGGGATCATTCCGCTGAGCTGATCCAAGCGTTAAGTGAAACGGACGATGCCGTGAAGCTGATTAATTTCTCTCGCAATTTCGGGCACCAGATCGCCATCACGGCAGGAATGGACTATGCCTCGGGCGATGCGGTCGTCGTCATCGACGCCGACCTGCAGGACCCGCCGGAACTGATCCTTGAGATGATCGGCAAATGGAGGGAAGGCTATGATGTCGTCTACGCAAAGCGCTTGGAGCGTAAAGGCGAGACGTGGTTCAAGAAGCAGACGGCAAGCTTATTCTACCGCATCCTGCGGGCTTCTACGGATGTGGAAATTCCGGTCGACACGGGTGATTTTCGCTTAATGGACCGCAAGGTGTGCGAGGAAATGAAGCGGCTGTCCGAGAAAAACCGCTTTGTCCGCGGGCTCGTCAGCTGGGTCGGCTTCCGGCAAACCTCCGTCGAATATGTGCGGGATGAACGGGAAGCCGGAGAAACCAAATACCCGCTGCGCAAAATGCTGAAGCTCAGCTTGGACGGATTGACCTCGTTCTCCTTTAAGCCGCTGAAGCTTGCGAGCTGGCTGGGAGGGGCATTATCCCTTTCCGGTCTGCTGTACCTGGCGATCATTCTGATCCTGAAGCTGTCAGCACATTCGATGATCAGCGGCTGGCATGCCGTAGCGATCATTCAGCTGTTTTGCACAGGGATGATCTTGATAGTGCTTGGCATTTCCGGCGAATACATCGGGCGCATTTATGACGAAGCGAGGGACCGTCCGCTGTATATCGTTCGCGACAGCTTCGGGCTGAACAAACGGGAGAACAAAGCGGACAGCAAATTCGAGAGCAAGCTCAAAGGAATCATTTGATGATGAACAAGACATTCATACAGCTGATCAAATTCGGGTTTGTAGGAGGCGTCAATACGACGATTGATTTCGGTGTATTTACGCTTCTGACCCTAGCCGGTGTGCCTTATCTGGCAGCCCAGTGCGTATCGTTCCTGTGCGGTAATCTGAACAGCTACTTGATGAACCGGAAATGGACTTTTCAGCAAAAAGGGAACGGAATCGGCAGAGAAGGGCTGAAATTTGTATCGGTCAGCTTGCTGTCGCTGCTTCTCACGACGAGCTTGTTGGTTTGGCTGCATCAATCGCTTCAATATCCGCTGCTTCTGAGCAAGCTGCTTTCCGCGACTGCCGGCATGATGGTGAATTATTTGGGCAGCCGGCTATGGGTTTTTGTGAAGCCGCAGGAAACGGTAGAAACGCCAACGCCACATTAATAGAGAAAAGGAGTGGATTGATATGAAAGTAAGAAAAGCCGTCATTCCAGCCGCAGGACTCGGAACAAGATTTCTCCCGGCAACTAAGGCGCAGCCGAAGGAGATGATGCCGATTGTCGATAAGCCGGCCATTCAATATATTGTCGAGGAGGCTATCCAATCGGGCATTGAAAGCATCCTAATCGTGACAGGAAGAAACAAGGGCTCTATCGAGGATCATTTCGACCGGTCGGTTGAGCTGGAGCAGACGCTGGAGGAGAAGGGCAAGTGGGACCTGCTTCAACAGGTGCGAAGCATTAGCGAGCTGGTCGATATCCATTTTATCCGTCAAAAGGAGCCGCTGGGCCTCGGACATGCCGTCCTGTGCGCGGAAACGTTTGTTGGAGAGGAGCCGTTTGCCGTATTGCTCGGTGACGACATTATGGTGTCCGAGCCTCCCGCGCTGAAGCAGCTGATCCATGCTTACGATGCATCGCAGAAATCCGTTATCGGGGTGCGTCAGGTACCGATGGAGGATGTGAGCAAGTATGGCATCGTATCGCACGGGGGGCAGCAGAATCGGCTTTATAAGGTGAAGGATTTGGTCGAAAAGCCCGATCCGCAGCAGGCCCCTTCCAATGTGGCGATTATGGGCAGGTATATTTTGAAGCCGACAATTTTCCAAATGCTCCGCACGATTGAACGTGGCGCCGGCAATGAGTATCAGCTGACCGATGCGTTGCGCCGTGTATGTCAACGCGAAGGACTGCTGGCGCTGGACTTGAAAGGGGAACGGTATGATATCGGAGACAAATTCGGCTACATGAAAGCGATTGTGGAGATGGGCTTGGCCCGCAAGGATATGCGTCCGCAGCTACTGGCTTATTTGACCGAGATTGTCAGAGCCGAGCATAGAAATGAAGAAAGGGTAAGGACTGTGATCTGATCGATGAGGCTCACTCGTTTATACAGGCCCGGTGGTGCGGAGCGCGCATGGTGCTCGGATCATCGGGTTTTCACATGCCCTTTTGGACTCAGGATAAAGCTCTTGTCTCCTTCGTGCCCAAGTGATACGATGGTTTTGGAAATCATAGGGAAGAAGGGGTAAGGCATGATATTTGGTCATCACGAAAAGCTGGTCATGATCGGCGATTCGATTACGGATGTGGAACGGAAGCGTCCGCATGGAGAAGGCCGCAACGATGCGCACGGCAAAGGCTACGTTTCGGCGGTCAATGCACTGATCAACACGATGTATCCGGAGCTTCACCTCCGTATTGTCAATATGGGGATTTCCGGCAATACCGTACGCAATCTGCAGGAGCGCTGGCAGACGGACGTACTTGATCTGGAGCCGGATTGGGTATCCATCCTGATCGGCATTAATGATGTGTGGAGACAGTATGATCAGCCGACCATTACGGAGTCTCATGTGTATATCGAGGAATACAGACAGGGATTGGAAGCGCTTGTAGAGTCAACCTTGCCCTCTGTAAAAGGTATCATTCTGATGGCTCCGTTTTATATCGAGCCGAATCCGCAGGATTCGATGCGCCGGACGATGGATGAGTACGGTCAGGTCGTTAAGGAAATTGCTGAGAAATACAATACGCTGTTCGTCGATACCCAAGCGGCGTTCGAAGGCCTGCTGGAGCACATCTACCCGGCGACGCTGGCTTGGGACCGCGTACACCCGAATTTGACAGGCCATATGGCGATAGCCCGCGCCTTTTTGAACGCAACCGGCTTTTCATGGGACGGTTCAGCGCAATGAGTAGAGCCGGAACAGCACAGACAAGACAGCTGATTTACGAGAATCGGCTTTCTGCTGCCGAGGATATAAGGGACTTCCGCATGGAAGGACAGGCGGCCTTTTCGTTTCCTTTAGGACGGCTCAGGATGGAAAATGCGACCGACCCGAAGGAAGGGCAAAAGTCCAATTTTGTCCTCTGGTGCCCGGAGACGTTTCCGGCGGATGTGTCGATTGAATGGGATTTTTGGCCGATTCGGGAGCCGGGGCTTTGCATTCTGTTTTTCTCGGCACGGGGCCGTCAAGGCGAGGATCTGTTCGATCCGGCACTGGCGCCGAGGACAGGGGAATACGATTTGTATCACCACGGGGATATCGATGCGCTGCATATCTCCTACTTCAGAAGAAGGTACCCGGAGGAAAGAGCCTTCCACCTGTGCAACCTGCGTAAGAGCTATGGCTTCCATATGGTCGCGCAAGGCGCAGACCCGATCCCGCCCGCAGCAGATGCGGTTGGGCCTTACCGGATGCGGGTGGACAAGCTTGGCGGCAAAGTGTCCTTTTACACGAACGAGCTGCTTATTTTCGAGTGGGAGGATGACGGCACGTCGTTCGGGCCGGTGCTTGGCGGCGGGAAGCTGGGCTTTCGGCAGATGGCGCCGCTCATGGCGGAATACGCGAATTTGAAAGTATACGCTTTGGAATAAGCGCAATGTACCAAAAGACAAGGGCTTGACCTGCGTGCTGAACGCGGTAGAGCCCTTGTTTTTTTTGTGGGAGCCAACCATCTGATACTGACAAAAATTCCGCAATCCGGAAGAAACGTTCGCGTGCATGGCGTGATAGGATTGAGATGATGAACGGCCTTGGCCAAAGGAGGATATTATGATGAACGTTATTGAGGATTGGAGCGCCGAATTGAAAAGGGAAGCCGAATCGACGCGGTCGCTTCTCGGAAGGATCCCGGAAGACAAATTCTCTTGGAGACCGCACCCGAAATCGATGTCTTTAGGGCAGCTCGCCCTACACGCTGCGGGAGTGCCCGGAGGGCTGGCTCTATTGCTGAACGAGGCGGTCAGCGAAGTTCCGGTCGTTCCGCTGCCGGAGCCGGCCACCCGGCAGGAACTGCTCGAGGCGCTGGAATGGAGCGTGTCTCTTGCCGAGAGCAAGCTACGGGAATGGGGAGAAGACGGGATAAGAGATACCTGGAAGCTCGTCAGCAAGGGGGAAACCGTCTTGGAAGCGCCACGGATCGACATGGTGCGCACGCTGATGTTCAATCACGTTTATCATCATCGGGGTCAGTTGACGGTCTACCTCCGACTGCTCGGAATACCGGTTCCAGGGATGTACGGCCCCAGCGCGGACGAACAATAACGATGATTCAGTGAATGACTCCAAATTAAATCAATAATCCAAAACTCCTTGCATAGCGGGGAGTTTTAGATTTATTGACGGCTCGAGAGGTGTCGGACGACCATAGGATCCAAACCAGTACCGATAACCCGGCCGTCTGAGCAGGCTTGTGCGCTTTGCTTCACTCAAGATAGCGTCAATCGTGCTGGGGGCCGCTTTGTCCTGCCTGAGCCCGGTAGCTTTTCGGCGGGAGTCCGACCTGCTTCTTGAACGCCTTGGAAAATGAAAACAAATCGGGATAGCCGACCGATTGGGCGATTTCCGTTAAGGTATAAGCCGTTTGCTCCAGCAGCAGCTTGGCTTCGTTCATTTTAAGCTGCTGCATATATTGAATCGGGCTCATGCCGACCTCTTTGCCGAACTGCTTGGTGAAATGAGTCCGGTCGACGCCGACATACTCCGCTACACGCTCCACAGTTATGCCTTCCGCATAATGGATCTGCATATATTCGAGCCCCCTTTGCAGCCAGGTCACTGAACGATGGACAGGAAGCTCAGCTGGCGGCACATGTGCCGATAACCGGTCAAAAAGCTGATGAAACAGGCTGAGCCGGGCCAAATCCATCATTCGCGACCCCGGCTCGCAGATGTCATTCATGAAATTCCACATGAGCCGGATGGCATCGGGGGAAGCACCTCCCCGCCTATGGGGCTGATCGGGCGACAGCCCGATCCGTTCGAGCAGCTGAAGCGGATGCTTGCCTTTGCCGTCGAAGGCCAAAATCATTTTTTGCAAGGGCCGGTCCTCAACCGTATAGTATTCGTGGGTCACTTGGGGAAATAAGCAGAACAAATCATAGGGACGCAAAGCATACGTCCGGTTGTTTTGAATGAATGTCCCCTCGCCGTCCAGCACGAGCAGCAGATAATAATAAGGGGATATCCGCGGGCCGATATGATAATTCGGCTTGGCTCTATTATGCCCGATCCGAATCGGCCATGCGGCACCTGCCTTTTCATATTCCGATGGGGTAAAATAATGAATTTCCAGAAATTCATGATGATCCTCACGCATAGCTGCTCTCATGACGCCACCTCTTTTTACCATGCCCAATCCGTCCGTTCGGTTCCTGGGCTCTTTGTTTTTCTCATTTTAACGGAGATGGAGGCGAAGAACAAGGGAGCTTTACGGGAATGAACACCACAAAATGACAAATGTTGAATGCCGCGAATTGACATTGATTGTTGTTCGGTTCCTTGCTATGATCTTAATGCAAACTATTCCTAGTAGTTTTATTGGAAATCTACCGGTTCAACCGGAGACAGGTTATTGAGCGCTCATGAATTTTTCAAATGCAATGTGATATAGCGTCTGCCGGACAGCTGGAGACCTTTGCTTGGCTCATGGAACGGGGATCTATATCACGATATCTCTTTAACTAGGATCATAAAAGGAGAGCCCGAAAATGAGTAATTTTAATCGAGATATAAGCTTTGGATGGTTTTTGCCTACGGCAGGAGACGGGAGATATGTCGGCGTGGCACCAGAACGGGAGCCGACGATGGACTACTTGATTCAGGTAGCCCAAACGGCGGAACGCGCCGGATTCGAGTTCGTGCTGATCCCGACCGGAGGCGCATGTCTGGATGCATGGGTTGTCGGCTCGGCGGTGATGAGCCACACCAAAACACTTCGTCCTCTGGTTGCCGTTAGACCGGGCTTGACAGCACCTGTATTGTCGGCCCGCATGGGTGCCGCATTGGATGTTTTGTCCCAAGGCCGCGCCATGATCAATGTAGTGACAGGCAGCTCCGTTCAAGATTTGGAGGAGCTAGGCGATCCGCTGGCCCATGCGCATGATGAGAGATATGAACGGGCCAGGGAATATTTGGAGGTTATGAAGCAGGCTTGGACGCAATCGGAAGGATTGGCCGCATCGGAGTTCGTCGAGGACGGCAATTTTCAACCGGATCAGCGCGGACAGGAGCCTTTCCAAGGCAAATACTATCAGTTTAAACGCGCGGTTAGCTCACCCATTACCGTTCAAAAGCCGCATCCGCCCTTTTATCTTGGAGGCAGCTCGGCGATTGCCAAACGGGTTGCCGTCGAATATGCGGATACGTACCTCATGTGGGGCGAGCCGCATGAATGGATTCGCGAGCAGATTGCGGAGATTGATGCGATACGCGCGGAATACAAGGCCGAAA
Organism: Paenibacillus rigui; assembly: GCF_002234615.1. Lineage (GTDB taxonomy): Bacteria > Bacillota > Bacilli > Paenibacillales > NBRC-103111 > Paenibacillus_S > Paenibacillus_S rigui. The sequence continues at coordinate 50,624 of NZ_NMQW01000005.1, read as the reverse complement.
CAGGGAGTGATCGCGAGCTTCGCTATGGTCTGAGGGCTCAGGTTCTGGTGAGAGCTACCGAGGAAGAAGCTTGGGCCGCGGCATGGGATACGATCAGCAAAGTCTCTCCCGAAGCCATTGAGAAAGCGCAGGAAGCGTTTGCCAAAACCGATGCAACGAATCAGCGCAGGCAAAATGAACTAAGAGAGCAGTCCAAAAACGACAAATTCGTTGTCGGACCGAACCTGTGGACAGGACTATCGATTGTCCGCTCCGGCGGCGCGATTCTGATCGTAGGGACGGCTGAGCAGGTGGCGGACCGGTTGGTCGAATATGCTGAGCTGGGCGTATCGACTTTTATATTATCCGGGTACCCGCACCTTGAGGAAGCGGACAACTTCGGCAAAGAAGCACTGCCGCTCTTCCATCGCAAATGGGCTCAAAAACAAAAACAAGCTAATCTATAAGCCATGACCATATGATTTGGGGGGATAAACTGTGTTTAACAATCGCAAGCTTGGCTCCATCCTACTGCTTGGAGCACTATCATCCGTTTCGTTCTTATCTGCATGCGGCAGCGGCACGAACAGCGGTGCGGGGACAGGGGCCGACGCGGCCTCCAAGACCGCTCCAGCTTCAGTCTCTGACAAGCCGGTAACAATCAGCTTTCTGCATTGGCGCGGGGAGGATGTGAAGTCGTTCAACGGGATTATCGAGAAGTTCCAGCAGGAGAACCCGAACATTAAGGTTGAAATGCAGACGATGCCTTCAGAGCAGTATCAATCGACAGCACAGGCCAAGCTGGCGGACGGCTCGGTAGGAGATGTATTCACGTCGTTCCCCGGCGCACAATTCGAAGCGCTGAATAAAGCGGGGCTGTTCTCGGATTTGTCCAAGGAGAAATGGCTGTCCAACTTTAATGAGCCTCTGATCCAGGTGGGCAAAAAAGACGGCAAGCAGCTCGCCGTGCCTTACCAGCTCGTCTATAATGATCCGATCTATAACGTGAAGCTGTTCGAGAAATACGGCCTTACACCGCCAAAAGACTGGGAGGGCTTCCTGGCGCTTTGCGAGAAGCTGAAAAGCAACGGCGTCATTCCGATCGCCTTCGCCGGAGCGGATATCGGGCCGGGCCAGTTTATGAATACGATGGTTATGAATAATGAGCCAAGCGAGGATATTTTCACGAAGGTGGAAGCGGGGCAAGCGAAGCTGACCGATGAGTTCTGGGTCAAAACGCTCAGCCAGTTCAAGGAACTGAACGATAAGGGCTATTTGCAGCCGAATGCGCTGGGGACGAAGGATGCGGCGGCGGGTGCATTGTTCATTCAGGAAAAAGCGGCCATTCTGGCAAGCGGCTCCTATCAGCTGGCGCAAAATAAACAGCAAAACCCGAACCTGACACAAAAGCTGCTGGCTCCAATTACGGTATCGGCGGATAAGGCCAAATATGAAGGGATTCATACAAGCACGTTCCTGCTGGCCGTCAACAGCAAATCCAAGCATCCGGAGGAAGCGAAGAAATTCCTCGATTTTTTAAGCAAAAAGGAAATCGCTGCGCAGTACGCCAACGAGACCGGACAGAATGTTACCGTCAAGGATGTGCAATATACCAGTGCAGAGCTGCAGGTTGCCAACGAGTGGGCGAACAAAAAGACGCTGTTCCAGCCTCGCTTCACGATTACGAACGCGGAGAACCAGAAAGCGGTAACCAATTCCATTCAGGCCGTGCTGAGCGGCAAATCGCCACAGGATGCGGCTAAGGAAGCCCAGGCGATCGTCGATCAGCAAGTGAAGAAGTAAAATGCGCAGCCGTTTGATGCTGTGGCTGTTCCTGCTGCCGGGCTTGTTGCTGTACGGTACGTTATTCGTTTATCCAACCTTGTCCGGATTGTTCTACTCTTTTACCGATTGGGACGGCGTTTCGCCGTCCTATCATTGGATAGGAACCGGCAATTATGCGAAGACGCTGCAAAATATTGTTTTCCAAAAAGCGTTTCTCAACAACGTGAAATTTATGCTTGCGGTCGTTATGCTTCAAACGCTGCTCTCGTTGTCTTTGGCGCTGCTGCTTGCCAAAAATTCGAGAATCCATGTGTTCTTAAGGGCGCTTTACTTTTTCCCTGCGATCTTATCCTCTGTCTCCGTCGGCCTGATCTGGGCGTTTATTTACGATCCGACCATCGGGCTGTTGAATATCACGCTGCAGGCGGCGGGACTTCCGTCCTTGGCGCAAAATTGGCTTGGCGATGTTCATCTCGCGTTGTATTCCATTGCTGCGGTTCAAGTATGGGCTCATGCAGGACAGATGATGATCGTGTTCATCGCCGGGCTGCATTCTATTCCTGCCGAGCTGTACGAGGCGGCAAGGATGGACGGAGGAAGCCGCTGGCAAGTGTTCCGCCGGATTACTTGGCCGCTGCTGGCCCCGTCCGCAACGATTGTTCTGGCTTATACGACGATCCAATCGTTTAAAGCGTTTGATCTTATTTTCACGATGACAGACGGCGGTCCGAATTATGCAACGGAAATTTTAACGACGTATATTTACCATTTGGCGTTTGCCAATTATTCCTTCGGTACGGCCTCGGCCGGCTCGGTGTTGTTTCTCGTGTTACTGTCTGTGTTAACGGCACTGCAGTTCAAAGCGCTGCGCGCAGACCGTATCTCGTATTAAAATTCAAGAGGTTGAAGCCAAATGCTAATGAAAAGCTGGGGACGAATGGTTCTGCTCGTCTATGCGCTTATTATCGCGGCACCCTTATATTTCGTGTTCTTGTCGGCTTTCAAGCAGCCGCAAACGTTCTTTTCCAGTCCGCTTGGGTGGCCGAAGCCGTTCACGTTGGGGAATTTTGCGTCTCTGTTCAAGGAGCAGCCGATGTGGCGGTATTTGCTGAACAGCGTCGAGGTCACGTTCGGCACCGTGCTGCTGGAGCTGCTGCTGGGCAGCATGATCTCATATGCCATTTTCCGGCTTGGCGGCAAGCTGGGCAAAGTACTGTTCGGCCTGTTTCTGGGGGGCTTGATTGTGCCTTCGCAGGTCAATATGCTGCCGATTTATACGCTGGCGCACAAGCTGGGATGGTCGGATCAATTGCCCGGATTGATTTTGATTAGCGCAGCGATGCTGATGCCGGTATCCGTTTTTATGCTGGCCGGATTCATGAAGCTGCTCAGCAAAGAAATTTTGGAGGCCGGGAGTATGGACGGTGCGGGGGAGTGGACGCTGTTTACCCGGTTTGCCCTGCCTTTATCCGCGCCCTCGATTGCGGCGACAGCAACCTTTTTGTTCGTCATGGTGTGGAATGACCTGCTTATTCCGATGCTGATGATCAACGGGAAATCGAAGCTGACCCTGCCGCTAGCGATGCTGCAGTTCCGAGGGGAGTTCGTCACGAACTATCCGATGCTGCTTACAGGGGTCGTGGTCACGGCGCTGCCAATGGTGTTGTTATTTCTATTTTTGCAAAAATATTTTGTTGCCGGGATTACGGCGGGCTCTCTGAAAGGATGACCCGTATCAGCTGCGCGGGTGCCAGGGGGCGGAGAATCATTTTTTTGGACAGAGAGTCCTCTTCTAGTAAGGGCAAGCATACAATGGACTACGGGGGTCCCGGACACCAATTGCAGTCAATGAATACGCCCCGGCGCCCCTGAAGCTTTAAGCTTCAAGCTGCATTGAATATTGTGATGAGAACAGCATGTCACGCATGAGTTGTTGTTTTTATGAAAAATCCGGCAGTGTCCCTACTTGGGACGCTGCCATTTTTTGCGATAGGCAAGAGGGGTATGCTCGACGCGGTCTTTAAATAAATTGATGAAGTGGCTTACATTGTCGATGCCCACCTTGGCGGCGATATCGGCGACAGGGAGATCCGAATATTGCAGCCATTCCTTAGCATGATTGATGCGGCTGGTGATCAAATACTCATTCGGTGAATAGCCGGTATACCGCTTGAATTCCTTGGCCAGATGATACTTGCTGACGGCGAAGCGGGAAGCGAGTTGGTCCAGGCTTATTTTCTCGGCATACCGCTGATCCAGCTCCTGCATCATATCGGTTATATATCCGGGCCGGTCGGCAAACGGAAATTCGCTTTGCTGCGCGGTGAGCAGCAGCTCGGTTAAGATGTCGACGAGCAGCCGGGAGCTTCGCAGCTCGGTTTGCGTGCTGCGCTGCTGCTGCAGCCGGATCAGCTGCCGGAGCAGGGAGGGGAAAGGCGTGTCGGGAGCCAGGGTGAGCACGGGAGCAGCTTCGGAAGCAAATTGCTCGTAAAGCCCTTGTGTCGTGCACCCGTTCAGATGAACCCAAAGCAGCTCCCATGGCTCCGTCTCGTCTGTTTTGTAATATTGGTAGTGCATGCAATGGATAAAAAACAGTTGGCCCGGCAGCAGAGAATACGTCTTGTCCATATACGTCAGCTGTCCCCGGCCGGATACCGTATAGACGATGAGAAAGGAGTCCAGCTGCTCCCTCTCGGTAAAATACGGCGCCCGGGTCTTGAAATGCCCCGCCTCCTGGACGTAAAACAACGCGGATTTGGCAAAAGAGCTGGGCGTAGCCACCAGGCGGACGGAGTCCTCCGTCCACGCATGGGCGGCACGTTCACGGTATGCGGACAATCGGATCAGCTCCTCTAGCAAGATACTATGATTTTATACCAAGATTATTGGATGTTATTTATATTGTAAGCCATTACAATGGAGGAAGAAAGCTATTATTTTTGAGAATGAGCGAGGTGCTGTATCATGTCTTGGCTGCAACCGATTAAACCGGGCAAGAAGCCCCGTATCGGACTTTATTCCATTGGCTTGAAAGCGTATTGGGAGCAGTTTCCAGGTCTTCGCGACCGTCTTATCGAATACGGGCATTTTATTGAGAAGCAAATGTCGGCTTGGGGAGAGGTGTATAATTACGGCTTGGTCGATACGGAAGGCGAGGGCCGTCGAGCGGGAGAATGGCTGAATGGACAGCATGTGGATATTGTCTTTTGTCACTCCGCTACTTATTCGACCAGCTCTACCGTGCTGCCGGTGCATCAAATTTGCAAAGCGCCGGTCGTTTTTTTGAACCTGCAGCCGACGGAGCGGATTCAATACGATTTATCTACGACCGGTGAGTGGCTTGCCCATTGCGGCGCTTGTCCAGTCCCCGAATTTGCCAATGCGTTCAATCGGGCGGGCATTCCGTTTCGGGTTATTAACGGGCTGCTGGGGTTGGATTATACGCCTTCGATCTCGATGACCAATGAGGTTACCCACCAGCGCAAGGAAGCAATCCGCGCATGGCGGGAGATTGAGGAATGGTGCCGTGCGGCGGCCGTGCCTCGCAATTTGCAGCACAGCCGGTTCGGATTTCTTGGGAACACGTACAGCGGCATGCTCGACATGTACAGCGACTTTACGATGATTCAAGCCCAGACCGGACTGCATGTCGAGGTTCTTGAAATGTGCGATTTGGACCGGATGCTGAAGGAGGTCACCCCGCAGGAGGTGAAGGCGAAGATGGAGCAGGTGCTGGACATGTTCCAGATCAGAGGGGACTCTCCCTCGGACCCGATTGCCAAGAAGCCGACCGACGAGCAGATGGCATGGTCCTGCAAGGTGGCGGCTGCACAGGAGAAGCTCGTTCGGGCGTTTGATCTGGATGCTTTAAGCTATTATTATCACGGCGCGCCGGGCGGCGAATATGAGAAGCTGCAGAGCGGCTTTATCGTCGGCCATTCCCTGCTGACCGCACGCGGCATTCCGTGCTCCGGCGAGGGTGATCTGAAAACGGCCGTTGCGATGAAAATATGCGACCTGCTCGGCACGGGCGGCAGCTTCTCGGAGATCGTCGTCGTAGATTACATCGATGAGACAATATTGCTCGGTCACGACGGACCGTTCCATATCGCGATTTCCGACGGGAAGCCGATTTTGCGCGGTATGGGATTGTATCATGGCAAGCAGGGGACCGGGGTCTCGGTTGAGGCGAAGGTGAGAACGGGACCTGTGACCACTCTGAACGTGACCCAAACGGGGGACGGCAGGCTGAAGCTGATCAGCAGCGAGGGCGAGTCAACCAATGGACCGATCATGAAGATAGGCAACACCCAAACCCCGGTGAAGTTCCCTCTGCAACCTGATGATTATATGACCCGCTGGTTTGCAGAAGCTCCTACGCATCACTGTGCTATGTCGATCGGGCACAATGCGTCCTTGTTCGAGAAGGTGGGCGTACTGCTGAACGTCAACCATGTGAAGCTTTAGAGCCGCAAGGAAAGGAAGGCCCGGAAAAGAGCATTGGAAGGAACCCTGTATACTGCTGTATGAAGCGGTACAGGGTTCTCTGTATTTTTAACGCACGGGCGATGGTATAATGAGGCCAAAGGAGATGAGAACCATGCCCAAAATCGTTTGTTTTCATGCACTGTCGGAGGACCACCTGAAGCAAATCCGGCTGCTGGCGCCGGACTGCGAAGTGATTCACGGAAAAGAGAAGGAGGTATGGGAATCCCATCTGCAGGATGCGGAAATTTTGATGGATTGGAACGCATCCGCCGTGGAAGCCTGTCTTCGCCCGGAAAGCAAGCTGCGCTGGGTGCAGAACTGGGGAGCAGGCGTGGATCATATGCCTATGGAAGCTTTTCAAGAGCGGGGGATCACGCTGACGACAGCAAGCGGTGTTCATGCTTACTCCATATCCGAAGCGATCTTTGCCATGATGCTGGCATTCACCCGCAAGCTGCATCTTTCTATCCGTTATCAGCTCCAGCATAAGTGGGAGGGCATACCGCCCTACAGCGAAATGCACGAGAAGACGGTCGGCATCATCGGGGTCGGAGCGATCGGGGAAGAAACGGCCCGGCTGGCTCAGGCGTTCCGCATGAGGGTGCTGGGGGTGCGGAAATCGGGAGCCCCGTCGCCCTTCATAGATGAGATGTACGATAACAGCGGTCTGGATACGGTGCTGCAGGAGAGCGACTTCGTGATCGTGACCTTACCCAAGACAGCCGAGACGGCGCATTTGTTCGGCAAACGGCAGTTTAGTCTGATGAAACCGACGGCGGTGTTTATCAATATCGGCCGGGGCGGCACAACGGATACGGATGCGCTGATTGAAGCGCTCCGCAACGGTGACATTGCCGGAGCGGGGCTCGATGTGTTCGAGCAGGAGCCTTTGCCGGAGACAAGCCCGCTTTGGGACATGGATAATGTCATCATGACTCCTCATAATTCAGGCTCGACCGGCCGGTACGAGGAGCGGGCGATGAATATTTTTTTACATAACCTGAAGGAGTATATAGGGGGCAGCAAGCCTTCGCTTAACCGGGTTGATTACGGGAAGCAGTATTGATTTTTAGACGACAGCAGGGTATGCGTGAATGCTTCTATTAGACCTTCCTTGAACAAAGGAGGGTCTGTTTTTTGTTTGCGAAAAATGGATTGCATCCTCTCACCCCCTCGATACGCTTCAGGTAAGAAGAAAGTGATATAGACAAACATCAATAGCACCCGGGGTGCCAACTAATTTGTCATCACATGTTCGTCTGTTCCTCATAGTATATAGCAAGGTGGTGATCCCAAGTGACTTTTACGCTTGCAGACTGGATGATCTATACATTGTGGGTGCTGTTCGGCTTTATGATGCTGGACTTTCTCATTGCTTTTGCCCAATCGTTCTGGCGGGGCTCGCTGCACCCGAATGTGGCCCTTGTATATTTGAAGGATATGCTGTACTATGTGCTGCCGATGAACCTTCTCATGTCCTTGATCTCAATAGATCCGACAGGGTGGATTTTTGTCATTGGCTATTTTATCGGCGGCCTGGCCGTCATAAGCAAATATGTGCTGGACATCATCAGCCGATTCCGTTGAGAAAGAGGCATGAGGGAAACGGGAGTAAGCCTCCCGTCATGCGAAGCGGTAAACAACAGAGATAGGAGATGGGGATAGAGCCGGTCTGTGACTTGGTTTCTATCTTTTTTATTGAAAATCGTAGACAATACGATGGAATTCACATAAAATGACATTAGATAAAACAATATTGAACACGGTTTTATATTATAAAACAGATATAACCGATTCCCAGGAGTGTCCCATCATGCCAATCATTCAATCGCTAGACAGGGCTTTACAAATCATCGACCTGTTCGATGAATCGACGACCGAGTTGAAAATTACCGAAATTAGCACCCGTATGCAGCTGCACAAAAGCACCGTCCATTCGTTATTGAAAACGCTGCAATTGCACGGCTACATCGATCAGAACGAAGAATCGGGCAAATACAAGCTCGGGATGAAGCTGCTGGAGAAGGGCCAGCTGCTGCTGCAAGGCATGGACATACGCACGATCGCCCGTAAGCATTTGGCCTCTTTGTCCGCGCTGACAGGTCAGTCCACCCATCTTGTCATATTAGACGGCAAGGAAGGCGTATACATAGATAAGGTAGAGGGGGATAAAGCGGCCATCCGCTATTCCCGGATCGGACGCCGTGTTCCGCTGCACAGCAGTGCCGTGGGCAAAGTGCTGGCGGCCTTCCAGGGGGAAGAAGCGCTGACGAAGCTGCTTCATAACTATAATTACACGGTACATACGGCAGCAACAATCCATGACGAGGCTGCTTTTGTCCGTGAGCTGAGGCAAGCCCGTGCGGAAGGTGCTGCCTATGACCATGAGGAGAATGAGCCCGGTGTCCGCTGCGGTGCGGCCCCTATATACGATCATACGGGGGCGGTCATTGCGGCAATGAGCCTCTCCACACTGACTTCAGCGGTTGACGAGTCCCAGTTCGCGGAATATGTAGTCTTGCTGAAAAAGGAGGCTGCGGCGATATCGCAGCTTCTGGGCTATCGCCGGGCCCATGGATAGCTCCAAAGCAAGGCCCGGCAGGTAAAAGCGCCAAGGCTTTGAAATGAAGCACTCCCCGTCCTCAGGGGACGGGGGAGTCGTTTCCTTACCACATAAAACTAGTTTCCGATGAATCGGAAAGCAAAATTCTTATTGGTGATAAAACCTACCGCTTAACGCTTTCGCTCATCTTTGCAAAGCTTCGATAGAGGTTTTCTCATGTCCGATATTATAAACAGTGTTTTATAATATAAAACAAATACTTAAAGGAGAGTGATCGATCTTATGCGTATTATCCGATATTTGAAAGCGCTATCGTCCGTTCAGCTCGCTGCCGTGACCGATGAAGGGGAAATTTTTAACCTGCCGCAGGGAGATTTCCTCTCGCTGCTGAAGGAAGCGGAAGCCTCCGCTGCATCGCCTCTTGCGCTGGTACAATCGCTGATCTCGTCGGCCCGGCCGATCCCTGAAAGTCTGGAGCAGCTATCGCTGCTCGTACCTATCGAGGCTCCGGAGGTATGGGCAGCCGGAGTGACATACGAGCGCAGTCGGGAAGCGCGAAACTATGAGGCGACCGGTGGCCGGATGGATGCGTCTACCTTTTATGATAAGGTGTATGACGCCGAGAGGCCGGAGCTGTTCTTCAAATCGACGGCAGCCCGCACCGTTGGGCCCGGCGGAGCCGTACAGCTGCGCAGCGATTCCTCGTGGCAAATACCTGAGCCGGAGCTTGCACTTGTACTGGATGGGCGAGGCCGCATCGTCGGCTACACCATCGGCAACGATATGAGCTGCCGGGATATCGAGGGCGAGAATCCGCTCTATTTGCCACAAGCGAAGGTATGGAAGCGTTCCTGCTCGATCGGCCCCGCCATCCGGTTGGCCGAGACGGTGGAAGACCCGTACCGGCTGCAAATGACCTGCCGCATTTACCGCGAGGGACAGAAGGTTGTGGAGGGAACGGCCAGTACCGGACAGCTCAAGCGCAAGCTGGAGGAGCTCACCGGATTTTTGAAGCGAGACAATGAACTATTTGAGGGAACCGTCTTGCTGACGGGCACTTGTATTGTGCCGCCGAACGAATTTACGCTTGCGGCCGGTGACCGGGTGGAAATCGATATTTCCGGTATCGGGACACTGTTGAATCCGGTTGTTAGTGCAAGCTAGACCCATCCATATTTGAACAGGAGGAAGCTTAACTATGACGATGTCATCATCTGTATTTACCGGGGGACAAACCTATTTAAACTATATTCAAGGGGAATGGGCGGCTTCCGTTACGGGAGAGACTGTTCCCAGCCTGAATCCGGCGCAGCGCACGGAGGTTGTCGGTTATGTGCAGGCCTCCTCGGCGGAGGATTTGAATCGCGCAGTTGCTGCCGCCAAGGCGGCGCAAAAAGGCTGGCGCAAGCTGTCTGGAGCAGCCCGCGGAGATTATTTGTACCGGGTGGCGAACGCTCTGGAGCGCCGTTTGGATGAAGTGGCGGAAACGATGACCCGCGAGATGGGTAAAACACTGCCGGAGGCCAAAGGCGAAACGGCCCGCGGCATCGCGATTTTACGCTATTACGCCGGTGAAGGCATGCGCCGGGTCGGGGATGTCATTCCATCGACGGACGCGGAAGCGCTTATGTTCACGACCCGCACACCGCTAGGCGTAGTCGGCGTCATCTCGCCGTGGAATTTTCCGGTTGCGATTCCGATCTGGAAAATGGCACCGGCCTTAATCTATGGCAATGCGGTCGTGCTGAAGCCTGCCCAGGAAACGGCAGTCACCGCCGCCAAGATTATTGAATGCTTTGCGGAAGCGGGGCTGCCTGCAGGCGTGCTGAATCTTGTTACCGGTAGCGGCTCCGTGATTGGGCAAGGTCTGGCCGAGCACCCGGATGTCAATGGCATCACCTTCACCGGCTCGAATGCGGTCGGCAAGCGGGTCGGTCAAGCGGCCCTGGCGCGCGGAGCCAAGTACCAGCTGGAGATGGGCGGCAAAAATCCGATTCTGGTCGCAGCGGATGCCGACCTTGATTTGGCGGTGGACGCGACGATCAGCGGAGGGATTCGTTCCACCGGCCAGAAATGTACGGCAACCAGCCGTGTGATCATTGAACGTGCGGTATACGATGTATTCAAACAAAAGCTGCTTGCCAAATTGCAGTCGTTGAAGGTGGGGCACGGATTGGAAGCCGGGACATGGCTGGGGCCCTGCGCGAATGCAAGCCAGCTCGAAACGGTATTGTCTTACATTCAGAAAGGAAAGGACGAAGGAGCGGAGCTGCTGTTCGGCGGCGGACGTCCGGAGGATCCGTCGCTTGCCGAAGGGTTCTACGTGCAGCCGACCGTATTCGATAAAGTCACGCCGGACATGGCCATAGCCCGTGAAGAAATATTCGGGCCTGTGCTTGCCTTGATCGCAGTAGATTCAATGGAACAGGGCATTGAGCTCGCCAATGATTCGGATTTTGGCTTAAGCGCCTCGATTTTCACCCAAAGCATCGGTAACATCTTATCGTTCATTCAAGATATGGATGCGGGCCTCGTCCGCATTAACTCGGAAACGGCCGGCGTCGAGCTGCAGGCCCCGTTCGGCGGGATGAAGCAGTCGAGCTCCCACTCCCGCGAGCAGGGGCAAGCGGCGATTGAGTTTTTTACATCGATCAAGACTGTGTTTGTCAAAGCCTAGTTCATTGCAGAGGAGAGACGGAACATGACAGAGCAGCTCCAAGAGCTGATGGGCCAAGGCTCGGAAGCGTTGTATGACATTCGTACCCATGCGCCAGGGCCCGGCGGGTCGCTGCCTTTAACGCCGGAGCAGCTGCTGCATGCGCCGAGCGGCGAGCTGTTCGGGTTGACGCAAAATGTCGGCATGGGCTGGAAGCCCGGCAAGCTGAAAGGGAAGCAGTACCTGCTGCTCAGCACGCAGGGGGGAATTCGCAAGGAAGACGGAAGTCCTGTTGCGCTCGGCTATCATACGGGCCATTGGGAGGTAGGCCTGCTGATGCAGGCGGCGGCCCGGGAAGTGACGGACAGCGGCGGCGTTCCGTTCGCCGGGTACGTCAGCGATCCTTGCGACGGCCGCTCACAGGGTACGGAGGGCATGTTCGATTCGCTGCCCTACCGCAATGACGCAGCGATCGTGCTTCGACGTCTTGCCCGCTCCTTGCCGACTCGCCGAGGCGTGCTCGGCATCGCTACCTGCGACAAAGGGTTGCCGGCGATGATGATGGCTCTGGCAGGTCTTCCCGACCTGCCGAGCGTTATTGTCCCCGGCGGCGTGACGCTTCCTCCGACGGAAGGGGAGGATGCGGGCAAGATCCAGACGATCGGCGCCCGCTATGCCAATGGCGAGCTCTCGCTGGAGGCGGCAGCCGATTTGGGCTGCCGCGCCTGCGCCACGCCCGGCGGCGGCTGCCAGTTCCTCGGGACGGCGGCAACCTCCCAGGTCGTAGCCGAAGCGCTTGGCATGACGGTTCCCCACGCCGCGCTTGCTCCGTCCGGCCAGCCGGTATGGGAAGAGATGGCAAGGCAGTCGGCGCGGGCGATGATGGCTATGGAGGCGCAGGGCTTGCGCATGAAGCATATTTTGACGGATAAGGCGATTCATAATGCGATGGCCGTTCATGCGGCCTTCGGGGGCTCGACCAACCTGCTGCTCCATATCCCGGCCGTGGCTCATGCGGCAGGACTGCGGATCCCGACGGTGCAGGATTGGATCCGCATCAACAAGTCGGTGCCTCGTCTTGTCAGCGTCCTGCCGAATGGGCCGGAATACCACCCGACCGTGAGGGTGTTTCTGGCAGGCGGCGTTCCGGAAGTGATGCTTCACCTGCGCCGCCTCGGCGTGCTGCATCTGGACGCAGTGACCGCTTCAGGTGAAACGGTGGATGCGGTGCTGAATTGGTGGGAGTCGAGTGAGCGCCGGCGCAGGATGAAACGTCTGCTGCTTGAGCTGGATGGAATCGATGCGGATGATGTAATCCTGTCGCCCGAACGGGCCAGGCAGAGAGGCTTGACCTCTACGGTGACGTTTCCTATGGGCAATGTGGCCCCGGAGGGCTCGGTCATCAAGTCCACCTCGATCGATCCGTCGGTCGTAGGGGAAGATGGCGTCTACCGTCACCGGGGACAGGCCAAGGTGTTCACGTCCGAGAAGGCAGCCATCGCTGCTATTAAGCAGGGGGGGATTGCTGCGGGAGATGTTCTGGTCCTGATCGGACGGGGACCTTCGGGGACAGGGATGGAAGAGACGTACCAGCTGACCTCGGCCTTGAAGCACCTGCCCTTCGGCAAGTTCGTGTCTCTGCTGACGGATGCCCGTTTTTCCGGTGTTTCTACAGGGGCCTGCATCGGACATGCAGGTCCCGAGGCCTTGGCAGGCGGACCTATCGGGAAGCTGAGGGACGGAGATATCATCGACATTGTCGTGGACCGGAATGAGCTGGAAGGCAGCATCCATTTCATCGGCCGTGAAGGGGAGCTGCTGTCACCGGAGGAAGGGGCGCGGGTACTCGCGTCGAGACCGCCTCACCCCGGACTGGCTCCTGACCCGCTGCTGCCGCAGGATACGCGGTTATGGGCTGCGCTGCAGGCGGCAAGCGGAGGGACATGGGCCGGAAGCATCTATGATGTGGACCGGATTGTTGCCGTTCTGGAGGCGGGGCTGAAGGCGCTGGAGCCGAAGGTGTCAACGGAGCCGACGGAACAGACGGAACAGACGGATCGGTGAGCGGATGGCCTTATTCTCCTTGTCCTGGATTAAGGCTTCTGCGTGAGGTGAAAACCATAGGAATTGTAGCTGTCCAACCGGCACCCCTGATACGATTTCGGTATCAGGGGTTCTTCATTGAGCTGGGTCCAACCTACTACGAGGAACGAAAACGGGACGTAATCATCAAGCATTCCATTAAGAAATTAGAGTCATTAGGTGTATCAATTACTGTGAATACGTCAGCTTCCTGAACGTTTATTCAGACAGTACATTGTGGATGCCGCTGGCCATTTTTTGTTTGCCCAAGGTCACTTTTTTGCTGCCTTTTTTAGGTGTTCTACGGAGCGGTATTTTCAGGATGTCCGAGGAGTTTGAGAAGCATAAACAAAGAGGTATTGGTCTGCTCAACCTTCGTCATCTGACTCGACAGCACGAATCCATTAGTCATTCAAAGGTGATTGGATAAATCTTGATATTCCCTCTGTCTTTCCACCACATTCCTGTTTCTCCCGAAAACTAGGTAAAACAATTAAATCACAGATAAAGGCTTGGAGAATCCCATCTGATACAATTCGCCCATACCCGATAAGCTTTTCAGCTTTGTAAGCAGGTACAGTAAACCAACGATTTTCAATAGCTTGTATTCACTTATCTTCTCCTAACTGAATCCGAGCTTCCCATCCTGTTGTTTTATACAACTCAAAGAAATCACTTTTACTAGGGACTTGTAATTTTATTTCCATGAATGTTCATCTCCAATCAAATGCCGGAAGATCAGACAAACCCGGCACGTGCCGCCGGAGAGACTGCGGACAGCTAGAGCCATCTTGATTTTATTAAATCTATTTAAACGCATTTTAAACTGAAGGCTTTATACTGGTAAATGTTCTACAATTAAATAGCCAAGAGGGGTTATCATGTTTAAAAAATTTCTAATTGCAGCTATTCTCATTTCAGGCGTAGGGTTTCTATTCGCGTTAGCGGATGGAAACATGCTTTTGCGCTGGATCTTAAAGCCCGGAACCATCGTACTCATTATGTTACTGGCATCAACGGCCACAAGGGAGGTCCGAACCTACCGGAATCGGGTGATTGCAGGGCTGTTCTTTTCGGCTGTCGGGGATTCCTTTTTATTGGTGCATGGGACCCAATGGTTCATTTTCGGGGTGCTCTCTTTCCTGATCGCTCATCTCATTTACATTTCGGCATTTATCAGCCGTTGGCGGTATTCCCCGGCTCATCTGGCTGGTCTGATTCCAATCGCGATATATTCCTTTTTCCTATTGCGTGGTTTACATGAAGGAATGATTGCTAAACATGCCGGTGGCATGTGGCCCCTCATCTTGGTTTATGTGATCGTGATCTCCTTGATGATCTGGAGTGCGGTCATCAGCAGAAGCCCGGTTGCCATCACAGGAGCTATTCTGTTCTTCTTATCCGATTCGCTGCTTGCTTGGAACATGTTTTGTTATCCCATCCCATTAGCCGACTTTGGGGTTATGATTACATATTACGCTGCACAATTTATGATTGCAGCAAGTATCGATTTGCGGGAATGTAATTAATTTTTCTAACAACCGCTCGCTTCTGCAATCAGACCATAGAAGCACAAAAACCTGATAACTGCTTAGACGAGGGTCGACGCGTCCCACCCTTAAAATCCTGGATAAATCTTTCGAGTTGCCCGACGAACACGACCAGTTTTAGACTGGATTCGTTAATATGACACGGTTTCAGAGTTTGAGTAAACGGGGGATTTATTAATATCAAAGAAGAATTAACTGTTATATGTCGAATGTATTTCTATATTGAAGGAAAATCTGCTTAAGTCTGGGAGGTTTGAAATGAAGGTCAAACGAATCGTCGCCAATATAAATACGAAGGAGATCACGGCAGCTAAATGCTTTTACCAGGATGTGCTCGGCCTTGATTTAATGATGGATCATGGTTGGATTAGAACTTATGGTTCAAACGAGGAGATGAGCATTCAAATTAGTTTCGCCTCACAGGGTGGCTCAGAAACCCCTACGCCTGATCTATCGATTGAAGTCGATGATGTCGATGCTGCATTAGAAGGCATGAAGGGAGCTGGATTTCCAGTAGAATATGGGCTTGTTGATGAGCCTTGGGGCGTTCGTCGATTCTATGTCCGCGACCCGTTTGGCAAGCTTATCAACATTCTTGCTCATAAGCATTGATGCACTTATGGCCAGTCGATCGTAAAGAGACGCTGATTTGTTAAACGGGTACGTTCATTTAATGAAGACAGCGGCAGTCTAATGTAATGTAGCGCTTATAAAAATATAAATGGGCCCATCACCGTAATTTGGAAACTTCTTATTTCCAATTTTAAATGGCAATGGGCTATTTATGTTTAAGATACGAAGCCTATTTATTGAACTCCCTCAGTTCCCAGTTAGCTCAATGGCAAAGCTTTTTTGTAAAACAATGGCTTCGATATCATTTACAAGTTGATTGCATGATGTTATTATTTATTTACGTAATTACGTAATAACCGAATGAATAATATGAGGTGATTCTTTTGACTCGTGACTATGGTGTAGAACTGGATGGACTCAAGACACAGTTGGCTGAACTTCAAGAGATTGTTAAAGAGATCGTGAAAAACTCTTCAAGCAAAGAAACACGAATCAAAGAAGATTGCGACCAATCGGGCAAACTTCTTGCAGACATTAACACTGGACAGGGAGAATTGGGTGGTATATTTTTTTCAGGTCAATACCTTGGCGAGAAGTCGCGTTATAGATGGGAGCCACACGAACGGGATGTCAAACAACTGTTAGATCTCGATAGTGATAAAGTTGCGAAAATTTTATCTGCACTTGGTCATAAACAACGTATCGATATCATAAGAGCCGTCTTACAACAACCCTTGACGGGTACCGAACTCGTAGATCGCTTAAATATGGGTACCACAGGACAATTGTATCACCATATTAAAGCCTTGCTAGGGGCTGACCTCCTAACGCAAGAAGAACGCGGCGGTAACTACTCATTTCCTGGACATCGAGCACTCCCATTTTTGCTTTTATTAGCTGCAGTATCAGAGTTGCTTGATACAAGTGACTACATGGAGTTATCGGAAGCTAGAAATAACGCAGGTGATTATTTGGGCACCTCGCCAGAGGAATACGATCCACACCTTTTGCTTCGATCAGTATTGGAGAATACAATCCTTGAACATCAGGCGGGCTATTGTTCCGATGTTAGCGTGGTTTTTCATAGCGACGGCAGCGTGACTGTTGCCGATAACGGTCGAGGGATTCCTGTTCAGTCTTTTTCGAACTCGGAAAAGCCGCGTGTTCAAGCCGTTCTCACCGAAATAAGTCGTTTTTCTGCCTCATTCAATGCACCGAACAGCCAAAAGGGAATCACGATTCCAATCGTTAACACATTGTCACAAAGGCTTACGGTAGAAGTACGAAGAGAAGGTAAGGTGTTCCGTCAGGAATACAAGCACGGTATCCCTCAAACTCCACTTCTTACTGTCGGACTTACAAATGAAACAGGAACAAGCCTTACGTTTTTTCCCGACAAAGAAATATTCCATTCCGGTTTCGACCAAAGTCTGTTTGCCAATGAAATCGCCGACATTTCGGAAACATTTCCAAATCTGAAAATACATCTGCTCACTGATTGATTGGCAAGGTGGAGGCTCCTCTTTACAGGGAGTCTCTTTTTCTATACGAATCATTCAGGAAGACATCTCATCCTTCATCCGCCTTGCCAAATGCATGCCCCTTGAAAGATGGCGAAGCCGGTTATCCCTAGGTAGGAAGCACTCTTTTTATCGCGTAACCGGCTTTCCGCCATAATTCAACAACATATGCGCTTTTTCTGTAATAAAATAGGTATCAGAAGAAATTTGCCTTAACGCAGGGGGCCTGGTTTAGGATGAAGATGAGCTGGTACTATCGCATTTTGCTTTCGTACGCACCGATTTTTTTCGTGGTCATCTCCGTATTGATCTTTACATTCTCCACGATCTTGAATAATTCTGCCCAAAATCAGATTGAGCTGACGAACCAGGCCATTGCAATGAAGGTGATGCAATCGGTGGATACGAACCTGCGCGCAGCGGAGCGTATGGTGGTGAAGGAAATGTACACGAATGAAAAGTTAAGCGCTTTCTTTTTGGATGGGGATACCCAAACCGTTTCCGATTACTTCACCATTGCCCGGAAGCTGGATGATTTTTCTTCGATTCTTCCTTTTGCCAATTCTATTTATATATATAACGAGAAATCAGGAAAGGTACTGTCGCGGAGCGGCCTTTCTACCCTGGAGCAATTCGGAGACAGCGGTTTTCTGCGTCATGCCTATGAGGCAGGGGCGGGGACGGCCCAGGTTTGGACCGATCCGCGGGGGTTCAAGGAGTTTGCCCACGAAGAAGGGGAGGAACGGGTCATCACGCTGTTCAAATATTACCCGTTCTCCGGGGAGAAGCAGGGGGCCGTCGTGGTCAATATACGGGTCTCCGCGTTGGTCAGCTTCATTAAGGATTTAACCCGCTATGACGCCGGGCTGATCCAGCTGTATTCGACGGACCAGGAGCCGTTCGACCGAAATTACGCAGCCTCCAGGCGTGCGGGTTCTGCAGCGGCAAGCGTTGGCGTGATGAAGGATAATCATAGGACGATCTCCGATTATACGGGATGGTCCTACGCTGCCGATATGCGTCATAACAAGCAAATGTCGATGCTGTCGTTGTTCCACGATTCCTGGATTCTGGTGGGCCTACTGACCGTTGCAGCGGGCATTTTATGGTTTACATATGTAACCCACCGCAACTACAAGCCGATTCAAGCCATCGCCGGGCGCATTGATGCGTATACGAAACGGCGCAGCGGCGAGCTGGTCCGCCAGGGGCGCTCTGCCTTTCGATCCAATGAGCTGAAATATATTGAAGCCGCCATTGATGATTTGCTGGAAAGGTCAAGCGAATACGAGCAGAGGTACAAGGACGATCTGGTTTTGCGAAAAAAGCAGCGTTTAACCGAATGGCTGGAAGGAAGGACGGAGCTCAGCGAGCTGCAGTGGAAGCAGGAAATGTTAAAGCTGCAGGTACCGGTGCATGACCGGAGGCTGGCGACCGCAGTTATGGAGTTTGACCGCTACAACCGGTTCACGAGCCGCTATAACCCGAGAGATCAATATTTATTGAAGTTTGTGGTCGGCAATGTCCTTCAGGAAATCGCGCAGAGTGAGGGCATTGTCTTATGGCAGGAATGGCTGGAGCCTCAGCGGATGGCCGTTGTCTTTTTCATGAATGAGCTTGACGGGGATGAAGGGGATAAGGTGCAAGGGGCCATGAGAAGGCTGCAGGCCTGGGTAGCGGCGAACCTGGAATTTACGGTTTCGGTCGGGATCGGTCCGGATACGGAGGCGTACGACGGAGTCGCTCAATCGTACAAGGAAGCGAAGCGGCATCTCGGCAGCAAGCCGGTGTTCGGTCTGAACTGCTTTATCGGCAAAGGGGAGGTACGCCCGAAGGAAGAGGGGGGAATCTTTCCGTATGTGCCCTCGCTAACGATGCTGGCCAAATCGTTTCGATTGCAGGACGGACAATGGCAGGCCCATCTGCATCGGCTGCTGCAGGGGCTCCAAACGGGCGGCTGCTCCCAAGCCGATCTGCAGCATTTGATGGACTGCCTGCAGTATCAATTTCACAAGGAACTGCAGGAGAGCAGGGAACCCATCCCCAGTCTTTGGAAGGAAGAGTACGCGCACCAGCTGGGCGGTCTGGCCGAGGCAGCGGAATCGTTGGATGATTGGCATGACCGGCTTTGCTCTCTGCTCGTTTCGTTAGAGCCCCATCTGCAAGCGGCGCGGGAGAGCGGAAGCCATCAAGTACTGATGCTTCGCGTGAAGCAATATTTGGAGATGTATTACGCCGATCCGGAGTTGTCTCTGAACAAAATAAGCGAACATTTTGATATGAATTCAAGATATTTAAGCAAGCTATTTAAGGAACAGTTCGGCGAAAAGTTTATTGACTTCATGCTGAAGGTCAGGCTGGAGAAGGCGAAGGAACTGCTGCTCGAAACCGATCTTCCGGCACAGGTTATTGCGGAGCGGGTCGGCTATGTTCATGTCATTTCGTTCCATCGGGCGTTCAAGAACATGTTCGGCTGTCCTCCGGGAGATTATCGAAGACGGATGGAGGCGGCTTCAGACCGATAGCCGACGGCTGCATTGGCTGTTAGATGCGCTGCTGTTGCTTCGCTTCTATTCGGCACAGCTGCCGGTTGCCTCTGAAGCGATTGGCCGAAGCCGGAAGCTTGTCTTTTCGCAGGTCCGATCCTCCGGAGGCTTCTTCGCAATTGTAAAGTGGGATGACAAAACGTTAAGCTGAATCTTATTCATAAGGCTTCCTACAAAACGATAAGCGGCGATTCTTGTAAATTGACCGGTTCAGCCGCGGTAACTTACTGTATAGCTATGGAAAAGCAGTTCGTTCCACAGCTTCTGTGAAATGGAGGAGTCTTATGTCCGAGATCGGCAGCAAAACCGTTACGGAGTCATTGTCCCGCCCTGTAGCCAAGAGGCGAAGCCTCAAGCTGTTTGCCAATCAGGATTGGCAGCTGTATGCACTGCTGTTTGTCCCAATGCTGTATTTCATTGTATTCAAGTATGTTCCGATGTACGGCGTCACCATTGCATTCAAGGAATTCAATATGTTCCAGGGCATCTGGAATAGCCCTTGGGCAGGTCTGGATGCATTCCGCGAAATTTTCAAGATGAACGATTTCTACAAGGTACTGCGCAATACGATGCTGCTGAATTTGCTTGATCTGGTCATTTCTTTCCCGGCGCCGATCGTGTTGGCCGTGCTGCTGAACGAAGTTCGAATCAAATGGTTCAAGAAAGGCGCACAGACCATTCTTTACCTGCCTCATTTTATTTCCTGGGTCATTATCGGGGGCATTGTTTATCAGCTGCTGTCCACGAATACCGGGCTGGTCAATATTGTGCTGCGTTCACTAAATATGAAAGCGATTCCATTTTTAACGGATCCTTTCTATTGGGTGGTCACTTATGTCGGCTCAGGCGTCTGGCAAAGCGCAGGCTGGGGAACAATCATTTATTTGGCCGCCTTGACGGGCATCAACAAGGAGCTGTACGAAGCGGCGGAAGTAGACGGGGCGGGAAGGCTGCGCAAAATTTGGAACATTACCTTGCCTGGCATCAAGTCCACGATCATCATTTTACTCATCATTAATATCGGCCATATGGCGAGCATCGGCTTTGAACGGCCGTATGTGCTGGGGAATCCGCTGGTTACGGACGTTTCTGACGTCATCAGTACGTTCGTGTACAAAGTGGGGATTCAATCGGCTCGTTTCACGATTGCGACCGCAATCGGGTTGTTCCAGGCGGTAGTCGGCCTGATCTTTCTGCTGACTTCCAACTATATTTCCAAAAAAGTGACCGATCAGGGCATCTGGTAAAGGAGGCATGCAGCATGAAAGTAAGTACAGCTGACAAAATCATGGACGCGTCGATTATTGTTGTCATCATCGTGGCATCCTTCCTGGCACTGGTGCCCATTCTTCATTTGGCCTCTGTTTCGCTAAGCTCCAACGCGGCTATATTATCCAACAAAGTTACGGTGTTTCCTGTGGAATGGAGCACGATCGCTTATGAAACCGTGCTTCGCGACGCCAAGATGGTCGGCTCCCTGTTTTTCACGATTGTGCTTGTCGTGCTGTTTACTGTGATCTGTATGGTGATGACCATATGCGCCGCTTATCCGCTGACGAAGACTCGGCTGAAGGGGCGGGATGTTTTCCTGCTGATGATTGTATTTACGATGTTTTTCAGCGGGGGCCTGATTCCCGAGTATTTGCTGGTGAAGACGCTAAAGCTGACCAATTCCATCTGGGCGTTGATTTTACCCGGGATGATCAATGCGTTCTACCTGATTATCCTCAAAACGTTCTTCTCCTCCATTCCCGAGGAGCTTGAAGAATCGGCCCGTATTGACGGCAGCTCCCACTTCGGAACGCTGTTTCGGATTGTGCTTCCTCTCTCGCTGCCTGTGCTTGCTACCTTAAGCTTGTTTTATGCGGTGGGACGGTGGAACGGGTTTATGGATGCGTTGTTCTATATCACGGACCAGGACTTGTATCCGATTCAGTTGAAGCTGTATCAGCTGGTCATCAGCAACCAGATGAGCGACGCGACGGCGACCGAGGGCGTCAACTCCTTGGCTCCGATTCCGGAGAGCTTGAAGGCAGCGAGCATTATGTTTGCTACGATTCCGATTCTGGTGGTGTATCCTTGGCTGCAGCGCTACTTTATTTCCGGTATGATGATCGGCGCGGTCAAGGGGTAATATGCAGGACGAGATGTACAACCAAACCAAGAACAAAAAAGGGAGTTGAGCGTCAATGTCTTTATCTCGGAACAAGATCAAAACCGTATCTGCCATCCTTGCTGTGTTTCTCTCCGGATTATCGCTTGCAGCCTGTTCATCCAACAGCGGCTCGAGTCCTGCTGCAGGTGACGGCGGCAAGAAGGGCAGTCCGGTGACGCTGAAGATTGAGCTGTTCGACCGCGGGAACACCCCGCCGGGGGCGCCTCCGTTGACCGAAAGCTGGTTCGTTAAATATATTCAGGAAAAGTTCGGCGACCCGAATAACATCAAGGTCGAATTCGTTACCGTTCCCCGTACGGAAGAAGTGCCCAAGCTGAACGTGCTGATGGCGGCCAATGAAGCGCCCGATCTCATTTTTACGTACAGCGATCCAGCGGTGCAGAACTGGGTGAAGCAGGGCGGGCTAACCGATCTGGGAGATCTGATTAATCAGCACGGCCCGAATTTGAAAAAGTACCTCGGCGACCAACTGCTGAGCTACGGGGTAATTAACGGCAAGCAGTACACGATTCCGGCGAAACGGATTATTATTGCTTCCTCCACGCCAATCATCCGCAAAGACTGGCTCGATAAGCTGGGCATGCAGCCGCCGAAGACAACGGATGAATTCTACGCTACGCTTAAAGCGTTCAAGGAGAAGGACCCGGGGGGCACGGGAGGCAAAGTGATTCCTTACGGCATCCGGTATAACAACAACCTGGACCCGCTGGTGCGGACGTTCTGGAAGAAGATGACGGAGGAAGAATACTATTCCCTGCCGGATTGGCAGAAGCCGGGTAACAAGGACGCGTACCGGTTCCTGAACAAGCTGTACAACGAAGGCTTGATCAGTCCTGACTTCGCGCTCGACAAGGACGGGAAGAAGTTCCAGGCCGACCTGGTCAACGGTCAAATCGGGTTTGCGATTACGAATACGAATGAGCCGGTCTACCAGGCGTACTATTCCACCCTGCAAAAAAATGTGCCGAGCGCCACGCTGCTGCCCGTCGATCCGTTCACGAACTATGAGGGCAAGCATGTAAAGGCGATTTATCATCCGCTGTCCGCGCATTTGATGGTGCCCAAGTCGAGCAAACGCGCTGTCGAGGTCATTAAGTTCCTCGATTGGATGTCCGATTACAAGGTTATTTTTGACCTGCAGAACGGAACGGAAGGCGTGACGTATAAGAAGGGCGACGACGGCATTCCGGTTTTCACCGATACGGACGAAGCGAAGAAGGTGATGTACAACTATCTCGATTACAGCATGCTGATCAACGGGAAGGATATGGGGGATCCGGAGAAAACACTCAAAGCGAACGCCGCCGATCCGAAGTACAAGGACTTCACGATGGACAGCATCAAAGTAGGAGATAAGGACGGTCAGCTGCCGGCGCGTTTTAACCGCCCGATCGAGGCACAGATCAAGTACAACCAGACGCTGTCCGACAAGGGTGTCGAGATTACTGTCAAGACGATAACAGCGAAGCCTGCCGATTTTGACAAGCTGTATGACGATTTGGTCGCGGAATATATGAAGATCGGCGGCAAAGAAGTGATGGATGAGCAGCTGAAGGCGTACCAGGAAATGAAGAAAAAATAGCGCTTACACACGCCCCTTGCGGTATTGCAGGGGCGTTTTGCCGCATATTTTTTTGAATATCCGATAAAAATGCTGGGCGTTGTGGAAGCCGCAATCCAGTGCAATATCAAATATCGGTTGATCCGTGAGGATTAACCTTTTTTGCGCTTCAATAATTCGTTTGTACTGCAAGTATTCGACAACGGTGAATTGGGTCGTTTGGCTGAACAGCCGGCATAGAGTAAATTTGCTTTTCCCGATATGCCGCTCCAGATCCGCCAGCTGGACAGGCTCCCTGTAATGCTCGTCCAGGTAGGCGATCATCTCCTGCACGGGCTCTTCAGCGGATCGGATCCTTCGCACGCTGCTTGAGCTGCTGCATAATTTCTCGTATTCCAGCAGCAGGAGGGTCAATTGCAGCTTCAGTTCAGGCTCTGCGGACGCTATGGGATGATGACTGGAGGTGGCATGGAGCTGCTGCTGCTGCGTGTACAGCTCAAGAATAGTTCGATACAGCGCCTCAACCTTCAATCTTTGGCCGAGATCGAGGCGGACCCGTTTATTTCGTTTCTGCTGGATAGCCTCGAAGCGGTCCTCCATACCAAGCACAGCCAGCAGCTCGCGGATAAAGCTGCTTTTGAACTGCAGCACATAACGGGAGTAGTCATGATTCGGATTGTAAAAAATGCTGTGGATATCGTACGGATGAATCAGGAGCCAATCGCCGTCACGGATATCGTATTTGGTGTCCTTGACGAAGATATGAATATCGGCACGGATAAAGAAAGCGAGCTCGAACGTATCGTGAAAATGCTCCAACGGCTTCCGGTTTTCCTTCCCGCTATCCGTGAAGTCAATGAAGAAGGAATCGTACTGCAAGTAATCGGCATCGCCGGTTGGGCTCATCATACAGGCTCCTTTGCAAAAAAAGTAGAGCAAGATACGTTAATTATAAACCGTACGGCAATTTATTTGAAGACGTTTACATCATGTCGGAGATACAATGATGACGAAACGGAATCATGAACATGCCCAAGGAGGCGGAAGCGTGTGGTTACGATGAACTTAACCGTGATCGGCGGCGGCAGTGTGAACTGGATGCGTTACCTGATGCGTGATGTGTATTTGATGGATGAGGTGGAAGGCGGGGAAATCAGGCTGGTCGATCCGAACCGGGAGCACGTTGAGGCTGTGGCGGGGATGCTGAAGCGGTTTAACCATGTCCGCGGGAAATCGTACCAAGTGAAGATCATAGAGGACCGAAGGGAGGCATTGAACGGTGCCGACTTCGTTATGACAACCTTCAGCCCCGGGGCCATGGATGCCTTCTGGAATGATCTGGAGCTGCCGATCAAGTACGGCATCCGGCAGCCGGTCTCGATGACCGTCGGCCCTTGCGGTATTTCGGCTTCGCTGCGTACAGCGCCTGTCGCTTATGACATCGTAGAGGAGATGGAAACGGAATGTCCGGGGGCCTGGCTCCTGAACGTGACGAATCCGATGAGCGTGGTGACGGGAGCGATGAGCCGTGCTGCGGTGAAGACCACAGTTGTCGGGCTTTGTCATGAATTTCACTGTCTGCCTGCTTATTTGGGACCGATGCTGGGGCTGGAGAAGCCAGCAGGAATGGATACACTTGAGTATCTATACCGTTGGCTGCCGGAGCAGGGCTTTCAATATCAGGTGGCGGGGGTGAACCATTTCATATGGCTGACCGAGGCGAGGCTTCATGGCGAGGATGTGCTGCCAAAGCTTCGGGCTTATTGTGAAGCCCATTGGGAGCTTGGGGACGGCGGTAAACAGGAGGGAGGCTCAGACGGAAGCCGCTCCTTTCGTAACCGGGGTGCGGTGAAGTTCGCGCTTTGCCGCCAGCTCGGCTATTTACCGCTTGTAGGAGACCGGCACTTGGTAGAGTTTCTGCCGAGCTTATGCAACCAGCGCAACGGCTGGGCGATGAAATATGATGTTCAGAAAACGACAGTTGATGCAAGAAGATTTATGAAATCGGAACAGCTGCGCCAAATTCAGGCCATTGCAGCGGGGCAAGCCGAGATTTCCTGGGAGCGGTCCGGCGAAGAAATGGTACAAATAATCCGGGCGGTGACGACGGGGACGTCTACACCAGCCATTGTCAATATACCGAACCGGGGGCAAATCAGCAATTTGCCGGAGGGCTCGGTGGTGGAGACGTTGGCCACAGTATCCAGGGAAGGCGTTCAGCCGGTCTCCGCCGGTGCGCTGCCCGGCTCCATCGGCAGCTTATGCCGGCTTCACGCCGACATTCATGAGCTGACGCTTCGCGCTGCATTGGAGGGCAGCCGTGAGCTGCTGATTGAAGCGCTCAGCCTCGATCCGTTAAGCGCCGGCGCTGATTTCAGCGAGCTTCCACAGCTGGCAGACGAGCTGCTGCTTGCGAACCGCGAGTGGCTGCCGAGATTTTTTCGATGATGATGAGGAGCTTCACCATTTTAAACAAAGGGGTAATGCAATGTGAAAGGAAGCACAATACAACATGTTCCTGCGGAGCGCAAGGATGCGTTAACGGGGCGGACGGTCAGGCAGCTGACTTCGACGCCGGGGAACCACCATCACCTTTATTTTACAAGCAGCAGCTTTACCGCAGATAACCGGCATGTCCTGTTTATCAGCGACGGCGGTGTGCAGCAGCCCAATTTGTATAAGCTGTCAATTGAAGATGGGGTAGCTGTGCAGTTGACGGACAATCGGGACGGTTACATGAAAAGCTACGTGTATTACGACGGGGCACCGTACCGCGGCTTGGCCAAAGCGAGCCCCAGCTATAATCCCGCGACGAATACGCTGCTGTATATCCAAGGCAACGAGGTACGCCTGCTTCAACTCGACACCCTGGAGGAGGATACCGTACACACTTTGCCGGATGGCGTGATGACGGGATTTACCCATTTGTCCCCGGACGGAAGGTATGCATGCGTTCCGTATATTGATGCCGAGGCGTTTGAGGTAGGGCCAGCGGGCAACCTATTCACAGCAATCCGTGAAAAAGTAACCCGGGATCGCATCGAATCCCGGCTGCTTGTTATTGATCTGCAGACCCGACAGGCCGATATATGGGGATCCCAGGTGGGCTGGATTACGCATGTGCAGTTCCCGCCGGGGCAGGGGCGTTCCATTTTGTATAATCACGAAGGCGGCATGGTGGATCAGCGCATTTGGCTGTACGATCAGGGCACGATGAGCCGCATTCGGGATCAATCGAACGAGCGGGAGACGCTCTGGATATGCCATGAAATGTGGCTTCAGCAGGAGAACGGCATATTGTACCACGGGACCAAGGGCGTGCCGAATGATCCCGCGATGAAGGGGGAAGGGAAGCCGTCTTCCGATTCGTCGGCGGGTCATCAGGCAAGCTTTGTGGGACGGTATGATCTGGACAGCGGCAGCTATACGGAGCTTAGCTTCCCGGAGGAAATGACCGCCTATGGTCATTTTACCGCCAGCTCGGACGATCGGTTGCTTATTACCGACGGTATTATGGACAGCCGGACGCTTCATCTTTGCACACCGGATTGGGAGGGCGGGCGAATCGCATGGAGTCCTCTATGCTTGCATAACAGCAGCTTCAGCGTGCAGGATGTGCATCCGCATCCGATCTTCAGCCATGATGACCGCTCCGTTGTATTTACCTCGGATGTCCACAATGCGAAGGGGAAAGGCCATGTATATGTCGTAGAGGTGTAACGGTTCATGCGGATCAGGGTATGGGCACATCTCAAGTCCAAGGAGGTAGCATGGGTTAAGAGAAAAACAAAACGTGCGCAGGCGAGAATAGCCGGCGCACGTTTTGTTTTTTGCGCTTGGCAGCGCGCCGGCTAAGGGGCGAAAGTCTCTAGCATACCGCGGGGTGGCAGAAGTGCATAGCTGGAGCATAGTACATAGTCCGCGAGGATATGTGCGGAGGATGCAAAGGCAAAACCCGGAACAGGCGGCTTACCATGTTGGCTTGTGGAACCGGATGACCCTGCGAAATAAGGGGACGTCCAATACCATCAATGGTTTCGAAAGTTAGGAGGACTGGATTCGGGGGAAAAGTCGGTAGACGTGTCCCAAGGAGATTTCATCGTTTCTGTGCAAGCAGTAAACCTTGGTCTTGACCAAAGCTGCGAAGACTAAGGCAAGATGACGGATGGTGAGAAGTCTGACGTAGGGATAGTAGTGAGTAAACTTGCCGGAAAGGCCGCAAAGGCAAGTAAGGCCGAGACTTGTGCTAAGCCCGAAACCATGAAAGAAGAGCGATGGAGGGAAGCCATGTGCCAGTCAGGAGCCGGGGAGCCAAGAAGCGTGTAGAACCGGGGAATGAACATAAGGAGAAGCCGTCTGGGGCGAGTGCCGACAGGAAAACGGAGATTACGAAAGCTACAAACTGTTAACCTGAAAGGGAAGGAGAACGAGCATGGGGGACCAAGAGCAAGACCATCAATCTCGTAGGGAGTAAAGAAGCAAAAAGGACGTAGTGGTATAGCCTCATCGACAAGATTTGGGCCAAGGCCAACCTGAAGGAAGCTTTCAAGGAGGTCAAGTGGAACCGTGGAGCGGCAGGGATCGATCGAATGACCATCAAGGCAAACCAATCAGAGTTGGAACACCATCTAGAAGTGCTCCGGCAAGCGCTAAGAAGCAAAACAAACCAGCCGAAACCGGTAAGACGCGTCTATATCCCGAAAGCAGACGGAACGCAAAGATCCTTGGGCATACCAACCGTAGGAGAACGAGTGGTACAAGCCGCGGCAAGGCAAATGTTAGAACCCTTCTTCGAAGCAAACTTCATGGAGTGCAGCTACGGCTTCCGGCCAGGGAAAAGTGTGCACTTGGCGCTACTTGGCTGACGGGTACCGGTACGTCATCGACGCTGACCTCAAATCGTACTTTGACACCATCCCACATGAAAGACTCATCGGGTTGGTGAAGGAAACGGTTGTGGATGGAAGTGTCCTTGCTCTTCTCGAACAATTTTTGCGAACAGGAGTTATGGACGGAGGAAGCCATCACCTAAATAAACAAGGAACCCTCCAAGGAGCGAACATCTACCTGCACCCACTAGATAAAATCATGACCAAACGGGGACATCGATTGACGAGATACGCGGACGACTTATTCATTTGCTGCAAAACGCAAAAAGGAGCCGAACGGGTGTTGAATTCAGTCATTCGTCTATTGGAACAGGTCATGGGCTTAAAGGTTCACCCGGAAATATATTACGAGCTTAACGAACTGCATAGTCAGTCCGTACAAAAATGGCAATGAGATTCACTCTCAAAAAATCCCATACCCAAGATGATATTAACACCTTTCTCGGTTCTTATAGAATACATTTGAAGACGAATGTCGTATTTGAATCACCTATTTGTGTCTTAAGTGGTTAGCGCACATGGGCAGGTGGTTTTAATTTTCGTATAAAAAAAGAGGCACTTCTATTATGGACTTACCATATTCGACATTATTTAACACTGACATTGTTCTGCACATTCTGTTAACCAAGCTAGATGTGTTAATTTAGGACATTCAGTCTATGCTAAATTGAATAGTTTTAATTTGAAGACCCATATTCTTAATTCAATTTCATCAAAAACGACAAAATAAATGATTTCGACAACATAAATCGACACAAAACAACTTATTTGTAAGTTATACTTTCAAATGGATTAATGTGGTTATCAAAATAAAATTTGGAGGTGACTCGGACTTTGGAATATTCTCTGTAAATAAAGTATTTAATATAACAGCAAGAGGGGGGCATCAAGCATGTCATTTATGAAAACTAAAAGATTGATTAGTACGATAACTATTTTAGTAATATTATTTTCAATGTTATTTACGAATAATTTATTCGCAAAAGAAGGCATTCATTTACAAGAAAGTATTCCTACCACAGTAACTTCCAATATATATAAGCCATCTAGTAATAGTAAGATGACTGTTTCAAATCAGACTTACCAAAATGAAAGTATAGAGACAGGTTCACCTATTTATCCTTTGAATGGTTTTACATCAATAAGTGAAAACGTGTATGATAATGAACCAGTTAATCTGATGTTAGGCGAAGTAACAAGTACAAGTGTAAATTTAAAATGGGACAAACCGGGTAACAAAGAGAATTTGGGATATTTTATATACAACGGAACGGAGCTTGCAGGTACGGTTACAACGACTACCTATTCTGTATACGGTCTGACACCAAGCAATCAGTACCAATTCACAATTAGAGGTATAGACAAATATGGTAACTTATCTCAACCTAGTAATGTACTAACAGTCATGACTCTGGAAGATTCAATTTTACAACCTGCGATACCGATAGATCTGCAGTTGGTGGAACAAAGTGAGTCTAGTGTAACACTAGGTTGGAAAGCTCCAAAGGAACAAGAAGAAGTAACGGGCTTTGAAATATATATGAATAACTTACTGGTAGCTACAGTAACTCGTGAAACATTGGATTTTACTTTCAATGGACTAAATGCAGGAACTTCATACATATTCACTTTAAAAGCCATAAATGAATCTAGGAAGATCATAACGCAGAGTAATGAATTAGCTGTTCAAATGCGTTCAAGTAGGTCTGCGGCATTCAAAAGCACTTTAATGTCTATTGTATCTCCTAGTAAGATGTTATCAATGGGTGTGGATTATTCCGTTGGACTCAAAGACGATGGCACAGTATGGCAGTGGGGACATATGCTGAATGAGCAAAATGGTCTTTTCAAATCACAAATGACTCCTGAAAATGTCCGATTAATTACTGATGCTGTTAGTATAGCAAGTGGAGATTATTTTGGTCTTGCACTCAAAAATGATGGAACTGTATGGGGTTGGGGTAATGGACATAATGGCCAGCTAGGACCAAACGTTTTTGAGACATACGGAATTGCAAAGCAAATACCAGGACTTTCTAATGTTAAATCTATTACAACAGGAAGGGATTTTAGTGTAGCGCTTAAAGATGATGGTACCGTTTGGACGTGGGGAAATAATAATTATGGGCAACTCGGTAACGGAACAACATCATCTAATAGTCCTTCTCCTCAACAAATAGCCGGATTAACCGGAATTATAGCAGTTTCAGCTAAAGAGGCTCATACACTCGCGCTCAAAAATGATGGAACAGTATGGGCGTGGGGATATAACGATTCTGGACAATTGGGAGATGGTAGTACTCTAACAAGACTGACCCCTCAGAAGGTTTCAGGGATAACTAATGTATCCGAAATTGCAGCAGGTGGCAGTCATAGCTTAGCCATCAAAACTGATGGAACGGTGTGGGCCTGGGGGACTAATAGCGCGGGAATATTGGGGAATACATCCATTTCAGGTCAAAGTACTGTTCCTGTCCCAGTTTCTTTGACTGGCGTATTTCGGAAGATCAGTGCTGGTTTGGGCTACAGCCTAGCGATAAAGAATGATGGAACTATATGGTCTTGGGGAGACAATGCAGATGGTCAATTAGGTCTTGGATCCAAGGGGGGATACGGATCCGTACCTTCTCAAATACAAGGTTTTATCGGTATCAGTTCTGTTACTGCTGGATCTAGTCACAGTGGTGCTATCACAAGTACGGGAACATATTTATCCTGGGGATATAATTTTGATGGACAGTTGGGAAATGGAATAAGGTCTAGTGGAAGCGTTGTTCCTAAGGAACTTATAGGTCCCAACTTGAATGGACCTGATGTTGTACCTCCGACGATACCAATTAGTTTTTATGCTTCGATTAATTCGAATAAAGTAACATTGAACTGGACTTCTTCCTCGGATAATGTTGCAGTGCAAAGTTACAATGTCTATAACGGGAATGTATTATTAAAATCGAATACCTTTAGCGGCGACACTTACACATTGATGCCAGGAATGCCATATGCCTTTAGTGTATCTGCTATAGACACAAGTGGAAATGAATCTCCACGTACAAACGCCATTAACTTTCAACTTCCAGGGGTTGAACCAATCAAGGCTCAGATGGCACTTGGGGTTACTCATAGCCTAGTCTTACTCAATAATGGGACGGTATGGGCTTGGGGGAAAGGAGGCTTGGGGAATGGCATGGACTATATGTATGGTCCTGAGATTTCAATTAGGTCCGTCACTCCAGTCCAAACAAGAATTAATGATGTATTCAGTATTGCAGCAGGTTACGAACACAGCTTAGCCCTGAAAAATGATGGAACGGTCTGGTCCTGGGGGAGAAATGACTTTGGGCAATTGGGAAATGGAACTACGGCAAATCAAAGTTATCCAGTACAAGTAAGTGGATTGTCGAACATAAGCGCAATTGCTGCTGGTTGGTATAACAGTGTTGCTCTTAAAAGTGATGGGACTGTGTGGACTTGGGGAAGAAATCATAAGGGGCAGTTGGGGAATGGTACCACTAATGATAGTAATACTCCTGTTCAAGTAGCTAATTTAGTAGGAGTCAAGGCCATTTACAGCAGTGGGGAGTTTACACTAGCTCTCAAAAATGATGGAACTGTGTGGGCATGGGGCAGTAATTATGCAGGTCAATTGGGGGATGGAACTACTGTAGATCGTTGGAGTCCTGTTCGAGTCCTTGTTAGTGGAGAGATACAAGCTTTAGCTGTTGGTCGAGCCCATAGTCTAGTTCTTAAAAAAGACGGAACTGTATGGGGATGGGGCAATAATAATCAAGGTGAATTAGGAGATGGTACTAAAATCGATCGGTTGTTACCCGTTCAAGTAATTGGAATAAACAATGTTAAGGGAATAGCAGCCGGAAGTTATCACAGTATGGCTTATATGAATAATGGATCATTGTGGGCATGGGGGTATAACGACTATGGTCAAGTGGGTAATGACTGTTCCGTTGAATGTATAACGCCCATTAAGGTTGATGGAATTATCAATACTGTTGCTATAGCGGCTGGGGATGAGCATAGCGCGGCATTAACCAGTGATGGTATTTATTATACATGGGGTTACAACTCTGGAGGTCAGTTAGGAAATGGAACAGCTGGCACAGGGCATAACGCAGCCAAGCCAGGAATGGTAATTGGTCCTAACGTTAATCCTGCAGATACAGCATCTCCTTCTGCTCCATCTAATTTATCAGCAGAAGTGGGAACGGTCAGTTTGAAATTGTCATGGAACGCTTCCACTGATAATGTGGCTGTTAAGGATTATACTGTTTACTTAGGGAATACAGTTGTAAAAATTTTAAACTATGGTGAAACTTCATATACAATCAGGGATTTAATTCCAGAAACTGCCTACAATATAAAAGTGAAGGCAAGTGATGCAAGCGGTAATGAATCTAGCATGAGTGAAATTGCCGTTACTATGAATGCTCTGCCTGCTTTTAAAAATGATATCGTGGCTGGGGAAAACACGAGTTATGCTTTAAAAACGGATGGAACTTTGTGGTCCTGGGGAGAAAATAATTACGGTCAATTAGGGGATGGAACGACGATTGACCGGGTAGCACCTGTGTATGTGGACAAAAATATCATTGATGTAGCTGCAGGGGCAGCACATGGTATTGCATTGAGGAATGATAAGACCGTATTTACTTGGGGCTCGGATGAGTATGAGCAATTAGGAAATGGAGCGGGTATTTACTATACAGGTCCGACAGTGTCTGATTTATTTAATATAAAACAGGTGGCTGCAGGCAGGTTCCATAGCTTGGCTTTGAGTGATGATGGAACAGTCTGGAGCTGGGGGTATGTTTCGGGTTGGGAGTACTTATTGGGGTCTAGTGCGCCTGAAAAAGTTCCCAATCTAACGAATGTAAAAGCAATTGCAGCAAAAGGCAATTTCTCATTAGCACTTAAAAATGATGGCACAGTTTGGGCTTGGGGTTCTAACAGTGCAGGTCAAATGGGAGATGGCACTACAGTGGATAGTTTCGCTCCTAAGCAGGTTGTTGGTCTTCAGGGAATAAAAGAAATTCGTGCAGGGGCAGAGTTCTGTCTTGCATTGAAGAATGATGGCACATTGTGGACCTGGGGAGCTAACGATTATGGGCAATTAGGAAATGGTACCACCTCAAACGCTTTAATTCCTATTCAAGTACTAGGAATTCAAGATGTTAAGGGAATAGCTGCAGGATTTTACCATAGCATGGCTTACCAGGAGGACGGAACGCTGTGGACATGGGGAAAAAACAGTGGAGGACAGTTGGGGACTGGTAATTTAATAGACAGCACAACTCCTTTAAAAGTACAAGAAATAACGAATGCTGAGAGAATTGCTGGAGGGTATTCTCACAGTGCTGCATGGACAAGCGCGGGTGTTTTCTATGCTTGGGGGGTTAACGCAAATGGACAAATTGGGAATGGTACGAAAATAGAATCCAACATACCACTTCAAGTAATAGGTCCGAATGTCAATCCGGAGGATATAGTACCTCCGACAGCTCCATTGAATTTGGTAGCAGTAATCAAACCAACTTCGAAATCTCTGAATTGGAAAGCATCAGTTGATAATGTGGGAGTTAGTGAATACGTTATATATAACGGATCAACACTTGTCGCCACAAATACAAACGGGGAAACAACGTACATACTCGGTGATCTGCCTGAGGGAACAAGTTATTCATTCCATGTCGTGGCCAAGGATGCAACAGGAAATATCTCCCTGAGTAGCAATATTGTAACTGGAGTTGTTGATTTTCAAGTTCCAACACCTCCAAGAAATCTTAAGGTAACTGAGCAAGTAGGCGATGCCCTTACGCTTAGTTGGTCGGGGTCAACAGATAATAGAGAAGTTGCAGGTTATTACGTTTACAATGGTTCTGAAGTAATCGGAGAAGCATCTGCTAGTACTACGACTTATACAATAAAAGATTATATTAAAGGGGATATTAACTATACCTACACCTTTACTGTAAAAGCAATAGATACTGCAGGTAATTTATCTGATGCTAGTAATTGGGTAATTGTTGAAACACTAGCCGATACATTTAGGGATGGAGCGGTTATATATTATCAATACGATGGAAACGGAAATATAATCAAGATTAAAAACGATTAATTTGATAGAACATAGGAGGAACTAAGTTGGCTAGGAGAACTTTTAAAGTGCAGATCATTCTTCTACTTATCGGTATTATCTTGCATATGAACACATTTATATCCTATGCAAGTGAACCTCAAGATCTAAAAAATAAACAGAATGTATTCCAAAATAACATTCCTACCATCACGCAAAATATGTATAAATCAACCATCACAAACAATGTTTATGCAACTGTGGATCAAAGAAAGTTTATGAAAGAGTTAACTAATCTACGCACCAAAAAAAGTAAGACGTTTGTCAACAATGATGAAACCATGACTGTTCTAACCTCTACTTATTCTCTGCATTATCAGGTAGGAAAAGAGTGGAAAGAGATTGATACAACGATTCACGAGGATCCAAGTCCAGGAGCTACCACAGAAGTTGCTGATCAAAATCAATTTACAGTCATGTTTAATCGAGAGAATAATCCATCCGTCACCTACCAGGTATATGACGAGTCTGTAAGCTATGAAGCCATTAATACTAAACAGTCGGAAGGCCGTGTTGAAAAAAATAAGATTACTTATAGTAATGCATGGCAAGAGACAGACCTCGTTTATAAAGTAAATCCGGATGATCTTAAGATGGAGTTATGGCTTAAGAATGAAAGTGCTCCTAAAGTGTTTGAGTTCAACGTAACGACAAAGAACCTAGAGCTTATTCAAAAAGAGGATGGAAGTATCGATTTTGTGAATAAGCAGGGGGAAGTGCATGGTTCAATCCCTCAGTTATGGATTCGGGATGCTTCCAGCTCAAAAAAGCGTTATAACCATACTCGATTGTTTATTGATAAAAATGAAGATCAAACCATTTTGCGTATTGAGTTAAATGATGAGGGTCTTCAATATCCGATCATGATTGACCCAACGACAAGTAACAGCTCCGGTTACTATTTTGATATTGCACCTGATTTAGATTTAGCCAGTATTGTTCAGTTTTCTGCGTTTTCTTATGATGGGGATAGTGATAGTGGGTATTATGGACATCCCGCGGATATTTATTTAACCCGTCAAGAATATGGTAGCTTTAAACCAGAATACAATGCACCGCCGCCTGGACAGGACGGAAGGAACGTTATATTTATTGGCAGGACTGTAGTACCAGGAACAGGTAGTTATAATGATGCGGTATTAAATGTAACTGGGACACAAATCATCTCTCAGTACGGGAATAGCGGTACGATTTATGGTGGTGCATGTTATTATTCTGCATGCAATACCTACATAACTTATATTGCTCATAAATCTACCTTAATTGATCATACCATTCCAAGCACGATGGAAGCCGGCAAAACTTATCCCGTCACGGTAACGTATCGGAATGACGGAGATGAGCCTTGGACAGAAGTCAGTGCGTATCGATTAGGAGCTGTCGGTGATTCAGATCCATTTGCCAATGGAAGACAAACGATTGCCGGAGGACATTCGATAGCTCCTGGTCAGCAATATACTTTTTCGTTTACTATGATGGCCCCGAATACAGGCACGTACATTTCAGATTGGCGAATGGTGAAAGACGGCTTGACCT
Source organism: Paenibacillus rigui (assembly GCF_002234615.1). Classification (GTDB taxonomy): domain Bacteria; phylum Bacillota; class Bacilli; order Paenibacillales; family NBRC-103111; genus Paenibacillus_S; species Paenibacillus_S rigui. The sequence goes on along the minus strand of NZ_NMQW01000005.1, from coordinate 14,572 downwards.
GGTTTGGACCATCACTGACTCGAACAATCCAGGTGGTCCCTCCAGTTGCTCCACCAGCTGTACAAACAAAATATAAAATACATTATGAGTATGATGCGGCCGGCCGCATCCAAAGCTCAACCAGGACTAAAATCAGCAACTAATTCACCATTTTGGGGGACTTATGAAAACTAAATTTATTTCATTTTTGTTGAGTGGTATCTTATTGTTTTCTTTATCAGCGCCTTCCGTTGAGGCAGCCGTTGCTGATGTTCAAGATCACCTTTCAGAAACCAATTATATTGTCAAATTTAAAAACCTTGACCAAAGTACTAAAGGCTTGCAAAAGCTAAATAAAGCTTCAGGTAAAACCATAAAGCGGTTATCTTCGAATCACTCTATTGTACGTTTGAAAGCATCTGAACTAACACAACTGAAAAGCGATCCTAACGTTGAATATATTGAAAGAGACGGCTACCTCAAAAAGGCAGCTGATACGATCACGCCTAATTTGGTACAAATCCATGCGGATACTGTGTCTGAGTCCACCTACCGTGGTAAAGGGGTGAAGATTGCACTTTTTGATACGGGAATCAGTTTAAGCTCTGATGAGCTGACTGTAAAAGAAGGGGTTTCCTTTGTGGAAGAAGACCCATCTTACGATGACTTAAACGGTCATGGTACACATGCAGCCGGTATTATTGCAGCTGCAAAAAATGGGAAAGGTGTTGAAGGGATTGCTCCTGATGCGGACTTGTATTCGGTTAAAGTTTTGGATAATCAAGGTGGAGGAAGATATAGTTCTGTAATCCAAGCTTTAGAATGGGCTATCGAACAGCACATGGATATCGTTTCAATGAGTTTTGTCGGAGAACAATATTCGGCAGCGCTGGAAGAAGCGGTAAACAAGGCATATGACCATGGTATTTTATTAATTGCCGCTGCCGGTAATGATGGAGAGGCCACTCCTCGCTACCCCGCGAGGTTTTCTTCCGTCCTCTCGGTAGGGGCAGTAGATGAACAAAATCAACATGCAGCTTTTTCAAACGGTGGAGTCGAAGTAGTTGCACCTGGAGTGAATATACAGAGTGTCGGTCTTGGAAATCAATACACTGTTTTAAGCGGCACTTCGGTTGCTGCACCTCATGTTACCGGAATTGCAGCTTTAATAAAATCTGAAATGCCAGGTATGAGCAACGAAAAAATTCGGCAAATCATTGATAAAACAGCTGTTCCATTAGGATCTCCAGATGTGTTTGGTTATGGATTGGTACACGCAGCATCTGCAATAGAACAAAAAAAGGGAGAACCTATTGCTTCAAAAATTACAAGTTCCTTAGATGGGGTCGTCGATACCTACGGAATTACCAGAGAAAGAGTAGTAGAACAATTAGGAAAAGGCTACACTCTAAATCAAATAGAATTGGCATTGAAAGAGAAACAAAAGAACGGAAACCTTACCTTAGAACAAGCTCTTACACAAGTTGCACCGAATACCCGAAATATTTCGGTAGAGAAAGACCCAACAGAACTGAGCCAAAATGCAGAATCTGTTCCATTAATCACAGATTTTACTATTGAAGCTGCTGCCGATGACGATACATTTGATGAAAGTGCGATTCAGCAGGTTCAAATGAAAACGGATCAAGCACCTTTTTCTATTGGTGGAACCAACGAGTCCATATCAACGCTAACCGGTTCATTAACTTTGTCACAGGACGAATTTACACTACCAGGACGAAACGGGTTGTCATTTACTCTAAAAAGAATGTATGACAGTTCCGATGCAGAATTTTTCAAAAAGGATGTAGAGAAAGTATTACAGTGTAGTTGTCATGTTTACTTTGATGGGTATAAGTACAATCAGACTATGAAAGACAATGTGATCACCTATACATCGCCCAAATCAAAAACATCTTTTGATTTACGGCACAGTTTCTGGGAAGATGCAAATGATAGGCAAGGTTGGGTTAAGGCCAATGCAGGTAGTGCGTTTAACATCACTGCCTGGGTTGGCCCAGACAACCAAGGGAACTATTATCGGACTGTAGAAGAAATTGCTCCCGCAAATGAATTAAAGGTTACTTCTGATTACTATAATATTGGAAGTCAAAAATATCGGAATGTGGCTTTGGAGAAGCCACCCCAAGAAAATAATTATCATATCGGTAAAGGATGGACATGGAATATTCCATTTATCTACCTTGATCGTAATAGCTATTATTACCATACGGGAGATGGAGCATCTTACCAAATTTACGGTTCGAGTTTTAAAAACTATCCATGGAATGACTATGAAGTAAAGAGCAACTTCCAGGGAACGGGAATGACATATGAAATCAAAAATAAGCTGTCCGGGATTACTGAAAAATTTGATATTGAAGGAAGGTTAATTGAGCGTAGGGACCAATACAATAATACCATTTCTTTTGTATATACATCAGATGTGAAATACGGAACAGTCCTTTCAGATATTACAGATGCCATAGGGAACACCATTAACTTTGCATATGGCGACCGTAAAGTAACGATTAGTCAAGGGGACCGGACGATAACGTACGAAAAAGATACGGAATTCACCTATGACACGCTTAATAACTATCCATGGAAAACAAGAGAGCATGAAAAACTACGTTCCGTAACGGATCCTGTGGGTCGTAAAACTTTATACAATTATCAAACCGGTTATGGTTCATTTTCCTTTACAACAGGTTCTGCAAATAACCCCTCGTCTTTGTTGAAAGAGGTTATTTATCCTACCGGTGGTAAAACCTTATACACATACAATTCAAATGTGCAAGCGTTAGGAGAACGTTCGTCCCAGACGCTCTTTACGGTTGCCTCTCGTGAGGATCAGATCGTATATGATAACGGAAGCAGTGAATTTGCAAACCGTAAAGAATTCAGTTTTGTAGTAGGCCCAACTACAACAAACTTGGAAAAGGATTATGAGTTCACTAACGTCATTTGTCAGGGAACGTTAGACTCGTGCGCCAACCGAACATATTATACGTACTTAAGGGATTATATCGACCCCAGGACAACCGATTTCTATAATAAATCGATCACTCGAAGTTTTGACAACAACCTTTATGAGAAGACCATTTTTACGTATGATGTACCAAGCAGAAGAACTGTCCCTACGCAAATAGATAAGACGATCACACTAAATGGCGTTTCTGGAGAAGCAACAACGATTAAACGAACCTATAACTCATTCGGTGAAGTGACATCAGAAACAGACCCACAAGGACAAACTACTTCCTCAACTTATGACGGTACAAATGGTTGGTTACTATCTGTTACGCAACCGATCAACGCCACACTAAAGAAATATACAAGATACACTAGAAATGACAGAGGGAAAGTCACACAAGTCGTCGTCAAAGAAAACAACGAGGACGGCAAGCTTTTAAAACAAATCGACATCCCTCAATACGATAATTATGGAAACGTACTTCAGACCGTTGTGAAAGATGATTCGCGAGACATTATTACTAATTCCGAATACAGCAGTGATTATACCTATGCCTTTCGAACCAAACAAACAACACGTGTATTGGATGTTAATAATAATGCTTCAGATGTCAGCATACAGGCGTTATACAATAAAGCAACGGGGCAGTTAACTAGCTATATTGATGGTAATGGGCAACCGTCGTCTTATATCTATGATCCATTGGGTCGTGTCAAAACAATTACACATCCTGACGGAACAACAATGACAGCCAATTACGATGATATGCAAAACAAAATTTCAAGGACTGATGAAACGGGGGCAACCGCATTTGCCAAATGGGACCCGCTTGGCCGAAAAATCCAAGATGGCATCGTGGATGGTACGGAAAAGGTTAAAATCAAGTATGGTTACGATGCTTTTGGACGGCAACTTTGGGCAGAGGATGCCGAAGGGAATCGAAGCACCTTCACTTATGATAACTGGAACCGCCCAAGAGAAGTCTTCTATCCTGATACGGGTAAGTCTGAGACCCAATATGATGATTTCAATCGATCCCAAACTCAAATCGACGGTGAAGGGAATGTAACCAAAACTGACTATGACAAGATGGGTCGGGTCATCCAAACAGCTGAATTACGAAACGCACAAACGTTTGTGCTAGGTTCTCTAACATACGATTTTGCTGGACATACGATCGCATCAAAAGATGCAAAGGGTTTTGTAACAAGCTTTAATTACGATGCACTTGGAAGGGTCACATCTATAACGGACCCGAATCAGGGTACGACCAAAGTTGCCTATTCATTGGCCGGACAAGCCATTCAATTGACATATCCTGACGAGAATAAAACTACAAAGACCTATGATGAATTAGGGCGCCTGATAAAAAAGATATCTCCATTACAAAATCCAGAAATCTTCATGTATGATGCAAATAATAATCTTATTAAGCATACGGATCCAAAGGGGCAAAACTTTACATCGATTTACTCCAATCGAGGGTTTCTAAAAGAATTGCAAGCGTCTGATGAAACGATTCGCTATACCTATGACAATGCAGGTCGACGCTTAACGATGACAGATAATATAACAGCGGCTGACCCCACTGGGAACACAACAGCTTATACGTATAATGACAACACCAAGGAATTGAAATCAGTGGAATTCCCGGATCATAAAAAGTTAGAGTACACCTATGATGTTCGGGGCAACAAGTATTCGACAATGGGGCCGTTTGGGCAGTTAGATTATTTCTTCTATGACAAACGGAATCGGCTCGAGATCGTTTCTAATTCTTCTGACCGCAATGCAACTAACAGCATGTACGGTAATTACTCCTATTTTAATAATAATCTTGTGAAAAAAATTATAGAGAACAGGTACAGCTCGGATTTTACGTATGAGGGAACGAGACTGGACTCGTTAACGCTTAGGGACATGAGTTCTCAATCCGAGATTGGTTTTTATGATTACACCTATGATGTAAACCAGAACATAACCCGATCGGAAGGAAGACGAGGAAACACACCGTTTGATAAAAAATATGCCTATGATGAACAAAACCGTATTGTAACGTCGAGTGAATTTCAAGAAATCTACGAATACAATAATAGAGGGAACCGGACTCAATTTGAGACCAGTCGGGAACTTAAGAACACCCCTGTTCAGTACGAGTACGATAGTTTTAACCGATTGCGGAAAGCAATAGTAGGTGGTAATACCGTTTCCTACAAGTACAATGGAGATGGAATACTGTATGAACGGGTAGAGAACGGTGAAACCACCCGCTACTACAACGAGGGAGATCAAGTTATAGCCGATGCATCGGTTCTAAGCGGAGGACCCGTGATGAAAGCACGTTACATACGCGGGTTGGGTTTGCTTGCCAGACAAGGAAATGACAATGGGTTAGCTTATTACTTGCATAACGGACATGGTGATGTCATCCAATTAATGGGAACGAATGGGTCTACATTAAATCGATATGAGTATGATTTATGGGGAAATCCTCTTCAGCAGAGTACGCTGGAAACCGTATCGAATCCATTCCGTTATAGCGGGGAACTATGGGATAGCACCACCGAATTGCAGTATTTACGTTCAAGGTGGTATGATCCTGATAGTGGGCGGTTTATCAATAAGGATACGTATGAAGGGGATATTACGAATCCGCTGAGTTTGAATTTGTATACTTATGCGCATAATAATCCTTTACTTTGGATTGACCCAACTGGTCACGAAGTAACTATGGCTGATAAACAGGCTCAAAGACAGGGAAAACTGTCCGACTGGGATATGCAGGCTATTGAAAATGCAACAGCAATTTTTAATGATCCGAACAGTAGTTACTATGAGCGGTCTTTAGCTAGGCTTGGAGCAGTTGAGGCAAGGTTAAGTTATGATCCTAATTATGAAGATGATTTTGATTATACATTTGGAGGAGCATACGACGATACAAAGGATTGGAGAGTTAAAGTCTATGCGAATATGGGTCCCGGAAGCTTCGATACAAGGGCTGAAGGTAACAAAGCTATCAGAGATGCCTTTTCCTCTGGAAGAAGTGGTAGTAATGCAAGTCAAGTAAATTGGAAAAGTGTTAAGCTATTTGGTCATACTTTCAGTACTCATGGTGCAGGTAGCAAAAATACTAAGAGTTTGACAGATCGTGCTGCAGGTACAGGGAATGATCAAGGACAATGGCTAAATAATCAAGATGCTGCTCTTTTGATCAACTCGCAGGGTAAATTAACAGGGGTCACAACTATTGATATCCCGACAGGTCTTGGACAGGTAATCACACCAACAGGTGAAGTTATTGCAGCAACTAAAGCAATAATTGTTCCTTCACCAACGGGGACTAAAACAGCATATCCCATTCGTTAAAAAATTATAGTAAGCATTGGGGAGATGTTTAAATGTTTAAAATTGAACTTAGAACAATAATACCAATTGAGAATGTTTATGTTGAATCAAGTGAGGAAAGAGTCTATGACCAAGATTTGGATGATGGACGTTCTGTAATTGCGGATATATGTAAAATATTCGGAAGTACTAATAAAATCGTTTTTTATGTGTCTGGATTTGGACAAGATATCTGGCCTGTAGATTGTACATTTGATCTTCCAGTAATTGTTGAGCAATTACCTTCAATAATCAAGAAAATTAAACAAGGAGATTTTAATTTTGAATTGGATTTTTATGAACAAGGAATAGAGAGTACCATTGATTTTATTGATCAAAGGGATAATGTCTTGGTTGTTTGTAAGAGTAGATCAAACTGGAAGCCAGATCCCATAAATCTACAGATGGAAAAGGATGATGTTAAATCATTAATACTGGCATTAAAAAATAAGTTTTTTGAATTTGGAATGGAACTATGTCCTGATTTAATTAATAATCAATTATTACTTGACTGGATGGAAGAGTAGATTTTGTACTAGAGACCACAATACGACTAACCCTCGCGTTGTGGTTCTTTTTTTGTTCGCCGCGGCGGCTTCTTACACGACCCCATCCAGTGCCGAATGAGTTACTATATCACATTCCAATGAACTTAACCCTCGTAAGCCCCATACTAAAATTTCTCTAATACCATTGTACGCACAGCAATAATGCTCTAAGAGTATCCCCTAATTGGTGAATCGTACTTGACCAAATCCACATTAATATTGCCAGATACCATCATCATTGAACGTAATTTCTTTAACTTCGCTTTATCACGATTTTTCCAAAATGAACGGAATCTGTACAATTCGCAACATCCCCACCGCGTACCGAGATATAGACGGTGAGCGACATCGCAACTATTCGTCAGGATAACCCGACTTAATATAATGTGGGGCGAAAAATAATGTTCATTTTGTCCGCAACAGAACTGACCATTGTAACGATGGTTACTATGTAAAGACAGTCTGGTGACGACCAGTTCACATAGAGAGTAGGTCATATGAGAAGGCTAGCCGCCCACTCTATCATGAATTTGAGGGGGAAACAGTAATGGACTTGCAATTAACGCATTGGGAAGAACTCCAGTCTAGCTTGTTTAGAAGTGCCAGTGCTGAACAAACGGATGAAGAACCGACAGAACTCCATGCAGTCAATACCACGTTTTATGCCAAAGTTCCCCAAGAAATCCGCCGATGCTTTTTCTTGGATGGCAATGCAGTTAACGTACTGCTTGAACTTGTATCGTGGGGGATGTTGGACAGAGGACGAAAACGGAAAATAACGGAGTGGTTTGCTATCAATCAGCAAGTGATGGCTCTCCATCTTGGACTTAGCGAGAATACCGTCTGCACCAAGCTAAAGGAGTTGCAGAAGAAGGACTTTATTGAGGTTCAAAGGCGTGGTCGAAGGAACTTCTATCGCCTGAATACGACGCTGAACCCTTACATCGTTCTGTCAGAAGCCCTTCATGGGTTCATCCGCCACGTCTACACCAAGTCCAACTATGATGTGGTGCTAGAGCAGATGGATGACTTAGACAAGGAAGTCTATCGCGACAAGCAAGATTTGTTTCGGGAAGCCGTCGTATCAGCCGTTCTGCCGACGATAAATGACAAGGACTTCTATCAGCCGTATGTGAGACGAATACAGGAAGATATACGTCATGCGGCGGTGAACGAGATAGGGATGCTGTCGTTGGTCAACTATCACAGCATTGTAGTGGATTTATGCACGGAATTGAGCGAAAAAATTGAGCGGCAAGCACGGCTGTTAGACGGAACTGCATCGTAAAGAGCCGCCCGATTCAGCGTGAGAATTAGCCCAAATAATTAGGGTTCATTCTCCAAAAATTTTGGATTGAGGGGATTCCCAGTCCCAAATATCTAGATTGAGAATCTTCTCAATCCCAAAATTTTGGTCTGTATATATAATAAATACTTAAATCTCTTTTGTAGCAATACCTGTAGAGAAGATTTGAAGGAATACCCTTGACTGCACGCACTCCTGCGGAGCGCGGCGGTTTTTCTCTCAAAACATTCTTTACGGGAGGTAGGATAGTTTACCACTAGAATTTGAAACGAGATTCCGCCGCTCCGCCTTGCTCGTCGGGCTTCTCGCTCAATGGCTCTCAGAACGCACAGAATCGTTTTACAGGTATTCCCATATGTAAGGTTACAACGGGCGGCGTTACTATTTATCTTCCATGTCAATTAACTCATGAATGTGTATGTTCAAGGCTTTACATATCTGCTCAAGGGTGCTGATGTAAATTCTATCCGTTGTTCCCCTACAAAGCGCATTTATTGTGCCGGGACGCATATCGACCATAAGTGCAAGTTGACGTTGAGAAATATTTCGTTCGTCTAACAGTTCTTGTAATCTAATCTTGATTTTCATAGCGTACTTTCCCCCAACGGTATATGAACTACTATACCATGCCTTATGAAAAAATACATTGCGTGTGACGTTGTAACGTCATATAATAGCTGTGTGACGTTGTAGCGTAACGGTAATTGAGATTATCGTAACGGTGGGGGAGGAAACAGCATGAATGTCATCGGTTATGTAAGAGTTTCGACAAGCGGACAAGCCAAGGATGGCTACAGTTTGGTTTATCAGCAGGATGAAATCCGCTCTTATTGTGAAGAGCAAGGATGGAATCTGATACACGTTTATACGGACGAAGGTATCAGTGGGGCTAAGGTAGACGAAGAAGCCCTAGAGGTTGACAGAATTGGCTTTCAGAACATGTTAGCCGCCCTGTCTGCTCATACCATTGATGCAGTTGTCGTACTCAATACAAGCCGTTTATGGCGGTCTGACATCGTAAAGGTGCTTGTGCATCGGGAGTTCAAGAAGCATGGCGTGGATGTGAAAAGCATCGAACAGCCGACATACAGTATCTATAAGAAAGACCCAAGCGACTTCCTGATTAACGGACTGATGGAACTGCTTGATGCTTACCAACGACTTGAAATCTCCATGAAGCTAAGCCGAGGACGCAACAAGAAAGCCCAACAAGGCGGCTATGCCGGAGGTCGGGCGGCGTTCGGTTACAAAGCCAAGAAAGGTCAGAAAGCAATTGAAATTAATCCCGATGAAGCATCAGCAGTACAGCGAGTATTTGAATTAAAGGAACTATTCCCCGACTGGTCATTGTCACAGTTGGCGTATCAGATGAACTATGACCGCTTTACTACGGCTCAAGGCAAGAAGTTTACGAAAGTACAGGTCAAGCGAATCCTTGACCGCAAGGAATTTTATCAAGGTCTGTACCTCTATGGCGACATTAAAGCCGATGGTCTGCACCAAGCGATAATTTAATCGAGGGGGCGGCAACATGGAGGATATAGCCAAGCAAAAGGCTTTACTCAACGAGGAAATGACGTTCATGCAACAAATTCAAACCTGTGAAGAAGTTCTCTTTACCATTATGAATACGGTTCGTCAACATGGTACTTCGATGCACTTACTAACGGTTGAGGATATCATAACCTTTATTCATCGAATGGAACTGGATTTTAGAACGGAATTGCTCCATGTCAACCTTGAGCAAGCCATAGAAGCAAGTAAGTACAAGCGATAATCCTGCCGGGACTTGATGGAAATGAGATTTTGCTAACGTGTCTTTGCGGCTCGTCCGCTCGAACTGAGGATGCAGGCTCATTTTTCGGTCAACGTTTCAAACCATCCGTATTGGGTGGTTACTCATGGGTTAGAGGTTTGCTTACGTGTCATTGTGGCTTGTCCACTTGCAGTCAGGATGCAGTTCTAACCCATCAGTAACCATTCAATTCTAACGACAACAAGGAGTGAAGGAAGCATGAAACAGCCGGATAAATTAATTTACGTGGGGGTAGACCTTCACAAACAGCATCATACAGCGGTCATCATCGACTGTTGGAGTCAAAAGCTAGGCGAAATCAAGTTTGACAACAAGCCGACAGCATTTCCACAGCTTGAGAAGGAAGTCAAGAAGTATACCAAAAAGGGCATTTCAGTCGTTTACGGCTTAGAGGACGTGGGCGGCTTCGGCAGAGCATTAGCCGTTTACCTGACCGAGAAAGGTTGTTGGGTAAAGGAAGTCAATGCAAAACTGGCGAATAACAGACGTAAGAGTCACGTCACGATACAGAAATCCGACTCGTGGGATGCGGAATGTGTAGCGAAGGTGCTACGGGATGAACTTTACAATCTGCCGGATGCAAAGCCGATTGACCTGTATTGGGCGATTGGTCAGCTTGTGACACAGCGCAAATGGCAAGCTAGAAGCCTGTCAGGGATGGTCAAGCGGCTTCATCAGCAGTTGGGCTACCATTATCCAAGCTACAAGAAGTTCTTCTCCGAGGTTGACGGTAAGACAGCATTAGCTTTTTGGCATAAGTATCCGTCTCCTGCTCGATTGTCAGGCGTGGAGGTCGAGGAACTGGCAACGTATCTCCGCAAGCTGAGCAACTATGCTTTATCGACCAAGAAGGCTGAGCAGATACTAACGCTAATAGCCGAGGATGGCGATACGAGCCGAGATTTCCAAGACGAGAGAGATTTTATCGTGATAAGTCTTGTCCGAAATATTCGCTTCTACGAGCGTGAATTGAGCCGTATTGAAAGGGAAATCGAAGGACTGATGAAACAACTGGGCTTCCAACTGGAAACTATGACAGGTATTGAAGTGGTTACGGCGGCTGAACTGGTAGCAGAGATTGGAGATATACACCGCTTCGCTACTCCTGACAAGTTGGCTCGGTTTGCCGGAATCGCTCCTATAGCCGTAGGTTCGGGCAATAAGCATCGAAACTACAAGAGCAAGCAAGGCAACAGAGAACTTCATGACATCATCAAAGCCCTTGCCATTCGTCAGATTGCCGTTACAAGGACGAAGAAAGAGCCACGCAATCCCTACTACCATGCTTACTATGAGCAGAAGATGGTGGCAGGAAAGACCAAGCAACAAGCGATAGTGTGCATCATGCGGAAACTGGTCAACGTCATTTACTTCCTGATGAAAACGAAGAAGGCATACGTTATTCCAACAGTATCCAGTCATGAAGCGGCATGATATAATCATAGAGTCGGGCGGCGATTGTACAAAAACAGTCTCCGCCCATTTTATCGCCCATAGTACGGTTTATTAACTAGGATACGTATGAAGGGGATATTACGAATCCGCTGAGTTTGAATCTTTATACGTATGTGGAGAATAATCCACTGGGTTATACTGATCCAACGGGACATTGGAAAGATGGGGATGAGTATATTCCTACTGATTCAAGCGCTTGGAGTAATATTTTCTTTTGGTCGGGTGTATGGGATAAAGCAAACAACGGCGAATATGAAGATAATGACTCGATGAAGAGGTTCGCAGAACAACAAGCAGAAAGTGCAAGAACAGGTTACTGGACTTCATTTGGAGAGGGTATTGCTAATAATATTGACCAAAGCCAAATGCCAATGTTTATTGGTGGGGTTGCAGGAACAACTGTTGCCGTTCCTAGGACTGGTACTATGCCAAGGACCGCAGGGCCGGGTACTTTAGGGCTTGGTCTTGTATTGTCAGAAAAAATAAGTGATAGTTTAGATAACACAGCTAATAACAACTCTCAATCGTTTATTTTCCGAGATGGTTCGGGAACAAATACTAACTTAACACCTAGACCCGTAGATACAACAGGATTGTCTTATTTCACTGCTCCAAAAACCACTAAATATACATTCACTACACTAGAAGCGGTTAATGCAACTGGAGTATTGAAGGCATATATTGATAATTCGTCTACGGGTCATGTAAGTGTAGTTGCAACAAACCCTGCTCATCAAACAGCTTGGATAGCATCTAGGGTAGATGCTGAGGCTAACCCTTACTACTTGACAACTATTTTGAAGTCAATTTCAATAAAAGGACCAAAATAAGAACCGTAGGAGGAAAGAATGAGCGAACACCTTTCTTTTATTGAATTATTGGATAGTAATAATACAGTAGTAGGTTCAAAGCTATTTGTAAATTTTAGGAACGATAGTACTGTTTATTTATCATTAACATCAGGTACTCTGTCTTATGAATGTCAAGAGAGTAATTATTTAGAATCATTAGCGACAATATTGAGTCAACTTCCAGAAGGTTACAAAATGAAACACCAAAATAGAGTTGCTGTAACCTCAGGAAAGGGAAATCAACTTGTTGATATTACTGAGTTTGTTTCATTAACATACCTTTCTTCGGTTGATGATAAAGTTTTGAAATTTGAATTACGGTGTTTATTTGATGGTAATATGTATTCCGTTGATTCTACTGAAGACTTTTCAATTGCATTACAAAAGCTAAAGAATAAAATGAATGTGGACTTTAATATCTGTGCATTTTGTGAGAATGGAGATTTTATGTCCACTGGGGGAGAGGATTTAAGGCACGGTTGGTATTGTTTAAGAGAAGTAATTCCAAGGAAAAGATTATTACCGTGGTTTGAAAGAGAAGATGAATTTAAGAAAGCAATACCGAATTTAAGTGCATTTCATTGGTGTCCAAAATTTAGTCTTAGTGATAAAGAGTTCATTTAGCAAGATGTTTTTACTAACCACAATGCGACTAACTCTCGTGTTGTGGTTTTTTCTTTTTCATTGCCGCCGCGCTAAAGCCAACAAGAAAATCGCTCAATATTTGCGCCGCGGCGGCTTCTCGAAAGCCCCCACCCAGTGCCGAATGAATCGGGCGGCTAAATCCAATTAAGTATAACCCTCATAAGACAAGTACAAGAAATTCTTATATTCTAGTGTGCGCACAAAAAGCTTGAATTTGTTACCCCAATAACGCTACATCGTTACATGAAACAGGTTGATTATGGTTAGATACCACCATGATTGACCTGTTTTTAGTTATCTTCGCTTTCTTGCGTTTTTTCTGAATTTAGCCACAACTGAATAATACCCTGTCTCGATATTGAGGATGAAAAGGTCATAAGTCGCATCTTCTAGGATGGTTAGCACGACAATTCATAGTAGGGGTGACAACTTAAAGGATTTTGATTCTGTCTGCAACTGAAATGACCTTAAAAGCGATTGATACTGCGTAAGAATGAATCCTGCTGACGAGCAGTTTACATAGAACAAGGTAAGGTGACGTATAAGGCTAGCCGCTTTCCTGACTTTATAGCCGCCGCAGGGCGGAACACTCAATAGGAGGGCAACGAAAATGAAAGACCTATGGTTGAAAAAGAACAATCAAGCCGCCAATACGTACATGGATGAAGTAAGTCGGGTGAATCAATTCACATCCCATCACAACGGCTATATCAAAGTCCCCTTAAAGATTCTACGGTGCATTGGCTTGACTACTTACGAGAAGCTGATTCTGATGGACTTAATTGCTTATATGAGCGATAAGACGTTGTGCTACCCCACCATCGAAATGATTGCCCGTGATGTCGGATGTAGTTCCAAGTCGATAGAGCGGCATATCAAGGAACTTGCTGACAAGAAGATGATTCTAGTCAGCCAAGACAGAAAGAACAATACGTATTATCTGCCGAATTATCTTCACTGCCACCCGTATTTGCTGATGAGCGAGAAGACACATGAGTTAATTGGCAGTGTGCGGAAGCAAGTCAATGAGCGAGAGTTGACGTTGTGGGTACAAGGGATTGTAAAGGGTGACGAGTTCCAAGCATTTACGGCCCAACTGCAACGACTTCATGAACGTCGTTTTCCTATGGATAAGTTCGCAGAAAAGGAGATACTGGAGAGCTACGCTCAATTCATAAAATCAGAATTAGCGAAGCGATTTCCTCCCGATGTCAACAGGAATTAACGCCCGGTCTGTTATTTCAAACGACTTTGTGTCCTAACAACCGTCAGACAGTCTGTTTAGGGCGGTCAAGTAGCCCTTGTAGACAAATTGTCTGCGATGTTGACAGATTGTCGGTTATCGTGGACGGATAGTCTGCAATGAGGACACGAAGTCTATCGTAAACAGACCGGCAGTCCCACTAATAAGAATCATTAACAATACTCAATAAACAAGAATCAAGAGAAAAATCATTTGAATAAGAAACAGCAGACACGCCGTTTGGCGGTCTGCATTTTCAGGGAGATTCTTGATTCTTGGAAGGTAAAGATGGCGGTTCTCTTTACATGAATGGAGACTGTCTCTTTTAACCATCTGACGCGGCCGAGCAAAAAAGAGGGTGATACTTG
>NZ_NMQW01000049.1 GCF_002234615.1 Paenibacillus rigui | reverse complement strand
TCCATCGCGAACACGACCGTTAAGCCCTCCAGCGCCGATGGTACTTGAACCGCAGGGTTCCGGGAGAGTAGGACGTCGCCAAGCACGAAAAAGATCCTTTTGGTTTGAGACCAAGAGGGTCTTTTTTGTTTTTTCCATGACTGGTTTATTCGTGATATAAAATAATTTGGTGTTATGCTTGGATTGAAGTTTAGTTTGAAAATAAGTTAGTTTTTTTAAAGCGTAGGGGAAATACTGAATAAATAAGGATGAAAGTCGCGTTTGTTTGCTCTTTTGTCATACTATTGGGTCGGATTGGATGAATGTGGGACTCCAATGGAATATGTGCTTGACATGAAAAAAGGCATTTTGATAATATTGCAATAATATCTGCGGGTAAGTAAAAATAAGGAGGACTACGTTCGTGTGGGAATCAAAGTTTGCTAAGGAAGGGTTAACCTTCGACGATGTGTTGTTGATGCCTAGTAAGTCGGAGGTATTTGGGAAAGAGATCGATATTTCTACACAGCTTTCAAGCAATATTAAATTAAATATTCCGTTAATTAGTTCGGCGATGGATACTGTAACAGAATCGAAAATGGCTATTGCGATGGCCAGAGAAGGCGGCATTGGAATTATTCATAAGAATATGTCCATTGCTCAGCAAGCGGAAGAGGTAGACCGTGTAAAACGTTCGGAGAGCGGGGTAATTACGAACCCATTCTCGCTTACACCAGAACATCATGTGTACGATGCTGAAGAGCTTATGGCCAAGTACCGCATTTCCGGTGTACCGATCTGTGATGAGAATAAGAAGCTGGTGGGCATTCTAACGAATCGCGACCTTCGCTTTGTTCACGACTATTCGATCAAAATTAAAGAAGTGATGACTCACTCGAATCTGGTTACGGCTCCGGTTGGAACGACGCTCCAGCAAGCCGAAGGCATTTTGCAAAGACATAAGATTGAGAAGCTGCCGATTGTGGATGAAAACAACACTTTAAAGGGACTCATCACGATTAAAGATATCGAGAAGGCTATTCAGTTCCCTAACTCGGCTAAAGACCAGCATGGACGTCTTTTGGTAGGGGCGGCAGTAGGTGTATCCAAAGACGTGATGGAGCGCACTGCGGCGCTTGTAGAAGCAGGAATCGATATGGTGGTTGTAGACTCCGCTCATGGACAGCACATCAACATCATCAATACGGTAAAAATGATTCGTGAAGCTTATCCGGACCTTCCAATCTGTGCAGGTAACGTTGCAACGGGTCAGGGAACGAAAGATCTAATTGAAGCCGGTGCATCGATGGTAAAGGTCGGTATTGGTCCAGGGTCGATCTGTACGACGCGGATTATTGCAGGGATTGGCGTACCGCAAATTACAGCAATCTACGATTGCGCAACGGTAGCTAGAGAATATAACGTGCCGATCATTGCAGACGGAGGCATCAAGTACTCTGGGGACGTGACGAAAGCTATCGCGGCTGGAGCAAGTGTAGTTATGATCGGAAGCTTGTTCGCCGGTACGGATGAGAGTCCAGGTGAATCGGAAATTTATCAAGGTAGGAAATTCAAAGTATATCGTGGTATGGGTTCCCTTGGTGCCATGAAAGAAGGCAGTAAGGACCGGTACTTCCAAGAAAACGAGAGCAAGCTGGTTCCGGAAGGAATTGAGGGCCGTATTGCTTACAAAGGTTCCTTGGCAGACACGGTGTATCAACTGATCGGCGGTTTGCGTTCCGGTATGGGTTACTGTGGTGCAAAGAACATCAAATCGCTTATTAACGAAACTTCCTTTATTCGTATTACAGGTGCAGGCTTGCGCGAAAGCCACCCGCATGATGTTCAGATTACAAAGGAAGCGCCTAACTACTCTTTGTAATATTATAGAAATGTTTGAAGAAAAGAGGGACGGAGCCTTATGGGGCGGCCGTTCTTTTTTTTGAACAGGGGGATAGGCTGTGGTACAATAGGACATACGTGTTTGCAAAAATCATAAGCGAGGAGTGGGAACGTGTTGCTTTCAGTAAGGCGTGTAGCTGTAATTGTCACGTTAGCTATCATTGTCCAATTAGGTACAGCATTATGGATCCAACCGAATAAAGCGGAGGCGGCGGAAGCGGTTGATTTGAAGCTGGATGTGAAATCCGCCATTTTGATAGAGGCCAGTACGGGCCAAGTTTTGTACGAAAACAATGCAGATGCGGCGCTGCCACCTGCCAGTATGGCCAAAATGATGACGGAATATTTGGTGATGGAGGCTGTAAAGAGCGGGAAAATTAAGTGGGAAGACATGGTGCAAGTTAGTCAATATTCGGCTGATGTTATTGGTTCGGGTGATCTTCTAGCTGTAGGAGAACAGTATACTGTTAAGGATTTATTTGGAGCTATGTCTATTTATTCCGCAAATGATGCTTCAGTTGCGTTAGCTGAATTTATTGCCGGTGGTTCTGAAGAGAACTTTGCTAAGATGATGAACGAAAAGGCCAAGGAAATGGGTCTATCCAACCAGGCTCATTTTATTAGTTCTACTGGGCTATCTCGTGTCGATCTAGGCAAGTATGCTCCTAAGGGAATCGAGGGAGAAACGCTCCTGACAGCTAAGGACGCTGCAATAATTGCTTATAATATTCTTAAAGACCATAAAGAAGTACTTGATTTTACAAAGCAGCCTTCTAAGAAGTTTCGTGAAAAAGATAAAGCCCCGATGATCAACTGGAACTGGATGTTAGAAGGGAACAAGGATAATGTTAACTTTAAAAAATATGCATACCCGGGGCTGGACGGTCTGAAAACAGGATCTACAGATGATGCAGGTTACTGTTTTACGGGCACAGCTGAGCGAAATGGCATGCGTCTGATAAGTGTTGTAATGGGAACGAAGACAGAGCCAAAGCGTTTTGAAGAAACCAGAAAAGTGCTTGATTACGGATTCAATAACTTTGAGATGAAGCAAGTGCTGACAGCGAAGGCTGAAATAGATTCACTGAAAACAGTAAATATTAAAAAAGGCGTAGAAACGCAAGTGCCAGTTGTGACACAAACAGGACTTTCGATTGTAGCGAAAAAAGGTGCTACGCCGGACCAATTCGTCATTACGGCAGAGCCTGCGGATGAGAGCAAGCTGGTGGCTCCTATCGCTAAGGGTGCAGTAGTAGGTACAGTGAAAGTAACTTATCAGGGAACGGAAAAAACGGCGAATCTGATCGCCAATGAAGATGTGGAAAAAGGCAGCTGGTTCCGGTTGTTTTTCCGGGCCATCAAGGATTTCTTCGTCGATACGATTTCAGGGAAGAAGAAGTAATAAAAACCAAGTAAACTGGTTGTTTATTTAAAGGTATTCCTGTAAAATAATTGTTTAGTAGTTTGTGCTGACCAAGGGATTTACGAAATTTTATCGATATAGGTTTGGAGGAATTGAAAGATGGAAACGGGAACTTCACGCGTTAAAAAGGGTATGGCGGAAATGCAAAAAGGTGGCGTCATTATGGACGTCATGAATGCGGAGCAGGCAAGAATCGCTGAGGCAGCCGGTGCATCGGCAGTCATGGCTTTGGAACGGGTACCTTCGGATATTCGTGCAGCCGGCGGCGTAGCCCGTATGGCGGATCCAACGATTATGGAAGAAGTAATGAAGGCCGTCTCCATTCCGGTTATGGCGAAAGCACGGATCGGTCATTTCATTGAGGCGAAAATCCTCGAATCCATGGGTGTCGACTACATTGATGAGAGTGAAGTGCTGACTCCTGCGGATGAAGTGTTCCACATTAATAAAAGAGACTTCACGGTTCCATTCGTATGTGGAGCAAGAGATCTGGGTGAAGCGCTGCGTCGGATCGGAGAAGGTGCTTCCATGATCCGTACCAAAGGTGAGCCGGGAACTGGTAACATCGTTGAAGCGGTTCGTCATATGCGTATGATGGTCGGTCAAATTAAAAAGGTGCAAGCGATGGCTAAGGACGAGCTGATGGCTGAAGCGAAAAACCTTGGCGCTCCTTACGAGCTGCTGCTTCAGGTTCATGAAACAGGCAAGCTGCCGGTTGTTAACTTTGCAGCAGGCGGTGTAGCGACTCCAGCGGATGCTGCCTTGATGATGCACTTGGGCTCGGATGGCGTTTTCGTAGGATCGGGTATTTTCAAATCCGACAGCCCAGAGAAATTCGCTAAAGCGATTGTCGAAGCAACAACGCATTATACGGATTATGCTCATCTCGCTCAAATCTCGAAAAACCTGGGTACACCAATGAAAGGGATCGAAATTTCCAAGCTGGATGCTACGCAACGCATGCAAGAACGCGGCTGGTAATAGTCCGGTAAAAGGATGGATTCACGATGAAAATTGGAGTATTAGCTCTCCAAGGCGCCGTAGCCGAGCATATAAAACTTATTGAAAAGGCCGGCGGCCAAGGGGTCATCATAAAGCGTACGGAACAGCTCGATGAAATTGACGGCATCATCATTCCCGGTGGCGAAAGTACGACCATCGGGAAGCTGATGCGTACATATCATTTTATTGATGCGCTGCAGTCTTTTTCGGCCAAAGGCAAGCCGATTTTTGGCACGTGTGCGGGACTTATCGTCATAGCCAAGGAAATCGCCGGTCAATCGGAGGCACATCTTCAATTGATGGACATCAAGGTTGCCCGTAATGCCTTCGGACGGCAGCGGGAAAGCTTTGAGACCGATCTGGTCGTCAAAGGAATTGCGGATGATGTCCGTGCGGTATTTATACGTGCACCGTTAATTGAATCGGTGGGCGATGGAGTTGAGGTGTTATCTACGTACCGTGACCAGATTGTTGCTGCACGTCAAGGGCATCTGTTAGCCGCCTCGTTTCATCCGGAACTAACCGATGATGAGCGGATGCACGCATATTTTTTAGACATGGTACGTGAAACGAGGTAGGAGGGGTCTACTTGTTAGATCTGAAGTTGTTACGAAATGATTTAGCCAAGGTGGAGCAGGCGATGACGAATCGCGGCAAAAGCCTTGAAGATATCAGCCGGTTTTCGAGCCTTGACCTGAAGCGCAGAGAGCTGCTTCAAGAGGTGGAGCAGCTGAAAAACCGACGCAATGTGGTTTCTCAGGAAGTAGCCGCATTGAAAAAAGCAAAGCAGGATGCCGATGCTCTCATTGAAGAAATGAAAGGCGTCGGTGACCGCATTAAAGCGTTGGACGATGAGATCCGTGTGCTGGAAGTCGATTTGGATAGCATTGTTATGTCTATCCCTAACGTACCTAGCGATACGGTACCTGTCGGAAGGTCGGAGGATGACAACGTGGAAATTCGCCGTATCGGCGATCCCGCTTCCTTCTCCTTTGAGCCGAAGGCCCACTGGGACTTAGGCCAGGAGCTTGGCATTCTTGATTTTGAAGCCGCTGCAAAAGTTACAGGCTCCCGCTTTGTGTTCTACAAAGGGCTGGGCGCCCGACTGGAGCGTGCTTTGATCAGCTTCATGATGGATCTTCACAGCGATCAGCATGGTTATGAAGAGATGCTGCCTCCGTACATTGTAAACCGGGACAGTCTGACAGGGACAGGCCAGCTTCCGAAGTTTGAGGAAGATGTGTTCAAGCTGCAGAATTCGGACTATTTTCTGATTCCAACCGCTGAGGTGCCTGTAACGAATTACCATCGTGAAGATATTTTGACCGTGGAGGAGCTGCCGAAGTACTTTGTTGCGTTTAGCGCATGCTTCCGTTCTGAAGCCGGCTCTGCTGGTCGGGATACCCGCGGCTTGATTCGCCAGCATCAATTCAACAAAATTGAGCTCGTGAAACTGACAACACCGGAGTCTTCCTACGATGAGTTGGAGAAGTTAACCGCGGATGCGGAGAAGGTACTTCAATTGCTGAAGCTGCCATACCGTGTATTATCCTTGTGTACAGGGGATATTGGATTCTCATCGGCCAAAACATACGATTTGGAAGTATGGCTTCCTAGCAGCCAATCGTACCGTGAAATTTCATCGTGCAGTAATTTTGAGGATTTCCAGGCGCGTCGTGCCAACATCCGTTTCCGCAGAGATGCGAAAGCGAAGCCGGAATTCGTCCATACGCTGAATGGGTCTGGCCTTGCTCTGGGGCGTACTGTTGCGGCTATTCTTGAAAATTATCAGCAGGAAGACGGAAGCGTGATTATTCCTGAAGTGCTTCGTCCGTATATGAATCATATCGAACGGATCGCCAAAAAATAGCGCTTGATAATTGCATCTAACATATGATACAATGCAATTTGTCACCCGGAGAGGTGGTCGAGTGGTTTAAGGCAGCGGTCTTGAAAACCGCCGAGGTCGTGAGGTCTCCGTGGGTTCGAATCCCACCCTCTCCGCCATATTTATTTTATGGCATTGCTTCAAAATCATAATCGTCTACATATATAGAGCTGTGTCACCCTTCCTGGGTGGTACAGCTTTTTTGTTGTCCGATGGTGGCTGTAGTTCCTTTTTTTGTGATAGCATTCCGGGTATAAAGATGTTTTCCATTCCGCACCTTAAAGGGTGTGGAGGTGTTAATAAGATGGCGAAGACAGATACACTTACGGTGGATCAACAGAAGCTGGTACAAGCATGGACAGAGTCGCTGCCTACCGTACTTAACGCTTCAGATAAAGCCGAGGTAAAGGCGGACGAAGCGGATGCGAATGTGATCTGGGTCCATATCGCAACGGCGGGGCATTCCTTTTACAGCTTTGATTTCAAATGCACGTATGTTGACTCCAGAGAAGTGAAGGTCGAGTTGATCGATGTCGAAAGAGACGGCCGAAACGTGGATGAACGAACCGATACGATCCAAACGATGGTCGATGATTATGTACGGCATATTCATGAATGTGCGCAGCTGCTTCAAGCTGTGACAAACAGGTAATACGGAGGGACGAGCCGTGACTAAAAATAAAAGTGCAGTAGATAAAAATCTGCAAAATGTCGTGAAGGATTTGGACCATACGATTGTTAATAGCCATCAAGCGCAGCAAGTGCAGCAGCAAACCAATGACCACCGTCATCAAGATGCGCTTAACCACGATAAGCCAACGAACAATTCCATTCTGACGGACAAAGATTAACGATACGGAAGGGGACGAATCTCATGCCAAAGGATATTGCGCAACCGGTCAATCCTCCAAGCGGTCAAAAAAACCAGCGCCAGCAAAATAGCCAGCCTGAGCCTTTATCCGGCTCCAAGAAGGTAAAGCAGCAAAATCATACCCGTCATAACAATGGTGAGGGGTAAAATCTTTTTAGACGATATAAGGACCCTGAAAAGGGTTCTTTTCCTTTTAAAAGTAGAAAACGTCCCTTCGGCCCACCAAGACGGTAGAGGAAGGAACGTTCAATCTCATCTATGTATTTCGCATGGTCAAATACTGAAAGCATTCCACCAGCAATGCTTGTGCCACATCTTCATCATCCGCATAACCATATAGTGTTCCTCCAGCGGCCAACTCCTCGCATACATCGTCCAAAAGCGAATAAATAGCAATCGTAAAATCATCGTATACAATATAGAACTGATGGTTGTCCAACATGCTGCTCAACACCTCACCCATATGCTTTCCTCATTCTACCATGAAGATTTATAAAAGAGAACTGACGAAGGAGATCACTCCAAAAATCATGAGCTAAGGATTACTTGCGATAATTCATCCTTGGAATGGGTCATTCGCATGTGTCTTTGCGTACGATAGAGCATACAGGAAATGAAGGAGGGTAGCGATGGTCATCCTAAAAACGCCGCAAGAAATTGCGAAAATAAGGGAGGCAGGACGTATTCTTGCCAAGTGCCACCAAGCTATTGCTGCTATGGTTCGTCCAGGTGTCACGACATTAGAGATCAACGATTTCGTTGAAGCATTTCTCCTCCGGCAAGGAGCGAAGCAGGTCACGAAAGGGTATCTCGGATTCCCTTTTGCTACATGCGCCTCTGTGAATGATGTCATTGCCCACGGCTTCCCCAACAAGACACCGCTGCAGGACGGAGATATAGTTAAAATAGATATCGTCTGCAGCGTGGACGGATGGATGGCAGACTCCGCACGTACTTATACCGTAGGGCAAGCTTCTAAAGAAGCGAAGAGGCTGATTCAAATTACTCAGGAATGCCTTGAGCTAGCCATTCCCAAGGCTGTAATCGGAAAGCACATCGGGGACGTGATGCACGTTATTCAGAGGCATGCAGAGAATGCGGGGTTCTCTGTGGTTCGTGATCTCGTTGGCCATGGGATTGGCCGGGCACTGCATGAGGATCCCAAATTCCAGCACGTGGGCACGCCAGGGAAAGGCTTCAAGCTGAAGGAAGGCATGGTAATCACGATTGAACCGATGATTAACGAGGGTTCTCCAGACATGTATATCGAGTCGGATGGTTGGACAGCCCGGACCTGGGATGGCGGCTGGTCGGCTCAATTCGAACATACCGTCGCAATTACAAAGGAAGGCCCTCAGGTTCTCACAAAGCTTTAAGCTGGAGGTATCGAATGTCATCCTCGACGCTGGGGTATGCCCTATGGTATAATATTATCATGTGTCCTCGTAGTTCAACGGATAGAACGGATCTCTCCTAAAGATCAAATGTCAGTTCGATTCTGGCCGGGGACGCCATGAGATTTTACTGAATCATAAAGCGGGCAGTGAGAATGATATTCTCGAGATGCCGGCTTTTTTGCATTTACAGCACCCTACTTGGAGTCCAACTTGGAATAGGATACAGAGGAACTGGGAAACTCCAAAGGAGGGCTGCCTCCGGATGAAGTGTGCCAGAAAGAGGAGATGCGACTCTCCGGATGGGTATCCATTATCAGAGGCCGAGGTACAGCTAGAATAAGCTGAACTGTCATTCCTTTTAATTACATACGGCAAGAGCAGAAAGCTTCTATATAATACAAGGATCGGGGCTTTTTTGGGCTGCCATTACATGTTCAAACATTTTTATCAACACAGTGCATGGGTTGTGCAGGGACACAGCGTCTATTGTATGGAGAGGAGGGGGAGAACGATTATAGAGGAGACGGAGTGGATCGAACGATCAATCGCAGGCGAGGCGGAAGCCTTTCGCTGCTTGATGGACAAGTACGGTCCGTATCTTTTTCATGTGGTCTATTCGGTGCTGAGGTCGACGAAGGACGCCGAGGATGTCACACAGGAAGTGCTGTTGAAAATATATGCTTCTCTCCCTCAGTACCGTCATCAGGGCTTGAAAACATGGATGACCCGTATTGCCGTCAATAAAGCCATCGACTTCAAGAGGGCGATGGAGCGAAAGCGAGAGCAATTGAGCGATGAAATGGAGCAGCACGTCCCGACAGACAATGTATATTCCTTAGAGGACGAGGTGCTGAATAAGCAGCAGCAGCAAAAGATTCGGGACTATTTGGACCACATGCCGGTCAATTACCGCGATGTGGTGGTTGCCTTTTATATGGAGGAAAAGACGTATCAGGAGATTGCCGCGGAGCAAGGCGTGGCGCTGAAGACGGTGGAGTCGAAGCTTTACAGAGCCAAGCAGTGGATTCGTAAACATTGGAAGGAGGAGGATTGGGAATGAAGCATTACACCCTGGAACAGTGGACACGGTATGTGATGCAGGAGTCAACCATGCTGCAGGAAGAGCAGCTGGCCTATGAAGGACACCTTTGCGGGTGTGATGAATGCCTGGAGCTGTATATGCAAAGCTTGGACCTCGCATCAAGCTCTTACCCTGTATGGACGGGGCATCAAGCGGCCATCGAACGAGTGATGAACGGGCTTCAGCCGATCGTACCACAGGAAGCAGCCCTTTCTCCCGAGCCTTTAAAGAAACAAGAACCAATGGAAAAGAAATCCCGCGCTTGGCTGCGCCATCCGATATTTCACTATGCTGTAGCGGCCTCCATTACCATGCTGTTGATGGGCTCGGGGGCATTTCAAACGATCATGGATCGAATAGAGCATGAGAATGCGCAGGGAGAAGCGCTGCACGCAAGACTGCCCGATCAGGGGGAGATGGAACAGCATATCCCTGTATCGCAAATGATTATGAATAAAACGATCGTGATGCTGGATTCGATACAAGGGAAACAAGAACGAGGGGGAACGCGATAATGCAATATAAAAATCCGATGGCTGCGCTGCTGCTGTCCTTTATACCCGGCGCGGGTCATCTGTATATGAATCGGAAGGGAAGAGCCTTTCTTTATGGCGCCGGATTTTTCGGCCCGATGATGATTATTTTCTTGCTATTGGTTACGGGCGAGGTGCGGCATGCTGACGAGTTCTTGGCGTTTCTGCTGGTCATTGCGTTCCTTGCAGGCTTGATTAATTTGATTGACATGATCATCTATTTGCTAAAGGACCGGGATCGGCGGTATGGGGTGCAGCAAGGGGAGAGAGGGGGCGAAGCTCAGGCGTTTGGGGCCTATACGATTTCCCCTCAAGGGGATAACGAACGCATGTTCACGGTGTTTCTTTCCCTGATCCCGGGACTTGGCCACTTTCATCTCGGCTTGATGCAGCGGGGACTTGCTTTTCTTATGGCATTCTTCGGTTCGCTGGTCATGATCATTTTCGTGACGGCTTTGACACACCGCGAAGGCTTCCTCGCCTTTCTGGGCGTGCTACCGGTCATTTGGCTGTACTGCATGTTCGACTGCATTCAGCAGCTGAACAAGAAAAAGAACGGACTCCCTCTCGTCGATCAGACGATGTTCGAGGATTTTCAAGACAGCCGTCAGGACGGAAAGAAAAGCAAGATGATCGCGACATTCCTGTCCATCGTGCCGGGAGCGGGACATATGTATATCGGCCTGCAAAAAAGGGGCCTGCAGCTGATGGTCGCTTTCTTCCTCTGCATTTATATCATGGATGTGCTGAGGCTGTCGATTTTCCTGTTTCTGATTCCGATTTTGTGGTTTTACAGCTTTTTCGATGCACTGCAGCAAATATCTAAGCAGGGGCAGGAGGAAATAAAGGATGTGCCGTTTGTCGATTGGCTTATAAACCATCAGAAATGGGTCGGGATCGTACTGCTGCTGCTGGGTCTGTACTACTTGACCGATGAAGTGCTGCTCTCCACGTTGGACCGGCTCTTCCCGAAGGAAAGGATTTCAGCTGTATTTCATCAGTATTTCCAAACCTTCATCGTATCCGTTCTTCTAATCGGCGGCGGCTTGAAGCTTGTTATGGGCAGCCAGGGCAAGAATAAGAACAAGAGGGAGGAGGGCTAATTGATGAAAAAATGGCGTGTAGGCACACTCTCTATGGGTGTTTCCCTTATTTTGCTCGGTGCCGTGCTATTTATTTCCCAATGGAAAGGGCAGCAAGCATTATCATGAATGGCTGATTATATTTCGATTGGAATATTCATGATTTCAAAGGCGAGCGCTTCGCTCCTACGGTACACTCCTTCTCCTTCGCCAGTCACTTTAACTTGTTCTTAGGGGAGAAGGAGTAGAGAGCACGAGATCGATCGTGGACTCCGATCTCATTACTTAAGAGCAAGGCTAAGGCTTCACTCGCGGGAAACGCGCGAAGCCTTAGCCACGGAAATATTTCATCATCCTAACGGTTAGGATGATGAAATAGGAGACCGGGGGCGACGGATGCCCCCGGGCAAAGGCTTGGAAAACAAGGGCAGAGAGGCTTGAGCCGCTGCCATTTTTAAATAAAACGCGAGCCTCGAGGGACGAAGGGAGCGTTTTGACACAAAAGCGAGGGACGAGCGCCGAAGGCGGAGGTCCATGTGCTGCAGGAGAGTGAAACGAGCCGCCTTTGAATGCGTGTTCCCACCGAATTGTGGAATAATAGGAACACCATTCAACAGCGGCCGCAGGCAGCGCATGGACCGCAGCCGCAGGCAGACGCGAGTCCATACGTTTTTTTGCAGTCAATCGCTCCAAGACCCACATAAGGCTCATCCCAAGGAGGATATTCAGTGTCGGATGCATATAAAAAGGCCGGAGTCGACATCGCGGCAGGTAACGAAGCGGTAGAACGGATGAAAAAGCACGTGAAAACGACGTTCCGTCCGGAGGTTTTGACGGATTTGGGCGGTTTCGGTGCGCTTTTTGGCTTAAATAAAGACAAATACGAGGAACCGGTGCTTGTTTCCGGCACAGACGGCGTAGGCACGAAGCTGAAGATTGCTTTTGCGATGGATAAGCATGATACGATCGGTATCGACGCGGTAGCGATGTGCGTCAACGATATCGTGGTGCAAGGCGCGGAGCCGCTGTTTTTCCTGGATTACCTTGCTTGCGATAAAGTCATCCCTGAAAAAATCGAGTCGATCATTAAAGGGATTAGCGACGGCTGTGTGCAATCCGGCTGTGCTCTAATCGGAGGCGAAACGGCGGAAATGCCGGGGATGTATTCCGAAGGCGAATACGATATCGCCGGTTTCACTGTAGGGATTGTGGATAAGAAAAAAATTATCGACGGCTCCAAAATTCGTCCGGGCGATGTTGTGATCGGTCTCGCATCAAGCGGTGTACACAGCAACGGCTTCTCGCTGGTGCGCAAGCTTTTGCTGGAGGAGAAAGGCTACAGCCTGCAGGATCACATCGATGTGTTGGGCGGTAAGCTGGGCGATGTCGTTTTGGAACCAACCAAAATTTATGTCAAATCCGTTCTCGCGGCACTGGAGAAGGTAGAGCTGAAAGGCTTGGCGCACATTACCGGCGGCGGTTTTATCGAGAATATTCCACGTATGCTTCCAGCCGACGTGAACGTCGAAATCGATTACGGCTCCTGGCCGATCCTGCCGATCTTCCAGCTGATGCAGGAAGCGGGCAGCATCAACAACAACGATATGTTCCGTACGTTCAACATGGGGATCGGCATGGTGATCGTCGTATCCGAGCAGCAGGCTGCGGACGCGGTACGTATTTTTGAAGAGCATGGTGAAAAAGTGTATACGCTCGGCCGTGTGACGGCAGGTGAACGCGTCGTTACGTTTAACGGGGCGGAAGTATGAGTAAACCGTTTCGCATTGCCGTATTCGCATCCGGAAGCGGATCGAATTTTCAGGCTATCGCGGATGCGGTGAAAGCAGGCAAGCTCGATGTTCGCATCGAGCTATTGGTTTGCGACCGGCCGCAGGCCTTGGTCGTGGAGCGTGCGAACAACGCGGGTGTGCCCGTGCACACGTTCCGGCCCAAGGAGTATCCGAGCCGCGAAGCTTACGAGTTGGACATTTTGGAGATTTTGCGGAGCAAGCACATAGATCTGGTCGTTCTGGCCGGCTACATGCGCATTTTGACACCGGTGCTGGTTGACGCCTATTGGGGCCGAATGATTAATGTGCATCCTTCCCTGCTGCCTTCTTTCCCCGGACTGCATGCCGTGCGTCAGGCTTTGGAGCATGGGGTGAAGCTGACCGGCATTACGGTGCATCTGGTGGATGGCGGTTTGGACAGCGGTCCCATTCTCGCCCAGCGTGCGTTGGAGATCCGTCAGGACGATACCGAAGCGTCGCTTAGCGAGCGTATCCATCCCTTGGAGCACGAGCTGCTTCCGCAGGTGATCCAGCAAATTGCTACAGGACAAATCGATTTAGACCATATAACTAATCTCAAACCGAAGGACGGGATCCAATCATGAGTCAGACGACCAGCGGGACGAACGTGCTGGAATTGCGATACGGGATGAACCCGCATCAGAAGCAAGCAAAGCTTTTTAGTGAGAACGGCGGCGAGCTGCCGATTAAGGTGTTGAACGGCGATCCGGGCTTTATTAATCTGCTGGATGCCTTGAACAGCTTCCAATTGGCTCGCGAGCTGCGCCAGGCGACAGGCCTTCCTGCGGCGGCGTCTTTTAAGCATGTCAGCCCTGCCGGTGCGGCGGTGGCATCCCCTTTATCCGATGATCTGAAAAAAGCTTACTTCGTTGAAGGCTTGGAGCTGTCTCCGCTGGCTACCGCTTATGCCCGTGCGCGCGGTGCGGACCGGATGTCTTCGTTCGGTGACGCTGCGGCTCTCAGCGATGTGGTCGATGCTTCGACGGCACAGCTGTTGAAACGCGAAGTGTCTGACTTGGTTGTCGCGCCAGGCTATACCGATGAAGCGCTGGAAATTTTGAAAGCGAAAAAGAACGGCGGCTATCTTATTCTTCAAATCGATCCGAGCTATGTGCCGAATCCGGTGGAAACGCGTACGCTATTCGGACTTCAAATGCAGCAGGAGCGCAATAATGGCGTGATTGATGCTTCCGCTTTGGACAAAATCGTAACCGTGAACAAGGATCTGCCGGAAAACGCGAAGCGTGATCTGCTGATTGCTCTGGTTACGCTTAAATATACTCAATCCAATTCCATCGTTTATACGCTGGACGGTCAAACGATCGGCATCGGTGCCGGGCAGCAATCCCGTATTCACTGTACGCGCCTGGCAGGAGACAAGGCGGATCGCTGGTTCCTTCGTCAGCACCCGCAAGCTTTGAACATGAAGTTCCGTCAAGGCATCTCCCGTGCCGAGCAGAACAATGCGATCGATCTGTGGCTGGAGGAAGAAGTCACTCCGGTTGAGCAGGCAGCATGGGAAGCGAGCTTTGCTGAGGTACCGGCTCGTCTGACACGCGAAGAGAAGCGCGAATGGTTGAACAAGCTTCAGGGGGTTTCGTACGGCTCCGATGCATTCCTGCCTTTCCGCGATAACTTGGACCGTGCAAGCCGCAGCGGCGTGAAATACGTCGTTCAGGCAGGCAGCTCCATGCGCGATGAAGAAGTGGTGCAAGCGGCTAACGATTACGGTATGGTGATGTGCTACTCCGGCGTTCGTTTGTTCCATCACTAGAAGTACCGGATAACGTTGGGGAGACTGCTGAAAAACGGGCGGAGTGGACGGAATCGTTCTGTAGAAGCGAAAGTGATCGGAAGAATGATCGGTCCATGCAGCGGTAACTTTTTCTGTGGCCTCAACGATGGGCGGGAGCTTTTCAAATACGCATGCCTATGCGAAATTCAGGGGGAAACAAGCTGTGACAACGACTAGAGCCGCGGCAGCGGATCAATATTTGAACGGTTTGCAAAATAACGTATATCCGGGACGCGGTATTGTCATCGGCGCTACGCCGGACGGAACGCGCCTGGTTCAGGTCTATTGGATTATGGGACGCAGCGAGAACAGCCGCAACCGAGTGTTCATTCAAGAGGACAACGGATTTGTGCGCACAGAAGCCAAAGACCCTGCGAAGCTGACGGATCCTTCACTTATCATTTACTATCCGGTAAGACATACGAACGGTGCCCACATCGTAACGAACGGGGATCAAACGGATACGATTTATGATGCGTTGCAGTCCGGAGGCTCTTTTGAATCTGCATTGGCTACCCGTACGTACGAGCCGGATGCACCAAACTTTACACCTCGGATCAGCGGTTTGGTGGATACGAAGGACGGACAGTTTGCTTATAAGCTGTCGATTCTGAAATCGAACGGCAACGTAGAGGATCAGACGCTTCGCCATACGTATACGTATGAAAAAGCTATTCCAGGCTATGGTCACTGTATCCATACGTATCAAGGCGACGGCAATCCGCTGCCTTCGTTCCAAGGGGAACCGGCATTGGTGCCTTTGACGAACGATATTCGGGAAATTGCAGATTTGTACTGGAAAGCATTGAACGACGAGAACAAAATCTCCCTGCTCGTCAAAACGATTCAAATCGGAAGCGGCGAAACCGAGCTTCTCGTTGTGAACAAGGACTAAGGGGGACGAAACCGTGCGTATATTAGTAGTTGGCGGCGGCGGCCGTGAGCACGCGATTTGCTGGGCGTTGAAAAAAAGCCCGAAGGTGCAGCAGTTGTACTGCGCTCCAGGTAACGGAGGCATCGCGGAAGTAGCGGAATGCGTGCCGATTCAAGTGAATCAATTTGCGGAGATCGCTGAATTTGCACTCGACAATGCGATTGATCTGGTCGTGATCGGCCCGGATGATCCGTTGTCCGAGGGGATCGTCGACCATTTGGAGGCGAAGCAGATTCCGGTATTCGGACCGCGCCAAAATGCGGCTATTCTCGAATCCAGCAAAGTGTTCTCCAAAGACTTGTTCAAAAAATATCACATTCCGACGGCAGCTTACGAGTCGTTCGATAATTATGAAGCAGCGCTTACCTATTTGCGCAGCCAGCAAATTCCGATCGTCATCAAGGCGGACGGTCTTGCGGCAGGTAAAGGGGTCGTCGTTGCCCAATCAATGGAAGAAGCGGAAAAAGCGCTGCATGACATTATGGTGTCCCGCATTTTCGGAGATTCCGGTAATCAGGTCGTGATTGAGGAGTTTTTGAGCGGGCAAGAAATGTCCATTCTGTCCTTCGTTGACGGCCATGTGGTGAAGCCGATGGTTCCGGCACAGGATCATAAAGCGGTGTTCGACAACGATAAAGGACCGAATACCGGAGGCATGGGGACCTATACTCCGCTTCCTCACATCCCGCAATCAGTTATCGACGAAGCGATTGAGACGATTATCAAACCGACAGCAGCGGCTATGGTCAGTGAAGGCCGTCCGTTCCGCGGCGTTCTGTTTGCCGGGTTGATGATTACACCTCAAGGGCCGAAAACCATCGAATTCAATGCCCGTTTCGGCGACCCGGAAACACAGGTGGTTCTGCCAAGGCTGAAAACCGATCTGCTCGATATTTTCCTTGCAGCTGTAAATGGCCATCTGGAGCAAATGGATATTCAATGGAGCGATGAGGCAGCCGTGTGCGTCATTCTCGCTTCGGAAGGATATCCGGGCTCATATCCGAAGGGGCTGCCGATTGAGGGCTTGAACGAAGTTCAAAGCTCCATCGTATTCCATGCGGGTACGGCATTGAAGGACGGACAAGTTGTGACCAACGGCGGCCGTGTGCTTGGCGTCACCGCACTGGGCAAAGACATCGCTGAGGCACGTGAGAAAGCTTACGCGGATGCAGACCGCATTCGCTTCCAAGGTAAGCACTATCGCACGGATATTGCGAAAAAAGCACTCGTATAAAGCAATACGGTACAAAGAAAAGAACCCCTTTGACTTCCCTGAAGCAGGAGAAGCCATGGAGGTTCTTTTTTTGTTGAATGGAGGCTTCGATCGGGCCAGCCTTCTAAGAATCAGCCTGCCCGGAATCCGCTGCCATATTGCCGTCGGCATGCTCAGACCGGGTACGGCCGCCATTGATATAGCCTCTTGCGATGCGCGAGGCGCGGATGGTGGAAACGATGATTAGCGTTTCGTCCCGCGTCATCGTGCGGTTCTCATATGAGAAGTCGGACAAGTCGGCGATTTGTTCATCCGTATATTTATCGAATAAATCAATTAATGTCTCGATATTTTGATCCATGCGAAAATCCCCCTGTATCTTAAGCTATGTTTATTATTAAGCAACTTGATCGATACGTCAACTTTATTGGAGAGGGTCAAGGAAGGCGGGCGTGGCAGGCTGGAGACCCGACTGGCCGGTAAGAAGGACGCAGGGGAGGAGGCTGGACACGGACTGACTCAGTTAAGGAGGGACACAGGGGTCATCGGCATTTCATGGAAGGCATTGCGGCAGCGAGGGACACAAGGTACAATGGGGAAATGGAAAGGGGCTGTACTTATGTCAGGAAGAAATCAAGAGGAACTCGAATTGCAGCTGCTCGGCAGCCAAAAAACCGCCTACCCGATGACTTACGCGCCGGAGATGCTGGAAACGTTCGATAACAAGCATCCGTACCGCGATTATTTTGTCAAATTCAATTGTCCCGAATTTACGAGCCTGTGCCCTATTACGGGACAGCCGGACTTTGCGACAATCTACATTAGCTATATGCCGGATCAAAAGATGGTTGAAAGCAAGTCGCTCAAGCTGTATTTGTTCAGCTTCCGTAACCACGGTGATTTTCATGAGGACTGCATGAACATCATCATGAACGATTTGATCAAGCTGATGGATCCGAAATACATCGAGGTCTGGGGGAAATTCACGCCCCGCGGCGGCATTTCGATCGATCCTTACTGCAACTACGGACGTCCGGGAACGAAGTACGAGCAAATGGCGGAGCATCGCCTGCTGAATCACGACCTGTATCCCGAGAAGGTAGACAACCGCTAGAAAAAGCGTACGGCCCGCAAGCCTGTGGAACAGGAATGCGGGCCGTTTTATTTTTGGGAAGGAGGAGCCGGTTGTTATTTGCGGCCGCTGCCTTTGATGATAATGTGATCCCTATACAAATAAACCAGGATGGCAGCGATGAGAACACCGAGCACAAGGACAGCGGACAACCAATGCTGATGGAAATAAGCTGAGAATTCGGCCATAGGATATCCCTCCGGAACGTTGTTGTTACTATTTAGGCTTTCCAATGGGAGACTTTTTCATTCTAATAGGCTTTATTTGCATAGATTTCCTGAAGCCTGTTGACCATTTGCAATAAGGGCAGGAATGGGGCGGGGACTCCTTTGGGAAATAAAACGCCAAGCCCGTAAGCGTGGTGAAACTCCAATTGAGGATAATGCCTAAGCTCCTCCCAAAGCTTGTACACCCCGAAATCCCCGGTTCTCACGGCAATATCGTGAAACAGCACAAGACTGTCAGCGGCAAGCTTCGGCTGCCAAGCCTGAAAATCATGCTTTACGGCCTCATAGGTATGGTAGCCGTCAATGTGAAGCACGTTCACGGAGCCGTTCTCAAGCCGGGTGAGGGCTTCATCAAAGGAGGAGCGAACAAGTATGGCATGCGGAGCGTAATAGGATGCCGCAATGCTTGAGACCTTCGCGTACACATCCTCCTGGTAGTTTCCTGTGTGCTTGTCTCCGAGCCATGAATCGACGGCATAGCACCTTGTATTCAACTGCCCGTCCCTTGCAGCCTGGCACATGCTGAAAAAGGAGATTCCCCAATGGGTTCCAAGCTCTACGACGAGATTCGGCTGCATAAACCGGATCAGATCATAAGCAAACCTCCGATGGCCCAACCAAGCAGAGTACTGCTGGATATCGGGGAACTCTCGATCATATAAAAATTGAGGCTCATAAAAGGTCCAATCCATTGCTTGTTCGCTCCCTTCTCTCTTCTCTCCTTATACATATGTTTGCTAGAGTTGAAGGGGAACCGCATAAATCTAGTTCAGCTTTGATTGGGTATAGAACAAAGGTATGCATAGGGACTTATAGATTTATAGAGCATGTGAAAAACCGCTCCTCCAAGGAATATGACCTTGGCAGGAGCGGTTTTTGTGTGCCTTAAGGCTGCTGCAGGTTGAATGTGGTGCGATGCCCGGTTTATTTCAGACCAAATGCGGCCATGCCGATCTTGTTGCCAATCTGGTTGGGGCCTTCCCCCTTGGCGTCGGTGGAGTTGACGGAATAAACAAGACGCCGCTCCAAGTCGCGCGTGGCGAACATCCCGTTGCCATAGCCGGGGCGGGCACCGGTTTTTCCCCAGAAGGTAATACCGTTCATCGTGGTGCGCATCATACCCATGCTTAAGGTCGCCATCCCGACGTCCTGCCCGTCTTGATTCCACATCGGCACCTCGGGGACGGTGAACATGTTTTCCAATACATCCCGCGGAACGAGCTTGCCGGTAAACAGAGCCGTCATGAACGTGTTGAGATCGGATGTGGTCGAAATGATCTGGCCTGCGGCCCAAGTAAAGGACTGGCTTCCTTCTGTTACGTCCACCAGTTCGGTAGTTCCGTCCTGATTGACCGCTTGGTAACCATGGGCGTGCGTACCTATCAATCGGGTACTGCTCCCCGGCAAATACGTATTCGTCATATGTAAGGGCTGAACAATACGTTGTTGAACCTCCATTTCATAAGGATTCCCGGTGACTTGTTCGATCAGCAGCCCGGCCAGAAAGTAGTTGATGTTAACATAATGCTGCCGGGTACCCGGCTCGAATTCCATCGGGTTTTTGACGGCCAAATCAACGACCTGCTGGGGGGTCCAGTTCATATTTTGCAGATCCCATTCGTTCCACTCGTCAGGAAGCTTCGGGCTGGGCAGTCCGCTGGTATGATTGAGCAATTGCCCGATCGTAACGGTGGGGAAATCCGCAGGCAGTACATCAGGCAGGTAGTGCTGGATGGACTGGTTCAGGTCAACCTTCTGCTCAGCGACCAACTGCAGCACAACCGCGGCGGTGAAAACTTTGGTGATACTGCCGATTCGAAAACGTCCGTCGGCACGTGCAGGCTCCTTGGATTCCATGTCGTTCACACCGGAGGCGGCAAGCCAGCTATCGGTCGGGGTGCCGACGTAGACGAGGGCGGCTGTCGCTTTGGCGTTCGGCAGGCCGGAGATCGCTTCCCGGATCGATTGAATGTCAAGCGCGGGAAGAACCGTCTTCTCGGCTGCAGGGGTTGCGGTCTTGGAAGCTGCAGCGGCTGCCGGTTCGGCGGCTGCACGGGGAGCATATTCAAGCAGGCTTGCAGCCAAGAGTGTGGCGGCAAGGGAAAGCGTCCATATTTTTTTCATGGGGATCTCCTCACTGTGGGATTGTAGTTTCATTGTACCTAGTAAAAGGATCGTCAAGAATAGACAGGAGACCAGAATCTGTACTGGACTTTAGTCGGGGCTGCGGCGGGGCAGGTGCCGAGGAATGAAGAAAAGCCGAGGCGGGCAGCCTCGGCTTACAGGAGCGGGCACACAGCCTGCTCACACGTGCTTTTGCTTTTTCTTCGCGTAAAACTCCGCCGCTTTGTGCCGGTTGCCGCACAGCTCCATGCTGCACCAGCGACGCTTTCCGCTCTTCGAAGTGTCGACAAAATGAAGAATACATTCCTCATGCTCGCATTTTCGAATCCGGTCGGCAGATACCTTGTGAAGCGTGTCCGTGACCGAATGCAAGATGCGGTGCATCACGCGATCCGTCATGGATTGTCCTTCATAGGCGATGGAAATCCGTCCTTCCTCCTCGATCAATGAAGCGCTTATAGACAGCTGCCCGATACGTACCCGAAGTGCAGCGACCACCTGCTCCGATAGCTGCCCATCACCACCGGCAGACTGCAGCTCGGAGATGATCTGCTGACAAAGCTCGCGGAGCGAGGCTAACTCCGCCGTCAATGCTTGAAGCAATGACGGCTCCAGCGGAAACGCTGACGATGGCAGCAATTGGTTTGCCTCCAGCCATTGGGATGCGAGGGCAGGATCGGTTAAGAAATCATTTTTTTGCTTGTTATACCTATTTACTGTATTCACTAAATTGATCCAGGCCGCCCCGCCTAAAGTAAATATAGAACGGTCCATTTGCATCATCCCCTGTTCTTTAGTTGAACGGCCAGGTGAGGATTTACAACGAAATCGTTTCCTTCGCCTTCAATATCGTTAGGTTCATTGTACCATCTGCACTGGCCTGCAAGCGATCCAAGAGATCAGGAGTTTGAGTATACAGCGGCGGATGGTGGATAACCCCGTAATGGATTGGCACGAGAGTCGAGGCTTCCAGCACGACGGCTGCTGCGACGGCTTGCTCTGGCGTAAGGCAAATCGGTTGGCCGCTCGGGGTGAGGCCGGGCCGCTGCAGCACGGCGCCGTTCACAGGCAAGAAGGCGGCATCGAAGGGGCCGAATGCTTGCGCGATTTTCCACCAGTAGCCGTGCCACAGCGTATCTCCGCCATGAATCAGCTTCTTGCCCCCGCCCTGCACGACCCAGGCGACCTGCGGGTCTCCCGTACCGTCCACGGAATAGGTTGCCGTCGCCTGCAGCCCACCCAGCCCGAAGGTGTCTCCGACCGCTGCGCCTTGTACGTTCTTCAAGCCGCTTTCCCGGGCGAGTTCTACACTCTCAAACGGAAGATAGACGGGTGTGGTATCCCCGTAAAAGGCGATGATGGCCTGCGGGTCAAAATGATCCGCGTGGTGATGCGTAATCAGAACGGCATCCACAGGACCGAATGCGTCCAAGGGGTACAAGGGCTCTTGAGGCCCGCCGAACTTGGTAGGGAAATGGAATAAAGGATCAATGACAATAGCCGTGTTCTCGAACTGCACTTTCACGCCGGCCCAGGGAAGTCTTTGAATGTTCATAGGTATCCATCCTTTCAAGGTAAGAAGAATTTTATAACTTTTAAAAATAGTTAATAACGGTTATATTCCATATCATACCAGGCGAATTATAACTTGTAAATAGTTTTTTTAAAGGTTATAAAAAGTCTTAGGCTGCAATCCTTCCTTCCCGTACATCGGTCCAGGACGAAACGATGGGTTTGTCCCTGACCAAAAGTGGTTTTACCGCTGTTCATTAGGGACGCGGTTCTTTATAATTTCAGGAATATGGATACACTGATGACAATTCCATGTTCTTTTTTACAGGCAGGAGGTATCTGGATATGTGGGAGCAAGAATTAAGAATGTGTGTGATCGATGATATCAAAACGATCGTGAACGGGATTGTAAACCATATTCCGTGGGAAGAGCACGGGATTCGTATTGTCGGCACGGCATCGAACGGGGAAGACGGGATTGAGCTGATCCGCTCGACCCGGCCGCATATTATTTTGTCTGACATCCGCATGCCCAAGCTGGATGGGCTGGAAATGACCCGAGCTATCGTCAAGCAGGGGGATTTGACCAAAATCGTGTTTTTGAGCGGGTACACCGATTTCGATTATGCGCAGCAGGCCATCCGCCTTGGTGCGTTCGATTTTATCCAGAAGCCGTTTACGCCCTCGCAAATTTTGGAGGTCGTTTTGAAAGCGAAGAAGGCGATAGAGCAGGAGCTGCTCGAGGTCAGGCGGATGAACGAGATGGAGAGCAAGATTCGGGAGAGCATGCCGTTTCTGCGCCAGGAGTATTTCCGGCTGCTGATGCGCTATCCCACAAGCCCGCTGAGCGCAAGCCAGCGCTGGGATTTTTTGCAGATTCCGCTGGCCAAGCACCACTTCACCGTGATGCTGGTGGAGATCGATCATTTCATGGAACGAAGTCAGGCGCTTCCGGTCAGTGAGGTGGAGCTGATTCGCTTCTCGATCCAAAATATTATGGAGGAAACCATCGCGACATACACCACCGGGTTCGTATTCCGTGAGGACGTTCATCAATTCGCTGCGATATTGAACCCGTCCCTGGAGGAGAAAGCGGAATGGATTGCCGAGAAGTGCAGGGAGAATATCGGCAAGTATACCCGGCATACGGTTTCGATCGGACTCGGCGGCGAGGTCGAGGAAGTGCATGAAATCTCGCGCTCCTACCAGCAGGCGATGACGGCGTTGTCGTACAACTTCTATACCGGGGGGGATAGCGTCTACAGCTTCAGCAACGTCCCGGAGCATGGCGGACTCACCCCGAGGTATTCCGCAGACAAAGAGAAGGAGCTGCTGTATTGCATTCGTCTCGGGAACGAGGAGAAGGCGATGCAAAGCCTGGATGAATTTTTTGACGAAGGGCAGGCGGTTGCGGTCCCTCCCGATCCCGAGGCTGTGAGGGCGGTCTACTATGAGCTGACGTTCCTGATCAACCGGGTGCTGGCGGAAAAAATCCCTCCTGCCGACATGGCGGAGATGGAAGCCCTGCTGCTCGACATGAAGAACGATCCATCTCTGTCGCTCCGAGAGCTTCAGGAGCAGCTGAAGCAGCTGTGCCGGCTGGGCTGCGAGAAAATCCGCAGGCAGCAAAGCAAGGAAGCCAGCCAACAGGTGGACGAGGTCATCGCGTATATCCGCGAGCATCTGGACTTGAACCTGACGATCGGCGAGTACGCCAAAATGGTCTATTTGAGCGCCAGCTACTTCTCCAATCTGTTCAAGAAGGTAACGGGGATGACGGTGACTCAGTTCGTTACCACGGAGCGGATGGAGCGGGCGAAGGAAATGCTGACGCAGGGGATGCAGGTGCAGGAGATCTCGCTTGCGCTCGGCTACGAGGACCGGCCTTACTTCACCGAGCTGTTCAAACGCCATACCGGCATGACGCCGTCGGAATTCAGGCAGCTGTACGGCGGGCCCAAATAACGCTTAGAAAGCAGGAATAGGGGGACTGCCGCCCTAGACAGTAGCATTATCCCCTCACGAAAGTGAGTTTCTCTCTCCTTGGACTCCGCGCGTTTCTCTTATAGTAAAGAAGAAGCAATCAGAGGAAGAAGAGTATAAGGAGAGGATCATTCGTGTCTAAAAGATCGTTAAGGTATGTTAATTCCTACGTGTTTATTATACCCAGCCTTGTCTTGACGCTCGTTCTGGGTATCTATCCGATACTTTGGGCATTCCGGTTCATGTTCTACGATTATCCCGGCTTTGGCGTGCCGAAATTTATCGGCCTCGACAACTTTACCCGCGTATTGAACGATGACCAGTTCTGGAGCTCGGTATACAATACGTTCCTGTATGCCGCTGGCAAAATCGTCATCACGATTCCGCTGTCTCTCATTTTGGCAGTCATTTTGAACCAGGCGATCAAAGGACGGCAGCTGCTGCGGGCGATCTACTTCATGCCGACCATTATTAGCGCGTCGGTCATGTCTGTCGTTTTCGGTATCGTGTTTAATTCGTACAACGGGATTTTGAATCAATACTTGATGAAGCTCGGCATCATTTCCAACCCGATCGAATGGCTCGGACCTAATTATGCGATGATTACGGTAATCATTATTGCCATTTGGGGTGCAGTGGGGAACTACATGCTGCTGTTCATTGCCGGATTGCAAAATATTTCGGACGACCTGTACGAAGCCGCGTCGATTGACGGAGCGAACACCGTGCAAAAATTTTGGTTCATCACCGTCCCGATGCTCGGACCGATCCTTCAAATGATCATGATGCTAGTCATTACGGTTTCACTCAAAGGGTACGAGAACATCATGGTATTGACGGAAGGCGGACCATTCGGCAAGACGGAGGTTATGTTCCTGTACGTGTACAAGCTGTTCTTCCCGGTATCCACGACGAATGCGAACGTACAGCAAATCGGCTACGGGAGTGCCGTAGGCTTCGTGACGGCGATCATTGTCGGTATCATCACGCTGATTTACTTCGGCTTGTCCCGCAGACTGAATAAGACGTACTAATCCTTCGACAACGGAAAGGGGAATCTGCAAGTGAGTACAAGAGACGTATCTGCACAAGGAGACTGGAAGGCTTCGAATCCATCCAAAGCGAAGCTCCGGTTTGTTCAATATAGCTCATGGACGGTATTATGGATATTTCTGATTGCCGCGGCGGTCGTTACGTTGTTTCCGGTTGTCGTAGCGATTCTCGGCTCATTCAAGACGAATATGGAAGTGACTGTCGGCGCGACACTGTTCCCAAAACAGTGGCTGTTCTCCAACTATGCGGAGGCCTGGAAAAAAGCGAACTTCGCGCTGTTTACGTGGAACAGCTTGTTCATCAGCGCAGCGACGACGATCGGCACGCTGCTGGTGACAACGATGGCGGCGTATGCAGTGGACCGCGGGAATTTCCCGGGCAAAAAAGCGTACGTTGCACTGCAGGCCAGCACGATGTTTATCTCGATCGGGGCGGTTGTGCTTCGCCCGCAGTTTGACCTGATGGTTGCGTTGAATTTGAACCAATCGCTCTGGGGTGTTATCCTAATCTTAATCAGTGCCCATGCGACCGCATTTTTCATGCTGATCGGGTTTTTCAAAGGGATTCCCAAGGATCTGGATGAAGCTGCGTACATTGACGGCTGCAATTACTATACCGTCTATTGGCGGATCGTGCTTCCGTTGTTGAAGCCCGCCATCGGTGTCACGGCCTTGTTCACGTTCCGTAACGCCTGGAATGAATATATTTTGCCGTTCGTCTTCACGATGAGCAATCCGAAGCTGCAGCCTTTGACCGTCGGCTTGACCAATTTGAAATACGGTGTCGGCGCGGCGGCGGAGCTGCAGCTGATGCTGGCAGGGGCTTGCATCTCCATTGTCCCAATGCTGATCGTATATATGTTCGCTAATAAATCGTTCATGCAGGTAACGGCCGGCTCCCTGAAAGGGTAAGGCGTTCTTAGTTTAGACCTTGCGCACGGCAGCACCGCAGAGGGGCGGTCGAGCTCAACAGATGGCTTCAAAAATAATCTCTAGCCCCGGCTAGAGTTATTTTTGTTGGTAGAAAAAGCATGCGGAGCACTTTCCGATGAGATAAAGATAAGGGTTGCATTGACAGTCGGATTTCATAGAGCAGGCGGTGGGAGAGACGGATGAATCGATTTTTTTACAGCTCATCCTTGAAAAAAAGAATATGGATCGCATGCATCACCTTAACGGTGCTGTGCATTACGGCTACGGGGGTCACCTCGTATTATATCGCGTCGCGGGTGACGGAAAATAATGCGTTCCAGCTGAGCCAGAACACGCTGAATAAATCGGCGCAGGTGCTTGACGAGCGGTTGAGGCATATCGTCGTCTCGTCCTCCACTCTCATGATCAGCGAGTCGTTCAAACGGATGATGCAGGATGCGGCCATGCGCAATCAGGAGAGCTATTATCAGCATCTGTCAGCGCTGCAGTCGCCCTTTGCCCAAATTAAGCTGAACGAATCGACTATCGAATCGGTGCTGATCAGTACGCCGATCGGCGATTTT
Source organism: Paenibacillus rigui (assembly GCF_002234615.1). Classification (GTDB taxonomy): domain Bacteria; phylum Bacillota; class Bacilli; order Paenibacillales; family NBRC-103111; genus Paenibacillus_S; species Paenibacillus_S rigui. The sequence goes on along the minus strand of NZ_NMQW01000049.1, from coordinate 126,838 downwards.
TACCCCACGAATGCGGTGCGCAATATGGGTATGCCGTTTCAAAGCACACCCATGTACGACTTGCTGAGGCAAAGCAGCACCCCCTCGATCTGGGTCGGGGCCCACGAGGATATGCTGTTTACAGGACGCAGCCGCGTCATTTCTCTGCTGCTGGAACCTTACACGGAAAGCTTGAATTCCGAGGTATACATCGTGATCAACATCAAGGAGGATGCGATTAAGCAGGACGTGTACCAGGATTTCACCGGCAAGGGCGCCCAATTTCTGCTGCTGGACAGCGGCGGGAAGGATGCGGTACCCATGGCAACGGAATATGACGGCCTGAAGGAGGATACCGCCTTCTTGCAGTCGATGGAGGCTGCGAAGGCGGGCCACTTCGAATATGTGCTGAGCCGGCCGGACAAGACGACGCTGCTCGTCAACTACTCCCATCTGCGGCTCGTCGAGGACTGGACGCTGATCAGTTTGCAATCGAAGTCGGAGCTGTTGAGCCAGATGAGGCTGATTCAATGGTGGATTGTCGTTATCATGGCCGCGTGTGCGCTCCTTGCTTTCGTGTTCTCCAATGTGCTGTCCGAGCGCCTGCTGCGTCCGCTGTACAAGCTTCAGGGCTTAATGCACAAGGTGGAACGGGACAATACGCTGGATGTGCGTTTTGACAGCCATTTTAACGATGAGGTCACGAAGGTGGGGCACAGCTTCAACCGGATGCTGGCGCAGCTGACAGCGCTGATCGATGAGGTGAAGGCTTCCGAGCGGGAAAAGCGCAAATCGGAGATCAAGGCGCTGCAGGCGCAGATCGATCCGCATTTTTTATATAACACGCTGAATACGATCTTGTGGAAGTCGGAAACGGCCGAGCGGCAGGACGTCAGAGACATGATCATTTCCTTGTCCAAGCTGTTTCAGCTGGGCTTAAATAACGGGAACGAGCTGACGACGCTGGAGAAGGAGCTGGAGCATGTAAGGCAGTACATGGAAATCCAGAAGAAATGCTACGAAGGGCTGTTCGCCTATGTCATCGAGCTGAAAGCTCCGGAATGGAACCGGCTGCCGATGATCAAAATACTGCTGCAGCCTTTGGTGGAAAACAGCATTTTGCATGGCTTTCAGCATATGGAACACGGCGGCTTCATCTATATCGGCATCGACCAGGACGGGGATTGCCTGAGGTTGACCGTAGAGGATAACGGGTCCGGCATGGATGCCGAGGAGGTGTACGCCCAGCTCACGCAGGTGACCGCCACCCGGTCCTCCTACGCGCTATCCAATGTGTACAGCCGGCTTCAGCTGTATTACGGCTCGGAGGCCCGCATGCAGCTGACCAGTGAACCTGGCGTCAAGACGGTCGTCACCTTATGGATTCCTCTGGCCGGAGGGGAGCCGCCCGCGGCGCTTCCGCATAGGCCGGAGGAGGCAATGTAAGGGCTTGGCCGAAAAAAGCGATTTCATCCTCTATCAACAGTTGTTTTGTCCTTCCTGAGATCGGAGCACCTTGATCTATAATAAAACCAGCAACGTAAACACTTATCTGCTTGGGGGAGGATGTAAGAATGAAAAAGAAAGTTTATGTACCGGCACTAAGCATGCTGCTGGCCTTATCGCTTAGCGCTTGTGCAACACAACCGGACAGCTCGGCCGATTCGAAGGGCAGTGCCAAGAGCGGTGCGAAAACGAAGCTGACTTATTGGACCAATGACCGTTCCGATGCTGATTATATTAAACAAGTCATTGCTAAATACAATGAAACGAACAAGGATAACGTAGAGGTCGAGTTGAACGTCATGGCGGATAACTACGATCAATCCGTAGATATCGCTTTTGCAAGCAAGCAGGCGCCGGACATTCTTCGCGTTGACTTCAACAAAGTCGTGCCATGGGTGAAAAAGGGCTTCTTGTCTCCGTTGGATTCGTACATGAGCGAGGATATGAAGAAAAAATTCGCCAGCACGCTGGTGGAAGAAAAAAATATTTATGAAGGCAAAATTTACAGCCTGCCGAACGTCGGCCAAATGTGGCGTTTGATCTACAACGTCGATCTGTTCGAGAAAGCCGGCATTAAAGAGCCGCCAAAAACATTGAAGGAACTGGTTGAGGTATCCAAGAAGCTGACGGAAGCGGGCAAAAGCACAGGCGCTTACGGCTTCGCCGGCAACTTCAAAAATACCTCCGCTATCGACCGGGTAGCTTATCCTATCGCGACGCTCAGCGGAACAGGCGTTGTCGAGGGCTACAACTTGAAGACCGGCCAATATGACTTCGGCGCTTACAAAGAAATTACAGAAGCTTTGCGCCAAATGAAAGTGGATGGCAGCATGCTGCCGGGCACGGAAGGTCTGGATATTGACCCGCTGCGCGCTCAATTTGCACAAGGTAAAATCGGGATGTACATTAACCATTCCGCAGAGCCGGCTGTCTACAAGAACCAATTCCCGGCTCAGATCAAATGGGCTGCGGCTCAAGTTCCGACGATCGACGGTACGGTAAAGGGAGCTTCGCTTGTTAACGGGGGCGCTTACCTGTCCATCAGCAAAGATTCCGAGCATAAGGAACAGGCTTGGAGATTCCTGGAGTATATGTACGGCGATGAGGTTCAAACCGGCTACCAGGAAGGCGGCTATGGCGTCTCCATTCTGCCGCATGTAACTGCGAAGGCGAAGAAAGCCAACATTCCGGGTATCGAGGGCTTCAATCCGACGAAATATGATGCGATCTATCCTGCGGCGCCTACCTTGATCATCGAGGGCAAGGTGGAAGGGATGAAGAAATCCGATGCGCTGACGAAATATATGATTCAAGGCGGCGATCTGGATCAAGTGATCAAAGACCTGAATACGCGTTATAACGCGGCGCTGGACAAAGCGAAAGCAGCAGGCGACACGCAAGCGAAGGCGAACCCAAGCTTCGATCCTGCTCAAGTGCAGGGCACATTAGCGAAGTAAAACGATCCTATGGACAACCCTTGAAAATGAAACGGGTTCATTTTTAAGGGTTGTTTTCTGTATGTAACCACGAAAAGGAGCGACGGATCATGTTACCTGTGAAGAAATATTGGGAAGACCCGCATGTTCTGCATGTGAACCGCCGGGAGGCCAGGGCGAGCTATATTCCTTATGCCGGTCAGGCTGCGGCGCGGGCCGGCCAAAGGGGCGGCTCACCTTTTTATCAGACACTCAACGGCAGCTGGAAATTTCAATACTATCCGAGCGTCACGCAGGTGCAGGATGGCTTTTACGACGAGAAGGCGGACATCAGCGGCTGGGACGAGCTGCTCGTGCCTTCCTGCTGGCAGGTGAACGGGTATGACCAGCTTCAATATGTCAATGTACGTTATCCTATCCCTGTCGATCCCCCTTATGTTCCGGATATGAACCCTGCGGGAGTGTATGTTCGCGAATTCAATATGAGGGAAGACTGGGAGAGCAAGAAAAAGTTTATTGTATTTGAAGGGGTTAACGCCTGCTTCTATTTATGGGTCAACGGCGTTTTTGTCGGATACAGCCAAGGCAGCCGGATTCCTGCGGAATTCGATCTCTCTCATGTTGTGAAAAAGGGACGCAACCGGATCGCGGTCATGGTGCTGAAGTGGTGTGACGGCACGTATCTGGAGGATCAGGATCTGTGGCGGTACACCGGGATTTTCCGGGATGTGTATCTTTTGGCAAGGGAACAGGTGCATATCCGCGACGTATTCGTGAAGCAAACGTTAACGGACGATTTCAGTCAAGCGGCATTGAACGTGGAGCTGGCTGCCGAGGGAAGCGCGGAGGTGAAGCTGGAGCTTCAGGATGCCGAGGGCAAGCCGATGGGGAGCACGGCTGCTGTTATTGATGCCCAGGGCTGCGTGGAGCTGAAGATCGAGAATCCGCAGCTGTGGAACGCGGAGCGGCCTTATTTATACCAGCTGTATATTTCCTGCGGAGAGGAAGTGCTTCGCTTCCCTGTCGGATTCAGGCGTATCGAAATTACGGACGGCGTATTCAAGATTAATCATCAAGCGGTCAAGCTGAAGGGCGTCAACCGCCATGACTCTCATCCGGAATTGGGACAAACCATTCCTGTCGCCCATATGCTCCAGGATCTTCGGCTCATGAAGAAGCATAACGTGAATACGATCCGTTCCTCGCACTACCCGAATGATACGCGGTTTTTGGAGCTGTGCAATGAATTCGGCTTTTATGTCGTGGACGAAGCGGATCTGGAATGCCATGGCATCGGAAGGGCCGAGGATTGGGCTGAGGGTGCTTTTCATAAATTGTCGGCGAACCCGGAATGGAAGGGCGCCTTTGTAGAGCGTGCCGTCCGTATGGTGGAGCGCGACAAGAATCAGCCTTGCGTCATCCTGTGGTCTATGGGCAACGAGTCTGGCTACGCGGAAAATCACATCGCCATGGCGCAATGGACGAGAGGGCGAGACAGCTCCAGACCGGTGCATTATGAAGGTGCTGCGCCGATCTATAAAGGAAACCCGGATGTGAGCAGTCTGGATCTCGAGAGCCGGATGTATGCTTCCGTAGAGGATATCCGCGTTTATGCCGAGGATGAAAGCCAGACGAAGCCGCTGTTTTTGTGCGAATACAGCCATGCAATGGGGAACGGTCCGGGAGATCTGAAGGATTATTGGGAGGTCATTTACCGTTATCCCAAATTAATGGGCGGCTGCGTATGGGAATGGTGCGATCACGGGATTCAAGCCAAGACGGCTGACGGGGTTCCGTACTATGCTTATGGCGGAGATTTCGGCGAGGAGCCGCATGACGGTAATTTCTGCATCGACGGTCTGGTTACCCCGGACAGGGTACCGCATACAGGGCTGTTGGAGCTCAAGCAGGTGATTGCTCCGATCCGGATCGAGGAGGAGGACCTGAAGAAGGGTCTCGTCAGATTGACCAATCTGTATGATTTTATCGATTTGTCTCACGTGGCTTTGCGGTGGAAGCTGGAGAAGGACGGCAGGGCTATCCAGCAGGGCTCCGTATGGGAGCTGTCAGCCGCGCCTCACGCAGAGCAGCTGCTGAAGCTGCCGTACGAGCTTCCGGAGGCTCAGGCGGAACAGTTGCTTCTGACGATATCGTGCTGGCTCAAGGACGAAACCGATTGGGCGGAGGCCGGACACGAGATCATGTTCCGGCAGTTCGAGCTTGCGGCAGCTCAAGCCGCAGGGGCAAGCGCCGGGGGGGCAGTGCCGGGACAAGGAGCCGGGGGTCACGCAGCCGGAATCCAGGTGAAGGAAGAAGCGGGAACACTGACGGTGGAAGGCTTCGACTTCCGGCATATGTTCGATATGCATTTGGGTGCTTTCACGGAAATCAGCAGGCACGGGGTGGCTATGCTCGCAGCGCCGGCCTTATTCAGCATTTGGCGGGCTCCAACGGACAATGACATGTATATCAAGAAAAAATGGCAGGACAAAGGGCTCGATAGCGCCAAGACCAAGGTGTATCATTGCGCTTGGAAGCGCGAGGGGGAGCATGCGGTCAGCGTAGAGGTGCGCTTCTCTCTGACAGGCTATAACCGGTACCCTTATCTTTATGGCGAAGCCGTGTGGGTCGTGGATGGAACAGGGGCGATACAGCTCGACAGCAAGATCAAGGTAAGGGAGGATCTTGAATTTCTTCCCCGCTTTGGTCTGCAGCTGACGATGCCGCAAGGCATGGAGGAGGTCGAATACTTCGGCTATGGACCTCATGAGAGCTATATAGACAAACGTCAAAGCGTGAAGAGAGGCCGCTACCGGTTCAAGGTGGATGAGCTGTTCGAGCATTACATCATGCCGCAGGAGAATGGCTCGAGATTTGGAACGGAGTGGGCCGTCGTGTCCAATGCGCTGGGGATGGGATTGGCCTTCCAGGCATCCGAAGCGTTCTCGTTCCATGCCGCTCATTATACGCCGGGGGATTTAACCAAAGCCGCTCACACGTATGAGCTGTCCAAAAGAAAAGAAACGATCGTTCATCTGGACTATAAGATGAGCGGCGTCGGGTCGGCCTCATGCGGTCCGGAATTGCTGGAGCCTTACCGTTTGAACGAGAAGGAGTTCCAATATAAGCTTACGCTGCTTCCTGTTTTCAAGGAAGACGGGTATTGATTCATAGAGCATGGAAGTAAGGGAAAGGGTGAAACAGGATGTTGTGGACGAAAGAAAAGCTGGCTGCGCGCATCAGGGATATCGAGGGCTTCCGGTACCGGGATGAGCAGCAGATCACGGGGATGAGGATGAAGCTGGACGAGGCAGGCGAGATCGGAGCTTATCCTGCAGAGGACGGCGAGTGGAAGGAGGTCTCCATCGGGGAGAGATGGACAGGCCGTGACCTGTACATGTGGCTCGCCTTCGCAGCGGACATTCCGGCCCAGTGGCAGGGGAAAAAGATCGTCGGCCGCTTCAACTTCGGCCGGACGGGCGGCGGCAACAACAGCGGCTTTGAGTCGCTGCTGTTCTTGAACGGGGAGCCGTATCAGGGCGTCGATTCCAATCACGAGGAAGTATTTTTCGCACCGGAGACGGCGGGAAGCCGGGTGAGCTTTCAATTCCGGCTTTGGTCGGGCTTGAATGGATACGGCAAAGCGGAGCCGATTGAAAATCAAATCCAACACGCCGCGTTAGGCTGGCTGGATGAAACCGCGGACGACCTGTATTACACGAGCCGGGCTGTGCTGGATACAGTAGAGCAGCTCGCCGAGAACCGGCCGGAGCGGCACGAGCTGCTGTCGGCGTTGGACCGCTCCTTTCTGCTGATCGATTGGTCCGAGCCGGGCTCGGAGGCTTTCTACGCATCGTTATCGGAAGCGCTCGATTCGCTTCGCCAGCAGCTGGATCAGATGCCTAACCATCATCCGGTCCATGTGTACTGCATCGGGCATACCCATATTGACGTAGCCTGGCTGTGGCGCTTGAAGCATACGCGGGAAAAGGCCGCGCGCTCCTTCTCCACGGTGCTTCGGCTCATGGAGCTGTACCCGGACTATGTGTTCCTGCAAACACAGCCTCAGCTGTATGAATATATCAAGAACGATTACCCGGCGATCTACGAGCAGATCAAAGAACGGGTTGCGCAAGGACGCTGGGAAGCCAGCGGAGCCATGTGGCTGGAAGCGGACTGCAATCTGGCCTCCGGTGAATCGCTGGTGCGCCAGCTGCTGTACGGGACGCGCTTCTTCCGTGACGAGTTCGGTGTGGAGTGCCGCTACCTGTGGCTTCCGGACGTGTTCGGCTACAGCTGGGCGCTGCCGCAAATTTTACGCAAGTCCGGTATCGACATGTTCATGACGACCAAGATCAGCTGGAACCAGTATAACCGGATGCCGCATGACACATTCGTCTGGAGAGGCATCGACGGCAGCGAGGTGCTGACGCATTTCATTACGACGCCGGACCCGGGGACGAGTGAGGGCGCTTTTTATTATACGTATAACGGGAGCATCACTCCTGCATCCATTCAAGGGATCTGGGACGGCTACCGCGATAAGGAAATCAACAAAGAGCTGCTGCTCTCCTATGGCTATGGCGACGGGGGCGGCGGGGTCAACCGCGAGATGCTCGAGATGCGCCGCAGGCTGGAGCGCATGCCGGGGCTTCCTCAAGCCAAGACGGGGCGTGCCGATGAATATTTCGATAGGCTGAAGGAAGAAATCGCGATGACCGACCGCTACGTGCATACGTGGAACGGAGAGCTGTACCTGGAGCTGCACCGCGGCACTTACACCAGCCAAGCCTACAACAAAAGGGCGAACCGAAAGCTGGAGCTGCTGTACCGGGAAACCGAGTGGATGGCAGTTCTGGGCAGCGGCCTGCAGTCGGCGTGGAGCCAGTATCCGCAGCAGGAGCTGTATGAGGGCTGGAAAATCATCCTCCGCAACCAGTTCCATGATATTATCCCCGGCTCCTCGATTGGCGAGGTGTATCAGGATAGCAGGGAAGAGTATGCGGAGGCATTCGCAATCGCCCATAAGGTATGGCAGCAGGCGGCAGAACGACTCGCCGTATCGAACGAAAACGCAGTCGTGCGGGAGTTCACCTTGTTCCACTCCTCGTCCTGGGTACGCGGCGACGTCGTGCGTATCCAAGCGGAGGACGGCATGGAGCAGGGGGTATGGACCGATCTTGAAGGCCGCGTGCTGCAGGCGCAGCGTACCGCAGACGCCTGGTATGTGGCGGTCAAGAACATGCCGGCGATGGGGTATACGACGGTACGGCTCAGCAGTACTGCAGCGGAGCAGGCTATGGCGGCAAGCGTGCCGTCCCAGCCGTTCCGATTAACTGAGAACGGGCTGACAACGCCGCTCTACGAGATCGAGTGGAATGCGAAGGGACAGCTGACGAGGCTGTACGACCTTGCGGCCCGCCGCGAGGTATTGGCCGAGGACGCTCGGGCGAATGTGCTACAGGTGTTCGAGGATAAGCCGAAGGGGCGCCATGAGGCTTGGGATATCGATATCTTTTATCAGGAAAAAATGCGTGAGATCGACGGGCTGACCTCTCTGGAGGTGACCGAGATCGGGCCGGTGCGTGCCGTGGTCCGGATGGAGTGGAGATACAGCAAGTCCACCATCGTTCAGAACCTGATTGTGTATGCCGACCAACGCCGAATCGACTTCGAGACGAAGGTCGATTGGCACGAACAGCGGCAGCTGCTGAAAGCGGCCTTCCCTGTTCAAATTCATGCGGCAGAGGCCACCTACGATATTCAGTTCGGTAACGTAAAGCGGCCGACGCATTGGAATACGAGCTGGGATTATGCGAGATTCGAGTCGGTCGGCCACCAATGGGCGGATTTGTCGGAGCGTAATTACGGCGTCAGTCTGATGAACGATTGCAAATACGGTTATGACATTAAAGATAACGTAATGCGGCTTTCCCTTATTAAGTCGGCCATGGTGCCCGATCCGCAGGCGGACCAAGGGGAGCATGAATTTACCTATGCGTTGTACCCGCATGAGGGCGATTGGCTGCAAGGCGGCACGGTGGCTTCGGCCTGGGCCTTGAACAACCCGGTACAGGCCAGAAGCGGCGGCACGGAGAAGCAGGCGTTCTCCCTATGCACGCTATCCGCCGACCATGTGATGATCGATGCGGTCAAGAAAGCAGAGGATCGCCATGCGGTAATCGTACGCTTGCACGAATTTGCAGGCATGCGCGGAACCGTCACGTTGACTAGCGGCACGCGTGTGGCAGGCTGGCAGGAAACGGATCTGATGGAACGCCCGATCGGTGAGTTAAGAGAAGAGGGAACGGTCTCCTTCGAGATCAGCCCGTATGAGATCAAATCGATCCTGCTGGTGTTCGAGGATTAGGGCTGGCAGTCGCGATGTATGGAACAGTATAAAACAGTATAGAACAGCCCCCAAGCGGTACAGCTATTTGCCGCTTGGGGGCTGTTTTGCCTGCAGATGTATCGGGACGGGAGACTGTCCCTGTGCCCGGCACGGACGGCTGCGCAGAAGCCGGAGCAGGAGCAGCGCCTGCCTCCAAGGCGGGGCTGGACTTTGCATTTGCAGAGTCCGACTGCTGAAGCCCCTGCTCAATTGGCAGGGGATCGTGTGTGGAGGCTCGGCATGCCAATGTACCATGCGTCGGGATCAGCGCGCGGTACGGTAGCTTTCGGGACAGAGACGCACATTTCAGTGCGGGCTCTGCCGGGCGGGTTTGGCCGGAACCGCTGACGGGCGTCGGGCGGCTTGACGGACGGCGGAGGCGATAACGACGCCGGTAAGGACCATGGCAGTTCCGAGCAGCTGCACCGGCGTTACCTCGGTGCCCGATGCGAGCGACAGCAGCATCGTGACCAGGGGCACGAGGTTGAAGAAGATCGCTGTTTTGCCGACGCCGAGCTGGGCGATCCCCTCATTCCACCACAGGTAGCCGAGCACACTGGTGAATATGGCCATGAACGCGATAGCGCCCCAAGCGGCGGCCGGAACCGCCGCAACAGGAAGCGGGCTCGGCGCGGTGGCCGAGAACAGGATCAAGCCTATGGCGCCGATGGTCATGGTGTAGGCTGTGGTGGCCAGGCTTGTTGAGCCCCGAACGAACCGCCGGTTCAGCACGCCGTACAATGCCCAGCACAGGTTGCCGCCGACAAGCAGCAGGTCCCCGCCGGAGAAGGACAGCGTGCGGACGACCTGCCACGAGCCGTGGGTCAGGACGAGCAGCACCCCGAGCAGGGAGACGAGGATGCCGAAGCTTTGGCGTGCGGTCAGCTTGTCTTTCAGGATCCAACGGGCGAGGAGCGCCGAGACCATGGGGTTGGTCGCCATGATCAGCGAGCCGTTCAGCGGCGAAGTGAATTTCATGCCCTCGAAGAACAGCATGTTGAAGCCGAAGACACCGAGGAGGCCAAGCGCAATAAACATCGGCCAGTTGGCGGCCCACGCGGCTTTGTTCATATGCTCCCGCATCAGCAGGAGAACGAGGATGAGCAAGGACGCAAGGCCAAACCTCCAGGCTGCGGCAGCCGGTGCGGAGAAATAGTGAACCGCATAAGCGGCAAGGTTAAACGAAGCTCCGATGAAAATGGAGACGAGCAGTAGCATGACATACATTTTGATTCGCATAGGCCATTCCTCCTGAAAAGGTATTGGCTACAGCTTAAAGGTTAGAGCCGGCTCGAAGTCAAGCGGGGAACGCCTCTTTTTTTTGCAAGGGGAGAGGGGGTTGACTTCGAGGTAACTCTAAGGTGTATGATGAATGGAATCAGGTGAAATTCAGGAGGGATGCCAGATATGCTGACCATTAGCCAAGTGTCGGAGAGGACCGGACTGAGTCCCTACACACTGCGTTATTATGAGAAGGTCGGGGTGCTGAAGGAGCCGAAGCGCAAGGAGGGCGGGGCCCGGAGCTACAGCGAGAGCGAGGTTTCGTTCATTCAATGCTTGAATGGTCTCAAGAGGCTGGGCATGTCGCTCGAGGAAATTACGGAGTTTTTCCGTGACGGGTGTGTGATGGAGAAAATTCAGCAGGGCGAGGACCTTGCCAAGCTGTCGCCTTCCTTGAACAAACGAACGGAAATATTGACGAAGCATCTGGCCGAGCTTGAGGCCAAGAAGAAGGAATTGGAAACGATAATGGCCCTAACCCGGGAAAAGCTGGCTATGTATGATGCATTGGCTAAGGGGGCCGCGGAGGAAAAGAATGGAAGCGGAGCAAGAGAATAAGGGGGCACACGCGATGAACATTATACGGCTGGATCATCTGGTTTTGACGGTACGCGATCTGTCGAGAACGTGCCTGTTCTACTCGGAGGTGCTTGGCATGGAAGTCGTGACCTTCGGCAGCGGCCGGAAGGCGCTTCAATTTGGCCAGCAGAAAATCAACCTGCACCAGCACGGGCAGGAGTTTGAGCCGAAAGCTGCCGCACCGTCTCCCGGGTCGGCTGATTTGTGCTTTATTACCGAAACACCGCTTCAGCAGGTGATGGAGCATTTGGAGGCTTGCGGCGTAGACATAGAGGAAGGGCCGGTGGCAAGGACGGGAGCGATGGGGCCGATCGAATCGGTTTATTTTCGCGACCCGGACGGGAATTTGCTGGAGGTGTCCAACTACAGGGAGTGAACGATGGTGAATCGTTCACGCATCGCAGTCTTACCCTTTCGTTTCGACGATTCCACTCTCGACTAGCTGCTCAATCGTAAAACCCGACAATTCGTCCTCCATGGTCGCTTGGACTTTAGTGTAAACTCCACCTAATAAATGCGGCATTTTACTTCCTACCGGACAGGTCGGGTTTGTTTCTTGATGGATGATAAAAATTTCATCATCTTCCATAGTCGCACGGTATACATCCAGCAGCGTGATTTGATTTGCCTTTTGGGCCAGACTTATCGCTGCATTGGTTCCAAGTGTAGATGTAATAAGGCCAGCTTTAGTCAGTTTTCTCATAATTCTTCTAATCACCGCCGGATTCGCGTTCACACTCATAGCAAGTAATTCAGACGTGGTACGGCCTTTTTTATTAAATTCAAGAAAGCATAAAATATGAACGGCTACAGAGAACTGTTGGCTTTTATTTGCCATTTTTGCAAGTCCTTCTTTCTTATTAAAGCTTATTTTTAGTTTATTGATTTTTGAAAGGCAAATCAAATTTAAAAATACGTGGTCAAGGAATGGACTTGACATCTTTAGTATAAACCATTATCTTTATAAAAGTAACAGTAACTGTTACTATTACTATTTGAAGGAGCGGATTCAATGCACTATCATGTTAATGGCGTCGAGCTTCATGTTGAACAGCAAGGACAAGGAGACCTTGCTCTTGTGTTTTTGCACTTTTACGGCGGATCCACGCGGACCTGGGATAACATTATTGACGTTCTAAAAGCGGAATACCGTTGCATAGCTTACGACCAACGTGGATGGGGGAACTCAGATAAGTCAGCTACATCCCATACAATTAAGGATCTCGCGGACGATGCACATGCGCTTATTCAAGAACTTGGTTTGAAGCATTATGTGGTCATTGGTCATTCCATGGGCGGTAAAGCAGCACAGTTATTGGCTTCACGTAACCCCGCTGGTTTAGAAGCCTTGATTTTAGTTGCACCTTCTCCCCCGACTCCTCAAGATATGCCACAAGAAATAAGAAATGCCATGGTTCATTTCTATTCTAACCGCGAGGGAGCGGAAATTGCTTTCAACAATATTACCTTACTTCCTCTTGAAGAAAATATTCGCGAAATGGTGCTTGAGGATATGCAAAAAAGTGCACCTTTAGCTCGTGCGGCATGGCCTGAAACGGCTATGCTTGAGGATATATCTGCAGAAGTGAAAAACATTCATGTCCCCACACTTGTACTAGCGGGGGAATCTGACCCGGTAGATCGTTTGGAAACATTGAAACGTGAGCTGCTGCCACGCATACCTCATGCAGAACTATACGTTATTCCCCAAACCGGACACTTGTCTCCCTTGGAATCACCTAGCTCAATCTATAAGGGAATCTCAAGCTTTTTGGCAAAGCAATTTCAAAAATAGACTCCCTTCGTCAAAGCAGATTTGCTGAACGTTAAAAGAGGCCTACGCTTCAAGAACCCCAGCTTTTCTGTGAGGGCCATCAAGAACTTACGCTCTTTCTTCGAGTAGTCGCAAAAAAAGACATCTTAGGGGACGAGGCCACTGGAAAGGCTACGAGCTGCATGGACGGATCCTTCTTCTATAGCGGTCAAAATCCGGGGGACAAAGGCGAACGCTTACGCTTCTACATAACGATTCCGTCCACTCCGCCCGTTTTTCAGTGGCCTCTAGGGGACAGATGTTTTTTTTAATTAAAGCTTTTGGCAGCATCGGATACCAAATTACCGAATGTCCGGATATCTTTGAGATAATCGTAATCCACAGGTTTAAAAAGCTGGTTATACATACGTACTGCTACCACATTGTAGACGGGAATGACTAACACGGCGCATCCCGTAATGCCGAGTGCCTGATACGAGCCAGCAGGCACGTGCTCGCCAATCTGGTTTAGCGGTGTGGCGTGCTGAAGCCACCAGATAAAACCGTTACGTGGCTTATGTGCTGGAACGACCTTAGGCGTTTGAAGAGCCGTTACACGCTCAAATACGTTAATTGGCAGTACCTGTCTGCCGTCCCAGGCAGCCCCACAGCGAAGATGAAGTTGCCCCCACTGTGCTAGGTCGCGGGCGCTGACAAAAAGGTTACTCTGGTCTCCAGCTGTGCTGTTGTTTGGACCGACCCAGTTGTCCGGACGCGAGTAATAATTGTATATCAGTTGCTCGTACGGGGTGTTACGCCAGCCTGTTTCACGCAAGCCATAAGGCTCGAAAACGGCTTCAGTCATGAATTCACTCAATGTCATCCCGGTAAGTCGGAATACGATCTCGAATAACATTGCAATGCCGGCATTTCGATAGGCCCAACCGTTGCCTGCAGGAAACTCTTGAATAAGCTTTCCTTCCCGTTCCATAAGTCCGTGTGTATGCGTCAAGAGGTGACGGAGCGTCACGTCATTCGTGCACTCAGGTAACTTGTCAAGATACCGGGATAACGGATCGTCTATACTTTCGATCCTTCCCTGTTCTATAAGCAAGCTTATGGCAAGTGCAAGATAAGTTTTGCGTACAGAGCCCACATTAAATTGCGTATGTACGTCAACAATGCGCGAATGCTCGTCTTCATTATGCCTGCCTGAATAGGATTCGTGGACAATTCGGTTGTTCTGCAGGACATATAATGCTGCCGCAGTCGCTCCTATTCGGAGCTGGACATCATAAACATAATCAGCTAATTGCTGAAATCTTGACTCCATGCTTCTCCTCCTGCCACTGCATACCGTCATGCGTTGATTGAACTCGTGTCCGTTAACTTCACTTCCAACAAGGCTGGGACACTTCAGAACCAGAATGGAGAACATGAAGATAATGGCCAAATTTTTATTAGAGGGTTCCTATATACTAATAAACCTAGTTTTAATCAATTTGGTTATTAATAGTTAAGAGATGGGGGATTCATTAATGAGCTATGTCAGCTTTAAATTCTCGTAAAAGTACGGTTTTAGGACCACGGTTACCCTTTGTAATTACCGGGGTAGCGGTTCCACTATCCGTTTTGGTTTGGATGAAATCGCCAGTCAGCAAGTTGTAGTCATCTTCATCGGTGGCTGCTGTTGCTCCATCGTAAGATGTTTGTGTAAGTCCAATTAGATACCAATCATTGTTTTGAAACCGAAAACGGTATTTATCAGACCATTTCCAACGACTACCTCCAAAGTCACTAAGCACTACGGAACCACGGTCGATGAGTATATCTTCAAATGGGTCACCGTGTGGGCCCCCATCATGAGCTCGAAGTACGACATGATCTGCAATGATGGATAAAGTATAATTCCCATTACCGGTACCGAATGTAATCATTAAAGACCTGGGCGAATCACCACCAGTCGTTTCTGTTTTTTCGATAACAGCAGCAACGTCAGGGATGCCGTCTTTATTTAGATCACCTTCAGCTATTGCGGGTTTATCTTTCGACTTCTCTAGAATGTGCCAACCAGTTGGAATTAATGACTTAAAGTCCTGATTTGTGGGCTGAGGAGTTGGCTGCTCACTAGTCCTATTGGCAACTACAGGTTCTTTAGCTGCTGGTTTAGGGGCATCAGAAGTTTTCGGGTATTGACCCGATATTTCTATTGAAGGCTCTGTTTCAATATTCTCTTTTTTTCCATTTTGTTGCAGGGTCGAGGAAGGACTTTTTGGAACACTTGTTTCAGAAATTTCGTTTCTATTCTCGTTAGGACTACCATTAAGGTTTAAAGGCCCGATATTATCTTTTTTACAACTAGTAAGTAAAATCGTTATTGCAGCAATACACATGATGGTTATCGTTTTTTTCAAAATGTTGCCCCCAAAAGCTTTGTTATTTTTTTCAATTATACCTTTTTTCCTAAAAATACTAAATACGTTCTACTGCCCGCTCAATAACGCTGCTGCCGACCTATGCCGACAGCCGTGTCTTTGTTATCCGCTAGTTGAATCCCACAAACTGAACTTCCCTTACAAGGGTAACACCATGTTCTTGCTTTGCACGTTCTTCAGCAAGTTCAATTAACGCTAATACGTCTTTAGCTGTAGCACCACCTGCATTCACAATGAAGTTTGAATGTATTTCGGAAAATTTCGCTCCGCCGATGCAGAATCCTTTTAATCCACAAGATTCAATCACCGCAGCAGCAAATAAGGGTGACGGACCAGCGCTAGTGACAACGTCTTGGAAATGTCTGAGCCGTGCGCACCAGCGTTCATACAAACCGCGCCGCCAACCGTCCCTGGGATTCCGCTAGCAAATTCTAACCCTGTGAAACCGTATTTGGCTGCCTGAAGCGATAATGTTATTAGAGAAAAACCTGCCCCTGCAATAACCCCATCATCTCTAAAGGAAACGGTATCCAATGCCCCCGAAAGACGCAAAATGGCCCCATGAAATCCATCGTCAGAAACCAACATATTGGATCCTTTGCCGATGATCATCCATGGGATTCCGGCTGTATTAAAAATGCGGATACATTCCGAAGCTTCTTCTACAGAACGGGGAAAGACCATTAAGTCGCAAGGACCGCCGATTTTCCATGTTGTATAACTATGTAGTGGTGTATTTGTTGTAAATGGAATACCTGACTTTTCAATCAACGAGATCACTTTTTGCATGGATGTCCCCCCAACCACCTTTTAACCATCTATGATATTTCTCTACTTTCCAGCCCTCAAGCGCAACGCAGATACCGATCCATACCGGCAGCAGTGCTCGTATGTTTCACCAGTTGAAAATAAATATTCCATCTCCCTTATTAAGGAAATTATAACATATATCGTTACACTAGCCTTCGTGAGGCTTAACGGCGCTTCCAGCAACATGTTCGCGAAACGGTCCAATCGGTTTTTCGGCATTTACAGTCTTTGTAACAACTTTCCGTCAAAAGTGAAAGAGGATTGTTCAATTCCCCCATATTCACATGGTGAAAGGGCTTTTATAATAACCTAGATCGGGAATTAAAGCGTATTCATCACAACACAGAAAAAGGGAGGATTTGATGATGAGAACATCGTTTTACCGTAAAGGTACGAGGGCATCCGCTTTGCTGCTGACGGCCGTCCTGCTCTTTGTTTTATCGGCAGGTCTGCTGCCTCTGCCCCAAGCGAAGGCATCCGCCGGCTCCGGTACGGTTTATTATGTGGACGCGAGCGGGGGAGATGACAGCAATCCGGGCACAAGCGAAAGCGCTGCCTGGAAAACGCTGGACAAAGTGAATGCGGTTACTTTCCAGCCGGGCGACAGCCTGCTGCTGAAAGCCGGGGAAAGCTGGCAAGGGCAGCTGTGGCCTAAAGGGTCGGGCGCTTCGGGCAGCCCGATTGTTATTGATAAATACGGCACCGGGGCCAAGCCGAAAATTCAAGGCAGCGGCCTCGTCCAGGATGCCGTGCGTTTATTCAATCAGGAATATTGGGAGATGTATAACCTGGATGTATCCAACCTGAAGCCGCCGACAGGCACGCCGGGGGAAAATTTGGGCGATTTCCGGGGCATCCACGTGTCTGGGGATAACAGTACGCAGCTGGACCATTTTCGCATCGTGGGTGTGGACGTTCATGATGTCACAGGTGAAATCAACTGGATCAGCGGAACGCAGCCGGACCCGCCTCAGCCGGGGATCCGATTCAAGACGGGATGGGACGGCTCGAAAAAAACGGGGGGGATCGTATTCGATACGACAGTCCCGGATATTTTTAACCCGCCAAGCCAGCCTACTGTCATTAATGACGTGATTATCGAGCAATCAACGGTTGTGAATACGTCTTTTGCCGGCATCGTCTTCAAGCAGTATACCGGGGACGGCAAGGATGCGAACGGGAATACGATAGCGGTCTCAACGGGATGGGGCGAGCGGGCGAACGGGACCGATCCGAAATTTACGCCTCATACGAACATCATTATCCGCAACAACTACATTACCCAGAAGGATACCGATTACGGCTGTAACGGGCTGTATTTGACCGACATCCGCGGTGGGCTCGTAGAGCATAATGTGGTCTACCGTGCAGGTACGTCGGGGATCGAGGCTTATTATGCCGACGATATCGTAATTCAGTACAACGAGGTGTACGAGACCCAGCAAAAAGCCGGGGGAGCCGATTCCAACGGTATTGACCCGGATAAAGCGACAACCAGGATCGTCATTCAATACAATTACATCCATGATAACGGCGACGGCGTTCTGATCTGCCAGTTTTTGTTCGGGGACACAATCATACGTTACAACGTCATCAAGAGCAATACAAGGTACCCGATTTATTTGCATTCGGATGCCAAAGCGGTAGCCGAAGTGTATAACAACACGATCTATAATGATAAAAGCAATTATTTATTTTATGGCTACGGCAGTTCCTTGAATGCCAAGTACAATATTCGCAATAACAATATTTATTCGACGCGAGCGAACGCCGCTTTGACGACGAGCGATACGATCGTCTATGAGAATAACAATTACTTCGGTGCGACGCTGCAGATTCCGGCTGTGGATACGAAGGCGATGCAGGTGGATCCTAAATTCGTCAGCACAACGGCAGGCCCTTCCGGTACGGCAGAAACCGGTCCCCAGCTGGCCTCTGCTCTGGGCTTCCGCTCGCAGTCCGGCTCTGGGCTCGTGAATACAGGGGTAGCCATATCTAACCCCGGCTCCCAGGACTATGCGGGGCGCTCGTTGTATAACGGTCTGCCTGATATCGGAGCGTTCGAGTACTATACCCAGGATGGCAGCACGACGGAGTCGATCAACGGTAAAGTAAGGGACGGTGCAGGCAAGCCGGTTGCCGGAGCGAAGGTAAGCTTAAGCCTGAACGGTACGGAATATGCCGGGATCACTGATGCGAAGGGCATCTATGTGATTCCAAACGTTCCTTATGCGGCTGACTTGACACTGGCTGCTGCCAAGAACGGATATATGGGCAGCAGTGCGACGGTATCTGTCCAGGCGCCGAATATGACGACACAGGATTTCGTCATTACCTCGACGAGTCCGTATGGAACATTGACGGGACAAATTTTGGACGATAAAGCGAGCCCGCTGGAGGGAGCCGCCGTTAACGTCAGCTACGAGAACGAAACGATCATTTCGGGGACTACGGGTGCAGACGGAAGCTTTACGCTTCCCCAGGTGCCGATTGGCGATAACTATGTCGTCACCGCTTCCAAAGCTGGTTACCGGGATGCCTCTGTCAGTCAGGTGACGGTTAACCCTGAGAGTGTGACGGATGTGAAGAAGCTGCTGATTGCAAGCTTAACGCCTGAGCTGAAGTTCAACCATGTGTTCGACAGCTTGACGACAGGCAATCTGGCCACGGGAGGAAATTTGACCGTCAGTGCCAGCGGAGGCAAGGTGGAAGTGGTGGAGCTGCCAAGCGCAGTGAACAAAAGCGCCAAGCTGACCCGTACGACGAACAGCGGCAGCACAAGCCTCTCCCAATCGTTCGCTGCACCGCTCAAGGGTATCGTAACCATTGAAGCGGATATAATGAGGAACGATCCTTATGTCTCGGGTAATAACTGGTTTAGCGTTCCTTATTTGTACGGCAGCACCAGCAGCTCCTCTCCGGGGGTCAGCGTGGCGTTCAGTAAAAATAAAATCCGTGCCTACAAGGGTGCAACGGACACGGAGCTGATGGATTTCAATCTGAACCAATGGTACAATCTCCGATTGGTCGTCAATACCATTGCTCAAACGTACGACTTGTACGTCGATGGGGTAAAAAAGGTCGATCGTTCGACGTTCCGCAGAGATATGCCGGACATTACGAAGATTGATTTCTATGCCAACAGCTCCAACTACGGAAGTGTCCATGTTGACAATATTAGAATTACACAAGGCATCGCGTACTCGAAGCTCGACGCCACCTTGGACAAACTGACGAGCGATGCGGGTCCGCTGCTTCGCACGGAGGATAGCAGCTACTTGCTTAATGTGGACGAGGAAACACAGAGCATATCGTTCACTCCGACGGCAGCCAATCCGGGAGCCACGATCATGGTGAACGGCGTACTGACCCCTAGCGGCACCGCATCCTCCAGCATTGCCTTGACCGGGGATCAAACGGATATCCCTATCGTCGTGACGTCTCAGGACGGCAGCCGGAGCCTGACGTATACGGTGACGGTTCTTCGGGCGTCTCCTCTGCTGAATTCCACGCTAAAAGCACTGGCTGTCAGCAGTGGGACGCTGGAGCCGGCCTTTGATAAGAATAAGGTAGATTATAAGCTAAATGTACCTCATGAGGTTGAACAGATCGTACTCACGCCGACTGCCGGCTATGCGCTGGCCTCGATCACGGTGCAAGGAAAGGCGGTGGACTCAGGCCAGCCTTCCGCTCCCCTCCCTCTTGCCTACGGGGAGAACAAGGTAGAGATCGCGGTCGTTTCCTATGATGGAACGGCAAACACGACCTATACGATTATCGTGCAGCGAGAGACTGCACCTTACGGAGGAATCGCAGGTACGGTTCGGAATACGGTAAACGAAGCGGTGTACGGAGCGACCGTTGTATTAAGCGGCGGCGCGGCTTCAATGACAGCTGCAACGAATGCCTCGGGTGAATTTATGTTTGCGGAAGTCGCACCGGGAACGGATTATAAGCTTACCGTAAGCAAGGCGGGCTATGACGACCAGGTGCTGAATGGCGTGGGGGTAACTCGCGGTCAAACGACGACGGTACCTGCTATCGCCCTGCAGGCTAACGGGCCGATCGCTTCCTTGAGCGGCATTGCGCAAGCGGTGCCGGGTCAGTCGTTCGTTTCGGTTTACAAATTAAGCAGCGTCTCGAATAGTGTGTACTCTGCCGTTTATGGGCACAAGCTGAGCCTGACGTTCGATCCGGCCCTCATCGAATGGAGCTCAGCCGAGTCGCTGAACCCGGGATTCGTGATCACGGAAGCGTCCTCGCAGGCGCTTGGACATGTGCTTGTCCAAGCAAGCGTGGCACCCGGCGGCGGTCCGCTGCCATCCGGTGCAGAGCTGCTGAGCCTTCACTGGAAGGTGAAGTCGGCGGCAGAGCCTGCAACCACCCTCATTCAGCTGAATGAAGTGGAGCTAACGAACGGTTGGGGCCAATCCTTCGGGGCTGCCACAGGTACTCATGCGTTGGAAATCCGACTTGATTATAAGGCAGCGCTGCAGAAGCTGCTCGTTACGGTTCAAGCCGTGATCAGTGGAGCGGTAGAGGGGACCTTAAAGGGCCAATACCCGGCAGGGGCGAAGGCTGAGCTGCAGGATAGCGTGAATGCGGCGCAGCAAGTGTTGAACAATCCCCAGGCATCCGATGAGCAATATAAGCAGGCCATTCAAGCACTGACGGAAGCGCAGCAAAGGTTTGCCGGAAAACAGCGGCAGACCGATGCACCGGGCTCAGGCTCCTCCGAAGGAAGCGGGGATTCCGGTGGAAGCAGTGACGGTTCCTCATCATCGCCGTCAGCAGGCTCCAACGGCTCAAGCACATCCGGTGGCTCGGAAGGCTCGACAGCGGCCGGGAACAGCGACAAATCGGTCATTACGGTACAAGCCGGTGCGGACGGTAAAGCTTCCGTAGCCGAGGATGTGCTGGCAGCGGCTTTACAATCGGCGCAGCAGACAGGCGCCGGTACGAAGCAGGTGAAGATTGAAGTGAAGGACGAGACCCGTCCGTTGGAGTACAGACTTGTTCTGCCAACGTCCGCTCTGACGAAGACGCAGCATGAGTATGACCTGATTTTGAATACACCGGTTGCAAGTGTGACCCTGCCGAGCCATATGCTCAACAACCATGGGATGAGCAGCAAGGAGGTCGAGCTTCGCATCGTCCGGGCTTCCGGCGATCAAATCCCGGCGAAGCTACAGAACCGGGTGGGCGAACGCCCGGTCGTCGATCTTGAAGTGCTGGTGAACGGAGTACCTGTCCGCTGGAAAAATCAGGATGCCCCCGTGACCGTCACCATTCCTTATACGCCGACGGCGGAAGAGAAGAACAGCCCGGAAGCGATCACTGTCGTGTACGTGGCACCGGAAGGCCCCCTGACTCCCGTACCGAATGCCCGCTACGACGCGGCAGCAGGTTGGGTAAGGTTTACGACGACTCATTACAGCCGCTACGCCGTCCTGTTCGATAAGAAAAGCTTCAAGGACTTGGATAGCGTGGAGTGGGCACGCAAATCGATTGAAACGCTTGCGGCAAGAGGCATCGTGCAGGGCGCATCAGAGGATGCGTTCCAGCCGCAGAAGCCGATTACGCGAGCGGAATATATCGTGATGCTGTCGCGTCTGCTGGACCTCGGGAAGGCTTCGGCCGAGCCGTTTGGCGATGTGCAGCCGACTGCTTACTATTATGAGGCGTTAAACAACGCCAGAGCCTACGGCATTGCTTCCGGCACCGGCGATAACCGCTTTGAGCCGGACCGGCCGATCACCCGCGAGGACACGATGGTGCTGACAGCCAGAGCCTTGGCTGCGGTCAAGACGCCGCTTGCCCCAGGCAAGGGCGGGCTGGGCTCCTACAAGGACGCAGCCGGGGTATCCGAGTACGCGAAGGATAGTGTCGACGCGCTGCTGTCCGCCAAGGTCATCAGCGGCTACGATGACGCGATTCATCCGAAGGATGCGTTGACCCGCGCACAAGCGGCGGTCATGCTGGCCAATTTAATCATGCAATAAATCATTTATACCGTAACCCTGGACCGCTGCTGTGTCCGGGGTTCTTTTTTTTACAGCGGCGAGGATAGTGAAATAGTGAAAGAAGATCATTCATTGCGCAATGTTCCCGCTGTTCCGTCCCAGATATAATTAGCCTATAAATGAATGCAGGACAAGGACAACAGACAATAGGGAGTGGGACATCATTATGAACGGCACCGCATTACAAAATAAGGGGACGACTGTCAACAAGCGATCCGGCAAGGCCCGGTTGTTCAGCCGCTGGGAATCGCCGCTCGCCGGGTATTTATTTCTTTCTCCGTGGCTCCTTGGGTTTCTACTGCTGACGCTCGGCCCGATCAGCATGTCATTTTACTATTCGTTTACGGATTACTCGCTGCTTGACGTACCGCACTGGGTGGGCTTGCAGAACTACCAATACATTCTGGGCGAGGATGATACGTTCCGGGATTCCATTAAGGTTACGTTATGGTTCGTGTTGTTCTCCGTTCCTCTGAAGCTGATATCGGCGCTGCTGGTCGCTATGCTGCTCAACAAGAAGATCAAGGGGATTTCCTTCTACCGGACGATGATTTATTTCCCGTCGCTGATCGGTACGAGCATCGCCGTTTCAATTCTTTGGAAAAACATTTTCAGCAAGGACGGCTTCATTAATCAAGCGCTGGCAATGGTGGGCATCGAAGGCACCGCCTGGATCGCTAATCCGGATACGGCGCTGGGGACGCTCGTGCTGCTGGTTGCGTGGCAGTTCGGCTCGGCGATGATCATCTTCCTAGCCGGACTGAAGCAGATTTCCCCGGATTTGTATGAGGCTTCCTCCGTCGATGGAGCCGGCAAGGTACGCCAATTTTTCTCGATTACGCTGCCAATGCTGTCGCCGATCATTTTGTTCAACTTCGTACAGCAAACGATCAACTCGTTTCAAATGTTCACCCAAGCCTTTATTGTCACGAATGGAGGCCCAGTCAATTCAACCTACGTATACGTGATGTATTTGTATGAGCGTGCCTTTTCCAAATTCCAGATGGGCTACGCTTCCGCCCTGGCTTGGATTTTGCTGGTTATCATCGCAGTGGTAACGGCGATTATTTTTGCAACATCAAGATATTGGGTCTTTTATGAAACGCAAGGAGGCAAAGGAAAGTGAGCAACAGTAAACGATTCATTACCCACGGGGTGCTGATGATCGCGAGCGTCATTATGATGTACCCGGTGTTCTGGTGGTTGGGAGCGTCACTCAAATCCAATGACGAGATGCGGTCGCCGAGCCTGTTTCCAGAGACGTTCCGCTGGTCGAATTATACGGAGGGCTGGATTTCCGTGCCCAACTATCACTTCGGCGTCTTTTATCTCAACACGTTCGAGCTTGTCGCCGGCGTCCTGTTCACAAGCGTAATCTCCTGCAGTTTGGTCGCATTCGCCTTTGCCCGGCTTGATTTTCCGCTGCGCAAGGTTTGGTTCGCTATTCTGCTTGTGACGCTGATGCTGCCGACGCAGGTGACGATTGTTCCGCAATATGTCATGTTCAACAAGCTGAATTGGGTCAATACGTATCTTCCCTTCTACATCCCTCATTTGCTTGCAGGCGGAATCGGCGGCCCGTTCTTTATTTACATGCTGGTGCAGTTTATCCGCTCGATTCCGCGGGAGCTGGACGAATCCGCCAAAATGGACGGATGCTCCTGGTTCGGCATTTACTGGCGAATCATCCTTCCGCTGACGAAGCCGGCTCTGGTCACCGTAGCCATCTACTGCTTTCTGTGGAACTGGGACGATTTCTTCGGTCAGCTGCTGTACATCAACTCGGTGGATAAATATACGGTCAACCTTGCGCTGAAGCTGTTTATCGATTCTCAGGGAACCGTGCCTTGGGGCCAAATGCTGGCCATGTCGCTGCTTAGTGTGGTGCCGGCTGTCACGATCTTTTTCCTGGCGCAAAAGCATTTCGTCGAGGGTATTGCCTCGGGGGCACTGAAGGGATAGAATGTGATAAAAAGTACGAGCTGCCGCTTACGCCGCAGCTTTCTTTGCATTCACTCGCGATTTCCATAATTTATGAGGGAGCGCCGCCTTATGCTGACAAATCCGTTCAAAACGTATCGTATTACCACGGTTTTCTTCTTTGGTTCGGCCCTTATTATCGCCCTGCTGATCGGTATCGTCATTGCGCTCAGCTACAGCAGCACCTCGAAGCAGATTGAGCACAACACGTCCTACAACCAGCAGCGCTTGTTGAACGAATACAGCAAGAAGCTGAATACGGCCTTGATCGGCATCGAGCAAAGCTCCAGCACCGCCGCCAAAAACTTCGACCTCCTGTTCGGGAAGCTGAACGAGGGAGATGCTTATGAGCGGGCACGGGTTCAGTCGGAAATCCGCGATCAGTTAAATTATGTCGTCTTCGGAACATCGATTCTGCAATCGATCCATGTGTATTCCAATTACCCCTTTACGTCGGACATGCAGGGGCCGGTCACCTTCAATGCGCTGAGCAGGCTGCAGGAGGAGGGCTGGTATAACGACATTCGGGATACGGACAGCGCTTGGCTGCCGGAGCATACAATCCGCTCCAATGAACGTGATGAATCCGTGATCAGCTTCGCGCGCAAAGTATTTAACAACAGCAACCAATATTACAGTCTGATGGTGTTCAACATCAAAGTATCCAGCTTCAAGCAGCTGATTTCTCCGGAGGAGGATGCTTCCAACATCGCCTTACTGGATGCAGCCAACAAGCTGATCACGCATTCGGGGGATGGAGAGCTGCTGTCCCAGGCTGCCGGGGCGCTCGATGGCGAGATGGAGCGGCCCAGCGGCTCGCTGCGCGTCGGCCCGGATTTCTATGTGTGGGCCAAATCGCCCGACTCCCAATGGACGCTCATAGAAGCCACCTCATGGCTGGATATGACGAAGGGGAGCAGGGAGCTGGCCGGCGTGTTCATTTGGCTCGGTGCCACGACAATCTTGCTCGTCTTCCTCATTACGCTGCTGCTGTCCCACCGGTTTATGAAGCCGATGAATCATCTGCTCAATGCCATGGGGGAGTATATCCCCGGGGAGAAGCAGCAGCTTCCTGCCGATTATTCCAACGAATTCGGCCGGCTGTTTCAAGGTTACCGCAAGCTGACACAGCGGATCGAGGAGCTCTATGATTCGCTGCGCGAGCAGCACAGACGCCAGCGGGAGGCCGAGCTGAAATCGCTGCAAATGATGATTAATCCCCATTTTCTCTACAATACGTTGGATCAGATCAATTGGATGGCCATCGAAGCGAGGCAGAGCAAGATCAGCACGATGCTGGCGGAAGTAGCCGGCATGTTTCGTCTGGCCTTGTCCAACACGGACAGTCTGGTGCCTGTGCGGGAGGAGGCGGCCCACATCGAATGCTATTTGAAATTTCAAAAGGTTCGCTGGGAGGAGGGGCTGACCTACACGCTGGATATCGAGGAGGATGTAAAAAAGGAGCTGATGCCCAAAATTATGCTCCAGCCTTTTATCGAAAACGCGTTTATGCACGGCTTCCACGGGGCGAGACAGGCCGAGCTGAGGGTGCATATTTACCGACGGGATGACGAGCTTCGTATCGAAATTACCGACAACGGGAAAGGCTTGAGCCAGGACTGGCAGACCAAGCCGCGTAAGCGGGGGGGCTACGGGCTTCGCAATGTGAAGGAGCGGCTCGATACATTGTTCGGCAGCGGGTATGTGATGGAAATCGAAAATGGAGAGGTTTCCGGGGTCCGGGTGCGGCTGCAGTTCCCCATTCACCGGAATCCGAGCTTGGGAGAGGGAGTGTAGATAATGTGGAAAATCGCCATCGTGGACGATGATTTTCAAGTGCTGCGCGGCTTGCGGGGCATTATTCCTTGGGAAGAGCTGGATGCCGAGCTCGTCGGTGAAGCTATCGACGGGGAGGAAGGGCTGGAGCTGATCCGCCGGAGCGAGCCGGATATCGTCATTACCGACTTGTATATGCCGGGCATCAGCGGGATCGAGATGATTCAGCAGCTGCGCTCCGAAGGCTTTCAAGGGCGGTTCATTATTCTCAGCGGGTATACGGATTTCGAATATGCGCGCCAAGCGATACGGCTGGATGTGGACGATTATCTCAACAAGCCCGGGACGGTGGAGCAAATCCGCGAGGTGCTGTTCCGCACGATCCAAGGGCTGGAGGAATCGTACCTGGAGAATATGGAGAAGAACGAGCTGCTTCATTCGGTGAAGCATTACGAGGACCGGCTGGCACAGGATGGATTGATCGCTCTGCTCAACGGGCGAACGGACGCAAATTCTTCGGAGGTGCAGCTTCCCGGCCCTAGCGAATGGTGGGCATCGATGGACTTCCAGATCGTACTCCTGGAGCTTGTCAAAACCGAGCGTATCTGCGGCATTTCGATGGCGGACTGGCACCTGTTTCGCTTTGCTATGTCGAATGTCGTCGAAGAACTGCTGCAGCAGGAATGGCCGGAGTCCCATTTTGTGTGGCTGTTCGATCATTATTCGGCGCTTGTGCTGCACATGCCTCGCGAGGAAGCGGCTGAGGCTGCGAATCAGCGTATGGATCGTCTTGTGCAGAAGCTTTCCTCTTGCTTGCAGCAGTATCTTAAGCTTACGGTCAAGACGGGAATCGGCAGCCGGAGGGCGGAATCGGCCGAGCTGAAGACTTCCCTGGATGAAGCCTTTCAAGGAGTGGATGCAGGGAAAGGAGCTGGGGCGGTCGAGCTGGTCGGCAAGCTCGTTCATGTCCTTCGTAGCGGGGAGGATATCCGGCAGCCGATCCGGCAATATGTCGACGGGATGGAAGCGGCCCGCACCGATGGGGAACGGACCCTGCTGTACAAAGTGCTCGCTGCGGAGCTGTGGACGCTGCTGCAGTATGCAGTCGAGCGGGCTGGATTGCAGCTGGATGAGCAGGAGGAGGCGTTGATCGCTCAGCCGGACACGGTGCTGAACCGGTCCGATCTGGAGAAGTTTATGGAGGCCAAGATCCAAAGAATCCGCCAGCAGAAGCAGCCGGCTATCGGACAAAAGCATAAAATGGCGGTAGAGTTCATGGTGCAGTATATTCATGAGCACTATGCGCGGGATATTACACTCGATGAGCTGGCGGGGCAGCTGTTCATCTCCAAAAACTACTTGAACCAGCTGTTCAAGAAAGTCACCGGGGAAACGTTTATGAACTATGTGATCCGGGTACGGCTGGAGAAAGCCAAAGCACTGCTGCTGGAAGGCCAGCTGCTCATATATGAGGTGGCCGAAAGAGTCGGCTATCACAATGTCCCGTACTTCAGCACGCTGTTCAAGAAATATTGCGGCGTTAACCCTAGCGATTTGTTGAAAAAATAGCGCGGCTAGACCTGTTTTTATGGAGAAACTGAAAGAATTGTGTTCGATTCCCTCCTATACGGTGGGTCTGTTCGGGGATACGATGGAAAGGTCAATTGATATTCGAAAGGGGATATAAGCATGAACAAGAAATGGACGACCGCCGCGCTGGCTTTGATGGTAGGCGCATCGTTGACCGCTTGCGGAGGGAATGCAGCGAAGCCTGATGCGGGCGGTGGCAAAGAGGCGGCGAAGCCGGCAGACTCCAAGGCGGCTGTAAAGCTTCGCATCGTATGGTGGGGCTCGCAGGAGCGTCATGATGCGACGCAGAAGGCGCTGGCTTTGTACTCGCAAAAAAATCCGAACGTGACATTTGAAAGCGAATTCTCCGGCTGGGACGGCTACTTCGACAAGCTAGGCGTACAGTTTTCCGCCAAGAACGCCCCAGATATCATTCAAATGGATGCGGCTTATTTGAACGAATACGTCGGGCGGAACCTGCTTGCCGATTTGGGAAGCATCAACACAGCCGATATGGACAAAGCGTTGATCGAATCAGGGAAGGTCGGCGGCAAGCTGTATGCCATGCCGCTTGGAAGCGCTGCCTTCGGTATGGCGATCGATAAATCGGTCGTTGAAAAGCTGGGCTTGAAAGTTCCTGCATTCGGCTGGACCTGGGATGATTACTATAAATTCGGTCAGGAAGCGAAGGCGAAGCTGGGCAAGGACAAATACGTGTTCGTCGACCAAAGCTCCGACTTGTACGACTATACGGCTTACCAGCTCAGCATAGGCAAAGGCCAGGTGTTTACGGACAATAAGCTGACCATCGATAAGGACACCTGGATCGGCTACATGAAGAAGCAGGATGAGCTGCGTAAAGCGGGCATCGTCACACCTCCGGATATGTCTGTTACCGATAAAGAGCTTGATCCGAAGCAGGATAGCACGGTCAATGGGAACGCGCTCGTGCGCCACATTTTCTCGAACCAGGTTGGCTCCATCAGCGGCCTGAAGCCGGATTCCTATGCCTTCGCCTCGATGCCTAAAGGTACGCAAACCGGCGGATGGCTCAAGCCGGGCATGTTCTGGAGTGTGAACGCCGGCTCGAAGCAGCAGGAGGAAGCGAAGAAGTTTATCGATTGGTTCATTAATGACATGGAAGCCGCCAAAATTTTGGGTCTAAGCCGCGGTATCCCGGGCAATTCCAAGGTGGTGGCCGCGTTGTCGCCAAACTTCAGCCCTGCGGACAAAACGTCACAGGAATTCATTAATAAGGTTGCTCCTGAAGCACAAAAGTTTGTAGCCGAGCCTCAAGGCTGGGGCAACTTCAAGAAGGATTACAAAACGATTGTAGAGAAAATCATGTTCAGCAAATCGACGCCGGAGCAAGGCTATGAAGAGCTGATGAAAAAGGCGAAGGAATACGACGCCGTCAAAAAGTAAGCTTGTGAACCGATCATGGCGTTGCCCCCTTGGGGCAATGCCATGAGCTTTTTCACTGGTAGATAAGAAGGTACATGATGAAGGAAGGAAGCAGATAATGGAGAAGACAGCTAAAGATACCATGGTGCTGGCGGGGCGTATACGGATTGCTGTGCAGGGGAAGGTGACTTCCGCTATCGGACACGGCCTGCGCATGCTGATTCGGGATTTACACACGGTGTTGGGGGAGATGCCGGAAATGGGTTCCCATCCAACCGGCTGGGCACAAATAGTGATCAGATATGTCTTGCCTGAAGATGGCTGCCCCGACGAGCCGGAGGCATTCGGCTTTCGGTTCAAGGAGAGTGCGTCCGGACCATGCATGGAGATCATAGGCCGCGATGAGCTGGCTCTAGTATACGGCATGCTGTATTTTACGGAACGTTACTTGGGAGTGCAGCCGTTCTGGTTCTGGGCGGACCAGTGCCTCCCTCAGCAAAAGCGGATCGAGATCGCTTGTGAAAGCTATGACTCGCTGCCAAGCAAGGTTCGCTTCCGGGGCTGGTTCGTTAACGACGAAGTGTGCCTTATCGGCTGGAAGGAGCCGTACCCGCCTACAAGAGAGGTTTGGCTGCACGTATTCGAAGCACTGCTGCGCTGCAGAGGCAACATGGTCATTCCGGGAACGGACCTGCCGAAGACCGGCGTCCACTTCGAGGTCGCGGAGGAGATGGGGTTATGGATTACCCATCATCATGCGGAGCCGCTTGGTGCCGAAATGTTTCTGCGGGCCTATCCGGGCAAAAATGCGAGCTATAAGGAGGCGCCCGAGCTGTTCGAGCGCTTATGGACCAAGGCCATTGAAAAGCAGAAGGACAAGAAGATATTGTGGGTGCTTTCCTTCCGCGGTCAGGGAGACAAGCCCTTCTGGGAAAATGATCCCTCGTTCGATACGCCCGAGAAGCGCGGGGCCATGATCAGCCGGGTGATCCGCAAGCAGTACGATATGATTGGCGCAGCCGTGAAGGAACCGGTGTATTGCGCGGCATTGTACGGAGAGATTGCAGAGCTGTACAAGGAAGGCTATGTGGAGCTTCCGGACGATGTCATCAAGGTATGGGCGGATAACGGCTACGGGCGTATGGTGTCGCGCAGACACGGCAACCTTAACCTGCGCATTCCTTCGCTGCCGGCGGAGGAGGATACGGGCAAGCACGGCATTTATTATCATGTGACGTTTCACGATTTGCAGGCATCGAACCATTTGACGATGTTCCCGGGCTCCGCTGCATTTATCCGACAGGAGGTTGAGGGGGCATTCGCGGCGGGGGCGGATCAATATTTGCTGTTGAACTGCGGCAATATTCGCCCCCATGTGTACATGCTCGATCTGCTTCGCGTGCTGTGGAACGAAGGGAAGGTGGATGCGGAGGCGCATCTGGAGCAGTTTGTCAGCAGCTATTACACCAGCGGCCTGAAGGAGCTGGCGGGGCTGTACCGCTCCTACACCGAAGCGGCGGTGGCCTATGGCCCAAACCCGGATGATTTGGCGGGGGATGAGTATTACCATCACCCGGCACGGCGGATAATCGGGCATTGGCTGCAGGGGCAGGGCGCCGTCGCGGATGAGCGTCTGCTGTGGGCGACAGGAGAATGCAGCTTCTTGGAGCAGGTCCGCAGCTTCGAGCAGCGGTGCAGCGAGGGCTTAGCCCAATGGACCGCTTGGCTGGACCGGTGCGACAAGGTCATTGCCGGACTCGCCGAAGAGGATAAGCAGCGTGCTGCCGACCACCTGCGATTTCATGGCGCGCTGCACCGCTCCGGCTGCGAGGGCTTCCTGTGGCTCTGCCGCGCCTACGCCGCTTATGCCGAGGGACGCTACCCGCAGGCTTTCGTCTGCGCTTCGCTGTCGATGCGGGGCTACGAGGAGGGCTTGCATGTGCTGCGTGCAGCGGAGCATGGCAAGTGGAATCGTTTCTACAGTGCGGACTGGCTGACGAATATCGAAAGCACCGTGCGGAACGTGGATACGGTCAGACGGTTTCTGCGTATGCACGGGGATAGTCCGGAATTTTTCCTCTGGTACAAGGAATTTCTGATGCCCGAAACGGAGAAGCATATTTATTTGGAAAATACGCACCGCAACCCGCTATCGGATGATGAACTCGCGGAGCGGCTTCACGCTCATTTCGAGCAAAACGGGCAGCTGCTGTAGCGCATGCACGTCAAAAAAATCTCTCCCGGCGTGAGCCTTCGCTCAAGCGGGAGAGATTTTTATATCGAACAACAGACGCTACACACGGCTCCTCAGGGGGCGAGTCTTTTTCTATTATATTTACTTCACAACGGGCACCGCATTCATATATTCCTCGAGCGTAATCCCCTTATCGGCAATCTCCTTGGCCGCTTGCGTGCCGACATAGCGGATATGCCATGGCTCATACTGGTAGCCGGTGATCGATTCCTTGCCCTTCAGGTAGCGGATAATGAAGCCGTATTCGGCTGCGTGCTTGGCAAGCCACGAGGCTTCCTTCGTATTGCCGAAGCAGTCCTCTGCTGCGCATTTGCCGTCGCTCCCCGACACGTCGATCGCAAGGCCCGTTTCGTGCTCGCTATGGCCGGGCACCGCGCTGTAGGTGCGGGCTTTTTCCTCCCCGTCCTTTTTGACGTAGTTATTGTAGACGGTTTTCTGCGTGGCATAGGAACGGTAGGCCGATACGCCTGCCAGGCTCACGCCGTCCTTTTTGGCTCCATCAAAAAGCTTCTCCAGCGCTTGCGCGGCTTCCTTCCGCATTTTGCGCTTTTCGAGCTGTTCCTTGAACGTGAACGGCACGTTCGGGTACACCAGATCCTTCGGCTCATAGCTCGAAGGCAGCGCGAACTGCTTGTTGACGAGCACCGAGATGCTCTCGGGGTTCGTGACGACCTGCTCGGCGCCTCCGCCCGCAGTGCCGGTTGCGGCTTTGCCCTTATCCCCGCTGGCGGCACTTCCGTTAGCGGAAGCTGGGGCTTGCGCCGGGGCCTGGGAAGGCGTGCCCGATGCTGCCGAGGAGCCAGCGCCCTGGCTCGCGGCGCCGCTGCCTGCAGCGTTGCCTGCCGTGCCTGCGGCGGCGGTGCTTTGGGTTGGAGGCGCAGATGCTGCAGGTTCAGCCTGCGGCTTGGCTTTGGAGTCCTCGCATGCGCTGAATAACAGCAGAGATGAGGCCAGTGTAAAAGCAGTTACAGTCGTTTTCCATTGCATCATGACAGTGCAGGTTCCTCTCTATCCTTCATTCGTATGACTTCTCATTCCAAATACGAGCTCCTTCTATCGTACTATAGACGAGCCTTTCTCTGCAAAAGTTACATCGCGCGCCGTGTTAGGAGGGAGCACCGGCCGGGTGGCTTGAATAAAAAAGCCGCCTATTGACAACTCTAACTGTAATCAATATAATAACAGTAAGCAAGGAAGTTCTAACCTGTTCTAACCGATAGCGAATGCATCAGGAGGTCTTGGATAAGGTGAATAGCGAGTTTACCATAGCCGTTCATAGTTTGGCACTGCTCGCTTATCGGCCTGACCATATGGCCACAAGCGACATGATCGCCCACAATGTATGTACGCATCCGGCCCGTGTACGCAAGGTGATGGCTATGCTTCGCAAGCAAGGCTACGTAGCGGCGAAGGAAGGCATCGGCGGCGGGTTCCTGCTGAACTGCAATCCGGACGAAGTAACGCTCGCCGAGATGTACCGGTTGACGTCGATGGGCTCCGTGAAGCCGGGCTGGTGCTCGGGGGATGAAGAGCAGGACTGCATGATTGCTTGCAACATGGCTACGGTGATGGATCACATTTTCTCCGGAGCGGAGAAGCAGTTGATCGATTATTTCGGTCAGTGGACGATTCGGGATGTGCTGGAGCAGGTGCGCAAAGAGCAGCAGAGCAAGTAGCCGCTGCCGGTGCGTGCCGTTCCCAATAAAGGGGAGGACGTTGTTCCTTGAGCAAACTGTACTTGATTTTGTTTCAGTAAGCATGCGGAATGGGGGCTATCTCGCACCTGTTTCGTAACGCAAATGGAAGTGTAATAAGTAATGGAGGTAGCGGAAGCGGCAAGGTGCAGCGGATGCATCCTGATGTCGTCTAACTGTTATCGATATAGTTTCAGTTGGTGAGGCGTTTATCCATAGGATGGCGCATACGAAGGAAGGGAGAGTGGATGGCATGTCGAATTCCATCAATAGTTGGATTCAAAACGGAGATTGGGTCAGCGGAACCTCCAAGGAGGACGAACGTTTCATCGGGTTTGTGGAGTCGGTAGATGCCTACGGCACGGTGAAGGTTCTCGTGACCCAATGCGACAGAATCGAAGCGGTAGGAGAAATCGTTGAAAGCTCCTTGGGCCGATTGGATAAAATGAGCGAGGAGATCCAAGCTGATGAAGCCGATCTGTTGAGCTTAATGGACTTGGCGCTGATGACCCGCGACAAAGCCTGGTTCGAGGACCTGTATTCCGCTCTCCGGATGGTTCAATTCCAGGCGGCGCCAAAAAGCGGTGCAGGCAAAGGCCCTTCGTTCGGCTCGGGCGGCCGCAGAGTGACGATTGATTAATAAGGCTTACCTTTATTGATATATATCATTGACTACCTAAAAGGAGTGTTTATCATGGCTATTATCAAAGTTGAAGATCAAAACTTCCAAGAAACCATCGCACAAGAAGGTGTGGTGCTGGTCGATTTCTGGGCCCCTTGGTGCGGACCTTGCAAAATGATTTCGCCGGTGCTGGAAGAAATGAGCGGCAAATTGGGCGACAAGCTGACCATTGCCAAAATGAACGTCGATGACAATCCGGAGACTCCTGGAGCCTTCGGTGTGATGAGTATCCCAACCCTGAAATTGTTCAAAAACGGCGTAGAGGTTTCCTCCACGGTCGGTTTCAAGCCTTTGGCGGATATGATGTCTTGGGTAGAGCCTCATTTGAACTAAATTGATTAAAAATTATAAAAAAACAGCCGCAGCCACGTGAACTCGATCGTTCAACGTCGCTGCGGCTGTTTTTCCTTTTTCACATCTACTTATAGGAGTGATCTATCTTTATAGAAGGCTCAAGGATTAAAAATCTTTCTTTCGGAACAATACTAAGCCTGCGGCCAATGCTGCTAACGTATAGCAGGAGGCATAGACGAGAAAAGCGTTGGACGGAACTTGTCCGAGTCCAAGCGGTCCGGCAATATTGTTTAGATTGACAAGGCTTTGGATGTCGGACAGCGAGAACATTTCAGCGAGCATCCGCTGCTGAATCGAATCTGCCGGCATGGCCAGCGACATGAGACCGGCAATCAGATGAAGCGGCTTCAACGTGGTGCTCTGCTCCGCAGGCATCGCGGAGGTGACCTTCTCGATCATCCCGCCAAGCCAGCCGGCGCCGAACAGCATGGTCATAAAGACCCCGTTGCCAATGGCTGAAAAGATGCAGGAGCCAAGCATCGTCATAGATACGAGCATAGGTACGACGAATGCAAACAGCGCGAAGGATTTCATTAAGGAAACGGCATCGAGTGACATGCCGGAATGATATTTTGTAATAAGCAAGATGGCAGTAAACAAAAATGCGGCATAGCTGACACCGAACCCTACATAGCCGACCCAGCGTCCGAGATACCATTGCCAGCGCGCAATAGGACGCGGCAGCAGGGCCTGCAGCACACCTTGCTCCGCTTCGCCTGCAATGACGGAGAAGGAGCTGAAGATGGACAGAAAGGCTATGACGAAGGAGCCGAAAAAGAACCCGAGGCTCAGTGTCACCGCCCCAATCTGATACGTTTCCATTAAGTACGAGATGCTGTTCCTGTCTGCCGCACCCAGTCGGTTCAACCGTTCCCCTAAGGTTTGGGCTACGAACCAGAAGGCCAATAAGAATACGAGCGTCATGAACAGCGTCAGAAGCAGCACCCGTTTGCGCAGCAGCTCCTTCCAGGTCATTCCTATGATCGTCGTCATGAACGTTCCCCCCTGTGGCTTAGACCGGACAAGGCATTCATGAACCATTCATCCAACCGGGTCTGTGATTTTTTCACTTCGTACAGTGTCATTCCTTGCTCCATAATGAGATTGTTCAGCCAGCCAATCTGCTCGTCATCGGTCAATTCCGCTTCCAGCCAAACGGTATCGCCATTCGGTGCGGGGATGTCCGCTGCGATCCCGATGGGCATGCCGAGCATTTGCTCAAGCCAGGGCAGCAGAAACGGCGTGAACCCGCCGACACGAAGGTGCCAGCGGGTTTTCTCCTGCAGCACCTCGGTAACGGTGCCGGTATGCAGGATGTTTCCATTATTTAATAAAGCGACACGGTCGCAGAGCAGCTCGACATCCTCCAGCAGATGCGAATTCAGGAAGATGGTCTTGCCCTGCTGACGCAGCTGCTGCAGCAGCTTGCGGACCTCCATGCGCCCGATCGGATCGAGGGCGGAGGAGGGCTCGTCCAGGAAGACGAGCTGCGGATCGTTCAGAAGCGCGCAAGCCAGCCCGAGACGCTGCTGCATGCCTTTGGAGTAGTGCTTGACGCGATCGCGTCCCCGTAGCCCGATCCCGACTTGATCGAGCAGCTCGCGTATGCGCTTCTTGGCGGTATGACGGTCCAAGCCGCAAAGCTTGGCATGCAGCTCCAGCACTTCTTCGCCGCTGAGCCACTCTTGGTAGCGGTACAGCTCCGGCAGGTAGCCGAAATGGCGGCGTGCCTCCAGGGACCCGACGGCGTGGCCCATAATCTCGGCATTTCCGCCGGTCGGCTGAATGAGGCCGACGAGCATCTTGACGAAGGTGCTCTTGCCGGCCCCGTTCGGGCCGAGGAAGCCGAAGGCTTCCCCGGTTCCAACCGAGAGGGTGATGCCGCGGCAGCCGCGGCCATTGCCGTAATCCTTGCTTAAACCGCGGGCTTCAATGACAGCTTGGCTCACGATTTAATCAACTCCGATACTTTGGCCAGCAGCGCTTGCCGGTCGGTTAAGGCATTGCTGCCATCCAGACGAAGCAGCTGCCCGTGATCAATCCAGGTAGCGGAGAGCATTTTGTCTTGACCGTGGCCATACTCCATCGTCGTCACTATGACTTCCACGCCCTCCACCTTGGTCTTCTCTGTCTGTCCGTTCGCAATGACAGGCATCGGGACGGCTCCTCCGTTCAGCACGTTTGCCGTTTGCAAGCTTTCCTTCAACGATTGCGGCAGCATCGGGAACTGCAGCACGGCGTCAAGCGCCTCGGCTACCTTGATCGATGGATCTACCGTAATCGTAGGAACAGGCAGCTGGGACAAGGAATAGCCTGGGGATCTTTTGCTGTCCGGATCCGATTGGACATACAGGTGGATCGCTTCCCCGGTTTCCAGTGTAATCGGCTTGCCGTCGACAGATGCCGGAAGCAGCTTCTTGGCTCCTAAACGCGTCATCGCTTTGTTCACCTCATCCACATTCATCTTGAACGTGATGGTTTGTGAAGGGGAGACGTAGATCGAACGATCCTTTGTATTGAACTCCTTCGGAATGAACAGCTTGTGTCCAAGCTTCTTGGCGGCTTCCTCCGTCGTCATCTCACCGAACGCTTTGCCTGAGGTTTGCGTAAAGGTTCCGAATTTATTGATGGCTTCGCGTTCCTTGCCATCCTCGAATGCGCCATTCAGTATCGCTTGCAGATCGTTCTCCTGCACGACGGTCAGCTGCTGCATCCGGAACTTGTTCAGGATGGAAGCCAGCGCTTCGTTCCCGGCCGGCGTGGCGATGACGGCCGTTAGCACGATGGCTGCCGCGGCGCCGCTGACCCATTTTTTATGCTTGGTGAGCCAGCCTCCGAAGGCTGCACCGCGTTTTGCTGCAGGAGCGGTATCCGGACCGGCGCTTAGGCCGGTCAGATTGCTCTCTGCCGCAGGCAAGCCCGCTGCCGTCACGACGGAGGGTGCCGTCGTCAGCAAGGGAGCAGCTGCGTCAGGGTGCTGCTGGGACCAGCGGGACCATTGCTCGTGGCGCGGCTCCTGAGCCAGCTTTTCCTGTAAACGGGACCAGGCTGCATCCGTAAACTCTTGCTCATTTTTCTTATATTCAGTCATGGGGGTGTCCTCCTTAAAATTTATCGCTTAATCCAGGTGCGCCTGCGCTTCCGCATGACGTCTTAAGCGGGCGGTAGCACGGTGCAGCAGCGTTCCGACCAGAGGCGGCTTCACCTGCAGCTGCTCCGCTATTTCCGCGTAGCTGTAGCCCGAGTAGCGGAGCAGCAGCACCTTGCGGTCGCGTTCCGGCAGCTCCTCCAGCCACTCGCGCACTTCCTCCTGATCCAGCTGGCGCATCAGCAACTGCTCGTTCGAGGGCTGCTGACCTCCGTCGCCTATGCTGAGCAGGTTCAACGTCTGCTTCTCCTGCAGTGCGCGCTCGCGGCCTTTTTTCTCCAAATAATCGTAAGCTATGCGTGTCAGCACCCGGTGCAGCCAAGCGCCCATCGTTGCAGGCTCCTCCGGAGGATTGCGGTACAGGCGTAAAAATACCTCCTGCGCCAAATCCTCGGCGGCCGCCTCATCGCGGACAAGCCCAATCAGCTTGCGGCGCACCGTAGGGTAATGTATATAAAACGTTTCGCGAAAAAAATCTGTTGTCGGTTGTTCCAATCGATTTGTCCTCCTTTCAGCTGCAGCTATACATAAGACGGGGGGCGCCCGTTTTTTGTAGCACCATGCCAGAAATTAGTACGAAGCCAAGCCTTCGGTCGCTCTCATCGGGCGTTTGTTTTGCACCAGCCGCAGGCAGTCCATATGTGTTCCAAAAAAGTGGCACCACCCACGCAATCCGGAGATGATGCCACGGGGTTCTCCTTATATTAACGCCATTCCCGACGGTAAGCATATTACTGTATGGCCCGATTGGCAATGATAATCTGGAAATGGAGGGCGGTGCCGATGACCCGTCCCCCGCTTTAAAATCGGCGAGATCGTATCACCTGAAGGACGGCGGATTCATTTTTCATGCGGACAGGAATGTGCTGTCATCCCATCGTATATGTATGTAGGAGCCATCGCTTTGCTTTGCCTGCCTGATCCATCCAAGACGAATGAAAAAAGGAGCAGCCGCTCATGTACCCCACCATGTTTGTTGCCCATGGCACCCCTTCGCTTGCACTCGAGAACAATGCCTACACCCGGTTTTTGCGTAATGTAGGGATTTTGCTGCCTAAGCCGCAGGCTATTGTGATGATCAGCTCCCACTGGGAGCACAGCACGGTCCAAATATCAAGCGCGCCGCAGCTGGAAACGATGTATGATTTCTTCGGTTTCCCCGAGCCGTTATACGACATAACGTACCCGGCCAAAGGAAACCTTCCGCTCAGCCTGGATATTCAGCAGCTGCTTGGGGCCGAGGGGATTGACTGCGAGCTGAACGAACGGCGCGGGCTCGACCACGGGGCTTGGTCTGTATTGCGGTTCATGTATCCCGAAGCGGACGTCCCTGTCGTAGCGTTATCGTTTAATCCGAGGCTGGTGCCTGAGGAGCAGTACCGTTTCGGCCGAGCCCTGATGCCTCTGAGAGAGAAGGGGATTCTCATCCTGTGCAGCGGAGGCACGGTACATAATCTCGCGAAGCTGCAATGGGAAACGGTTGGGGGAGAAGGGTGGGCTATGGCTTTTGACAGATGGCTCGCCGAGCATATTCAGGTGTGGGATCAAGAGGCGCTGTTCGACTATGAGCGGAGAGCTCCATATGTATCCGATGCGGTACCGACGCACGAGCATCTGCTGCCGCTTTTTATTAGTATGGGCGCAGCGGATGTGAAGCGGAAAGCGCGGCTCCTGCACCAGGAATATCAGTACCGGACGCTCAGCTTGGCGGCTTGGATGTTCCAGTAAAGGCGGGCTCCTGGAAGCCCGGTAAACGGTTAAATAATCTGAATATTGCGAATGTTCACGTTAACATAGATTAAATGTGGAACCCCTGTTATACTTTTAACTAGAAAACGATACCCATATCCGAACTTATAAATAAACTGGAGGTTCTGTCATGAAACTATCTGTGTTTACCGTTGTTACACCTGATTTGACACCTGAGGAGCTGGCGGCAGCCGCCAAAGAAGCGGGCATTGACGGCATTGAATGGCGTTTTAAAGAAGTGCCTGCGGAGCTAAAAGATGAGAAGCCGTCCTTCTGGCGCAACAATCTGTGCTCCATCGATCCTGCTTCCTCCGATGCCGAGCTGGAGAAGTTTATCCAGGCGGCACAAGCGAACGGCTTGAAGGCGATCAGCGTAACCCCGTATTTGCAAGCAGGCGATTTGGCCGGTACGGAGCGTGTGCTGCAGGTAGCCCGGAAGCTGGGTGCGGGCATGATCCGTGTGGGGGTACCGGCTTATGATGGTACGAAAAACTTCAACGAATTGTTCGAGCTTGAGGTTCAATATCTCGAAGGCGTAGAGAAGCTGGCCAAGCAGTACGGCGTCAAATGTTTGGTGGAAACGCATCATAACACCATTGCAGCCAGTGCATCCGCCGCTTACCGTCTGGTCAGCAAATTCGATCCGAATCATATCGGCGTTCTATTCGATCCGGGCAACATGGTGCATGAAGGCTACGAGAACTTCCGTATGGGCATGGAACTGCTCGGTCCTTACCTCGCGCATGTGCATATCAAGAACACGGGCTGGAAAAAGACCGAAACCCGCGAAGACGGCTCACAAGCCTGGACTTCCTACTGGGAGCCGAATTTGGAAGGCGTTGTGAACTGGAAGCAGGTGCTGAAGGACCTTAAAGCGGTTGGGTATGACGGATATCTGGGCGTAGAGGATTTCAGCGGCAAATACAGCTCCAAAGAGCTTTTGCTGCAATACGGTAAGGAAGTACGCGCCATTTTGGCAGCGATCTAAGCATTCATATTAAATGATGTAATAGGCACCTGTTCATCGGTTATTCCGATGGATGGGTGTTTTTTGCTTAGAGGGCTATCGATTTCGGCATTTGTTGGTAATAATATAGAGATAGCATTATCCTATCGAGAAGGAGGCTGTCCAAACGATGAATCCTGTAGCCAAGCTGCTCATTATCGGAGGCATAGTCATGATTGCGGCCGGTATGCTGTGGGCGGTCGGGAGCAAATTTCTCCATCTGGGCCGGCTGCCCGGCGATATTGTTGTGGAGAAGGAAAATTTCAAATTTTATTTTCCGGTTGTTACTTGTATTATGGTCAGTATTGTTTTGTCGCTCATCCTGTATGTCATCCGAATGTTTACGAAATGAACGGTAACCCTTTCTATGAATAGGCTGTCTAGCACTAGCAAATATTGCTAAAAACATGCTAGAAGGAGATGACTGCATTGTCTGTGAAGCGCAAGCGTGTACTTTTAACGGCAGGCATTCTGATCGTGTCGTTCACTGTAACGGCCTGCAGCCGCAATGAGGCGGTGGAAACGACCCGGATGCAGGTTCAGGTGAAGGAAGAGAGCCCTAGTCAAGCAGCCGAAACCGCAGCAGCAAGGAAAGAGCAGCTTGTCAGTCCTCTAACGGGGCTGCCCGTCTCCGCCCCTCAGACAGCAAGGCCCGTGATGGTGATGATCAACAACCACCCGGCCGCCCGGCCCCAATCAGGCTTAAGTCAGGCTGACATCGTATATGAATGCTTGGCGGTTCTGTTACCTAAAATGTCACTCTAACTCGTCTATGAAAATGTCACTTTTTACACAGTCCGAGCCCCCGGTTTTAGGGGCTTGGACTGCTTGCCTTTTTTATGTTATTTGATTCTCCAGTTACCTCAGGAACCTTTTTCAACACAAACGTTTGTTTGGTATATTGGAAACAAACATACGTTCGGGAGTGACTGTTGTGGCAAAAAAGGAAGCATTGAATCTCATTGAGTTTCAAGTTGTGTTTTGTCAAAAACAATAACCTATCCTGACTTAGTTGGATAATCAAATTTTTTTATTCCTTATCACGGTACTTATAGACTTGCTCAGTCGTCTTCTTTACGAACTGGCTACGTTTCTCGATGTGCTGGATGTCCTCTGGCGATACTTCATCGTCGGGAACAAACCGTATGAATTCCGTAATGCCGACATCTAACCCTTTGCACAGTGCATCAGCCGCAGGGCGAGTATTGGGAGTCGTGCCTACCATTATTTTATCCTAGTGGTATATCTTCCGAACTAAATTTGTGCAGCTCCGCCATCCACAAACAATTCGGTCCCTGTGATATAACTACTTTCGTTGGAAGCTAGGAACATAACTGCTTTTGCAATTTCTTCAGATGTCCCCAATCTACCTAACGGCGTTGTAGACTTGGCATACTCCATAGCATTATCGAGCTCAGCTCCAAATAATTCATCATAAGCCGGTGTAATAATCGTTCCAGGGCTAACCACATTAACACGAATTTGAGTTCCCTTTAAATCAAGAATCCAGCTGCGAATTAGTTGTCTGATTGCCGCTTTTGTAGCGCTGTAGATACTGAATGCCTGCATTCCCATTGAACCTGCCATAGACCCAGTCAGGATAATCGAACCTACATTGTTCGGAAACAAGGGTAATGCCTTTTGAACTGTGAATATCGTTCCTTTTACATTAACATCGAAGGTTTTGTAATAATGCTCCTCCGTAATTTCACCCAACGGAAGAAATGAACCCATTCCAGCATTAGCAAAAAGAATGTCCAAATGACCTTTCTCTTGCTTCACTGCTTTAAACAGCCGGTCCAAATCCGCCAGATTGGAAACGTCGCCTTGAATACCAGTTACATTATCTCCAATCAGCTTCACAGCCGCATCAAGCTCACTTTGTCTGCGCCCCGTGATATAAACATGCGCCCCTTCTTTAGCAAACTGCTGTGCCGTTACAAGCCCGATACCGCTAGTGCCTCCTGTAACAACTGCCACTTTCCCATTAAACTTTCCCATGTTATGACTCTCCTTTTAAAGGTGCTTTAAGTATGTCTGTCCGTCGTTTTGTCA
The DNA here is from genome assembly GCF_002234615.1 of Paenibacillus rigui. Taxonomy (GTDB): domain Bacteria; phylum Bacillota; class Bacilli; order Paenibacillales; family NBRC-103111; genus Paenibacillus_S; species Paenibacillus_S rigui. Next base: position 84,974 of record NZ_NMQW01000049.1, on the reverse strand, counting down.
TCAAACAACTGTTCAGTACATCTCATAAATGATATTATGTAATAAAAGTAACCATAATAATAGTACCCACTTTTATGTTACATAGTAACTAAAAAGTAATAATTGTAATTGAAGGAGATATACAACATGAAAGTTTATTATTGTAACCTTGAAGTTACCATGGAGGTAATTGGGGGGAAATGGAAAGGGCTAGTTCTATACTATTTGATAAAAGGTCCGAAACGAACGAGCGAATTAAAGCAACTTGTGCATGGTATCACTCAAAAAATGCTTATCCAAACCCTCAGAGAATTGGAAACTGATGGACTTGTTAGCAGGAAAATGTTCAATCAGGTCCCTCCGAAGGTCGAATATTCGACCACAGAGCTTGGGCAATCGCTTGAGCCGATTCTAAGAGCGCTTTGTCACTGGGGTGACGGTTATGCGGATAAAACATTCGCTGAAGGAGAGTTTCAAATTCTTAATAATGAATTTTGATTATCCAACTAAGTCAGGATAGGTTATTGTTTTTGACAAAACACAACACTGAGTTAGTCGGTTGAACAACTCACTCTTTACCTCGCGGCGGTTGAACCGATAGCAGAATTCATCCAGATACGCTTGCAAATGCTTCGAGTCAAGACCGTGAAACGTGCCACCAATAAAGGCTTTAGCGTTGGAGATGACCGTATGAAGCCACTTGAGATGATCCGCGTTTTCTACAGGGTTAAACAACTTGGCTTCATGCTGATATCCTTGTTTAGCCAGAGCCTGGTAAGACCGGTACTTGTCGATGGAAATCGTGGAGCCGGCCTCGATGTGCGTCTAAGCGAAATTCACAAGTGTGGTTCCTTTCACGTCAGGAATCACATGCATCTTCAGATACTTCGGGCAGCCCTTCTTGTCTAACGATAGGGCTACGAGAACGGGAGTTTTTTCCGTGCCGCGCCCGCGTTTCCCGCCTTCCGTGGGCGCTCCGAAAAAAGCGTCATCGAGTTCAACAATTCCGGCCAGCGTATACGAGGCATCACGCTCGCCCATAGCCTTTCTCACTTTATGCTGGATCGTCCATGCTGTCTGATAGGCAATGCCAAGTTCTTCCGATAGATACGTCGCTGAAACCCCACGCTTATCGTGAGCGATCAGAAAAATGGCCCAGAACCACTTTACAAGATCGGTACGCGTTTTCTCAAAAATCGCAGCACGGTATGGATAAGTGGGTGCGGATTACGTGATATGAAAGCCTCCGGCGAGCTCCTGTTCCCGGGGGCTTTCCGTTTAAGAAGTCGAGGCTTCTTCGCGGTTGGCGTTATCTTTCGCCTTGACTTTGCCCCGTCCTTGGCTGCGAAGCCAGCCCGCAGCCAAGTAAAGGAGCGGCAGGCATTGCACGGTAATGGCAAAAGCGGGCCAGGAGTACAGAATAAAGGCTTCCAGCTCCGTCGAATTGGCAGCCATATGCACGGAATAGCCGATCATGAGCGTCGTCATCGAATAGGTGAGCGGCTTATAGTCCTTCAGTGAAGCCACTTTCATCAGACAATGGATGGCGGTGTAGAGCAGCAGGCTTATTTTTAATACGATAATGGGCAGCCAAATGATGGTAAGGAAAGGGTCCAGCGTCTCGATGAAATCGGCGATGCGCAGGGAACGGATGAATTCCAGCACAGGGTACTTGAGACTTGCGGTGAGCAGCGGACCGAACATCAGCAGTGTAGGTATCACATAGCTCAGTATAAAGACGGTCCCGAGAATGACGGCCCAAAAAAGAGATCGCATCGTCTTGTGCGGCTGGGCCAAGTATGGGAACAGGAAAAGAACCAGGAACGTGTCCCCGTACCAGGGAATCGTCTGGAAGGTCCCTAATGCCAGCTTCCTCCAATTGTGGTTCGTCAAAAATGCGACCATCATTTTATTTTCAAGCTGAAAGGCAAGGAATAGCGGCGTCAAGCCTATAATGAGCAGAACGATAATGATAAAGAAAATTTGCGACAGCCTGAAGATGGATTCGATACCGGAACGGATCGTAAAAGCAATGCACAAGCCGAAAAGAGCTGCTACGGCCCAAGAAGGAGTGTTCGGCAATTGGGTCTGAATCATGAAGTCGGTAATATTGCGCAGGACGATGGCTGCCCGCTGCAGGAAATAAAAGAGGAACAGCACCATGAACGCGGAGTGAAGCCATTTCCCGACCAGCTCACCCCCATAATCGGCAAAAAAAACGGCCGGCTGCTGCCTTCCCAGCTTGATGGAGAAATACAGGATGAAGAGGGTGGCCGCTGCCGCCAGCACAAAAGCGAGACATAAATCGTACTTGGCAACCGCCGCCAGCGGAGAGACCAGAAAAGCGGAAGGCGTGGAGTAGCTGAACAGCGCAAAGAGCATGAACAACTGGATTTGCGATATACGTTCCATCCGGCGGCTCCCTTCGTCCATTATGAAATCTGAAATAAGTATTCGATCAACCGATTCGGATTCGGGAGATGCTTGAACAGCAGCAAGGACATATTATACAGCCAAGTGAGTCCCATAAAAATAAACACGACGGCAAAGGTTCTTCGTTTGCGGTTTCTTCGCTTCAAATACAGCCACTCCATCACGGCAATCACGGCATAGCCGGCAGTTACGAGCATCATCGGCTTTCCCTCGGGTGATTTTTGAGCGCTCCTGTGGTATATATGGTCGGTTTGATCTCGATGTCGAGCTTCACCTTTTCGCTGTAGATTTGGTCCCATTCCGGCTTGAATTGATTCCACTGGTCGGGATAATACCATTCCAGATACGATGCGAGCTGGAACACGTCGGCCTTCAGCTGCCTGGATTTATCGAATGCCTTTCGTATTCTTTGCTTGATTTGATCGGCGGCGACCGTCTCCAATGCATGAATTTGCTTCGAGTCCTTCAGGTTAATGTCGGAATCCGATGCGTTCACAATGCTGACGAATTGGACCTGCACCTTGTAGACGGGCCAGCCCTGCTCCAATGTCGGCTTGACATCTGTACGGGTGCGCTGAATGTGGATGCTCACAGGCAAGGCGTCGGTAGGTGAATGCAGCGTAATAATAGCCTCCTCCATCCGATTCATTAACCACATCGCCCCCCGCATATCTGGCTTGCTCAAGGTGCCTGCCAGCTTGTTGTCTTTGTAAAGTGCAGCGCCATCCGTTCGAATGGGAATCCCGTTCTCCGTTCCTCTTCCCGGATCTACGATCGCGGTAATGCCGGCCTTGCTGTAATCCTGCGCCATCATCAAATTCCGGATGCTGGTATCCAATATGGTCTGCCGGTTCGCGAGCTCGCGGAAAACCTCCGAAGGAAACTTCTCCACATGCGTCGGAAAATTAGCGAGATCCTTGGCTTTCCCGGATGTCGTCAAAACGAATGTCTTCAGGGGCAATATCGGATTGCGGCTGACGAAATCAAGCAGAGGGCGAATGCCTTGCTTGGCCAGCTCGGCCCCGATGACAATCACCTTGATCTGTCCCCAAAAAATTTGCCGCGACAAATTGGACTGCATATTTTGCACGGCATCGGAAAGATTGATCCCTTTCTCCGTGATCGTCACGTAAGGAGGCTTGTCTCCAGTGCTGGCTGTGCCCGATTGAGAGGAAATCTTGTTCGGCTCCGGAAACCCCAGCGTTACTTCAATCTGATTATTCTCGGTCAGATCGACGAACATAGCAATAACAAAGGCACGGTCGTTGATTTCAACTCTGGACCAGCAGCCCGTTAGCAGCACAGGGAGCAGGGCGAGCAGTACCCAGGCTGCTGCAGTATATTTGGGCGATGACGAGGAGCTCAATCCCCCTCCTCCTCCTTCGGGATAAACCTTCGGTCATTGTTCAACTGTTGTCTCTGCGCATTTTGCGCTCTAAAGAGAAACGGGCGGTTTTTCATCATCCACCAAGGCGCTCTGATCACGACATCTTTGGCATCTCTTGCGTTCAGAGGGGCAAGCGGCGACAAATAAGGGACGCCGAAGGATTTGAGCGAAACGATGTGCAGCATGATGAGAAAGATGCCAAGCGTGAGTCCGAGCAGTCCGAAGCTTCCGGCAAGAATCATAACCGGAAAACGGAGCAGGCGCAGCGTAAGCCCAAGGCTGTAGCTCGGAATGATAAAAGATGAGATGCCCGTCAGGGAGACGATAATGACCATCGGTGCGGAGACGATCCCGGCCCGGACGGCGGCTTCCCCGATAACGAGGGTGCCTAGAATGGACACGGCCTGTCCGATCGCCGACGGGATCCGGATGCTGGCCTCCCGCAGCGCCTCGAACGAAATTTCCATCATGAAAGCCTCGATGATCGCCGGAAAAGGGACGGGATCTCTGGCGGCCGCAACGCTAAACAGCAAGCTGGCCGGGATCATCTCCGGATGATAGGTCGTCAATGCTATATAAAACGAAGGAAACAGCATGGAGACGAGCATAAACAAAAAGCGGATCCACCGGATCCAGGTGGCCGAGTAATAGTTCTGGTAGTAATCCTCCGCAGTTTGAAACAAGACCGGGAACGTGACCGGAGCGAGTAAAACTATGGGCGTCCCATCGGTAAAAATAGCCAGTCTCCCTTCCAGCAGGGCGGCGGAAACCGTGTCGGGGCGCTCGGTGTTCTGCAGCTGCGGAAAAGGCGAGAGCGGGTTGTCTTTGATCAATTCCTCAAGGTAGCTGCTCTCCAGCACGCCGTCGATCTGGATTTGCTGCAATCGTGTCCGGGCCTCGGTGATGAATTCCGGATGGCAGAGGTCCTCGATATAGGCCAGCACCAGATGGGTCCGGGTATAGGAGCCGAGCTGCATCCGTTCGAGCTTCAAGGAGGTCGTTTTAATTCTTCTGCGAAGCAGCCCGATGTTCGTCTTCAGATCCTCCACGAACGCCTCCCGCGGGCCGCGCACGACGACCTCATTTTTGGCCTCATCGACCGAGCGTTTGTCATAGGAGGTGAAAGGAAAGATGATCAAGCGTTCCTCGTTATCGATCAGCAGAACGACCTCGCCCTCCAGGACGGCGGCCACCGCTTCATGGAGCTTACTCGTTGCTCCGCGGGCTGAGACGGACCATTTGGCATCGGACATAATCGCTTCAATGAATTCGCTGTTCGTCTGTGCGAAGTCCGAGCTCATCAGAGGGCGCAGCACCGCATTTTGGAGCATATCCGTTGTGATGATGCCGCTAATATAAATAACGGCGCAAGGCTTCCCGAGGCAAGCGGTAAAAGGATGGATGACCACATCGAAGCAGCGGTCGAACACGCGGTGAAACCAGTCCAGCCTTTCGTCCAAACGGCTGCCTATGGGCTCAGACGGCTTCTGACTTGCCGGAGCCGCCGGCTGGTGACGCTTGCTGCCGAATCGTTTGAATGGAAACATGATGTACCTCAATCTATAGAAGTCATATGTCTCATTCTATCCTTTTGGACACGGTTTAAACGTAGCCTGACAGGTGGAATGGCCCTGGAACGGGAAGCGGATAACACGCTTATGTATGACTAAAAAATTCAAAATAAATGATTGAATCCATCATATTATTGCGATATGATTTCAGTATATCCATCTTATACGATGCAAAGGAGAGGATTCGGTTGGCGAAAACATCATCAAGTCCGTTAACGGCCATTTTGGTTGGGGCAGGTCAGCGCAGCACGATTTATGCTTCTTATTCGGAGAAGCACCCGGAGGCCCTTCGCATTGTAGGCGTCGTCGAGCCGGATGTGGAGCGCAGGCGCCTTGCCGCCGAAAGGTTCGGCATTGACGAAGCGCATTGCTTCGATTCGGTTGAGCAGTTAACCGCCCTCCCGCGAATCGCCGAGGCGGCGATCAATGGGACGATGGACGAGCTGCATGTCCAGACTACGATTCCGCTGCTCGAAGCAGGCTACGATGTACTGCTGGAAAAGCCGATCGGCGTTACGGAGGAGGAAGTGCTTCACCTGCAGCGTAAGGCGGAGGAGCATGGCCGCACGGTCATGATCTGCCATGTGCTTCGCTACGCTCCGTTCTATACCGCGATCCAACGGCGGATTGCGGACGGGGAGCTTGGGGAGATCATCAATATCCAGACGTCGGAGCATGTGAGCTACCATCATATGGCCGTTTCGTTCATCCGTGGCAAATGGGGCTCCGTGGCCAAATGCAAATCGTCGATGCTGATGGCCAAGTGCTGCCATGATCTTGATTTGATCACTTGGCTGAACGGCAGCGCCCAACCGACCTCGGTCAGCAGCTACGGCAGCCTGATGCAGTTCAGGGCGGACAAAGCGCCCGAGGGTGCAGGTACCCGCTGCCTGACCGATTGCAAGATCGAAGCCTCCTGTCCTTATTCCGCGAAGAAGAACTATATCGATCAAGGGCGCTGGGGCTTCTATGTGTGGAACAACTATCACCTGGGCGCGACCATGAGCCTGGAAGAAAAGCTTGAATCGCTGCGCACAGATAATCCGTACGGGCGCTGTGTATGGCATTGCGACAACGATGTGGTAGACCATCAGTCGGTTATCATCGAATTCGATAATGGCAGCACGGCCAGCCATAATATGATCGGAGCGACGGCCAAGCCGTGCAGGATCATCCACATTATCGGGACCAAGGGAGAAATTCAGGGTGTCATGGAGGATGGTCATTTCGTCGTCCGCCATTTCAATCCGGTTCAAGGGCAAGAATATACCGAGGAGCATGTGACGCTCGATCCGGGTGGAGACGGACATGGGGGCGGGGACCTGCGGCTTGCCGAGGATTTTGTCCTGACCCTGCGGGGGGATGAGGCATCCGCGAGCTCTACGACGCTGGATCAATCCATTACCGGGCACCTGATCGGCTTCGCCGCCGAACGTTCCCGGCTCGAAGGCCGGATGGTGCGGCTGTAAGGGCTGCGCGGTTTTAACCGAACTTATATATTGATTCGCATAACCTTGTGGGTTCAAATCCGCAAGGTTTTTTTCACTAGATAAAAAAGTATAAGTTTCACATCCTTTGTCTACCTTGACAAACGCATGCCATCTGGAAAATGGCGAAGCCGTTTATCCTTGTTGGTTAGAAGCGAGGAAGGCAATACCTGCGGAAGCGGCTTTTGGCAGCAGCCCGGGCGGACGGTGTGTCCCAGCCGATGGCGAACTCTTTAGCAGTTCCCTTAAGTTGAAGGCACCCTACAGTCGAACGCCAGAGGGCGTAGGTATGGGGTGTAAAAGCGAACGCGTCCGCCTTTGAAATCGTGCCCTAACCTTACTCATCAAATTCAAATGGGCACGATTTCAACAGCGGTTGGAGCCCCATACCCATGCCCTCCCCGCGCACCAACGCACAGGTAAGCACAGGTAAACCACGAAGGTTTTCCAATCTACAACGCACCACGCGCAGGCTAACCTCGCAAGCTTTCGACTCCGTTCTACAAAAATCATCCGCAAAGAGGATTTTCCTCCCCCATGTTGAAACGAATACATCATATAAATTCCGAGCCATGGCCCATGTGCCGCTCGCTCAAGGAGTGAAGTTATGAAGCAGCTGCTGTACCGCCTCTCCTTCAAAAAACGAATATGGGTGTCCTTCGTTCTTCTCATGACACTGGCCATCGCGGCGTCAGGCTGGAGCTCCTATACCCTATCCTCCCGGATCGTGGAGCACAACGCCCTCCGGCTCAGCCAAGATACCATTAACAAATCATCCCAGGTGCTGGATGAAAAGCTGAAAAAGATCGTGCTGTCGATCATGTCCCTCAAAATGAGCGATCCTTACGGCAAAGTGCTCGAGGATGTATCTGCAGGGGATACCAGCCATTACTACAATCATCTTACAGCTCTTCAATCGATTCTGGCCCTGCTGAAATTCAATGATAATTTTATTCAATCGATCTTGATCGCGACGCCGATCGGCGACTTTTACCCTACGGGCTATACGCGGTTAAGCGACAACTCCTTTTATGACTCCGACATGTACCGCAAAATTAAAACGAAGCAGCGCGGAGTTTGGATTGAGGGCCACGAGGATCGCTTTTTTTACGGCAAGGACCGGGTTGTCTCCTTTGTAGTCGACGGCTCAATTTCCAAGGCTGTGGAGGGAGTGTACATTGTCGTCAACATTAAGGAACGGGATCTGCAAACGTTGATCACCGATCAGGTCAGCCGCTCTACGGGGTATTCCTTAATTAATCAGAATGGCCAAGCGATTATTCAAAATCCGAACGCAGGGCAGGAGGCCTGGAGGCAGACCCCGTCCTTTTTGGCAAAATTCGGCGGAGAGGACAAGAACGGCAATTTCACTTTTGCGATGGATGACAAAGATTATTTGGTCAACTATTCCCGGCTTGAGGTGGGAGAGAGCTGGATTTTATACGATACCCAGTCCAAGCAGGTGGTGCTGAAGGAGGTCGATGCCATCAAATGGGCGACACTGCTCGTTATCGTCGGCTTCGTGGTGCTTGCGCTCCTGCTCTCGAACGTGATGACCGACCTGCTGCTGAGGCCGCTTTACCGTCTGCACAGCCTGATGAAGCGGGTGGAGGACAACGATTTGAATGTCCGGTTCGACAGTCCGTACCAGGATGAGGTGTCCCAGGTAGGGATGCGCTTCAATTCAATGCTGGAGGAGATCAAGAAGCTGATCCAGACCGTCAAAAGCGGAGAGGAGGAAAAGCGCAAAACAGAAATCAAAGCGCTGTCCGCCCAGATGGAGCCGCATTTTTTATACAACACATTGAACACGATCTACTGCAAATCGGTGCTTGGCATTACCGAGGATGTGAATGAAATGATCCTGTCGCTGTCGACCCTGTTTCAGCTGGGGCTAAGTCAAGGCAAGGACATTCTCCGCATCGAGGACGAGCTGCTGCATGTCAGACACTATTTGACGCTGCAGCAAAAATGCTATGAAGATAAGTTCGACTTTCATATCGAGGTGGAGGACGAATCGATCCTGCAGCTGAGCATTCCGAAGCTCATTCTGCAGCCGCTCGTGGAAAACTCGATTCTCCATGGCTTCAGGGATTTGGAGGAGGGCGGGCAGATCCGGATTGTGCTGCGCCGGACGAAGCATATGCTGTACCTGTCGGTCGAGGATAACGGCGTTGGCATGGATGTGGACGGCCTGCTGAGATCGATGGAGCAGCCGCTTGTTTCGAACAAGGGTTACGCCTTGAGGAATATTGCGCACCGTCTGCGGCTGTTCTATGGAGAGGATGCGACGATTCATTATTACAGCGAGCCGGGGCAGGGTTCCAGGGTGCAGCTGATCATATCGCTTCAGGAGGAGGAACGGGCGTATGCGGACAACAACGGATATGCGTTTTAAATTGGTTGTGATCGACGATATCAAGAGCACGGTGGAGATGATTGCCACAAAGATTCCATGGGACGCCTACGGGATCGAGGTTGCGGGAACGGCGAAGAACGGGCAGGAGGGTCTGTCTCTGATTAAGGAAACCCGGCCGGATCTCATACTTACCGATATCCGGATGCCCAAGATGGACGGCCTGGAGATGACCCGGCAAATCATCGACCTGCTCCCGCAAAGCAAAGTCATCATACTCAGCGCCTATACCGACTTCGAATATGCAAAGCAGGCGATCCGGCTGGGCGCCTTCGATTTTGTGAAAAAGCCGTTCTCGATTCAGGAGATTACCAAGGTCGTTCTGGAGGCGAAGCAGGCTTTGGCCGAGGCGTACAATCAGCATCAGCGCATTCAAAGTATGGAGAAAAAGGTGCAGGAAAGTCTGCCTTTACTCCGTCAGGAATATTTCAGCCGGCTGCTGCAGCATGGAGCCCGCCCCGAGGAAGTACAGTCGTATTGGGACGAGCTGCATGTCGATATGTCCCCGAAGGGTTTGACCGTGATGGTTATCGAAATCGACCATTTTATGGAAAAGTATGCATCTCAGCCGGTTCATGAGATCGAGCTCGTCCGGTTTGCGCTGCACAATATCCTTGAGGAGACGATTCAGAGTGCGGCCCGGGGTGTCGTGTTCCGGGACGGCCCCAGCTATTACGCCTGTATCGTCAACTGCAGCTCGCCGGAGGAGGCCAGGCAGCTGGCGGAAGCCTGCTGCGCGAACATTGCCGACTGCACCCGGTTTACGATCTCGATAGGGATCGGGGTAAGCGTCCGCGACCTTCACGAGCTGCCGGATTCGTACAAGTCGGCTTTGTCGGCGCTGGCGTATCATTTTTATACGGGCGGCAACGGGGCGCTCAGCTTTGCCGATGTGCCCAAGGAGAGGGAAGCCGCTCCCCGGTATGCACAGGAGCAGGAGCAGGAGCTGCTCCACTCCCTGCGGGCGGGCAATGGAGAGAAGGCGCTCCGGGAGCTGGAGCGGTTCTTCGAGGAAATGAAGGGCTGGACGCCGCTGCCCGACCCGCACGATATCCGCAGCCTGTATTATGAGCTGGCTTTGCTCATGCTGCGGGTGTTCTATGAGTCTGTCCCGGTCGAAGTGCTGCAGCCCTTTGACCGGAAGCTGCGCGACCGCAGCAGCCGGGAGCTGGACTCGCTCCGCGCGTTCCAGCAGCTGCTGATGGAGCTGTGCTCGGCAGGCTGCGCCTGGATTGAGAAGGAGCGGGCAGGCGACGCCACGCAGCTCATCTATCGGGCGGTAGACTATATCCGCTCTCATCTGCATGTGGATTTGACGGTGGAGCATTGCGCGAAGCAGATCAATATAAGCGGGGGGCATTTCGCCAGCCTGTTCAAAAAGGTGACCGGCACCACCTTCAATCAGTTCGTCACGGCCGAACGGATCGAGAGGGCGAAGCGGCTGCTGATCGAAAATTATCAGGTGCAGGAGATTGCCCAGGCTTTGGGCTACGAGCACCGGCGCTATTTCAGCGAGGTGTTCAAGAAGTACACCGGCCAGACACCTTCGGAATTCAAGGAAGCTTATTTAGGGCAGAAATGATGGATTTCTGCCCTTCTTCTTGGTTTTGCCGCATGTTGTCGAATGGTTTTATCCCCTACAATAAAACACAAGAGGAAGTGTTAAGAATTCATTAAGCTTCCGTATCAGAACAGAATCAAAGGGAGGCCAATTCATTGAAAAAGACAGCTGTAACCGCCATGAGCGTGCTGCTGGCGATGAGCCTGACAGCATGCGGCTCGGGCTCGGACGAAGGGAGCAAGAACGCTGCGGCAGGAACCAATCCCGGTGAAAAGACGAAAATTACGTACTGGACGCTGGACCGCCATGATGCGGACTACATCAAAGAAGTGATCGACAAATTCAACTCAACGAACAAGGACAATATCGAGGTTGAGCTGGTCGTGAAGGCTGACGACTACAATCAGGCGCTCGATTTGGCATTTGCCGCAGCCCAGGCGCCGGACGTGTTCCGGGTGAAGGAGGGCACGATCCAGACCTTTTATAAAAAAGGCTACATGGCCCCGATCGACGGCTATTTGACCGAGGAGCAAAAGAAAAAGTTCCCGGCGATGCCCGACCTGAACCAATTCGAAGGCAAAATGTACAGCTTGCCGAACTACGGCAGCACGATGAGGCTTGTCTATAACAAGGACTTGTTCGACAAAGCCGGGATTGCAAAGCCGCCGGCCACACTGGCGGAGATGGTAGAGGATGCGAAGAAGCTGACCGCTGCAGGAAAAGCGACCGGCGCCTACGGCTTTGCGCTGCCGTTCAAAAGCCCGGGCAGCGCCTGGAACCGCTCGGCCCGGGTTATGGCCGAATTGAGCGGCTACGGCGGCTTTGGCTACGATTTCAAAACCGCCCGCTTCGATGTGAGCGGCTTTAAGGAAATCGCCAAAGCCTTCAAGCAGATGCGCGACGACGGCAGCACACTGCCGGGGATGGAAGCACTGGATATCGATCCGCTTCGCGCGCAGTTCGCGGAGGGCAAGATCGGGATGTATCTGTCTTATTCCTCTGAGCCGGGCGTGTACAAGAGCCAATTCCCGGCCAAGATTAACTGGGCGGCGGCACCGGCGCCAACGATTGATGGTACGGTCAAAGGGGCATCCGGTTTCCTCGGCGGCCAATGGCTTGCGATTAACAAGGACTCCAAGAAGAAGGACGCGGCTTGGAAGTTCATCAGCTACATGTACGGCGATGACATTTTGCAGCCTTACCATGAAAAGGGCTATGGCATTTCCATGGTGCCGTCCATTATTTCCAAAGTGAAGAAGCCTGACATTAACGGCATCGAAGGTTTCCTGCCGAACAAATATGACGGCGTATGGCCGGTTCAGCCGACGGTTAACGTACAGGGCGTAAAGTATGAGGAAACGTTCTGGAAGTATATTCTCGAAGGCGGCGACCTGGATAAAATCATTGCGGACCTGAACAAACGCTATAATGAGGCTTTGGACAAAGCGATTGCTAATGGAGAGGTGAAGGTCACGCCGGACCCGAGCTTTGACCCTGCGAAGATGCAAGGATCGTTCGCGAAATAGATTGTATCTCGGAGCCTGTCAGACACGTAGCTGACGGCTCCGCCTTTTTCAGTAGAGAAAGTATAAGTTTCACAACTTTCGTCTACCTTGACAAACGCGTGCCATCATGAAGGATGGCGAAGCCGTTTATGCTGGACAGCAGGAACCACTTGTGAGGAGGTGCGGATGTATATGAGAAAATGGCGCGGACAGCTTCCGGGCTTCGGGTTTACACTGCCCAGCCTGTTATTGACGCTCGTGTTCGGTGTGTACCCGATCTTATGGGCGATGCGGTATATGTTCTACGATTACAAAGGCTACGGCAAGGAACGGTTTGTCGGACTTGATAATTTCGTGCAGCTGATAGGGGACCACGCCTATTGGGATTCGGTAGTGAACACGTTTGTGTACGCGGGAGGCAAATTGATCATCACCTTGCCGCTGTCGCTTATTTTGGCGGTCATACTGAATAGGGGGCTGCGGGGCAAGCATCTGCTGCGGGCGATTTATTTCATGCCGACCATCGTGAGTACCTCGGTCATCTCTATCGTGTTCTTCATTATTTTTAATTCGTTCAACGGACTGTTGAATCAATTTCTGCTTCGTTACCATATCATTTCCAAAAGCATTGATTGGCTCGGACCGGAGCATGCGATGATGAGCACGATTATTATTGCGGTATGGGGCGCTGTAGGCAACTATATGCTGCTGTTTATCGCAGGGCTGCAAAATATCCCGAGCGATGTGTATGAAAGCGCGTCCCTTGACGGGGCGAATGCCGTGCAAAAGTTCGGGTATATCACAATCCCAATGCTCGGTCCGGTGCTTCAAATGGTGATCATGCTGGCGATCATTAATTCGCTGAAGGGCTACGAGAGCATTATGGTATTGACCGAGGGCGGACCGATTGGCAAGACGGAAGTGATGTTCTTGTATGTCTACAAGCTGTTCTTCCCGTTATCCACCTCCGGCTCGGCCATGGAGCAGCAGATTGGCTACGGCAGTGCCGTCGGCTTTACGACCGCATTGCTCGTCGGTGTCGTTACCCTGCTTTATTTCTACGCATCCAAGCGGTTGAATAAGGTGCACTAGAGTTTAATAGTAACTTTACATTTACAGGAGGTGCGCAGATGACAACGGAAGCCGCGAAGCTTCAATCTGCAGTTCCAGCATGGTCGATCGGCTCAGCCGTGAAAAAATCGGTGCTTTGGCTATTTCTGCTCCTGATCGCCTTGTTGACGATATTCCCCATCTTGATGGCCTTTCTGGGTTCCTTCAAATCGAACGCGGAGCTTACCGGCGGGGCGACGATCCTCCCCGAGGTATGGCATTTCAACAACTACGCCGAGGTATGGAAGCAGGCGCATTTCTCTACCTATACATGGAACAGCATGTTCGTCAGTGTGTTTGCGACCGTAGGCACGCTGATCGTTGCCTCCATGGCGGCTTATGCGGTCGATCGGCTGCAATTTGCCGGCAAAAGCTTTTATGTCGCGCTTCAAGCGTCGACGATGTTCGTGTCCATCGGTGCGGTCGTGCTGCGTCCGCAGTTTGAGCTGATGGTCAAGCTGCAGATGCATACGTCGCTGTGGGGCGTCATTCTTATTCTGATCAGCGGCCACGCGTCGATCTTCTTCATCCTGCTCAGCTTCGTCAAGGCAATCCCTCGGGAGCTTGATGAGGCGGCCATGATCGACGGCTGCTCCAAGCTTTGGATTTATACCCGGATTATATTCCCTCTGCTGAAGCCGGGTCTGGGCGTTGCGGCGCTGTTTACTTTCCGCCATGCGTGGAACGAATATATCCTGCCGCTCGTGTTCACGATGAGCCAGCCGAAGCTTCAGGTGTTGACCGTTGGCTTGGCCGGACTGCGGTACGGCATCGCTTCCGCTGCACAGACGCACTATATGATGGCGGGTGCCTGCTTGTCTATTTTACCGCTGTTGATCGTATATGTGCTCGCGAACAAATCGTTTATGCAGGTGACCTCGGGCTCCGTCAAAGGCTGATGCGCAGAAGAGGAACACCTGGGGAAGGAAAGCTCCATTCTCAACCTACAGAAAGAAGGAATCGCTCATGAACCCCCTTCGATTGCAAAAGCTGCTGCGCAACGCCGCCGATCCGGCGTACCGGAGGGCGGTGTGGCAGCTCCGGCAGCGTGCGGAGCGCGCAGCCGACATCGAATATACGATCTCCGGGCAGGAACGCGGCGGCTGGATCCATTACTATTACTGTCATCAGGACGGGGTTAAGCTCCAATTCGATTGGAACCGCCCCGGGCAGCATGAATGCCCGGCTTGCGGCAAGGTGTGGAGCGGAGAGCCCTATGACGCGGCATGGATTACGCTTGCCCATTCGCAGCTCGGCACCGCCATGAAGGATAAGGCCGTATGCAGCTGGCTGGACCGGGATGCGGAGGCTGCCCGCAAGGTAACGGATGTGCTGCTTGCGTACTCGAAGGTGTATGAAGGCTACGCGGTTCATGGGGATATTCCTTACAACGGACCCGGAAAGCTGTTCGCGCAGACGTTGGACGAGGCGCACTGGATTATCGATTTGTGCTATGCTTACCGGTTTATCGAAGAGCAGCTGGAGGAGGAAGAACGTCAGCGCATCCAGCACGGCTTGCTGCGTCCCTGTGCGGAGTTTCTGATCCGCCACAAGGAGAGCCAGCTGCACAATCACGCCGTTCTGATTACGGCGGCCATCGGGATGCTCGGGTTTCTGCTGAAGGACGAGACGATTCACCAGGCGGGACTGGCGGGGCCGTACGGCCTGTGGGATCAGCTGGAGTGCGGCGTGCTGGAGGACGGGATGTGGTACGAGGGCAACTTCCAATATCATTTTTACGGCTACCATTCGCTGCTGCAGTACGGCATTTTGGTGGAAGGCACGGCATGGTGCCTGAAGGAGCATCCTGCGCTCAAGCGCATGTTCGATTTCCCCATACGGTACATTTTGCCGGATGGCACGCTGCCTAATATGAACGATGCAAGCTATACCTTAAGCGTTGCATCGCTTGCACCCTACTACGAGCTGGCCTACGGCTGGTACCGCGACCCGGTGTATGGCGAGCTGCTGCAGCTTGCTTATGGCACGGGGGGAGGCATCGGTTCGAGTGTAGAAGGGGCCCGGTTGGGCAACGAGGCCGGCTTTGACGGTGAGGGAGCTCGGGCGGTGAAAGTGACTGCTCTCGGCGGCGACGAGCCTCAGGTGGAGAAGCCGGCAGCGAAAGTCAGGCAGCAGGCCGCTTTTGCTCCTGCGGCACGGGACTCGCTGGAGGCGTTATGGTTCGGCGAGGCATTGCCGGGTAACGGGGGGCCCCCGATCGGCACGGCATTCGGGCCGTCTCTGGCACCTGTCAGCCATGAGGCAGGGAAGCCATTGCCGTTGGAGGAAGCCGTCGGGCTGGAGGGGCAGCCCTTGTCCGCTTCACTCGCACAGCTCATCGTCTCCGATGCGGCTTCGTATGCCAGCGGATTGACGAAGCTCGTGAACGGCAGCGGCTGGCATGTGCTGGTGAAGCACAGCACCTTCGGCGGAGAGCACGATCATATGGACCGGCTTGGCCTGTCATTCCGGGCCGGAAGCGTGCCGCTGTTCGTCGATCCGGGCACGACCGCCTACGGCGTGCCGGTGCACTACGGCTGGTTCAAGCATACGTATTCGCACAATACGGTCAGTTTGAACGGCAAGGATCAGCCTCCTGCAGACGGCAGGCTGATCCAATACCGCCGGGAGTCTTGGGGCGCTTGGGTGGAGAGCGCCGTGGACTGGCACCGCGAAGCCGGTTACCGGATGAAGGGCTCGATTATTTTGCCGCCGGAGATGAGTCCGTGGGATGAAGCGGCCTATAGCGGTGCCGGCATGCGAAGAATCAATGTGCTGACCGGGCAGGTGCTGCTCGATATCGTCCGGGTGTCTGTTCCCGGCGAACGGGAAATTGACTTGACGTATCATATGAGCGGACGGCTGGAGGAGGAAGAGGCTCACGCTTGGCAGCCTTACGCCGCTCCCTTGAGCGCTCTCTCCCAGGAATGGGTGCAGGAGAAGCGTAGCAAGCGGCAGGAGCGAATGGAAACGTTCCTTTGGCATATGAAGGAGGGGCAGCTGCACCAGGCGTGCTGGTGCTCGGAGCCTGCAGAGCTGATGTCCGCGCTCACGCCGGATAACCCGCCAAGCGGCTTGCGCCAAACGCTGGTCCACCGGGTGCAGGGATCGGAGCAGCGGGAGGTCATGTTTATTCATGCCTTCGTATATACGGCAGAGGGCATGGATATGGCGGCTGCGGGAGCGGCGAACTGGAAACATCGTCTCGCGGAAGGCTTGAATGGGATGAAGGGGATGAAGGGCTTGAAGCTGGACGTTCAGGCTGGAGAGGGGGGAGAGCGGCTGCTGCGCCTCAGCCTGGCGGATACCACAGAGATTGCGTGGACATTGGAATGGACGGATGAGAGGGCCATACTGAAGCCGGTACGATAGTTAATGCGCCGGAGCTTTTTTAGCCAAGTCCAAGAAGCGGGCTTCCTTTCAGTAGGAGGCCTCAAGGAGGAATGATGATGAGAAAGTGGATGTCATGCCTGATTCTGTTTGTTCTTGTCTTCTCTCTGATCGGTACAGGGTGGGTACTTCCAGCTTCAGTATCCGCTGCCGATGAATTCGACGCCTTAAGGCAAAAGTGGAGCGATGTACTGACCGGTGGTCCCTCTATCGAGCTGTCCGATGCGGATATTGCCGCCCAGATCGCTCTGACCGTCCGTGTCGTGCAGAACGACACGGCCACCGGCTTCCGCGATACGCTGCAAACCGGCACGAACCGGACCAGCTGCGGCTGCTTATGGACCGATTTAACCAGCACGACGGTGTCCGCGGAGCTGGTGTACAACTTTTCGCGTATTCGTGCGATGGCGCTTGCGTATGCAACCGCAGGAAGCAGCGATCCGGCCTCCCCGGCCTACAATCCCCTTTATCTCAACACAGCGCTGCGCGATGAGATTACCGGCGCGTTGGACTGGATGTACGCCAACCGCTACAACCCAGGCAAAAGCATCTACGACAACTGGTATCACTGGGAAATCTCCGGTCCCAAGAACCTGGAGGATGCCGTGGTACTCATGTACAACGATTTGACCTCCACCCAGGTAACCAATTATATGAATGCTGTCAATAAATTTACCCCGGATCCGAACCGTGCGCCGCAAAACAGCGCGACAGCTACAGGCGCGAACCGGGTGGAAAAAAGCTGGGTCGTTGCCCTCCGAAGCATCCTCATCAAGGACAGCACGGCGGTCGCTCTCGGACGGGACGGGCTGAGTGATGCAACGACGCTGTCCACCTCCACCAACGGAGCGAATAATGTGTTCAAGTATGTGAGTACGGGAGACGGCATGCATCAGGACGGCTCCTTCCTTCAGCATACGGCACATCCGTACTTCGGCAATTATGGCACGACCTACTTTCAATTTATCGTCAACCTCGTTTACTTGCTCAGCGGCTCGACCTGGGCCATAACGGATCCGAATGCCGCCAATATGTACCAATGGGTGTACAGCACGTATGAGCCGGCGATTTATAAAGGCTCGTTGATGTCCATGCTCCGGGGCCGGACAATCGCCTATTCCTCCGCCGATGATCATTATTACGGCAAGGCGGCGACGCAGTCCATTTTACTGCTGAGTACCTTTGCCCCTGCAGCGGATGCAGCCGCTTACCAAAGCATGGTGAAATATTGGATGACCGAGGATACCTATCTTAGCTTTGTGAGTGGCGGCAATTCGATCTTTTATATCGTGCTGGCGAAGCAGATATTGGGCGATCCAGCGATCGCTCCCAGAGGTGAATTGAGCCGCAACATCCCTTTCCCGCAATCCGACCGGATCGTTCATTACCGGCCGGGCTTCGGCTTCGGGCTGGCGATGTCGTCCAAGCGCATTTACCGGTACGAGTCGATTAACGGGGATAATTTGCATGGATGGCATATGGGCGACGGGATGACCTATCTCTATAACAATGACCTCAGTCAGTATGACGCTAACTACTGGCCAACGGTCAATCCTTACCGGTTGGCCGGAACGACGGTCGATACCGGGATGCTCGCCAATGCAGCGGGACAGAGCACACTGACGGCGAACACCTGGGTGGGCGGTGCAAGCGACGGTACGTTCGGCGTAGCGGGCATGCAGCTCAATCCTTACGGCAGCAATGTGACCGGCAAAAAGTCATGGTTTATGTTCGATAACGAAATCGTAGCTCTGGGCTCCGGCATTACAAGTACGTCCGGCAGAACGATCGAAACGATCGTAGACAACCGCAAGCTGAACGAGGCAGGGGATAACGCGTTTACCGTGAATGGCACAATACAGTCGACCTCCCTGACTCAGGGTATGCAATCTTATACGGGCGTGAGCTGGATGCATTTGCAAGGCAATGCGGTGAGTGGGTCGGATATCGGCTATTATTTCCCGGGTACGCCTGCGTTGAAGGGGATTCGCGAGACTCGAACTGGCAAGTGGACAGACATTCACTCCAGCGACCTTATCACCGGCACGCTAACGAATAACTATGAAACGTTCTGGTTTGATCATGGAGCGAATCCGACCGATGGCAGCTACCAATATGCAATACTGCCTAATGCAAGCGTGTCGCAGACAAGTGCTTATGCAGCGGGGCCGGATTTTACGGTCGTGGAAAATTCCGCGGATGCGCAGGCTGTCCGGGAGAACACGCTGAACCTGCTTGCGGTGAATTTCTGGAACACACTGACCAAAACAGTGGGGGACTTGACCAGCGACAACAAAGCCTCCGTCTTGTTAAAAACGACCTCTTCTGCGGCAGAGGTGTCTGTATCCGATCCGACGCAGACGAATACGGGCACGATTCAGCTGACCGTCAACCGGAGCGCTTCCGGTGTCATTTCGGCTGATCCAGGGGTTACGGTCACACAGCTGAGCCCGACGATTCAACTTACCGTGAATGTGAATGGCAGCAAAGGCAGCTCGTTTCATGCCAAGTTCGACTTGACCCCGGCTCCGCCAGTCATTCCTGCAGCGCCTGTGGTGAGCAGCGTGTACGGCGGGAGCGGGAAGGCGACCTTGAGCTGGACAGCTGTGAGCGGAGCAGCCGGGTACCGCATCAAGTATGGAACCCAGCCGGGGGTCTACACCGGGACAGTTAATACCGGCGCTTCCACAACAGGAGCGGTCACCGGGCTGACCAACGGAACGACGTACTATTTCGCCGTCACCGCTTATAACACTTCGGGCGAAAGCGTCCCATCTGCCGAGGTGCATCTGTTCTCGGTGGAGCCGACCGCCGACGCGTATGTGAGGGACGGCACTTATGTCGGCACGAATTATGGGGCGGACCCTTCCCTTGTCACTAAAAAAAGCACCAGCAGCTACAACCGCGAAGCCTATCTGCTGTTTGATGTGTCGGCATTGACCGGACCGGTGTCGGGGGCAACGGTGCATCTGGTGCCGACCTCTGTCGGCTCGGCCGCCACGACGAATGCCGTAGCGGTCGCGGCCAGCACGACATGGACGGAGTCCGGCCTGACCTGGAGCACCAAGCCGGCCTCCGGCTCTGGGTTCAGCACCTGGTCGGGCATGGCCGCAGGCAAGCCGGTCGAGGTGGATGTGACCGCACAGGTCAACAGTGCCATCGCCTCCGGCGGCAAGCTGTCGCTGCGCGTGTATTCCCCGACGGACGTCGGGAGCACCGGCGACATCAGCTATGGGTCGAAGGAGCAGACGAACACGGCGAACCGTCCCGCTTTGGCGATAAGCCAGTAGGCAGTAAACCAAGTAAGGCAGTAAACCCAGTAAACCAGTGAACCAGTGAACCAGTGAACCAAGTAGGGGCAGTAAACCCAGTACCAGCAACCCAGTGAACCAGTAAACAAAAGCAGCCTGTCAGCACGCATGCAGCCCATCGTCCCTTTCTTTAAACACAAAGGGGACGATGAGCTGCTATCTCATTGTCAAAGGAGCTCTCAGCGATGCAAGCGAAACCGAACCTTTTGCTTATTTCCGTAGACCAAATGCGGGGCGATTGCCTCAGCATCTTAAACCATCCCGTCGTGGATACGCCGAATCTGGACCAGCTGGCCCGCAGCGGCGTCCTGTTCCGCAATGCGTATTCGGCAACCCCGAGCTGCATTCCCGCACGGGCTGCAATGCTGACAGGGATGAGCCAGCGCCATCACGGCAGGATCGGCTACCAGGATCAGGTGCCCTGGGATTACGAGCACACGCTCCCTTCCGTGCTGGCCGCCTCAGGTTATCACACGCAGTGTGTCGGCAAGATGCATGTATACCCGGCCCGCAACCTGTGCGGGTTCCACAACATCGTAATGCATGACGGATACTTGCATCACAACCGGATGCGGCCGTCTACCCCCGTGGCCGAGTCGTTCGACAGCTGTGACGATTACTTGCCATGGCTGCGGGAACGGGCCGGGGCGGACAGCGACCTGCTGGACCTCGGCCTGGATTGCAATGCCTCGACGGTCGCAAGGCCATGGCATTTGCCGGAGGCGCTGCATCCGACGAATTGGGTCGTCACCCAATCGATCGATTTTCTCCGCCGGCGCGATCCGCGGAAGCCTTTTTTCCTTAGCATGTCGTTCGTGAGACCTCACCCGCCGTTTGATCCGCCGCAGGCTTTTCTGGATATGTATCTTGATGCAGATATACCGGAGCCTGTCATGGGGGAGTGGGCGCAGACGGAGGACACGGAGAAGCACGGGCTGAACCCGGTCACGAACAAAGGCATCGTGCCGAAGCACCGGCTGCGCAGAGCGCAGGCCGCGTATTACGCTTTGATCACACACATCGATCACCAGATTGGGCGGTTTTTGCAGGCAATGCACGAGTACGACGTTCTGCGCAATACGGTCATTCTGTTCACCTCCGATCACGGCGAGCTGCTGGGGGATCATAACTTGTTCCGCAAAACGCTGCCTTATGAAGGGAGCGCAAAGGTTCCATTCATTCTGGCGGACCCGGGCGGCATGCTGCATTTATGCAAAAACACGACAAACGACCGCGTCATCGAAATCCGCGATATTATGCCGACGCTGCTCGATGCCGCCGGTGCCCCGATCCCCGACACGGTCGATGGGGCGAGCCTGCTTCCATTGGCCAAGGGGGAGGAGGCTGCGTGGCGCGAGGCGATACATGGAGAGCACGAGTGCAAGGACATGTCGAATCACTACATGACCGACGGCTTGCAAAAATATATTTGGTTCTCTCAAACCGGGAGAGAGCAGCTGTTTGATTTGCGCAGCGACCCGCAGGAGCTTCGCAATGTGGCCGAAGACGGGCGGTATCAGGCCAGTCTGGCAAGCTGGCGCGAACGGCTCGCAGCGGAGCTGGCTGGTCGGGAGGAGGGCTGCAGCGACGGGCGGCGGCTCATCGCGGGGCGGCCGGCCCAGACGCTGCTGCAGGAGGCCTTCCGCTAGAAAGGTACAGTCCGGGGCAGCGGGACCCGTAAGCAAAGCTGCAGCGTACGCGCTGCTTCCACGCTTAAGTGGAGGCTGGGCGGTGTCGGGAGCCGGATACCGGGAGCTGCGGCTGAAGGCTGAGGCTTGGAGCCTCTCCTAATTACTCCACTTCAGACCATTATTCGAACGATAACTGCGGATGAATCGGCAAAGGTGTCGGCATCAGAAGCATTCTTTTTTGAATTTTGGCAAACAACGGGGTTTTTGCCAGCAGAGTAATTGCGATTGGCCTCATTTTCCGCAGGAACGGAGAATCCACCATGACATTCTCGATCTTCTTCTGAAACGCATGAATTTTTCTGATTTCCGGCTCGCGCATCGTTTGTACTTGATTCAGCATTTCGGTGGAGAAATCGTTCTCTTGGAACGCTTTAACGATCACATCCGCAGCGATAACGGCAGTTGCACAAGAAAGGGAGACTCCTACGGCGCCTATCGGCGTAGCGCAATGGGCCGCATCGCCAATGAGAATGCACCCGTCTTTAGCCCATTGTTTGACCATAAACAGCTTCGACTGCAACGGAGTAAACGGCTTGAAATCCGTTAACGAGCCAGCGAATTCTTTGAAATAAGGATGAATACGGACAATCGTTTCTTTAAAGGCCTCAATGCCTTGCTGCTTGATCGTTTCCCATTCCTCTCTCTTAAAAGCGATTCCCACCTGCAGCCGATTTCCGTATTTGGAGCCCATGATGCAGGTCGGACCGTTCGAAATCTGAAACCGCAGCATACGCTCCCAGTGCTCGGGATGTTCGATCGTAAACCAAATCAAGTCCATATTGTATTGTTCATACTCGAAGGCAAAATTCATTAACCGGCGCAATGTCGAAAAACGGCCGTCGGCTCCGACGGTAATTTTAGCTCGAATGTCGAGCTCCTCGTCTCCGGACTTGACGGTTACGCCTTTGACTGTGCCATCCTCCATAATCACTTTCTGTACGGAGGAATGAAATGACATTTCGAAAGAGGGGTATTGGGCGGCTTTCTCATACAGGGCTTGCAGTAGGACTGGTTGCGGCATGGAGATGGCGTAGGGGCTGTTCCGATGAACATTTTGAAAATTGATGGATCCGATTTGACGGTCGCGGACGTAGAAAGCGCCTTGTTTCAGCTTTTCATGAGGAAACCGTTCAACATACTCTTTGAGATTAAGCTGCTCAAGCATTTGTAGGAAACGAGGCTGCAAAATCTCGCCGCGGTATTCACGGTCGAAGTTCTTCTGCTTCTCCAACACGTGAACACGAATATTCATCTTCGCCAGCAACAGTGCGAGAAGCATGCCTGCCGGGCCGCCGCCCACAATACAAACGTCCGTTTCCAAAGTTTTCATTCCGCATCGTCCCTTTCCTGGACCATATTCCCTTCTAGAATCAGTATCAGTATATTTTGAAACACCGTTTCGTAAGTGTAGGTGGAATGGGATAAATGTTCAGGATCCGTCAAAGACTCGACCGCTGCCAGGATGACGCTCGCCACGAAAGTCTGATCTATATCTTTGCGGAACAACCCCTTTTGCACGCCTTGTTGAAAGAGCTCGCTCAGCTTTTTCAAAATAACACTTTTGCGGAATTCCATTAGGCGTTCATACATTTCAGGCACAGATCGCTGGATGTCTTGCACCGCTTCTTTTCTCACCGTGCTGAGCCGTTTCCCGGACACGAACATAAACCTCTCAATCTTTTGCTTGAATTCAAGCTCGGGGTCGGACGCAATCCGTTCGATATCCCGCATTTGCTCTAGGGCGAAATGGGATATCACTTCTTCCAGCAGCGCCTCCTTCTTCGGAAAGTATTTGTACAAAGTCGCTTTGCTCATGCCCAGATCGTTGGCCATTTGATCCGTCGATATCTTGGAGAATCCGAATGTGAAAAACTTCTTTGTGGCGTAATCAACGATTCTCCGCTTTGTCCTAGCTTCATACATTGTACAAACTCCTTCTTGGATGAAACCTTAAGTACTAATTTCGTTTTATCAGTACTCGATGTATGTTTAAGATACTTCCTCTTTACAAAAATTGCAAGCCTAATTATTCGCTTAGAGTGTTAGGCCCTATCGGATTGCTTCGCACAGGCGGCTGATCTCTAGGATGCCCACTTCGCAGACGCAACCTGGCGTGGCAATCTTGATCCAGCGCATCCCCTCAAGCGGAGGTCGGGTGGCTTTCGCTTGCCCATAATCTGCTGAAGAAAGCAGCCGTTGATGCCAAATACAAAGGAGCTAAGCATGAACAGGCCGCTTAGCTCCTTGGTTTATTCTATATGCCATCCTATTTTGTAGTTGAAGCTGTTCAAAAGTTTACTTTTGGGACAGCCTCTAGCCTGTGAAAGTAACGCGGTTGGCAGATCTTCAGTGCGCCTTTGAGGCGCGTGCTTGTACCATGCCCTTATAGGGCTGATGGAAGCCACTGGCTAAGCCGGTGGTTATGACTTTGCCCGGCTGCGCTCCGGTTATTCAGGCTTTGCGACCTCGTACAAGCCCGAGCTTTTCTTGAACCACCGGAACAGGTGGGATGCGACGACCTTCAGCACCGCATAGCCGGGTACGGCCAGGATGATGCCGACAAGGCCGAACAAGTTGCCTGCCGTCAAAATCACAAAAATAATCGTTACCGGATGAATGTGCAGCGACTTGCCCATAATTTGCGGGGAAATGAACTTGCCCTCGGTAATTTGAACGAGGGTCCAAATGACGACCATTTTGAGCAGCATGACCGGTGAAGTGACGCTTGCTACGATCAAGGCCGGGGTGATGGCGATAACGGGCCCCAAGTAAGGGACAATGCTTGTGCAGGCCGCAATCACGGCCAATACGAGGGAATATTCCAGGCCGATCACGTTATATCCGATAAACAGCAGGAACCCGATGCAGAAGCTGACGATGATCTGGCCTCGGATGTACGAGCTGATCTGGTGGCTCATTTCTTCCATCACCCGGTATGTTGTGTTCCGCATGGCAATGGGCAGAAACGACAGGATGTAAGGAGGCAGCAGCCTGCCGTCGATCAGCAAATAAAACAAAATTAACGGCACTGTCGCAATGGCGAGAATCGTTTCCGTGAGGATGCCCAGAAACCCGCTCAGGCTGGACCAGGTGTGATTCAGCATCGTCGTCAAGCGCGAAGAAATGGTGGTCATCAGATCGTCGGTGTTAAGATCGACCGTATTTCGAAGCTGGTTAAATAAATTGCTGCCGAACCAGCGCTCCAGCTGCAGGTTCAGGGTTTCGCTGTAAGCGGGGATATTTTGGACAAGACCGATCACTTGCTCCTTGATGAGCGGGATGACCGTACCGATGGCCAGCGCCAATATAGCGATAATGAGGATATATAGCACCAGAATGGAGTAGACGCGTCGTACCTTTCGAGCCTGTAGAAAATCAACGATCGGATTAAGCAGGTAGTACAGGACGCCGGTCAGGATAATCGGCAGCAGGACTGTTTTGACCAGAACAAGCAGCGGCGTGAAAATGAATTTAATCTTCGTGAGTACGAGAATATTGAGTCCGACAAGCAGTAAAATGAACAAAAAGCTTATAAATTTGTTGTTAAATAGCAGCAGCTTGAATCGCTCCGACCAAAGCCCCGTAGTTCTCATCGTTCCACTATCCTCTCCAGCTGAAAAGTCGTACCGGTTGCACCAACCAGTATGGACAATTATTATCCTGAATAACGGGGGATGATGACAAAAAGGTGATAAGTGACCCAAGACTCGCATCTTTCAACATATTTTAAAAGGATCATGTGTTAATCGATTCATCTCTCAACAATGAGCATGATATTTTCGATAAATTTTCTATGCACTCAAAGTAATTAGTAGGAGCGAACTATGATCAAAAAAGTGTTAGTAGTTCTGGGGGTAATTTTAATTATTTTTGTATGTTTATTGTACGTACTCATTTTTCACCCTAAATTTATCGACAAGAAAAAGAATTGGTCTGAGTTTAAATATAATAATTATGTAGAGTATACGTACAGTTATTTTGATGGTAAACAACGAATACCCATCCTTGCCAAGAAAGGGCAACATATTAATATCGAGTATACTTACTATGGGGATGGAGGTATTGGTTTCACTGTTATTAATCCAAATAATAGGTTTGTTGAAATATCCAGAAAAGGAAGCCGGGTGACTATTTTTACCGAAATGGATGGGGAATATCAAATTGAATTAACTGGAAATGATATGTCCAATGGGAGTATACAATTGCGTTGGACTATTGAATAAACTTTTTGATTCGCTAAGGAATCTATCGAACTTACTGGATGAAGATTAGGAGTGATATCTTTCCATGTTCCAAAAAATAGATCATGTATACAATGCTTTAATCAAAGGCCTCAGTCCATTCCTTCAAGAGATGGGCTTTGACCTTAAAAAGAAAGAGACATTTAAAAAACAACTGAAAGAGTGTACCCAGGAATTAAATTTGGATTTACGTCGAATAAGAGGTCAAGAAGCTGGATATGTTTCGGCGTTACCCAACATTAGATTTGAAAATCTCGAAAAGATGACCTTCACCCTCAAAGGGGAAGACTACAAAAGAGGTTGGCCCACTGCCGCGGCGAATATTGGGAATCTTCAATCTAAAAGAGAATTTATTGAATGGCCACTTTCTTTAACTTCGGATCTATCTGGTCTTGTTGAGACCATTACGAACCAAATTCAGAAGAGCGCAGAGCCCTTTTGGAACGATTTCTCCAACTTAAACAGTCTAATTAAAGGATATGAAGCGGTTGACCCGAGAATTACACTCAATGGTCATGGTTATAGGTGGAGCTTAGCTGCCGGATACTGTTTAAGAAGCGAGTATGACAAAGCGATAACTCTCTTACTGAATTGGGATGCGGGCAGGCCCTCGGATTCAATAATTGAAAAAAGCATAAATACGATAAACCAACTAAAGCAGGACTCAACTACTCGGGGGTAATGATGATTTTTGAATCAGAAAATGGAGTCCATTATAAAAAAATAAAAAAAAATGACCTGGAAAATCATTTAAGAACCATTGATGGCTCTTCAAATTCCTATGCTATTTTAGAAAAAGAAGATGGTAGTTACATGCAAGTGGGTGGTGGCCCCATAAAATTTACAGTAGAGGTCAGAAAATATTTTTCAAGCAGTGACTTTACCCATAGGAAAGCAATACAAAAGGATTCCGCTAGTTCGGGAACAATGAAGATCATAATATCGGGTTCATTGGTTGAAGTTCAAACTAATCAAGTAATGAACTTGGAAACGGTAATCCTTTTATTCAAATCATTTTTGGAAGGCGAGGATTTCCCAACGACCGTAGAATGGGATGATATGACAAATATGTTTAAGTGATAATTTTAAACAACCTTGATTGGATTCATGCCTCTCAAGGTTGTTTTTTAATGGGGGAGAATGAACTCATCATTCAACGGATAGGGTGATCGTTTCTTTTTACTAAAGTAAATTGCCGACCAGTCAAACGGCCTTGCTACGACCATAACTTTCTCCAAGGGCACGATTTATGATTATGATAGTCTTGGGAAGGTGCTGTAATCTACCGAAGCAGGGAAATATTGCTCTGAAATATGATGCTAATAACCGGCTTGAGGAGAAGAACGCCTCTGGCTCTGGACGGCAGCGGGAATTGTACATGACCGATGGACGGGGCAAAGTGACCCAGTACGGTTATGGCGCTTTCGGGTGGATGCAGGCAGCGACGAACGCAGCGAGTCTGTCGATCCGTTACCAATATGATCTTGCCGGGAATGTCACTGGGATTACCGATCGCATGGATCATCATATCGCATACACTTACGACAGCCGCAACCTGCTGCTGAACAAGCAAGTCAAAGAAACCGGAGATGCGCTCAGCTATTCCTATGATGAAGCGGGTAACCGCCTGACCATGTCCGATGACAGCGGGACCAGCAGCTATACGTATGATAAGAAGAATCAACTGTTGAATATAAGCAGAGATGGCGCTGTTCAGATCTCCTACACCTATGACGCGGCAGGTAACATCGAATCTGTCATAGACAAAACGGGAGCGGCGACGACCTACACCTATGACAAGTCCAACCGGATGGAAACCGTTGTATTCAAGGGTCACACCACGACCTACAGCTACGATGAGAACGGGAACCGTCAAGCGATCTCCTACGAGGGAGGCGTCAAGGAAGAGTACTCCTTTGATCGAAATAATCGTGTGGTGACTTTGACCAACCACAAGCCGAATGGAGATGTCATCTCATCCTACAGCTATACATACGATGCTGCAGGACGGATTGCCAAGGTCGAGGCGCCAGGTAAAACGACCGTGTATGCCTACGACGGATCGGGCAATCGTCAGACGCTGAACGAGACGTATACCTCAGTCCAACCGAGCGGATACTTCGACCCGAACACCAAAGTCGAGGTGCAGTACAAGGTCAAGAAGAGTGAGTATGTCTACTCCAACACGAACGAGCTGCTGAAGCTTGTCGAGGCTATGTATGATGAAGCGGGCACGGAGCTGCTGGAGAAGACGACCAGCTACCAGTATGATGAGAATGGAAACCAAATTCGCCAGAAGGTAGGCTACATTCATCCGCATAACCGGAGCATGAGGCAGGTTACAGGCGGCAATCCGTATGGCGACAACGTGACCGACGAATTGAATACGTTGATTGAGAAGGTCAACAGCACCTATGATGGCTTCAACCAATTGAAGCAGATGGAGAAGCTCAAGGCCGGAGAACGTGTCACTGTCGATTATACGTACAATGGGGACGGTCTTAGAACGAAGAAGGTTGTACGCAGCTCCAAGGACAATTATGCGGAGAAAGTCACGAATTATCTCTATGACCGTCAGCACGTCGTTCTAGAAACCGATGCATCCGATCAGATGATCGTCCGCTATGTGCGAGGGATTAACTATATCGCCCGAGCAGACAGCTCGGATAAGCTTTCATACTATCTCTACAACGGTCACGGCGATGTGGTGCAAACGGTAAGTGCTGCAGGAGAGGTCGAGAACCAGTATGACTATGACGTGTTCGGCAACCCGACCTTGACTGTTGAGACAGGGTATACCAATGCAATCCGGTATGCAGGAGAGTTCATGGATGTGGAAACCGGGCTGTACTATCTGAGAGCACGTTACTATGACCCCTACACAGGGCGATTCATGTCCCAGGATAGCTACTGGGGCGAGGATACCAACCCACTTAGCTTGAACCTGTATACGTATGGGCATAACAATCCGATTATGTATATTGATCCTAGTGGGCATTCGGTACTCAGCAGTATTTTGACGTCTATTGTAGTAGGAGCTGTGGTGAAAGCAGTTGTTGACTATGTTACTGGGAATAGTAGTAGTTCATCAAGTGGCTCGTCCAGATCAAGTCGTGGTGGGGGCAGCTCACAAGCTGCTGAGAAAGCTAAGTCTATCTCTAAAGAGATTCAAAAGATGATGAGTAAAGCGGCGGATGTTGTTTTCGGTGTTAAAGGCAGCTCTGTAATTTCCCAAGGAAATAGCGCAGTGAGTTACGGGAATGCAAGGGATAGGGAGTTTAGCAGTTTGTTGAAGTCAAGTCTTCCAACGACTATTGATATGTTGAATGATTATTTGATGATATTAGGGAATAAAGAAAATAAGAAACATTTAGTGAGAATTGCTTCAATTGAAATAACATCAGGATTTTTTGATGAGTCTTCTAGTTCCTACAAACCAACATCGCAGGAATCTACAAATGGAGAAGAAAGTAGTATATTGGGAAAAATAGGGAAAATTGTTATTGGTGCAGCTCGAAAAGGCGGACTTCTCGTTACACCGTTTCATATTTCAGGACCTAGTATTCAAGTGACACCAATTAATATTGTAAAACCCGAACCCTTGATTCAAACTCAGGATAATTACAATGGACAACTTTAACGCAACCGGCAAATGCACAAGAGCCTATTGTTATCGCGGATCCTACTCCTCAACAAGAATCCCCTGATGTTGTATATTCAAACGATGGTGGAACTGAAGAGAAAGTAAGTGTGGGCGATGCTACTTATTACGAACAAGCGCTATTGCAAGAGCAACAAGATATGGCTGAGATGGATAGTGCCCAAAGGGTATCTGAAGAAATTTCTGCGTCTGAAGGGACTTCAAAAGATGAAAATGATGTCGCTATAGAAAACGCAAAAAAAATAACTCATATTGATAATCCTGCAGATCCATTTAGAGATGCATTTGGTGCTGGTTCAAAATCGCATCCAGAAGAATGGAACAACCTAATCATGGATATGGAGGAAAATGGGGTTGAGGTGGTTTATCGAGAAGGTGCAATGGGGTATGGGCCATTAAAAAAGGAGAACCAGGTCAGATTCTTATAGATCCTGAAGCTTTAAGACATGAATATAGCCACTATGAGGATGCTAAATCAAAAGGGTTCCCTTCAGCCGCCGAATCATATCAGGATTGGGAAGGGAGAATTGTAGATGAGCATAAAGCATATACAATTGAAATTAATGAAGCTAAAAGGTTAGGGCTGGATAATATAGCAGAACGACTTCAGAAGAACTTTGAAGCGGAGAAACAGTATATTTTGGATACATATGGGCCTATTAACGAATAAGAATATTTTGAAGGGACGATTTACTATGGCTTCAATAGCTGAATTAGCAGAAGAGATTAAAACTGATAAGATAAAAAATGAAGATTTAATAGTATGCTTAGAAGCTAAAAATTTAAGGGTTGTTGCTATGGCAATGTTTAAGTTGATTGAAAGAAATTATTGTGATTTAAGAATTGTAGAAAGGCTAGCTGAACTTGGAGAACTTATAACAGATAATAAATTTATTGGACCATGGCAGTTCGGACATGTTGCTATAGCTACACTATCTCTTATTGATAATGAGGATGCAAAAATTAAGTTTAATGAACTCGTTGATGGGCTAAGTAATAATGATAAATTTTTAGTAGATAATTTTATTAAATCAGAAACATATAAAGCATAGGGAGTATTTGTAGATTTGAGAATCCAGAGTTTATTTCTTTACAGACTCTTTTGATTCCCTAGGGGAGTCTCAATGGGAAGAATATTTTATCTTTCCCACCACAGCAATCCAAAAGAAACCTACAACCCTTCCATACCCTATACTTAAAAAGAAAGCACAAGGCTTTCGTTAAATATATTCACTGCATTTTCCTTTTTCCATTTCTCTTAAAATAACTCTAGAGGTGATCTGGCATGGCATTCCAAGCCCAACAAACATTCGTGAACTCGTAAAAGATTTGAACAAATCCGTTGAATTTTACACTGCGTTAGGCTTTGAATTTAACGCCCAATTTACGGATGCGAATGCAACTTGTATGATTATTAATGCCAACACGTTCGTGATGCTGCTGGTGGAGGACTTCTTCAAATCCTTCATTAAAAAAGAACTGGCCGGCCGACGTCACCCGTACCACTGAAGCGATTATGGCGATTTCCGCCGAGAGCCGAGCCCAAGTGGATGAGATCGTACATAAAGCACTTGCTGCTGGCGGGAAGCCGTCGAACGATCCTGTGGATCACGGTTTTATGTATTCCTGGAGCTTCCAGGACCCGGACGGTCATCTGTGGGAGCTGCTGTATATGGAGCCGGGGGCAGCCGAGCAAGCTTGATAATTTACAGCAGAGTCGCAAAGAAGCTCAACCAAACAGCTAGTCTTACAGCTGCCCTAATGTTCACAAACTGTTCACTTATGAAGAGGCATCCATTTTCTCTATAATAACAAGGGTAACTAGAGAGGATGATGGAAATTGCCGACAACGAAGAAAGAAAATTTTTATTTCGGGTTGATGATGTGCTCCGGAATGGTGTTATTCATGACGTTTTATAATTTATTTACAAATGGCTTGCTGGGCACGATCTCCTGGAAAGGGATACTTGTTCAATTGATGATGATCTTTGCTACTGCGTTCTTGTTGGAAATATTTATTGTCGGTCCGGTAGCGAAGAAAATTGCTTTTTCATTACCCTATGACAAGTCCAAGAAGGTGCTTGTGATTCTGTCCGTTGCGTTTTGTATGGTGAGCGGCATGGTTCTCTGCATGTCCCTATATGGATTGGTGACGGCATACTTGTCTAACCGGTTAACGGGTGAATCGTTAGTGGCAAGTTACTTTTCTTTGGTTTTGAAAAACTTTATTTTTGCTTTCCCTCTGCAGCTTCTCATTGTGGGACCGCTGGTCCGGTTTTTGTTTGTGAAATTCGTTAAGGGTAAAGCAATGACGGAATCGTTAAGCTGAAATTTGGAAATAGCTTTGCCAGTGCTGCCGGCCTGCCGGCAGTTTTTTTCTGCTGTAAGCGTCAAACTAAGCACACCTGTCCATGGTTTAAATCGGTCACAATAAACCCATCGTGCAAACGAAAGGATGAATTGTGAATGGAGAATTTACAGGCGTTATGGGCAGAACGAATCCAGGCTTATCAGGCCAGTGGGCAAACAATGAAAGCTTGGTGTACGGAGCGGAATCTGACTGTTCATCAATTAAAATACTGGCTCTACAAAGCCCAAAGACAAGATCAGACTGCTGCCACCACTACCTTCCGTCCGGTTACGATGACCCGTCAGGCCTCAGCAACCGAAACGCTTCAAATCCAAGTCGGGTTCGCTCGGATCGATGTTCGTTCTGGTTTTGAACCGGGGCTGCTTCGCGACGTGGTTGCGGCTCTTGCCCGTTATGCTGAGTTTCACTTCAGCTTCACCCGTATACCTGGCTTGTGGCGCAACCGACATACGTAATCCATTGACGGGCTTGCGGCGATCGTATAGGAGCAATTCGCGCTTAACCCATTTTCCTCGGCGCTGTTTGTGTTCTGCAACCGCAGGCGGGACAGGCTCAAAATTCTGCACTGGGATCATGCAGGCTTCTGGCTCTACTATCGCAGACTGAAACGGGGAACGTTTCAGTGGCCCGCAGGCGGCACGACCCCTTTGTGCCTTTCGCAATGAAATCGACAATAACCGCAGTGAGCGTTCGATCAAGCCGTTTGTGATCGGGCGAAAAAATTGGTTGTTTGCGAATACCCCGCGGGGAGCTACGGCCAGTGTTGCCATTTACAGAGTGATCGAGACGGCGAAAGAAAATGGCCTGCATCCGTTCAAGTACCTGATGTACCTGTTCGAGCAATTGCCGCAGCTTGCAGATCTGAAAGACCAGCATACATTGGAGCCTTAAATGCCGTGGTCGCCGTCACTACCGGACTCCTTCCGTCTCCCGTAATCTCTATCTATCATATACTCGCCCCCATCTGACTGCTAGGTGGGGGATATTTGACGCTCACGGATAAACAGAGACATATTAGCCGCTATAGACAAAGGCTTAGTTTAACTTTGTTGATTTTTATTAAGTTAACTGGCAGCATAGTTCAATAAGAAAGCTCCCAAAGTTGGGAAGGTCAGGAGGTTTGATAGTTTTGGTTCAAATATTGGCGTGGTGTACCATAAAAAGCAACCTGCCTATATTGTGGATAAATGGATAGGAAACGGATAAAGATGGGTGCATCTAGGAGGAAGGGATAGTGTGCGTAAAACGGACGGTCTCCATAGACAATTCCATTAATTGCAGTTGCCATTTCTTTTCTGAATATTTTAAAACGAGTATCTGCAACTTTTTGACTGAACTCCCCACCATCTACATAGGCTTTTCCTACTAAATATAAACGATCATGTGAATCTTTTTTCCATTCTGCTAATACTTCGTCACGCATTTTGGGGTCAATGGATTTATAATTGTACACATATCCAATATCTAAAAATAATTCTGCTGTAATATCTGAATGTGTGAGAGTATATTTCCTTTCTTCAACTGGTTGAGCGAAAGTGGCAGGTGGAATAAGTTTTACTGATAATTTTTGTGGATTAAAGACGGACATATAATCCTCCCTATATTAAGGTCAATGTGCTTAAGTCCCATATTTACTTTATGTGGATCAATAACTAAATGACTGTATTGATGCCCATGAAGTGCTTTTGCATATTACTCTGATTTATTGCTCTAACGGAAACGATAGTTGAGAGTTAACCTTCATATAGAGGCGATTTTCTTTTGGTCGGAAGTCAATAATACAATCAGGGATAACAGAGCCTAAATTGAAAGTAATTGCTGTCGGAATGAATTAACGATCATGCACAACGTGTTATCTCATAATCTTGAACTTGATAAGCTTCGTACTCTCGGGTACGCTCGATGGACGGTGCGTGTTGCGCTAGTAAAGCTGAATTTACTAACCGTACCATCATGCACCAAATAACGATATTTAGCTTACTTGGTTATGGTTATCACACCCAAAATGGAAAGACGAGCCTGATGCCTCTAAGGTGAATCAGGCTTTAAATAATTTGGCGAGAGCACTTCGTTAGGTTTATTAATTTGTTCTCACTGATTACTCAACACACGTAGAATCGGTGGCTTTGTTGGTGAGGGATAAATGTAGATAACAAAAATAGTCTGCCGCTGAGCACTTAAAGTCTGCCACTAAGCAAAATAAGTTTGCCGCTAAGCCGACCGAATTCAGGCATTTACCTGGTATTCGTTCGGCTTTTTCTTTTCCCAAGCAATTACCCTGGCTGATAACTCCATCATTCGCCGCGGCAACGTAAAATCCCGATTTAGCCTCATTTGTCTCCTTCAGATGATTAAAAGCCAATCCTTTACCCAATCTAAACCCTTGCCACGCCTACGCTTTTCCCCTTTTTTATCTCTCCATATGTTTTCTCAGGCATTTCCCAACCTGATCCCCAATCACTCTCCTCAAGCTATTTGAATGCTCTTTCCAATCGGTTTATTCAATCGAATTACCAGTCTAATTATGGTCTTTCCCTGTCATTTTGCATTTTTCCGGCAGTTTTTTTGTGCTGCAATAAAAGAAACATTTAAGACGTCTAATCATTAATGTCACTAGTTTATTTTAGAAAGGAATGGAAGGCATGCATGATTTTATTAGCGCCATTATCCTGGGGATGATCGAGGGCCTGACGGAGTTTTTGCCGGTTTCGTCGACAGGCCATTTGATCTTGGCCGGTGAATTGCTAGGCTTTGAGGGGGACGCAGCGACCACGTTCAAAATCGTAATCCAGCTTGGAGCCGTCATGGCCGTCCTGCTGCTGTATTGGAGCCGGTACATGAGCATGCTGAAAGGCCTGCTGGCGTTCGACTTCTCTGCACCCAAGAAGCTGAATGCCCTTCATATGATCATTTCTATGGTTCCTGCGCTCATCGTCTATTTGCTGTTGAAGGATTTCATTAAAGGTCGCTTGTTCGGACCAGGTCCCGTGCTGATTGGTCTAATTATTGGCGGTATGCTGATGATCATCGCCTCCCGGGCCCGAATCAAGGTCACCGCCGAGTCGACCGACGAGATCACTTACAAGCAGGCGCTTGGCATTGGGTTGTTCCAGTGTCTGGCGCTGTGGCCGGGCTTCTCCAGATCCGGCTCGACAATTTCGGGCGGGCTTCTGCTGGGTACGAGTCAAAAGGCGGCAGCCGATTTTACATTTATGATCTCGGT
This sequence comes from Paenibacillus rigui, assembly GCF_002234615.1. GTDB lineage: Bacteria > Bacillota > Bacilli > Paenibacillales > NBRC-103111 > Paenibacillus_S > Paenibacillus_S rigui. The sequence goes on along the minus strand of NZ_NMQW01000049.1, from coordinate 49,637 downwards.
TCCGGTTATGCTCGGGGCTACGGTGCTGGACCTATACGACAGCCGCGATTTGTTGACGGGGGATGCGCTGCTGCTTTTTCTGATCGGCTTCATTACCGCCTTTGTGGTGGCAATGCTTGCTGTCGTGACGTTCCTGAACCTGATCAAGCGGCTTAAGCTGGAATGGTTCGCGATCTATCGCTTTGTGCTGGCTATTGTGTTCTATTTGCTGGTGATGTAGGCTTCCACGTAGGATAGTTCGTATGAGAAAACCTCTATCAAAGCCTTGCGAAGATGAGCGACCGCGTTCAGCGGTTGGTTTTATCGCCAATAAGAATTTTGTTTTCCGACTCATCGGAAACTTATAAATTCATATATGGTAAAAAAAGAAGACAGCCGATCTCCGGCTGTCTTGTTCTTTAAAGATAGGGATTGCGGCTGCCTTAGCCCATCAGCTTCGGCTTCGCAGCATAAGCGCTTTCATCGGCAGGCTCTTCTGCCGCTTCTTCAATGACTTGATTCGGGTCGAACTGACCCTCCATCTTCGCAATCACAACCGTAGCGACGCTGTTGCCGATCAGGTTCGTAATGGCGCGGGCTTCGGACATGAAGCGGTCAACGCCGAGCAGCAGTGCCATGCCTTCCATCGGAATGACGTTACCCGGAATGGCGGCAAGGGTAGCGGCCAGGGTGACGAAGCCGGAGCCGGTCACGCCGGCCGCGCCTTTGGATGTCAGCATCAGCACGCCGAGCAGCGTCAGCACTTGGACCCAGCTCATTTCGACGCCATAGGCTTGGGCGATGAACAGGGCGGCCATGGACAGGTAGATCGAGGTACCGTCCAGGTTGAACGAATAGCCTGTCGGCACGACCAAACCGACAACCGATTTGGAACAGCCGTATTTCTCCAGCCGCTGCATCAAGCGAGGCAGAGCGGACTCGGAGGAGGAAGTACCCAGGACAAGCAAAATTTCCTCTTTAATAAATTTAAGCAGGTTAACAATGCTGAAGCCGTAGACCCGGGCGATGCTGCCCAGAATCAGGAAAACAAACAGGAACATCGTAATGTAGACGGAGCCCATCATTTTGCCGAGCGAGAACAGTGAGCCGATCCCGAATTTACCGATGGTGTAGGCCATCGCGCCGCCGGCCGCGAACGGCGAGAAGCGCATGATCAGAGCTACAAGCTTGAAGAAGATTTCATTCAGCTTCTCGAAGAAGGAGGTAACCGGTTTCGCCCGGTCGCCCAGCATGGACATCGCAAGTCCGAACATGACAGAGAAGAAGAGCACCGGCAGCATCTCGCCCTTGGCAAACGCGCCGACCATGCTGTCCGGGATGACGCTAAGGAGGAAATCCATGAAGCCGTGCGGCGTTTCCGCCGCCTGCTTCGCGTATTTGGCAACCTCGGCAGCATTGCTGCCGACCTTGCTCACATCCATGCCTGTACCCGGACGAATTACGTACATGACGGCGATCCCGATCGCCATCGCGAAGGTAGTGACGATCTCAAAGTACAGCAGCGCTTTGCCGCCGATGCGGCCGATTTTTTTCATATCGCCCATGTTGGCAAAGCCAATGACGATCGTGAAGAATACGATGGGAGCAATGACCATTTTGATCATTTTGACGAAAATATCGCCCAATACCTTCAGCTGAACGCCGAAGGCGGGGAACAATTGTCCAATGACAATACCGATCACGATGGCTAGCAGCACTTGCACGGTCAAGTTTTTCAGATTGAGTCTCATGCTATCCCTCTTTTCTATTAATAGACGGTAACTGGCTTCGGCGAGGTTGGCGCTGCTTTGCGGGCCACCCCGGACTCATAAGCGGCTTGAATGACCGCTTCGCGGACGGTTTCGACAACCGAGGCGTTGAACACGCTCGGGATAATGTAATATTCGTTCAGCTCCTCGTCGCTGACCACGGAGGCGATAGCTTTGGCAGCGGCCAGCTTCATCTCTTCGGTCACGCGGGAGGCGCGGCAATCGAGAATGCCACGGAAAATGCCGGGGAAGCAGAGCACGTTGTTGATTTGGTTCGGGTAGTCCGAACGGCCGGTCGCCATGACGCGGACGTAAGGCTCCGCTTCCTCGGGCGAAATCTCCGGCGTTGGATTCGCCATCGCGAACACGATAGGGTCCTTCGCCATTTGCTGCAGGTCGGTCACCTTCAGCACGCCCGGACCGGACACGCCGATGAAGACGTCCGCACCGCGGATCACTTCGGATAACGAACCGGATAAGCCTTCCGGATTCGTATTCTCTGCGTACCATTGCCATGCGCGGTTCTCGTACGTTTCGCCGCGGACGATAGCTCCGGCGCGGTCGACGCCGATGATGTTGGTGACGCCGGCAGCCAGCAGCATTTTGGAGCAGGCGATGCCTGCGGCGCCGATGCCGCATACGACGATCTTCAGGTCTTCCATCCGTTTGCCGACAAGCTTAACGGCATTAAGCAATCCGGCCAGCAGAACGACGGCCGTACCGTGCTGGTCATCGTGGAACACGGGGATGTCCAGCTCTTCGATCAAGCGTTGCTCGATCTCGAAGCAGCGCGGCGAGGAAATGTCCTCCAGGTTAATGCCGCCGAACGAAGGGGCAATGGCTTTGACGATCTGGATAATTTCCTCCGTGTCCTGCGTATTCAGGCAGATCGGGAAGGCGTCGACCCCGGCAAACTGCTTGAACAGGACCGCTTTCCCTTCCATGACCGGCATCGCGGCTTCAGGGCCGATATTGCCAAGGCCGAGAACAGCGGAGCCGTCGGAGACCACCGCGATCGTGTTCCGCTTGATGGTAAGCGAGTGGGCGCGCGACGGCTTTTCGTGAATGGCCATGCACACGCGGGCGACACCCGGCGTATAGACGCGGGATAGATCGTCCCGGTTTTTGATCGGCGTTTTCGGTGTGGTTTCGATTTTGCCTCCGATGTGCAGCAGGAACGTCTGGTCGGAGACGTGAACGACTTTGACACCGTTTACAGCGTTGACCGCTTCCACGATCAGCTCCGTCTGCTTTTGGTCATATACATTCACGGTGATATCCCGTACGGTAATCGTTTTGTCGGAGCGGCCTACGTCTATAGCTACGATATCTCCTCCGGCATCGCCAACCGCTGCGGCGACTTGGGCGAAGGAGCTGGTTTCTTTGTTCATCTCCAGACGGAGAATAATGCTGGTGCTTGCACCTGATGGAATGGCCATAGGACCCTCACTTCCTTAGCATTGCGCTAATCAATTTTGGTATGCCCCCATGATATCGCTTACATGTGTTTATGGGAATCATTTGACCATAATGGTTGTTTTGGTCTTTTTGGTCACGGGAAATGAGGTGGGGAAATTAGGCGAGGGAGGGTCCCTATAGAGCTCTGAATAGCTGGGAATCGGGGAATGGAGGTATAAAAAAGGATATTCCGATATTTTGTGAAACGAGCTTAAATGAAAAAAGCGACTTTTCATTCAGAATTGAATGAGAATTCGCTTTTTTTCATGTTCTTCGCTAGCTCTTTTTACTTCATAAGTGTCCATATTCCCTTGAGATGTAATTCGTTTGGCGCCGCTCTCAAGCCGTGTCGATGCTCTCCAGGAAGTCGAGGATCGCGGTCGACAGAGCTGCCGGTGCCTCCAGGGCGGCGTAGTGGCCGACGCCTTCGAGTTGCACGGATTTGAAACCGCCTGCCGTGATCTGGCTCACGGTTTCTGCGGTGAACGGTCCGCCACCAGCACCGATAGCCAGGGCTGGCATGGTCAGTGGGCTCGTTTTGGCGAGTGCCTTGACACTGTCGCCTTCGGTAAGCATCGACTGGTAGAGACCGATCGCTCCGCGCCAACCGTTGGGACGGGAGTACGTGCGGACGAACTCGTCAATGTCGGTGTCAGTGATCGACCCCTGAACTGCGGTCATGGCCGGGAATGCCCAATCGCCTAGGAACTCCCGTTCGCGACCGGCGAGCAGCATCTCGGGGATGCCGGGTGCTGCCATGACGCCAATATGCCAGGAGCCGCCGTGAGTGATGTCGCCCAGGCCTTCGAGCCCGAATCCGGGAAGGCCCATCTCGATCGCGGTGAAGCTGCGAACATCTTCCGGATGCGTGGCCGCGAGTCGGAACACCGCGGATCCACTGATATCCTGCCCCGTGAGGTGCACCGGACCTACGTTGAGCTGCCCGATGAGAAGATGCAGATCTTCGGCAGATGCCGTGCTGTCGTAGTCGCCCTCGGCATTGCTCGAATCACCGAAGCCGCGCAAGTCGACGGCAAATACCCGGTGGTTCAGGGCAAGCAAAGGAATGAGCTTGTGGAACGCCCACCAGGTCTCTGGGAACCCGTGGACCAACAGGATTGGGGAGCCGGCAATGCCAGCGGACACGTAGTGAATCGTGGCTCCGTTGACCTGCGCCATGTGATGCGCGATTCCAGGAATCGACGTGCTTGAAGTTGTGATGCTCATTTTTGAACCTCCTCATTTAGACAACCTTGTTCCCAACTATAGACAACCTGGTTGTCTTTGTCAAGTGATTCCTCTACTCTGAATGCATGTCATTGATTTCGTTTTTTTTGAGATTGATCCCAGGATTAATATGAGGTAGCGCTAGGTCTTCTTTATTGGCATAGCATATTGAAACAATAAATTTATTATTGATCTAAAAAGTTTTTTTGTATGATCACTTGAGTTTGAGTGAACTTTGAAATATTCTTCGAATAGTCCCTCGTGAATGTCAGAGAGGAGTATGTTGTTTTTATTGCACTGATTAAGAAAATAGTAAAGACCGTCTAGCTGCTTTAAATAGTGCAGTTATTCGGAAATAAACAATCAGGTTGATGGGAACAAGCAAATAAAAGCTAGTGAAGGATGCTGCTTTGGATTAGAGTAGATAGAAACGCGCTAATAAAGGAAGGGTTGTGATCCACTTGAGCGAAAGAAAACAGAATATTTTGGAACCCCTAACAAAAGGAACGCATACGCCGCAGCATCGATCTGGCGCCAATCTCGCGCTCCTCCTCCTAGGCTGCTACCGCACGCTTGTAGACGCCGCGATGGTCGACCTGGCCGCTCGTGGGTACGACGATTTCCGTCCAGTCCACGACTTCGCGATGCGCGCTATCGCCGCAGGTGCCGATAGCGCCTCGGATTTGGGTCGTCGCATGTCTGTCTCGAAGCAAGCGGCATCGAAGACGATCGCAGTTCTCCTCGATCGTGGTTATGTATCGCGCGACTCGGACCCCGACGATGCTCGTCGCAAACGGCTGCAGGTCACCCCTCTCGGCTTGGACGTCTTGCGACAGGGGGAAGCGATTTTCGATGAGCTGCGCGAGAAATGGGAACAGCAGATTGGCGTCTCGGAACTCGCAACGCTCGAGGCGCGGTTGACGACGCTTATCGGAGACGGAGCCGTTCGAATAGATGCGCCCGGCTGGATCGCGCAAGACCTCGGCTGAACACGGGTGAAACCCAGATGTGCGTCAGCGCCGACTACAAGGTCATGTAGTGAGAACGTTCCTGTTTTGGGGAGACACGTGGCGTGCCTTTCCTAATCATATGCATGGCCTCGATTCCCTTTAACGTCTGTTCTGCAGTTAGAAATGACCATTTTCTCGAAATATTGGATTGAGGCTTTCGCGCTAAAAAAACAACTGCCTGCAGCAGCGCTGGCAGGCAGTCGTTTATGAATGGAATGGTGATTCGGGGAAGAGAGGCTGTTTCAGTTCTCCTTCAGCATTCGGAAAACCTGCTCCACGTCCTTATCGCCGCGGCCGGATAAATTAATGATGATCAGCTGATCCCTGCTCATCGTAGGCGCAAGCTTCTTGGCGTACGCAACCGCATGCGCACTCTCCAGGGCGGGAATAATGCCTTCCGTGCGGGAAAGCTCCTGGAATGCCTCCAACACCTCCTGATTGGATACGGTCACATATTCGGCCCGTCCACTGACCTTCAGGTGGCTGTGCTCCGGTCCGATGCCCGGATAGTCGAGACCTGCTGCGATGGAATAGGTCGGACGCGGGTTGCCTTCCTCATCGAGCAGCACCAGGCATTTGAAGCCGTGGATAACGCTGGGCACACCCTCCGTTAATGTTGCCGCTTGGTCAGGCTCGACGCCGATCAGCCGGACGGAAGGCTCGTCCAGGTAATGAGCAAAAGCGCCGATAGCATTGCTGCCGCCGCCGACACAAGCGAGCACCGCATCCGGCAGCCGGCCTTCCTTCTCAAGAATTTGCCGCTTGGATTCCTCGCTCATGACGGACTGGAAGTGCTTGACCATCGAAGGAAACGGATGCGGACCTACGGCGGAACCGAGCAGGTAAAATGTATTTTGGTAATTTTCGATCAGATCGTTCAGGGCTTCGTCCACGGCATCCTTCAAGCGTCCTTGTCCCTTCTCCACCGGTACCACCGTGGCACCGAGCAGCTCCATCCGAAAGACGTTCAACGCTTGGCGGCGGGTATCCTCAGCCCCCATATAAATGACGCAGTCCATATTGAACATGGCGCAGGCTGTAGCTGTCGCAACACCGTGCTGTCCGGCGCCGGTTTCGGCGATGACCCGCTTGGCGCCCATGCGCTTGGCAAGCAGGATTTGCCCGATGACATTATTAATTTTGTGAGCGCCAGTATGGTTCAAATCTTCGCGCTTTAAATAAACCTTGGCACCGCCCCACAGGTCGGTCAGCTGGCTGGCATAGGTTAGCGGGTTTTCGCGTCCGACGTATTCCTTCAAATAATAGCGGAATTCCTCGTTAAACTCGGGATCGTCCTTGTACTTATAGAATTGGGCACTTAAATAATCCAGTACTTCCTGCAAGGCCGGAGGGACGAAGCTGCCTCCAAACTCGCCGAAATACCCTTGCTGGCCTGATGCTTGACTCATTTTGACTACCCCCAATATTCGAAATGAAAGCGCACTCTTTTATCTTAGAAAAGGATCGGCACTTTGTCAAAAACGAATTTCCGAAAGTGCCCGGTTCGTGGCGCCACGGCTCGCTCCCGCGTGCTGCGATAGGAGTTCGTCGCGCAAAGCTATACTACTTGCGCGGTCTTCGCGGTAAAGCAGCAAGAATCCAAGAGAATCATCGGAGCACAGCGGTATGAAGCATGTGTGCTCGTGCAAATCCAGCACTGCTCTTACAGGGTGCTATTTGCCGTTCAAAATATATTTGTTCACCGGCCGTCCGACGCCGTATTGCAGATCGAGGCGCACCTGCCCGTGCTTCTCCAGATAATCCAGATACCTCCGCGCCGTGACGCGCGCGATGCCGACACCCTCGGCTACTTCCTCCGCGGACAGCGGCGTGCTGCACACGGACAGAAACTGGACGATTTGCTTGAGCGTGATGGCTTGCAGTCCCTTGGGCAGCTCCTCGGAAGCCGCTAAGCCTGCCGCCTGGATCGACGGCGAAGCCGGTGCCGGCGAAATGACCGGCTCCCCCGGGGAGGTATGGCCGAACAGAAGATAATCGAGCTGCTGCTGGGATATGTTCTGGATGGCCTGCAGCGACTGCTTTTTGCTGCGAAACTGCTCCAGCGCCTGCTGGACGCGCTCGAATTTGAACGGCTTTATGATGTAGTCGATAGCTCCGTTTTGCAGCATGTGCTGAATGGTTTGCTTATCGTTGGCCGCGCTGATGACAATAACATCGACCTGCAGTCCTTCGGCTCGGATGGCTGTCAGCGTGTTCATACCGTCCATCATGGGCATGAACACATCGAGAATGAGCAAATCCGGCAGCAGCTCCCGGGTCATGGACAAGCCGTCCGCACCGTTGGAAGCCGTGCCGATGATACGGAAGCCGTCGACCCGTTCGACGAATTGCCGGTTCACCTCCTGTACCATCGGATCGTCCTCGACAAGGAGGACCCGGTAGGAAACTTGCCCCCCGTTCTGATGAGGCTCCGGGCGGTTATGTGGATCGGTTAGGTTCATGGTATGCACCTCGCTTTTTTGCGGAATGGGATGGAAGGGGAGGGGTGGAAAAGCTGCGGCCGTCCCGGCCGTCCGATTTGCCGGGCTGCCCCAAGCCGCTTCCCCTCCATACGGATCAACCGTCGGGAGCTTGGCCTGATCAAGCCTCCTGCATCGGAAACGAGACGAGAAACGACGTGCCTTCTCCCGGTGACGATTCCACTTGAATCGTGCCGCCGCCCTTGTCGACAAGGGCCGCAATCAAATATAGGCCGATGCCTCGGCCGGATTCCGAGGAAGCCGCGGCTTTGGTCGTAAACCCCCGTTCGAAAATGCGCGTGCGGATCGCTTCATCCATGCCGCAGCCATTGTCCTCGACGAGGACGGATAAAATGTCGTCATCCTGCTCGATACTAACGAAAATACGCTTCTCTTCCTGCGCGGCAGACGCTTGCTGGAGCGCATCGAATGCATTTTCCAGCAGGTTGCCGAGCAGGATGACGAAGTCATGCTGGTCCAGTCGGGAAGGGAACCGTTCCAGCCGGCTTTGCCGGTCGACGGTGACGTCGATGCCCAGCTCGTGACCGCGGCTGATTTTGCCGAGGAGCAGACCGGTCAGGCTGTCGTTCTTCACCGCTTGGCTTAGGAAACGTGTCAGCTCTTCCTTCTGCTCGGTAATTTCGAATAAGTATTCCAGCGCTTTCTCTTTGCGGTCCAGCTGGATGAGACCGCCGATCGTATGCAGCTTGTTCATATATTCGTGGTTTTGCACACGAAGCGCATCGACGAAGGCTTTGACCCCGGTCAGCTCCTCGGCCATCCGGGTCACCTCGGTACGGTCCTGAAAAACCGCGACGGCCCCGATCGTATGGTTCCTGACCTTGATCGGAATCCGGTTGCTCATAATTCGGGCGCCTCCGACGAATAGCTCCTGGTTGTAGATCGGCGCATTCAGGTGCAAAATTTCCGGCAGCCGCGTATCCGGCAGCACGTCCCGGATCGCCTTCCCGATCACCTCCCCGTCGATGCGCATCATTTCCTTCGCGCGGTCGTTGAAGATCGTGATCCGCTCTTCTTTATCTATGGCGATGACGCCTTCGTGAATCGCATGAAAGGTCGCTGTGCGCTCGACGAGCAGCTGGGCGATTTCATGGGGCTCCAGCTCGAACATTTGCTTCTTGATATGCTGTGCGAGCTTCCAGGAGCCCCAGATGCCGAACAGCATCGAGAGCAGCAGAACGACATAGGCTTGACCGCTCAGGTCAAGCAGCACCTGCCCGACCGTCGGCTGGATCCGGCCGACGAGCGCCACGCCGACCTGCACGTGGTCGGCGTTCATGATGGGCACGAAGGCGCGCAGCGCCGTGCCCAGCTCCCCCTTTGCCTTGGACACGTACGTGTGCTCGGCAAAGGCAGAGCCTTCATCGGCCCCTTCGGAGACGGTGCCGATCTTGGACTCCACCGGGTGCGACAGCCGGACCCGGTGCATGTCCATCACAACGACGTACGTGGCGTCGTTGATGATGCGGATGCGCTCGGCGGCGGTCTGTACGCCGCCCCTCGCATCCGGGTTGGTGATGCCGGAGAGCACCTCCGGCATCTGGGCGACCGTGCGCGCCGTGACGAGCAGGCGGCGCCCCAGCTCTTCCTCCTTTAGGCGGACGATGCCGCCGAGGAGGATCGTGCCGCCGATGCACAGCGAGAACAGAACGATGCCGAAGGAAAGAAGCGCGATTTTCCAATTGATTTTGAGACGCTGCAGCATGCCCCTTTCACGGCTCCTTCGATCGATTTACCTCCTACAATAAGTGAAAACAGCTCCAAACTCAACCTGCCCTTATGATAGTATAGAAGAAAAACCAAATAACGATTCTCCAAGGGAAAGAGGGCTTAGACTCATAATGAAACCAATAGCGAGCATCGTGCTGATCGTCTTTCTCGGACTGGCTGCTGCCGTAGGAATAGGCTTCTACCCGGCGTTCTCCTCTTCCCCTGTGGTACAGGATGATGAGCAGCAGGGCTTCGATCAGGAGCTGGTGATCAAATTTTCTCACGTCGTGGCGGAGAATACGCCCAAGGGGCTGGCGGCGCAGCGTTTCGCAGAGCGGGTGAAGGAGAAGACGAACGGACGCGTCAAGGTAGAGGTGTTTCCGAACGGGGTGCTGTATAACGAGAGCGATGAGTTTGATGCGTTGAAGCGAGGTGACGTGCAGATGATCGCTCCGGCCTTCTCCAACGTATCCGAGGTGGTGCCGGCTTTTGCCGCATGGGACGTGCCCTTTGCCTTCTTAAGTAATGAGGCGCTGCAGGAAGCGTTCGACGGCGAGTTCGGCAAGCTGCTGTTCCGTAAGCTGGACGCGGCCCATATCGTCGGCATGGCTTATTGGGGCAACGGCTTCCGGCAAATTACGAGCAATACGGGTCCTTTGATTCATCCTGCCGATTTTCAGGGCTTGAAATTTCGGATTTTGCCAAGTCAGGTCATCGAATTGTATTTCCATGCGATAGGCGTGAAGACGGTGCCGATTCCTTTTAACGAAGTATACCGGGCGTTGGAAGCGGGGATCGTGGACGGCGAGGAGAATTCGATCTCGAATATTAACTCCAAGAAATTGTATCAGGTTCAGAAATATATGACGTTAAGCAACCATTCCTATTTGGGATATGCGGTTCTAATGAATAAAGAATATTGGCGCCGCATCCCGAAGGAGTACCAGGCCGATATTGTACAAGCGATGGAAGAGACGACGCGTTGGGCGAATCAGAATGCATTGCGGATGAATGAGGAGCAGCTTCAGGAGATGAAGCGGACGTCCCACATCCAGATGTATTCACTGACCCCGGAGGAGAAGGCGGAATGGATTCGGGCCTGGCAGCCGCTGTACAAGCAGTATGAAAGTCTGATCGGACATGAAATTATGAACCAAATCCGGGAGCTGCAGAGGAAATATGGAGGGGAGTCCATGGTTCCTTCCTAAACGATGAATATGCGTATATCTTAAAATATATCAGTATATATAGCATAAAGTATATCTTCTAAACCCTTGTCCGTACTGCATTTTTGCTGCTTTCCCCTTATTTCTAAGCTGTCAACCCCGTGAAGATTAAAATTTTCTTATTTTTTTCTAATAATCCAGATGAAAGCCAGCCGTGCCAGCGGGTTCAGCCACCCTTGGTACATGTTGGTTTTTTTTCTTATGTTATACTCAATCTCGTGATCAAGTCCAACGCAAGCATCGATGCACGCAGCTAACACTTACCTCACGACACAATATCTTATACATCATGGGAGGCATCTATGAAATTTTTGAAAAATAAGCAGCTCGGTAAAATCGCAATGGTTGCCACTGTCAGTCTTTCAATGCTATTCTCTGGAACAGCCTTGATTCCATCGAACACGGCTTACGCGTACAGCTCATCTAAGGCGCAGAATGTGATCCAAACCGCCAAAAAGTACCTGGGAACGCCATACAAATATGGTGCGCCGTCCGGGTCGAGCCGTTATTTCGATTGTTCTTCCTTCACGCAGTATGTATTCAAAAAATACGGCATCAATCTGCCCCGGCAATCCGACGAACAAGCCAAAGTCGGCAAATACGTGAGCAAAAGCAATTTGAAGCCGGGTGACCTGGTATTCTTCTATTCCCCGATCCATCACGTAGGCATCTATATCGGTAACGGTAAAATGATTAATACGTACGGCAAAGGCGGCGTAAGAATTTCCGACATTAACAGCGGAACATGGAAGAAAAACTACAAAACGGCACGCCGCGTGCTGTAGTCGATCCCATCTCCCTGTTCATCTTATAGCTCAACAAACCAGAAGAAGACAGCGAAAGCGCTGTCTTTTTCTGCGTTTTCTATCCATAGCCCCCGTAACGCGCATGGGAAGGTGTGCATAGATTTCGGCATTTTTTGTCAAAATAAGCAAACGACAGTGAACTTTAGGATGATCCGTTCGAGAAATGAGGCCCATGCGTTGTCTACTCCGTGGTTCCGTTTTAATAAATATAAATCCGCCAAGCAGCCTCCGTCCTCCCAGTCTGCGGAGCCGCAGGGAATGGTCGCGCCCGCCCTGGCCGATAATTTAGCTGAGCTGCAAATTCGCTTTCAGCAAGCACCGGATTTGGTTGTCTGCCAGTTTACACATGTACAGCGCGGGGTGGGAGCAGCCTTGGTTTATTTGGAGGGGCTGACGGATAAGAATGCTGTGAACAACAATATTTTACGTCCGCTTATGTATGCTCCCGAAAGTGCGGGAAATGCCGGGGAGCCTCAGATTAACGTAGGCTATGTCCGGCATTTGCAGCAGTGGAACCAGATCGAGCACGCGATTTTGTATGGACGCAGCGTCCTGTTTATCGATGGAACTGCTCAGGCTCAAGCGTTCGATACCCAAGGCTGGCCACAGCGCGCGGTGGAGGATCCTCAGCTTGAAGCGTCGCTCAAGGGTGCGCATCAAGGGTTCATCGAGACGCTGAGCGACAATATTGCGATGATCCGCCGTTACATTCCGAACCGGGACCTGACGATCAAGGAGATGACCATCGGCAAGCGGGCTCCGGCCAAATGCAGTATGGTTTACCTGGGAGAGCTCGCGAATCCGGAGCTTGTTCAGGAGATGGAGCAGCGGCTTGGGCGGCTGGATCTGGACTGTTTACTGAACACGGGCGAGCTGGCGGAGTACATTGAGGATAATCCGTATTCCCCCTTCCCTCAATTTATTGTGACCGAGCGTCCGGACGGTGCGGCCTCTCAGCTGCTGCAGGGACGCATCTGCGTCCTGCTGGACCGGTCTCCGAGCGTCATCGTTGCTCCGGCGTCGATTATTTCCTTCTTTCAGAATATCGACGACTACAGTACGCGCTGGCCTGTAGCTTCGTTTATTCGTTTGCTGCGGTGCGTCGGTTTTTTCACGGCCGCCTTTCTTCCTGCCATTTATATTGCTCTCATTTCCTTTAACCACGAAGTGATTCCGCTATATTTGATTCTTTCAATCGGGGAATATCGTGGACGGGTGCCTTTTTCTCCATTGGTGGAAGCCATGCTGATGGAAATTACTTTGGAAATGCTGCGCGAAGCGGGGGTTCGGCTTCCCGGACCCATCGGGCAAACGGTCGGTATTGTAGGGGGTATCGTTATCGGACAGGCGGCGGTACAGGCGGGACTTGTCAGCAATATTATGGTTGTTGTCGTGGCCTCGACAGCGATTGCCTCCTTCATCATTCCCAATTACGATATGGCCTCGGCCATCCGGCTGATCCGGTTTCCGATTATGCTGCTATCCTCCATGTTCGGCATTATAGGGATTGTTGTTGGTTCGATGGCCCTGATCGGCCATATTATTTCATTGGAGTCTCTGGGTACGCCTTACGGGACCCCCTTCGCCCCGATCCGTTACTCGGATTGGAAGGATACGTTTCTCCGCCTGCCGTTATGGAAAATGCGCACTCGGCCGAAAGGCGTGATGCCGCTGGAACTGAAGCGGATGAACCCGAAGCCGCCGGAAAGAGGGGAGCAGTGAAGTGCCAGCACAGCCAACGATGCAGAAGCAATTAACGCTGCTGCAATACATATTTCTCATTCATGGAACCCAGGTTGCGGTAGGGGTACTGTCTTTGCCGCGGCAGCTGGCCGAAGGGGCCGGGACGGATGGTTGGATTGCTCTGTTCTTCGGCTGGGGAGCTTCCATTATCGCGAGCCTGCTCATTATTTCTGCGATGAAACCGTACCCGGGGAGCCACCTGCCCGACGTGATGGGGCTTTTTTTCGGTCAATGGGGGAAGAAGCTGGGTGTCATCGTCAGCGGGGTCTATTTCACTACCTTTGCCTTCATTATGCTGGTCAAAACCGTCCTGTACATCAAAAACTGGATGCTCCAGGAAACGTCGCAGTTTGTCATTATGAGCCTGCTGCTGCTGCCCGCGATCTTCATCGTGCCCGGTGGCTTCAAGGTGCTGGGACGCTATACGGAGCTCGTCTATTTTTTGAAAATTATGGTTATCGTTATTCTGATTTTCCCTTTAATTGACGGTCACTTTATTAATTTGCTTCCGGTGCTGAAGGAGGGCTGGGGGCCTGTCTTGAAAACCGTCAACTCGACGGTGCTCTCGTTTCTGGGCTTTGAAGTCGCTTACTTCTGCTATCCCGCTTTAACCACGAAGCAGTATGCGGTTAGAGGCATCCTTATAGCCAACACACTAACGCTATTCCTGTACTTGTTTGTTACGATCGTTTGCTTCGTTCATTTTAGCCCGGATGAAATTACCCAGTATAACGATCCGCCGCTTACCGTGCTGAAAACGATCGAGCTGCGTTACGTGGAGCGGTTCGACGTCATTACATTGGCGTTTTACTTATTTGTTCTCGCTACGTCCTGGATGCCGTTTATGTATATCGGCGTGTACTGCACAGGCATGCTTACAGGAAAACAGAAGCCGTCGGGCTATTTTGTAGGAGCGATTGTCTGCTTTGTACTTGTTACCTTCTTTCTGAATCCATCGTTTGAAAACAATGACCAGCTGGTGAAATTCATAAGCTATTTCGGGCTGTGCTTTGCTTATGCCTTGCCTGTGTTTTTGTGGGCGTACAGCAGGGTGCATCAGCGGATGAAGCGAAGGAGCTCAGCATGAGACGATTGATAGGGACATTAATACTGCTGGTTTGCTTGACGCTTCCTTTGCAGGGGTGCAGAGACCGGATTGATCTCGAAGATGCGACGCTGTCTTTATCGGTGGGCATTGATTTGAGCAAGGACAACAAGCTGCTGTTCTATTCCTCCAGTCCTGTCTTCAGCAAGGAGGCAAAGAAGAAAACCGAGGAATACGGGGTGACATCGGAAACATTACGATTTGCCCGTGACGAATTTGACGCGGTGGTGACTGCTTTAACGAGTAAGGGAAAAGTGCAGGTCATTCTCATCAGCAAAAAAATTATGCAGCACGAGGATTGGTTTCCGCTGCTGGATGTGATGTTCCGGGATGCGAAATCGACGATGAATGCCAAGGTCGCTCTGGTCGACGGTCCGGTCGTTACCTTCATTAATTACTACCCGAAGGATAAGCCGAGACTGCCGCTCTACATCACGAAGCTGATCACGACCGCAAACCGAAGGAATATAACGGTAGAGACGACGCTTGCCCAGCTGCACACGCAGCTCTTTGAAAAAGGGATCACTCCGGCCGTAACGGAGCTGAAGATGGAAAAAAGCCTGGAGGTTGCCGGAACGGCTTTGTTAGATGAAAAAGGAAAGTATGCCGACACCCTCCTGCTTCAGGATTCGGAGCTGCTGCGCATGCTGCAGGACCAAAAGAAGGGGCAGCTGTCCCTTACGATTCCCGTCAAAGGAATCGAGGATAATATATTCCATTTTAACCGGACGAGCTTCTATGTGGAAAATCTGCATCGCAAAGTGAAGGTGGATTACAAGGACGGGAAATTCCGTTTCCATATTACGCTTAAGCTATCCGCGCTGATGACAGAGCGGTTATTTCCCTATGATATGAAAAAGCACCTGGATCAGTTCCGATTGTTAATCAAAGGGGAGATTGAAAAGCGATGCAAGCAGCTGGTGACCCGCATGCAAAAGAAACAGCTTGATCCCATAGGGCTGGGGATGTATGCGAGAGCGTATGAGTACAAGGCTTGGAAGCAGGTGGAGAATCGTTGGGGCGAGGCCATCTCGGATGCGCAGATTGATGTCACGATCGACCTTAAGATGCTGAATATGGGGCTGATTCGATGAAGTCACTGAACAAACAGGTAATGGAGAAGCGTTAAACAAGGAGGGAGCAAGGAGCAGGTATTTACGAAGGAGCGGTGATGCACCTCCTTAGCCTAGCGGGAGCATCACCGTTACTTGCGTACCCAAGCCGGGTGAGCTGGTCACGCTGATCGTTCCCCTGTGGGCGCGCGCAATATTCTGAGCGATAGCCAATCCGAGTCCACTGCCTCCGGTGGAGCGGTTTCTGGCTTGATCGACCCGGTAAAACCGGTCGAATAGCCGGGGGATATGGGCTGCTTCAATGCCGATGCCCCGGTCAATGACTTTGAGGACGGCGATCCCGGCATCACGGGGATCCGGCTCCAAGGTGACGATAACCCGTTCGTCACTGTATTTAATCGCGTTATCCAGCAGAATGATCAGCAGCTGCTTGATTTTATCCGCGTTCCCATGCATCATTTTTTGCCCCAGCCGAATTTCGCAGGTTATATCTCTATGGAACGCATGCTGCAAGGAGGCTGCCGTGGTCAAGACGAGCTCCTCCAAATCAAACGCAGCGGCCTCCTCCGTCGAAGGCGATTCCGGATCGGCAACCGACAGCAGCGTATGGGTCAAATTACGCAGACGAGAAGCCTCGGATTGAATGGCATCGATAGCTTCCTCGCGCAGCTTGGCATCATTGCCGCCCCATCGCTTCAATAAATTCGCATAGCTCTCGATAATCGTCAGCGGGGTTTTTAACTCGTGGGATGCGTCCGCCAAAAACTGCCGCTGTTGAAAAAAGTTCGTCTCCAGCTTGCCGATCATTGCATTGAACGTATGAATCAGGCGCCCCAGCTCATCCTGGCGTTTGGAAGGGGGCATGACGACTCGCTTGAAAACGCCGCTTTTTTGAATCGACTCCATAATTTGGGCCAGCTCATGAATCGGGCGCAGGATGATCCGTGCGAAATACATCCCCCCAACGAGAGATAGCAAGGCGGCTACCGCTGTAGTGAACGACAGCACAGCCAGCAGCACATTCAAGTAATCATCCAACGCGTCCAGCTTACGGCCGAGCTGCAGCACCGCAATCGTATGCTGTTCTTCATCCGAAATCGGAATTTGGATATATACCATAAGCGCCTCGCTCGTCTTGAGCGTCTTGGAAAAGGTCTGGGTGCTGAATTGCGCCGGAATTTGGCTTAATTCCTTATCGGTTTGCAGCTGCAGCTTAATATTGGAGTGCGGGTCAATGATGCGGATCAGCTCTTGAGGCATGAGGGAAGAACGCAGCCAGCCCGTATAATTCCATTGTTCCGGCGTGCGGATGCCGGGCAGCGACAGAATCGTTTGCGCGGCATTCCACAAGACACCGATCTCGCTCTTCGTTGTAATGCGGACGAAGGTGTAGTAGGTAAATACACTGAAGAAGAACAGAACGGAGAGCAAGGAGGAGACGATAAGCAGCGTAATCTGGGTTCTCAGCCTCATGTCGGCGTTTCACAATCCTTCACCAGGTAACCTACTCCTCGAAGCGTATGAATCAGCTTGCAGGCGTAGCCCTGATCGACTTTTTGCCGTAAATAGCGGATGTATACGTCCACGACATTCGTATCCCCGATGAAATCATAGCCCCACACCTCGGATAAAATCTGCTCCCGGGACAGCACCTCCCCTTGGCGGCTGACCAGGAAATACAGCAGATCGAACTCTTTCGGCGTCAGCTCAATGAGCTGTTCATCGCGTTTGACCTGCCTTGTGCGGATATTCATCGACAGGCTGTCTACTGCCACCTCGTCCTCGCTGCCCACTGCTGCGCCGCTGTTGGAAGCTTGCTGTACGGTCATCCGCAGCAGATTGCGGATACGGGCCAGCAGCTCCTCGATGGCGAAGGGCTTCGTCACATAATCGTTCGCGCCCAGATCGAGTCCGCTCACCCGATCCGGCACCGCGTCCCGGGCCGTCAGTAAAATAACGGGCACCTGGCTGCCCTGTTGGCGCAGCCGGCGCAGCACCTCCAGCCCGCTCAGCTCGGGCAGCATAATGTCCAGCAGCACCAGGTCGCGTTCGGCCGATATGGCCATGTCCAGACCGTCCCTTCCGTTATCGGCGCACTCCACATGGTATCCTTCATGCTCCAGCTCGAGCTGCAAAATACGCGCGATTTTTTCCTCATCCTCAATGACCAATATATTCTGCTTCATCTTATCCCCCAGCGGTTTATCGTTTAAGGCTAGTATGTGATGCGAGGGTTGAAATTATAGCTGCCGCCCCGGCTCTATTCGCATGCATGGAGCCGAACGGGGAAACACATACTAGTAGCAGCTGACTCTGGGTTATAGGATGATGGAGATGGAAATCGATCCTCAAACGGCCGAACGGATGAATAAGCTGTTCGAGCAGTTTCATCAAATACATAAAGAAATGGTTACGATATGGTCCCGATCGATTATCGATACATGGCAATGGCAGGCGGCATTGGCTATGATGATCATCCTTTGGGTAGTCTGGTTGAAGATCAGAAAAAAGGAGTCTACGGGAAGGCTTCTGCTGTCCGGCTTTTTTGTCCTGACGATTTCATCCTGGTTCGATTTTTTGGGCATTGCAGCAGGCTGGTGGAGATATCATATGGTTGAGCTGCCCACGCTGCCTTCGTTCTTGCTCTGGGATTTCACTTACCTTCCGATTACCGTCATGCTGCTGCTGCAAATAAAGCCTCAGATTAATCCTTGGATCAAGGCGGTACTTTTTGGGGGGATGGTTTCCTTCGTCGGGGAGCCGATATTTATTTGGGTCGATTATTACGAGCCGATCAAGTGGAAGCATTATTACTCCCTCCCCATCTATGTTGCGATTTATTTGTGTGCTCATGCCATTAGCCGCACGAACCGGTTTGAGCCTTTATGAAGCTTGAATTCTTCCTTTAAGGGGATTCAAGCTTTTTTTGTTTTTGTGAAGTTTGTCACATTTTGGGATTTTATGGTGAAATTGTAGATGTTTTAGTATATTATAGGACTTGTTATTCATAAGACCAGATCGATAAGCCTAGAAGTCAAGTGAAATGATCCATGGCAAACTCGTACGAAAGTCGGGGACGCAAAGCCACGGGCCTACATGCAGGGGAACACATCCTGCACAAGGCAGCCGGGCCGCTCATTCGAGCTTGGCTTTTTTGCGTCTTTTTTTGGTGAGAGAAGGGGAATAGAGATGAAACGAGGTAAGAAACCGCTGATCGGCAAGGTCATTTTGCTGGCCTGTATGCTGAGCAGTGCCGCAGGCAGTATGCTTGTGAGCCAAGAGGTGCAAGCCAGAACGGTGTATGAAAGTACACAAAGCAGCACGGACCTGAAGGTGGAGGGCAGCTCCTACCAAATTGCAGGCAATCAAGCGGCATGGCTGCAGTTGGATGCGGCCGGCATAAAGCAGGTATGGCTGGAGGACCGTCTGACAGGGGGGAAGGAGCAAATTACAACCGGGGGCGGACCCAAAATGGATCTGGCATTCAACGGTGCCCTGCTCGTATGGAACGATAAGCGGGACCAGGATCCGCTAGGGACGAATTGGGATGTATATGCATACGACACGGCAGCACGGCAGGAACGCAAGCTGAATAGCAGA
The DNA here is from genome assembly GCF_002234615.1 of Paenibacillus rigui. Classification (GTDB taxonomy): domain Bacteria; phylum Bacillota; class Bacilli; order Paenibacillales; family NBRC-103111; genus Paenibacillus_S; species Paenibacillus_S rigui. The sequence goes on along the minus strand of NZ_NMQW01000049.1, from coordinate 30,430 downwards.
GTGGGGCAGCATGTACAGTTCTCCTTGGACGGGAAACGAGTGGTCTGGTACGACGCCAACGACTTCGGTCGTGTGTACATGTATGATTTCGACAAGCGGACGGAACAGGAAATCGGTCCCGGGAGAGTGCCGGCTTTGGCATCGAATAAGATTATGTTCAAAAATGCGCGTGACGGAGGCTTAAGCCTCTACGACATAGCAACCGGTCAAACGCAGAAAGTATTGGAGCTTCCTTACAGTCAATATGTTAGCTCCTTTGCTTTTAATGGGACAACGGTTGTGTGGCAGCAGACCAACCTGGATCATGATGCCAAATATATGATCGGCCAGACGACAGGTACCGCTGGCGGTTTGCAGCAGACGAAACAACTAACACCTGCAGCGCAGTTCAGCCAATTTCGCGGTGATCTTGTGATAGGGCCGCAATATGCCGTATGGGTACAAGACAGGAATGGAGCCAAGCAAATGGTGGGGACGGATCTGTTGAGCGGAGCCACATTTGACCTATCGATTCTTACGGGAAATGAAAGGCCGTGGTCGTTTGATGGCAATCACTTGCTATCTATTCAAGATAACGGAACAATCGAACGTACGACGATTACATCAAGGGAAGTAAGCGACTCTCGACGGGGAAATAACGGGCCAATCTTAAGCCCGGGCTCCTCTACGCAATCCAGTGCTCTCATAGGGCCCGAAGGGGGCCAATTGAATGTTAAGGACAGCAGCGTCAAGCTGGTCATTGCCCCAGGGACCTTCTCCATTCCGGTGAAAGTCCAGCTTCAAGCGGCGCAGGCCTCTGATGAGGATAAGCTTGGTCCCGGTTATAGCTACCGCTCCCTTATTTGGGAACTATCCGCTGATCAACCTTTTGCGAAACCTGCTGTGCTGACTGTTGATTATGACACCGCCGACCTGCAGACGCTGCAAGTGCCGAAGCAAGCCGTGTACAGCTATTCTGCCGATCATCAGGCATGGCACGTTATCGGCGGCAAGATTACAGCTGATCAGAACATCATCGAAACGCATATTTCCGGAGCCGGACGCTTCGCTGTGCTTCTCCATGTGGTGACCTTTGAAGATTTGCAGGATCATTGGGCACAGCAATCAGTTGAAATTTTGGCATCGCGTTCTATTGTGAGCGGGATCGATGATCTTCATTACGCACCGGATGCCTCCCTCACACGGGCCCAGTTTACCAAAATGCTCATGGGGGCTGTCGGAATTGTTCCTGATTCAGCGAAACAGACGACCTTCAGCGATGTACCTCAGACACATTGGGGGCATGACTGGATTGAAGCGGCTGCGAAGGCCGGTATTGCTGAAGGAAATCAGGGGAGCTTCGCCCCGGATGCGCTGGTAACACGGGAGCAAATGATGACCATGCTGTACCGCGCTATGAATGGCAAGCCGAGCTCGCAGGCCGACAAGTCGGAGCTTGCTGTACTCCAAGCCTTCTCCGATGCCGGACAAGTCAGCGAATGGGCCGAGGCTAGTGTGGCGATGGCCGTGAAGCAGGGATTGCTCGAGGGCAATGGCGAAGGATTGGCACCTCAGCAATCGTCAACGCGGGCTCAGGCTGCTGCCGTTATCGTACGAATGCTGATCATGCAGAACAAGCTGTAGATGGGAGACGGGAGAATGATTCAAGGAATAGCTCGAATGGCGCAATGGAGCCAACGCTGGCTCAAATATAGAGGGAAGTCCATATTTTCAGCACTTATGGCGATGATTATCTTATTTACCGGCATTCCCTTTTTTCCCGGATTGGGAACGAATAAAGCTTATGCGGGAACAACGCTTACCATCGATCCGGGGACGTTAATTACCGTCTATGATGGTCAAGCGGATTTCAAATGGAGGTATACCGACCCGGATGTGGGGCAAACCTCTCACCCTACGGAAATTTCGATTTGTGAAGGGGCGAACGAAGTACTTGACACCGGAGATTACGCCGTTCTCCACGATTATATTTATACGTGGGATGGCAAGCTGAGCGGTCAGCGCGCTCCGGAAGGCACCTACAAGGCTTGTGTCACCCCGACGGACTTTCCTTCGGAGAAGCGTTCGGAAACGATTGAAGTGAGAAACCCGATTCCACCAAAGCCCGGCTATCTGGAAATTCATCCGAATACCCAGAGTGATACGCATACGGTTAGCGGTATTGCGGAGGTCGGGACGAAGGTCCATTTGAATATTACATTAACCCGCCGTGAAGGTACCCGGATGGTGAATTACACGCCGGGCCCTGGAAGCGGATTAGACAATATCGTGGTCGATGTAGGCCCGAGAACAAGTCTAACGGCAAATAAGCCGGTTACAGAAAGCTATTTCGAGCAGTTTCCAACCAAGAGAACCAATCCCCCTGAAAATTATGTAGGGGAATGGAAGGTCGATCTGAAGCTGCCGGCCTATGAAATTGCCCATATTACGGCCACTTCGGTTCGCGATTGGGACGGCAAGCAATCGGGCATTTCAGAAGAGCTTCAGGTACTCCGGTTTGAAGCTCCGGCTTGGGATGTCAACTGGGCGTATCTTCCAGGCTATTATTATCTGATGCAGCAAATACCTGAGATGAACACGAAGATTCAAGAGATTGCCAACTTCAATCAGGTTCCTTTGAAGGTATGTGAAAATAACCAGACTTGCCTTGGGTTCATCCCCGAAGGAACGAATTTGCTGCTGCTGAATCCCTTGCGGGCAGGAAATATTTTGCATGAGGATATGAGCCGGATCGAACAGGAATTTGTTAATGCCAATGGGCATCCTGTTGCATTTTATTTCGACCCGATTAACCTTGCGACGGGCGATTTCAGCTTTCACCATACGAATTTATCGGTACCCTCCGCGATGCCTTTGGAGTTTATAGCGACCTACCATAGCCGTGAATCGTATGACGGCGCGCTCGGCGTAGGCTGGCGCCACTCTCTGGAATGGAAGCTGGAGCGCAGGGATCAGAATATGTATGTATCGACTCCTGAAGGCGCCAGCTTCAAATACGTGCCTATCGGTAACGGAGCCTACGAGACCCCGGCAGGAAGCCAGAACAGGTTGGAGCAGCTTCCGAATGAAACGTATGTCTTAACTACTCCGCAGCAATGGAAATATAACTTCCTTGAAGATGGTTCGCTGTATACCATTACCGATACAAACGGTAACAGCATTCTTTTGCAATATCAGGGGACGATTCTGGAGAAAGCGACGACAGCCGGGGCTGAGTTCACCTTTACTTATGGGGACAGCGGCAAGCTGGTTCAAGTAACTGACCAAACCGGCCGATCCGTAAAATACGAATATGACGGTCTGAACCATCATTTGGTGAAAATGATTCTACCCGATCAAGCGGTCATCGGCTTTACGTACGACGAGAAGCACCGGATGACGGAAATCCATAACCCGAATCAGACCGGAACGCTGATAAACGAATACGACGATCAGGACCGGGTAGTGCGTCAGCAGGATTTCTCCGGCGTATGGGGGGAGATGCAGTATTTCCCGGATGAGAAGAAGACGGTAGTTAAAGATCAGTTAGGCAGAATCAAAACGTTCCATTACGACGAACGCTACCGCAAAACATTGAATGAGTATCCGGACGGCACCACGGAATCCTTCACATATGACGGCAACGACAATACGACGAGCAGGACCGATCGCAATGGGCACAAGGCACAGTTCAAGTATGATGTGTTCAGCAATATGACCCAAATGATCGATGCCGCCGGTCAAGTGACGAATATCGAGTATAATGCGTGGAACAAGCCGACGGTCATAACGAATCCGCTTAACCAAAAGACGGTATTAGGGTATGACAATCAGGGGAACCTGATCTCCGTTACCGATGCGTTAGGACAGGTCAACACCGTACAGCGGGACGGCAAAGGCATACCGGAGCGACTGACCAATGCCAAAGGGGAAACCGTACAGTTGTCCAATGATGTGCTGGGCTTCGTGAAGGCGGTCACTGATCCTGCTGGACATACAAGCACGTTGGAGCGGGACGGATTGCACCGTGTAACGAAGATCACAGATGCGCTGGGGCATGTAAGCCAGCTGGAATATGATCCGCGGGATCGGGTGACAGCCAAGATCGATGCGCTTCAGCAGAAGGAAACCTTCCGTTACGATAAGAACAGTAATCTGATCGGCCATACGGATGCGGCGGGCGCTTCCGTCAGCTATGAGTATGACAGCTTCGACCGTTTGTCCGCAACGGTGGACGCTTTGGGCAATCGGACAACCTTTGCGTATGACGGAGTCGGCAACCGCACACAGGCGAGAGAACCGAACGGGGCGATCACGGAGTATAAATATAACGAATCCGATCGGATGGAAGCGATCGTCGATCCGCAAGGGAACACGACCCGGTTCACCTATGACGGGAACGGGAACGTGTTAACGATGACAGATCCACGGGGCGGTGTTACCGAGCTCCAATACGATCCGCGGAATCTGCCGATTCAAAGAAAGGATGCCGCAGGGACGATAACGAAGTATGAGTACGATGGAGCCGGACATCTTATTCGGGAAACGGACGGTTTGGGCCACAGCACTGCATACGATTATGATGCGTTAGGCCGGTTAGTCAAGACAACCGATGCCTTGAATCAGTCGAGTACCTTCGTCTATGACGAAGCCGGACGTATGATTAAGGTGGTCAAGCCGAATGGAGCGGAATGGACGCTGCAATACGACAGCCGGGGGCTATTGGCCGGCACGACCGATCCGCTAGGTAACGCAGCTACGCTGCAGCGGGATGCGCTTGGTCAAGTCGTACAGGCGACGGATGCAGAAGGGCAGACGAGCAAATACAGCTATGACGCGCTGGGACGAGTTACTGCGATGACGAACCCGTTAGGCAACAAAACGCTGCTTGCCTACGATCCGCTCGGACAGGTGAAGCAGATAACAGATGCCAACGGTCACGATACACAGTATACCTATGACGCTTTGGGGCGTTTGGTTGACGTGGCCAACGCTTTGGGGAATACAACCAAATACAGCTACGATGCAGTCGGCAATCTGGTAACCAAAACCGATGCCATGGATCGGGTAACCAGCTATCAGTACGACTTGAACAAAAAGTTGACGCAGCAAATCAATCCATTGGGCCAGTTGACCGAGCTGATGTACGATGGAAGCGGCAATACGGTGAAGGTGAAGCATCAGGACGATACGAGCACCGCTTATCAGTATGACCTGATGAACCGTTTGACACAGATTGCTTATCAGGACGGAAGCAAGGTGCAGTACGCCTATGATGCCTTGGGCCGCCGTACGACAATGAAGGATACGCAGGGGATGACCCGGTACGCCTATGATGCGCTGCATCGGCTCACCGAGGTGACGAATGCCGCTAACCAAACGGTCCGCTACGAGTGGACATCGACTGGACAGCGGAGCAAGGTCGTGTACCCGGATCAGACGGCAGTCGCTTACCAATACGACCTGATGGATCGAATGACTCAGGTGACGGACGGCAGCGGGCTGACCACGAAGTATGAATATGATAAACGGGGGCTTCTCGTATCCAAAAAGCTGCCGACGCTTGGGCAGAGCAGCTATCGTTACGATGCGGCAGGCCAGCTTCTGGAGCTGAAGCACAACAACCAATTCGGCAAGACGGCCGAGCAATTGCTGTATGCTTACGACCCGGTAGGAAACCGGACCCGGATGGAGCGCAGGGAAGACGAGAATGACGAGGACGACGTCGACGATCAGGATCATCCGGAATCGCTGGTTACAGACTATGCCTATGACGCGATTAACCAGTTGAAGCAAGTGCAGCAATATAACAAGGATACGGCGTCCACGCCAATGATCACGGATTACAGCTACGATGCGGTCGGCAACCGTCTGACCAAGTCGACGGCCTGGAGCGGTGTAGCGGATGCGGAGCAGTACAGCTATGACAAGGCGGATAAGCTGCTGCACTGGCAGAACGGTGCGAATTACAAGGACTTCACCTATGATCCTCGAGGAAATCTGCTTCGAGTGACCGGAGTGGACGAAGCGGAAGATGAGAATGAAATGAGCCTGTTGTCATCTCTATCCAGCGGCTCGGTTTCAAGCGGAGTATATGGCTCGGTATACAGCAACACGTTGTCTGCTCAAATGGTGTCTGCGCAGAGCGGCAGCACTGCGAAGATCCTGGAACAGTATGGTTGGAACGCAGCCAACCGCCTGGAGCAGCAGATCAGCCCAAGGGGCGATGTGTCCAAGTACTTCTACGATGGAGACGGCAACCGGACCCGGATGACCGTTGATATCGAGCATGGACCAGACGACAAGGGACCGGGGAATGGGCAAGGCAATAATGGCAACGGTAATGGTAATGGAAATGGTAACGGGAACGGCAATGGGAAGTGCCATGTCGTGCCGCCGGGCTTTATCCCACCGGGGCTTGCCAAGAAATGCGGCCAAGTCGAGGAGCCGTATCCGGATATGCATCCGGGCGGACCACGCGAGGGCTGGGAGAAGCAGTTCAAGAAGAAACAGTGGGAGTTCAACTATACCAATGACGTCAGCCTGGCTTTACCGGAGCCATTGCAGGTGACGGACAAGGAAGAACTGAGCGGTCCGAACGACTACTACCGTTGGAAAGAAAGCTACGTATACGGCGCAGGCGGCGAACGACTCAGCATGACGTACCTGCCGGCGTATGACGCCAACAACGGTTGGGACCCGCACGACGGGACTGCCGGCGCGGAACCAGGTGTAGCGCCTCGTACGCTGTACTACCTGAACGACGGCTTGGGCAGCGTCCTCGGCTTGATCGAGAAGGACGGCCGCGTGTCAGCACGCTACCACTACGACGAATTCGGCATCCCTACGGATGCGAAGAAGTTCGATGTGAACTGGCCGGGACCAGATAACCTGTTCGGCTACACCGGATTAGGTTATGATTATAACAGCGGGTTGACGTATGCTAGAGCGAGGTACTATAAGCCGGAGATCGGGCGGTTTATTAGTGAGGATACGTATAAGGGCGATATCTGGAATCCGCAGAGCCAGAATGGGTATGCGTATGTTTGGAATAATCCGTTAAGATTTGTTGATCCAAGTGGTCATTGGGCTACAGAAATTACTGCTAACTGGACAATTAACGAAATGAAGTGGCAGTGGAAGAAAGCTTATGATGCCGGTGACAAAGATAAAATGGAGTATTGGGCAAGTGCTGCAAATGATTTAAGAAATGGAATAAGAAATGCAGCTTGGTTTAAGGAAAAAGGCTATGCCGAAGATGCTATTATGCAACTTTGGGATGAATCGATTCCAAAAGAAGTTGTTGACGCAATAGCATGGGAATCAACATTGAATTGGATAGAAAGTGATACCTTAGGATTAAAGCTATACGTTGATATGGCAGCATATGTTCTTCCTGATCCAGCCTCAATGTCTTTCGGTACTCTTCGAGGACCGAAGGGGAAGATCGGTATTGGTAATTTGCCGAAGGATGCTAGTAAATTAGAGAAGTCTGGTTGGAAGGATGTAACAGACGAACGAATGCGAGCCAACACCAATTCAAGAGAGTATCTTGACCCCGAATCTGGCACTAGAGTTAGGTTTGACCCTGGTAAAGAGGGGGCACCAGGATTTGAGGGCATGGATCATTACCATATTGATAATCCTAACAAAACGGGTAAATTAGATTACTATTTAGATAAGAATGGCAACCCAGTAGCTAAAGGTTCGAAGCCATCCCACGTACTACCCGACGAAGGGTCTGAATGATATGAAACCACAAGAGTTTATCGAGAAGTATCAACTTCATGATAGCCTAGTTAAAGGCTATGAATATTCAAGTGTTGAAGGCACACTGACTTTAGAACTGGAGTTATGCAACTGGAAACAGGCTGGCTACACCGAAAATGAGCCTGAGATGGTTGATGCTAAATTAACGTTTCAAAGGGTGAACTCTTTTAAGATAGACCCAGAGAACTTTGTGCCAGATTATAATGACATTCTTGTGGTTGAACCCATCGAGTTAGGCGGAGTAAAGTTCGTTGTTCTTTGTGAGGGAGACGTTGCGATTCTTACACTCGTAGCTGATGAATTAATTTTTGAGTTAAATAAAGAATAAAGGCGAAAAACCACAAACGAGACTAACCTCTGATGTGACCCCCAAAAGTTAGACGCTATATTATTAGGCAACTTCTAGGGCGTGAGTCCGGTACTGTACCGGGCTCATGCCCTTTAGTTTTGCTTTAATCCGCTTGTGATTGTAGTACATGATATATTCATCTAATTCCGCCTTAAATTGCTCAACACTCTCAAATTCCTGCGTGTATAAGAACTCAGATTTTAATGTGCCAAAGAAGCTTTCGATAACTGCATTATCGTAACAGTTTCCTTTGCGTGACATACTCTGTGTTACCCCATGATCCTTTAATGCTTGCTGATACTGACGCATTTGATAATGCCAGCCCTGTTCGGAATGAATAAGAAGGGCATCTTTATCATCCAATCGTTCAAACGCGTTATCTAGCATATTTGATACAAGTGAGTAGATGGGGCGGGAATTCACTGAGTAGGCGATGACTTCACCGTTAAATAAATCGAGCATCGGCGATAGATACAGTTTCTCTCCAAATAGCTTGAACTCCGTAATATCTGTTACCCACTTCTCGTTCGGTTTTGATGCGATGAAGTTCCTCTCCAGTATGTTCGGAGCAATTTTACCTACATTCCCTTTATATGAACGATATTTCTTCATACGCACGACGGATTTTAAGCCAAGCTCCTGCATGATTCGTTGCACCTTCTTATGGTTTACACGCTCATCTTCATTGTGCAGCACATCTGTAATACGACGATACCCATAGCGGCCCTTGTGTTCGTGATAAATCGCTGTAATACGAGCTTTTAAGGCTGCGTCTTTGTCTGGGCGGTCGAAGGCGTTGACCCAGTAATAGTACGTGCTACGCGGAATTTGAGCCAACTTAAGCAGTGATGTAACGGGATATTCTAGCCTTAGTTCAAAGATTACTTGCGCTTTGTCTTGCTTTGTAATTTTCCCTTGCTTAAAACTAAGGCATTCAACTTTTTTAAGTAGGTGTTCTCCATACGTAGACGTTCCAATTCAGCTTGTAGTGCTTCGACAGAGCCTTCAGTTGGAGTTGCTTTCTTCGTTTCTTCCTTCATAGATGGACGCCCCTTTTTCTTTAGTAATAGGGCGTCTTCACCTTGCTGCTCAAGAACCTTCTTCCACTGCAGAATAGTTGAAGGTGCAGGAATGTTGAACCTTGCAGCTGTTTCTAAAACTGACGTCCCTGACTCGTTCATAAAATTTAGTACGTCTAGTTTAAACGTTTTTGAGTAGGTTGCATATCTTTTGGCCAAACCTTCCATGCCATTCACTCGGTAAAGAGCTACCCATTTTTCAACAGCTTTATGATCCACACCGATGCGTACACCTATCTCCCTGAAGGATTCTTTGCCTTCCAAATAAGCTTGTACGGCTTGATACTTCTCCTCTTCGGAAAACTTTACCACAAAAATACACCCCACTTTTAGATGGTGTCTAACAAATGGGGTGCAGTTCATTAATCGCTTGTGGTTTCTTTTTATTCTCAAGTCTGTATCGCAAACAACATAAATTGAGGGTGGCAATCCTCAAGGTTTTTCCTTTTAACCCCACCCACAATGCGATTAACCCTTGTGTTGTGGGTTGCTTTTTGCCTAGATTTACTCCAAGAAGGCATGAGAACTCATTGTTCAGCAGGCCACGTTGGGCTATATTTGAATTCGTTTTTAAAACGGGAGCCAGATGGTGTATACTCTGAAGCCGGTAGAGAATGAAAGTTTATGAGAGGCTCTCTAAAATTAGTGAAGAAATATCTCGCTAACAACAATGTAATGTCTGAGAAGCAGGCGGACATCTACCTCCCGAACGAAATCGTTCATCTTCGTAATTAGGCCTCGATAGGGGATATCCCCCATCCAATGTCTGCCGCGTGCATTGACCCTGTTATAGACGCGGTTTCTAGGTTTCTCAATAAAACAATTGAAACATCATATGAATTGTATTATATTTAAAATACATCATATGAATCAATTGTTTTTCATGTGTATCTTGGCAAGAATGCAGGTGAAGCCATTGGGAAAAAAGCTTACTTATGAAGCCGTTTACGATCAAATTAAACAGAACATTAAAGACGGCGTCTGGAAGCAGGGAGAGCAGCTTCCGCCTCTGGAGCAGCTATCCGCAGAGCTCGGTGTCGGCATCTCCTCCGTTCGGGAGGCGGTGCGGATTCTCGGGAAGCAGAAGATTTTGCGGATCGAGCAGGGGAGAGGCACGTATGTGGAGCACGAGCTGTCCGAAGCTCCTGCGGCGCGCATCGATTTCCTCGAGCGGGCGACGATGCTGCAGCTGACGGAATCCAGGCTCATCATCGAGCCGGAGTTGGCTGCACTGGCTGCCGTGAAGGCGACGGAGGAGGAAGCGGCTGCCATTATGGAGACCGCCCGCGTCATGAAGCGGAAGATCGAGAAGGGGCAGGACTTCCTGAAGGAGGACATGCGCTTCCATGAGCTGATCGCCAAAGCCTCACACAACGAGATCATGTACCACATGCTCGAGCGGATCAGCGATCTGCTCATCGACAGCCGCAGGAAGTCGATGAAGTGGGAAGGGATGGATGAGAAGGCATCCTCGTATCATTTTCTGATTGCCCAAGCCATCATGCAGAGCAATCCGACCCAGGCGAGAGCTTTAATGAAATGTCATTTGGAAGATATGCTTGTTGAATTTCAAAAGGGAGAAGGAGAGATTGGCGTATGAAGATTCAATCGATGGAGCTGTTCAAGGTGCCGCCGCGGTGGCTGTTTCTGAAAATTACGACGGATGACGGGATCGTCGGGTGGGGGGAGCCGATCGTCGAGGGCAAGGCTGACACGGTGGCTGCCGCCGTGCAGGAGATGAGCGAGTTCTTGATCGGCCGGGACCCGGGCCACATCGAAGACTTGTGGCAGGTGCTGTACCGCGGCGGATTCTACCGCGGCGGGCCGATCCTGACCAGCGCCATCTCGGGCATCGAGCAGGCGCTGTGGGACATCAAGGGCAAGAGCCTCGGCGTGCCCGTGTATGATTTGCTGGGCGGGCCGGTGCGCGACAAGATGCGCGTCTACGCCTGGATCGGCGGAGACAAGCCATCCGACGTGGCGGAGGCCGCCAAGGAGAAGATCGCGCAGGGCTACACCGCGATCAAAATGAACGGCACCGCCGAGATGGAGTGGATCGACTCGCACCTGAAGGTGCAGGAGGCCGTCGAGCGGCTGGCCGCGGTGCGCGAAGCGATCGGCTACGGCAACGGCATCGGCGTCGATCTGCACGGCCGCGTCCACAAGACGATGGCCAAGGTGCTGATCAAGGAGATGGAGGCGTTCAAGCCGATGTTCATCGAGGAGCCTGTGCTATCCGAGAACAACGAGGCGCTGCTCGAGATCACCAAGGGCTCGAGCGTACCGATCGCGACCGGCGAACGGATGTACACGCGCTGGGATTTCAAGCGTCTGCTGACGCAGGGAGGCGTGGACATTATCCAGCCGGATTTAAGCCATGCCGGCGGTATTTGGGAAGTGCGCAAAATCGCCGCGATGGCGGAAGCTTTCGACGTGGCGGTTGCTCCGCACTGCCCGCTGGGGCCGATTGCGCTGGCGTCGTCGCTGCAGCTCGATTTCTGTACGCCGAATGCTTTTATTCAGGAGCAAAGCCTGGGTATCCATTACAATCAAGGATCCGATTTGCTTGACTACCTGGTGGATCCCGGTGTATTCCATTACGAGAACGGCTTCGTGAAGCGTCTGACCAAGCCGGGGCTGGGCATCGAAATCAACGAAGCGAAGGTGCGCGAGATGGCGGCCAACGGCCACCAATGGCGCAATCCGGTATGGCGCAACGAGGACGGTACGGTGACGGAGTGGTAAAGCCGGTAAAGCTTGTATAGATTTAGGGTGAAAACGGTATGTTCGGCTGCATCCACGCTTGCAGGGAGGCAGCGGATGAGGGAGACGATTTCAGCGAGACATAAGCGTGTGTCTTGCAGTATAAGGATCCATCGGCTTCTATAGCTTCTATGGAGCTGTGTTAGCCGCTCAACGATAATAGCCTAAAACCCGACAAAGGGCCTTCCTGTCAGCTTGGCTGCTTGCCGCAAGGAGGGCTCTTTGTCAGGCATAAATAGAATAACACAACTTACCATTCCTTTGAATCGCATGGATACTGGTTGTATCTAATTTATACGTGTTTGCAACTTCTATTTTTGCTTCGAGTGCAGTAGAAGCAACAATCTTTCCAAGCAAAGTTACTTTTTTTCTAGCTAACGGACTCTACAAAGAAGTACATCTTCAGGAAGGCGAAGAGGTACTTAACTATAGTAACAAGGCATATGTACCTCTTCGCTTATTCGCTGAGAGCAGTAGTGCTCTTGTAAAATACACACAAGCCTCTCCTGGGACGGATAACAAACATATTATAGATGTTCACTATGATGCTGAAGAGGCTCTTTTAGAGCAAACTTCAAATGCAGCTGATAATAAGCTGCTTGAGGACTCAAAGGAGCTGCAGCTGCAGGATATGTTTGTTTCACTTCTACTTCCACATATGAAAGAGAAGCTTGCAGAGGTATACTCAGATGTAATTTCAATCCCACCAGTTCTAATCCAGATTCCGTAGATGTGAAGAGCATTAAAAGGGTAGATGCTTTCCGTCGTTTTGATTTTTTAATCACAATAGATGCTCAACCAATAATCGGCCCACATATACCTGTAGGCGAAGATATACTTACATATCGGATCTCGCCGGCTGGAGTTGAGCTTAAAAATTTTGAACATCTGAGAGGACCGAATAAGGATGACTTCCTCCCCAATTACCAAAATCTTTTGAAGTAACCACACCTGGCTCCTCTCCATGCACAAACGTATAGGGTTCACCCGCGAACGCCGCAAGGCGTTCTTCTTAATACCGGTTCGTATCGGCTTAAATCGACACAAGATACCCGGTCGGCTACCTTCTTTCGAGCAGAGCTCGAACCTCCGGGGCCAGATCAGACGGGTCTGTCGTGCATTCGTACCTGGCGGCCACAAGACCCTGCCGATTGATGAGAAACTTGGAGAAGTTCCATTTGACCCCGTCGCCTTCGTAGATGTCGGGGTATTTTTCTTGCAGGAAGCGGTACATCTTGTCTCCTTCGGGAGTCGACGTATCAAAGCCTTGGAAAGGCGCTTGCCGGGTTACATATTGGAATAAAGGGTGAGCGTCCGGACCACGGACGTCTGTTTTCTGAAATAAAGGGAAGCTGATGCCAAAATGGCTCTCGCAATCATTCCGCACCTCGGCGTTACTTCCGGGTTCTTTACCGTTAAACTGGTTGCAAGGAAAGGCAAGGATCTCGAAGCCCTGCTCGTGGTAGTCCTCATACAGCTTTTGCAGTCCTGCAAACTGCCGGGAGTAGGCGCATTTGCTGGCGGTGTTAACGACGAGCAGCGTTTTACCGCGATAGATCGACAAATCAACGAGCTCTCCATCGATGCTGCGGGCTTGAAAATCATAAATAGTCATGGGGATCTCCTCCTGTATCAGATGGGAAAGTGATAGTAATGTAACCATAGTACAGGTGAGTCTATTGTACAAATATATAATATTGATAAGATTAATAGTTTCTGACAATAAGGTTTGCATTGCTGTTATACAATGCATCGACATCATGCGAGGCCACTGAAAAACTGGCGAGGTGGACGGAATCGTTCTGTAGAAGCGTAAGCGTTCGCCTTTGTCCCCGGATTTTGACCGCTACAAGGGGGTTGAAATTGAGAAAATTCGGGGAAAACAGCGATCGGAAGAACGATCTGTCCATGCAGCCGTAGCTTTTTCAGTGGCCTCCATCATGCAGGGAGCTTTTGCGCACGGTGTAAATCAAATCATACAACTCATCACCGACAATGAAGCATATAAAACCCTCATGCTGACCATGAAGTTAACCTGAGGGCCGTGATTGGCGATAAAATACGGGCTTTAATGCCCTGTCGGATGACTCTCCTCTCCGGGCGGGGCCTCCTCCAGCTTGTCCCGGCCCATGAAGAAGGACGCAAGCAAAGCGAGCACGGCAGGGAGGATAGCCCAGACAAAGGTATGGGCGATCGAATACGCCAGCGCCTCCGTAATTTGATCGAGAATCGGCTTCGGTATCTGTGCACGCGCCTCAGGGGATAACAGCGCATGCGGATCGCTAATTTTTGCACCTGGCGGCAGCTGCGCGCTGCTCAAGCCTATGGCGGCCATCGCTTGGGTCAATTCGTTGGTGAACGTGTGGCTTTGGATAATCCCGAAGACGGTGATACCTACGGTCATGCCCAGTGACCTCAAGAAATTGAGTGTCGAGCTGGCGGAGCCGCGCTGCTTGGCGCTGAAGGATTGAATGGCGGCATTGCTGAGCACGGAGAAGGAAGCGCCGATCCCGAGCCCGACGAGAATCATATACAAGGTGACGATCCACCGGGTTGTCTCCGTCGACAAGGTGGTAAGCAAAGCGATGCCTATGACAAGAATGATCAGGGTTGGGATCATAATCGACCGGTACGCGACCTTGGATAACAGAATCCCGCCCCCGGTGGCAGTGACGACCGAGCCGAGCATCATGGGCAGCAGCACCAAGCCGGAGTTGGTAGCCGAGCCGCCGAGCACGCCCTGGATGAAGATCGGGATATAGACGGAGGCAGTAATGAAAGCCGCGCCGCTCAGGATCGCGATGGCGTTGCTTGTGGCATACAGCCTTTTGCGGAACATGGCGAACGTAATGATCGGCTCTTCGGCCCGCCGTTCCACAAAAATGAACACGACGGCCAGAAGAATGAAGCCGGCGAACAAGCCGAGGATGACACTCGAATTCCAGGCAAATTGCTTGCCGCCCAGCTCCAAGGCGAACATCAGACAAATCACCGCGCCGACTAGAGAGAAGGCGCCCCAGCCGTCGATCGGCTGCTTGGAATGCTCGTGCGACTCCTTGTAGAAAACAGCGATCAAGATGAACGCAACGAGCCCGAGCGGCAGATTAATATAAAATACCCATTGCCAATTAATATAGTCGGTAATGTAAGCTCCGAGCAAAGGGCCGAATATACTCGACATGCCGAAGACGGCGCCGAACAGACCGCCCAGCTTGCCCCGCTGCTCAAGCGGAACCGTATCGAACATGATGGTGAAGGCGATAGGTACCAGAGCGCCGCCTCCCAAGCCTTGAACGGCCCGGTACACGCTGAGCTCAACAATCGAGTGGGCGGTCCCGCACAGGATCGAGCCGAGCATGAATATGAGAATCCCGAAGACGAAAAACCGCTTGCGTCCATACATGTCGGACAGCTTGCCGAAGATGGGCATACCGGCCATTTCGGCGATCATATAAGCAGAAGTGACCCAAACAAACTTATCGAGGCCTCCCAGCTCGCCGACAATTGTCCCCATCGCGGTTGAGACAATGGTATTGTCCATCGAAGCCATCAAAATGCCGAGCAGCAATCCGGCAATCACGATGCCCGTCGAATTGCGCCGGGTGTTGGCGGTCATTTTGCTCAACTCCTTTACATATCCCTTAATATCCCACAGTCTGCCCTTGGCGGAGGGGCGTCATTCCTGATGGTGTCCAAAGAAAATAAAGTTTTAGAGAAATTAATCAATTTTTTTTGATTAAACAATTGACTGGATAAGAAAATGGTGTTAAATTCAGTTCATAAATTAAATCAAAATAAATTGATTTATCTTAAAGAAGTATTCAAAGAAGGTGATCACTCCATGACAGACATTTCGTTCAAAGATTACGAGTCCAAATTCAAAGCGCTTGCCGATGAAAAACGTCTTCAAATCATGTATGAGCTTACGCAACGCGGGAACACTTGCGTTTGTGATCTCACTGATATTTTCGAAATGTCCCAATCCAAGCTATCGTATCACCTCAAGATCTTGCTTGATGCCGGCTTCATCACAAGGGAGGCGCGCGGCACTTGGAGCTATTACGAAATTAACCAGGAGGAAGTAAGCCATCTTCTCTCTGAAGAGCTATGCTGCATTTTTAAGTCAGCACAAGAAGGTAACAATTGCTGCGAAGTGACGAATGAAAAAGAAGCTTGTTGCTGATTTTATTGGCACGTATTTTTTGTTTTTTGCCGGTCCTGACGCGAAGGTCATTGATGAGATCCTCTAAAGCAGGGGTTGCCAGTCAAAAGCGCATAACTAGAAGCACATGGGCTAAACGGTAAAGCGGAAAGATGGCATTGGGGCTTTGACGACCCCGCGAAAGCGACCGGAACAGAAGAAGAAATCATGTCCCAATTTCGTGATTCGCGATTCCATAAGAATTCGAATTGAACAATTTGTGAAGGAAGGTAATGACAATGATTAAACGGATGCACGTAGCGGTAAACTGCAGCGACATTCAGAAATCCCTCGACTTCTACAAGGCTTTTTTTGGCACGGAGCCGACGAAGGTTAGAGACAATTATGCCAAGTTTGAGCTGGATGAACCGGCACTGCATTTTTCTTTAAATGTCCGTCCCTTCGAAAAAAATGGCGTACTTAACCATCTGGGCTTTCAGGTGAACAACACCGAAGAAGTGCTGACGATGGGTGAGCGTCTTCGGCAGACAGGACTCCTTCTTATCGACGAAATGAACACGACCTGCTGTTACGCTGTGCAGGATAAGGTCTGGGTGTACGACCCAGACGGCAATGCTTGGGAAATTTTCTTCACAAAAGAAGATTCGGAATTTGAAAGTGCCGGAGAACCTCGTGATATGTCAATCTGCTGTGCCCCTCCCTCCGGTCCGGCAGCCGTGGAATTCAACTCCTTCAAAAAGAGATTATTTTAAACCAATTATTTTCTCGGAAAACCTGTGAAAAACCTGTATCGGACGCTGCGCCGCGGGATATCAATCCTTATCGAAGCCGTCCATCGGGGAGGGGGAGTGCCTTAAGCAGAAAGAAAAAACAACCGTCCGCGAGACCGTTAATTGTAGTTCATAATAAGAGGATAATATGTTCAATATACGAGCATATATCCTCTATTTTTTTACATATTAGAATCCATAAGCAGCTATTAAAAATAACGTTTAATATGTTAATAATATTATAGTTTAATAAGCACAGGCATTTGTATATTTGGAGGGAGTAGCCCACAGCGGGAGGCGTAGCGAGGTTTTGCCGAGTGTTATCATTTAATGTCTGGAAGGTGGAAGTCTATGAGAGTGCAAGAAGTTCTCTTAGAGGATAACACTAAGAGATACATGTTAATAGATTATTCCATAGCATCGCTTGTTATACGGGATCTACGTCCCAACCAGCCTCAAAGATGGTAGTAACAAGTAGGGGTGAACATTATAGCTGACGGGATCAGGTCCCACGGGCAGGTTACCTTAATAAAGTAAATATCATTATGGTTGAATACACCCTTTTCATACGAACGAATGTACGATAAAATTTTTTTGCACCTGTTTTTATATTCCATATACAAGAATATATGGAGGTATTAATTTGAAGCATTCAACCGAACTTGGAAGGGAGATTTTCTATGGAAACTTCTAGTCGATTAATAATCTCATTTAATACTTTTTATCCAGAACAATATTTTGAAGAAAGAATCGTACAACCTGTTCAAAAGAAATTTCCATGGGTTAAACTTATCTATTCGAGAGAAGAACCTTTTTTTAATAATAACATTGAAAAGTGGCAATCAACCAATACGTCACCAGATATTTTGTTGATGTTCAGCCCAGCATATGAAATACCGCAATTAATTCAAAATAACTTTCATTATGATTTAAATGATTTGATAGGACATAATCAATTTGATTTAAGTCAATTTGATTCAAAAGCATTGAGTCCAATTCTTAGTTTTGGAAATGAAGGACAAGTTTACGCATTGCCATATAGCAAAACGGAACATCCACTCTTTTACAATAAGGATATTTTTGATAAATTCGGGGTTCCCTACCCTCAAAATGAAATGAATTGGGATCAAACTATTGATCTAGCAAAAAAAGTAACCGGGGAAATTGACGGTGTCTTTTATAGGGGACTAGATATTGCCGACTATGTTCTACTGAGAGAACAATTATCTTTGACATGTCTTGACCCTTCAACAGATTATGCCATTGTTAATAATGAAAAATGGAAATTACTTGCGGAAACGATAAAGGATATTTATACGATTCATGGAAACCTTCCCAATCCCAAACATTTATTTAGGTTTAACGGTGGTTTTTCCAGAGATAAAAATGTTGCAATGGCTGTATTATGTGCGAATTGCTTAAGCGAACCGGAGATAAACTGGGATATCGTGTCATACCCGACGTTCAGGCAATATCCAATGATAAAACCAACTGCACCAAATAGCTCCTTTTTAATATTAAGCCCTTTTTGCAAGTATAAACAAGAAGCGTTTGAAATCATAACTTATTTGGTTTCGGAAGAACACCAATTGTTTAACTCAAAAAAAGGAGAGGTTTCCTCGTTAACTCAAGATTCTATTAAAGATGCGTATGCTTCTGAACTATCATATTTTAAAGACAAAAATATTAAAGCATTGTTTATCAATGAAGGTGCCAATCCTGTAGTCGAAACAAGCGTCTTTGAAAAGGAAGTAGTTCGGTTAGTAACGGATTCGTTTAGGAAAATGATTTTAGAAAATAGAGATGTTAGTACCACACTTCAAGAACTTGAAATAATCATAAATAATGCTGTTGTAAAATTAAAAGATTAATTACATGCTTAAAAGACCACGGTCAAAATGATCCTTCAACGGGCACAATAGTTCAATAAGAAAAAGGGTTTTATATATTAGATATAACTAATATATAAAACCCTTTATTTTTCTTATTTTTTTTAATTTTGGGTCTTGATAAGGTTACTGGACGGTTGTTTACCATATAAGACTTTATGGGATGATTTCCGGTGAATCGGAAACCAAAATTCTTATCGGCGATTCACCTGCGAGCTTTTCTGACTGCGCTGCGGCTTTTTTCCAAATAATTGACCGATTGATCGTACTCTCTGCTGGCGACGCCCAGGTACAGAATGTCGATTACATTCAGCTGGGTAATCCGAGAGGAGGTAGCTCCACTGCGTATTTCCGTTTCGGTGGAGGAAATAAACAGAGGGATATCGGCCAGCTGGCTCACAGCATTGCTGCCATACCGCGTAATCGAGATGGTCGCCGCGCCTGATTCTCTTGCCCGTTTCATGCACTCCACGATGGTCGGGGTTTCACCCGAATAGGAGATGCCGATGACGGCATCGTCCTTGGTCAGCATCACGGAGGACACCAGCTGCAGGTCGGAATCGGCGAACGAGAAGCTCGTTTTGTTAATCCGCATAAATTTGTGCTGGGCGTCGGTCGCGATTAAATTGGAAGCGCCGATGCCGTAGAAATAAATCCGTTTGGCGCGAAGAATCGCCTCGACTGCTTTTTGCACATTGGCAGGGGATAAAATTTTCAACGTGTCGCGGATCGACTGGATGTTGTTGTTGGAGGCATTCTCGATAATTCTTTCAATCGAATCCTCGCCTTTGATTTCCTGATAGCCGGTTTCGTTGCTCTCATCCTTCAGATCTCCGGCTACCTTGAGCATCAGCTCCTGGTAGCTTTTGAACCCGGCCGACTTGCACAGTCGAATGACAGCGGCCTGGCTGCCCCCGCTTTCCTGGGACAGCTGGGCTACCGACAACCCGATAATTCGTTCAGGGTCCTGCAAAATGAACTCCGCCACCTTCCGTTCGGACGGCGTGATCAAATTCAGAATTTCCCTAAGTCGTACTAAACCACCGTTCATGCTATGGCTCCTTTTGCTTTATTTCACAGCACCAGCTGTAAGACCGTCCATGAATTGCCGCGATGCGAAGATAAAGATAATGATCATCGGCAGCGAAGATAATGTCAAGCCTGCGAACAGAACGCTCCAGTCCGTAGTAAATTCGCTGAACAGCTTCAGCATTCCTACCGGAATCGTTTTCTTGGCTTCATCCTGAATGAAGATCATCGGGAAGAAAAAGTCATTCCATACCCCGATGAAGTTGACAATCGTTACGGTGCCGAGTGCCGGACGCATGAGCGGCAGCAAAATTTTCATCAACAGTCCCATGTTGGAGGCCCCGTCGATTTTACCAGCCTCCTCGAGCTCCTTGGGCAGCGTGCGGAAAAATCCGGTCAAGATCAGCACGGCCATCGGGATGCCCGAGCCGACCTGAATGAGGATGATGGACCATAAGGAGTTCACCAGGTGCAAATCCTTGATCAGCAGGAACAGGGGCACCAGCCCGAGCTTGATCGGCAGCATCATTCCAATCAGGAAGTAGAAGAAGAGCAGACCGTTCCATTTGAAATCGAATCTGGCAATATAATAGGACAGCATGACACTGAATATAAGCAGGACGACCAAGGTGACCGCGCTGACAAAAATGCTGTTTTGAATATAGCTGAAATAATTCAGTTTGACGAACAGCGTTTTATACGATGCGAAGCTCAGCTCGGACGGCAAAGATAACGGTTTGGTGAAAATTTCGATGTTCGGCTTCACCGAAGACACGAGCATCAGGAATAACGGAAAGAGCGAGATCAAGGCATAACCGATGGATACGATATAAAGCAGGCTTTGTTTTAATGGGTTTGGTTTCATGCGGTCGACCCTCCCTTTCTAATCCGCATTCCTTTTGTTGACATAGGACATAAAAATAGCTGAAATCGTTGCGATAATAGCGAACATGACGACAGCCAGCGCAGAACCGACACCGAGCTCGCCCGATTCGCCGGAGCCGCTGCCGAAGGCCGTACGGTAGAAGAAGACGGCCATCAGATCCGTCGAATAATACGGTTCTCCCATCGAGCCCTGCATGGCGAACACCAGCTCGAAGGCTTCGAAGGCTTGGATGAAGGTCATGACAATGACGATGACGACCGGTTGGAACATCATGGGCAGCACGACCGAACGGATGAGACGAAAGCCGATGGCACCGTCCAGCTTGGCGGCCTCAAGCACCTCTGTCGATACGGACTGGAGTCCGGCAAGGAAGATCAGCATGAAGAAGCCGATGGCAAACCAGCAGTTGACCAGTACGACCGCCGTAAGGGCCGTATCCGGATCGCCGAGCCATGCATGCGTCCAGGAGTCCAGACCGAGCTTCTTCAAGACGACATTCACGATACCTGTGTTCGGGTTCAGAATCAGCTTCCACATGAAGCCGACGACGATGATGGACAGCAGGCGGGGCAGAAAGTAAGCGACCTTAAATAACTGCGCGCCCTTCACCTTTTTGAAAATTACATAGGCAAGAATAAAGGCGATCCCGTTCTGAACGACCATTTCGATGATAAAGTAATACACGTTGTGCTTGAGCGCGTTCCAGAACATGTTGTTGAACGGCTCCTGGGTGAACAGCTTGACGAAGTTCTGGAAGTAATTGAACTTGCCCATCGTCATGCCTTTCCAGTCGAACAAGCTGTAAGCGAAGGCGGCAAAGATCGGATAAACAAAAAATAGCGTATATATGGCGACAGCTGGAATCGGGAACGTATGAACAATCAGACGGGCCCAGGAACGCTTCCTTCGATTCACTGTGACGTTGTTGGCGTGCTCCATAGTACATTCACCTCACGATGGATTGATGGTCAATAGGAAAAATGGCCGCCGCCGCAGGGGCTCCGCGGGGGAGTTGCACCTGTGAGAAGCGGCGGCAGCCTGAGAGTGAGGCCGGGATTAGGCGGGATTATTTGCCCGCAGCAGCAGGTTTAAACCAGGTGTCTACGCTTTTTTGAAGTTCTTCTACAACTTGCTTCGGTGTAGCTTTCTTGAGGTACATGCCTTGCAGTAAGCCTTCCAGCGTCGCTTTGCTCGTCGGGTTGCCCGAATTCAGGTAGGTGACGGCAAAGTAAGGCGCTGCATTCGTGCTCGACAATTTGGCAATTTTGTTGATCAGCGGATCTTCCGTCGTTACGCCCTGAATCGGGGACGGGGACTTCGTGTTGTTCAAGATCAGCGAGCCGTATGCTTTGGTCGTCATGAATTCCAGTACTTTCTTGGCAGCGTCCTTGTTCTTGGAATTTTTGTTGATACCAAACGATCCGTCCACCCAAGTGGATACGGTAGCTTTGCCGCTTGGATCCACAGGCGGAACTGCGAAAGCGTCCATTTCCAGCTTCGGATTCAGCGCAAGAATGGAGGCGATCTCGAAGTGACCGTCGATGACCATCGCTGTTTGTTCGGTAGCGAATAGGGTGCGGACATCCTCCATGCCGAGGCCTTCAAAATTTGCCGGGAAGTAAGGCGCCAGGCTGTTCATCGCTTCGATTGATTTCAGGAATTCCGGACTGTCGATCTTCGCTTCGCCCTTCAAGAACTTGGCTGCAAAATCTTGGCCGTAAAATTGCGGTGCAATCGCACCGTGCATCAAGGAGAGCACCCAGCCCTCCTTGGAGCCGAAAGCGAACGGCGTGACTTTGTTTTGCTTCAGCGTCTCGGCGGCTTTCATCAGGTCATCCCATGTTTTAGGCTCCTGAAGGTTGTATTTGGCAAATATTTTTTTGTTGTACAAAATTTGCGTCGAGCTCAGCATGTAAGGGACGCCGTACTGCTTCTTATCCGACCCTTGTGCGGCGATCAGCTGGTCCTTGCTGAAGTTTTCGAGACCCTTGAGTCCATCGATCGGCTCCAGGTAACCGGCATCCGCCAAGGCGGTAGCTCCGGAATAAGGACGAAGATGGATGATATCGGCCGCGGTTTCGGTTTTTAACGCTACGTTCAATGAAGTGTTGTACTCCGTCGCCTTCACCGGCTTGAAATCGAGCTCGATTTCCGGATACGTTTTGTTTAATTCGGCTTGAATTTTTTTATACAAATCGACTTCGCTCTGCTCCGCTCTCCACGAGGTGACGGTGACCTTCACCTTGTTGGCTGCCGGTGTCTGTGTCGAGGCATTGCCCGCATCCTTCGTCTTCCCGGCGTCACCGCCGCCGCACCCCGTCATTGCTACTGCCAAAGAAAGACCTACTGCTGCTAAAGTGATCGGTTTTTTTCTCATACATGTGCTCCTCCGCATCATATCGAATTAGTACTGCTTTATTCATAAACTGCTGGCTTGAATAGCCGCAGCGACAGCATCATGAAAGTCGGTACGCAGCTGTGTAACGGATTGCTCGCGTCCGTAGTGCACACGATTGGTTAATAACACGACGGCCAGTTCCTGAAGCGGGTCCAGATAAAGGCTTGTTCCGGTGAAGCCGGTATGGCCGAAGGCCTGCTGTGAGAAGAAGCGGCCGGACACGTCGGCCGTGTCGCCCTTCAGGACCCAGCCGAGCCCCCGGTTCACCTCCGGCAGCAGCGGGGTTTGCTTCGTAATGGCCCGTACAGCTGCCGGAGGGGAGAGCAGGCACGGCTTGTGCGCCGCGGATGGGCGAACGTTGGCCGAAGCGAGCCACATTCGGGCATACTCGAGCAGATCGGCTGCGGTGGCGAACAGCCCCGCATGTCCGCTAACCCCTCCCATGGCCCGGGCGTTCTCGTCGTGAACGATGCCGTGCCAGTACGCCTGCGTTGCCATCGAGTACTCGGTGGCTGCAATTCTTGGACGTTCCCCGGGGGAAGGACGGAACCCGCTATCCTTCATCCCGAGGGGATCGAACAAGTGCTTCTTGGCCGCTTGGTCCAGCGGCATCCCGAACAAGCGGGGAATGATTTCGCCGAGCAGGATGAACCCTACGTCGCTGTAGATACATAATGTCCCAGGCTCGTAAGCTAACGGCTCCTTGGCCAGGAAGTCGAGAATCTCCTGCGGGGTCCAAGGCTGGGTATGGAAATCGTAAGATGCGACGAAACCGGAAGTGTGCGATAGCAGGTGGCGAAGGGTGATCATCGACTTATCCGCCCGATGAAACTCGGGCAGATAGCTTGACACCGGATCCTCTAACTTCAGCTTGCCTTGATCCAGCAGGATCAATACAAGAGGGAGGGTGACGGAAACCTTCGTCAGCGATGCGCAGTCGTACAGGGTTTCCAGGGTCGCCTCTGTGGTTTCACTCGGAATATCTACTGCAAGTCCGCCGGCATACCGCAGGCGTTCCCCTTTATACAGAACAGCGGCGGATGCGCCAGGGATGAGCCTGTCGGACATCGCTTGGCGAAGGGGCTCCCACATCTTGTCGAGCAAGGTGACGGTTAAACCGGTCTGCCCGGCTGTTCCATAATCGGTTTGTTCAGCCATGCACTGCATCCTCAGGCTCTTCATAGAGCAAATAAGGCTTTCTCAATTGCTTCCATGCCTCGCAGTCCTTGCGCCATCCGGCGATAATGCGCTCGACGGCTCCGGTCTCGTGAAGCGTTGTTCGGACCTGGTCGCTGCCGGTCAAGATGTCGATAAAAGGGAGACCTTCTTCATTTCCACGGTACCAGTCGAACTCGCCCGGATGCATGGACTGGATTTGATGCAGCAACCGGAGGCCCGTTTCCGCAGAGCGGAACTGCACTTTGTCCGTCACATAGGTCATCACGCCATTGCAGAGCAGACCGGTATGCTTTTTAAATGAAGGGGTGAAGGTCACCGGCTGGAACCATACGCCCGGCAGCTGCATGTCGTTCATCGCATCGCATACGCGCTGATGCTGCATCCATGGGGCGCCTATCATTTCGAAAGGCTTCGTCGTGCCCCGTCCTTCCGATACATTCGTTCCTTCATATAAGCAGTTGGCGGCATAGACGCGAACCGTATCGATGGTAGGCATGTTCGGTGAGGGCATGACCCATGGCAGCCCGGTGTCGGGATATTCCATCGAACGATTCCAGCCGATCAGCGGAACGACCTGCAGCTCGCACGGCTGCTCCAGCTGGCTGTTCACCAGCCGGGCGAATTCACCGATGGTCATCCCGCTGAGCACCGGCATCTTCCAGGCGCCTACCATCGAGAAGAAGCCTTCCTCCAGCAGCCCGCCTTCGATGCGGCAGCCGCCGAGTGGGTTCGGCCGGTCCAGGACGATAAGCTCCACCTTATGCTCGGCACATGACTGCATCATGTAGACTAAGGTTGTTAAATAAGTATAAAAGCGGATGCCCAAATCTTGAATGTCGTACACGACGGCGTCGATGTTCTGAAGCATGGCTGCCGTAGGCTTGCGGTTCGTTCCGTAAAGACTATATACCGGAATACCGTAGACGGGATCGAGTTCATCCTCGAAATAAATGCCCGCTTGCTTCTCGTTGCGCAGTCCGTGCTCGCAAGCAAACAATGCGGTGAGCTCGGCGCCGTCGATTTGATGACAGAGATCAATAGTGGATCTGAATTTCGAATCGATTCCCGTCGGGTTGGTCAGCAAAGCAAAGCGTTTGTTGCGCAGCAGCTTGCTGCCCATGGACGGAAGCTGATCCGCTCCGACCTGAACGGCATGACTCATCGTGCAACCCCCTTTTTAGTAGAACAGAATAGGATAGATTCACAATGACAGCCCTCTGTTTGGCATTCAGGCAAGCCGGAGTAAGAACCGGATTGGACTGAATTCGGCTGTTCATTGCAGCGTGATTCTCTCAATCATGATACTTAAATGTCAATTTACCTTACACAATCTATTATAGCATCATGAAATAAGATTTCAATATAAAATTTTATTTTAAAAGTAATCAATGGAAAATGCATGATCCCAAGGTAGGGCGACGCTGTGCCTCTAATTCTAAGAAAGCGCTTTAACAATAGCTGATATGCCTATAATAGCTGTTATTACTAAATAAATCAATGTATTTTTGTCATCATTTATTATTTTTTAACATAAAGGGCGTTGGACTAGTCGTAAAATATTATTTTACAAAATTGCCGATATCGATTATTCTAAAAGTAGTCTTGGTGGTATGACACCTTGGTGTCAACTCTACAATAAAGCAGGTGAACGTGTGGAATATGTGCTTGGATTCGATGGTGGAGGCACCAAAACGGAATTGATCGTTACCGATCTGAATGGCACAGAGCTGCTAACCGATAGGGGAGGCGCCAGCAATCCCAAATCATTGCCCTTTGATTCCGCGATGCGTCATTTAACGGACATGCTGGACGCGCTCCACGGGAAGGCTGCTTACTTGCCTCAGCAGTGCCGAGGCATTTGTATAGGCATGGCGGGCATTTATATGGAAGAAGAGAAACGGAGGGTGCACGAGCATTTGGCCCGGTATTATACAAGTCAAGGCTGGCCTGCGCCTCTCATATCGATCATGAATGACGCGGAAATCGCGCTGATGGCTGGGGTCGGCGACACGCAAGGGATGATTGCTATCGCCGGTACCGGATCCATTGTATACGGACTGACTCCTTCGGGGAACAAGTACCGGACCGGAGGCTGGGGGCACCTGCTCGGAGACCACGGCAGCGGTTACGATATCGGCTTGCAGACACTGCAAGCGATTATGCTCAGCTACGACGGTGTGCTAGAGCCGACGCTTCTCACCGAGCTGGTGCTGGCGGCGTACGGGTTTGAATCTCCGGCAGACCTTCGCTCCTATATTTATGAGCCTCATATTGACAAGCAGCATGTCGCCAAGTTTGCGGAGCTGTGTATTCAGGCGGCCGAAGCCGGAGATTCCGCGGCGCGGGACATTATCGGGCGTGCCGCATCAGGGTTGGCGGATTTAACGGAAGCGATGCTGCGCAAGGACGAAGCTTTCCGCCGCTTGCCTATTGCCGTCACCGGATCGATTTTCCGGCATTCGCCGCTCTTCGGGGAACGGTACCGGGAGCAGCTCAAGGCAAGGGGCATCGAGCTGGAAGTCGTTTCGTCCGAGCGCAAGCCAGCCTATGGGGCGGCGCTGCTGGCCGTTAGAGAATGGAACAACAAGAGCAACAGCCTATAACATCGATGTTGAACGAAGGAGGAACCAGGATGGATTTATCTTTACAAGGCTTAACTTCCGAGCAGCGCAATGAGCGTACCCGGCATATCGATCAGAAATCGGCCGTTGATATTTTGAAGCTGATCAATCAGGAGGACCGTGAGGTGCCTGGCGTCGTGGAGGCCTGCATTCCGCACATTGCGGAGGCGGTGGAGGCGATCGTCGCCGCTTTCAAGACGGGCGGGCGGCTGCTTTATTATGGTGCGGGGACGAGCGGCAGGCTGGGCATTCTCGATGCATCGGAATGTCCGCCTACCTACGGCACGGATCCGGGTCTGGTCGTAGGTATTATCGCAGGAGGCCCGGAAGCGATCCAGAATGCCGTGGAAGGCATCGAGGATGATGCGGTGCTTGGAGCGGCAGACGTCGACAAGCTGCAGGTGACCGCACGGGATGTGGTCGTAGGCATTGCGGCGAGCGGGCGGACGCCTTATGTGATCGGAGCGATGACGAGAGCGCAGGAGCTCGGTGCTACCGTGGTGGGGATATCTAATAACCGCAACTCGGCCATGGGCAAG
The DNA here is from genome assembly GCF_002234615.1 of Paenibacillus rigui. Taxonomy (GTDB): domain Bacteria; phylum Bacillota; class Bacilli; order Paenibacillales; family NBRC-103111; genus Paenibacillus_S; species Paenibacillus_S rigui. Next base: position 3,017 of record NZ_NMQW01000049.1, on the reverse strand, counting down.
TGCGCGTCCATCATGATCGAGGCCGTCGTAGGCCCCGAGGCTGTTCTCGGTTCGACGAGAATGAAGGCCGGTACGGCACAGAAGCTGATTCTGAATATGCTCACGACCGCATCGATGATTATGACGGGCAAAGTATATGATAATCTAATGGTGGAAATGCAGTCGACGAATCAGAAGCTGGTACACCGCGCCAAGCGGTTGATTGATATGGCGACAGGCGCGGATGCGGCCTCTATCGAGAAAGCGTATGAAGAAGCCGGTGGCCACGTCAAGACGGCGATCGTCATGCTGCTGGTAGGTACGGGCGCTGCGGAAGCGATCCAATTGCTACAAGAAGCCAACGGCTTTGTCCGCGAGGCGATCAAGCTGGCCTCCTCGAACGGCGTATAAAGTAGATTTAGAGCTGACACCTCTGCTTTCGGTTGATGAAAGCGGGGGTGTTTTATTTTTTTACGACCAAATTCGACATTATTTTATTTAAAGCTACAAAATAATACTAAATTAAATTTACAGTCCCTACTATGTGATAGTATATTTGAACTATACTTTAAAAGGGAAGAAGGACTGGTGAATGAAGAAAAAGCTGCTTTCCATAACGGCATCCATTTTGTTATTCGTCCAAGGGGCTCCAGTGCTGGCTGACTCCGTCGTATTTGACGATATCGAGTCATCCTATGCGAAAGATGCGATCAAGGAGCTTCAAGGTCTTGGTATGGTGAATGGAGTAAGCGACACGGCTTTTGCGCCAACTAGCATGATTAGCAGACAAGATTTTGCCATTCTTATCGCTAAAGCGCTTCAACTCGATGTAACCAAGCCGCCATCCACAGCCACCTTCAAAGACATCCCTGTTTCTCATTATGCTTTTCCATATGTGGAGGCACTGGTAAGGGCGAAGGTTTTCCAAGGTAGGGAACAAAATATATTTGGCGTGGGTGAAATGCTGACGCGGGAGCAGCTAGCGGTCGTTTTAGTACGCGGCAAGCAACTTCTCTCGACAAGTCGTGATACGAATTTGCCTTTTGAAGACAGGAATGAAATAAGTGATTGGGCCAAGGCTGATGTTCAAACGGTTCATGAAGCGGGACTGATGGTCGGCGATGGCACGTATTTTGCACCCAAGCGCGCTGTAGAGAGACAGGAGCTGGCTTTGGTAGTGTCGCGTCTACTGCATTTGGCTGACCATAATGCGATTGCCTCGGGTGTAATAGAGAGTATAACGGACCAGTCTGTAACCATAAATCAGCATACATATGCCAAGGGTGAAACGGTAAAAGGACTCTTAGGCCAGTCGAACGCGCCTATATTAATAGGGGCTGTTATCTCCTTCGAGACGGAGGGTGCAAGCGTAACAAAGATTACCTCACTCGAACTGCATAAGGACGGACAAGCTGTAGAAGGGGATGAGAAGGAATTTAGCCGAAATTTGGTTCTGGATGGACAGGGTTACATGATGGATGGAAATATGGACGTAAAGGCGGATTATATTACGGTTCAGAATCTCCAGGTCAGCGGTAACTTTAGAATAGGAGATGAATTAAAGAACGATTTCTACGGAAAAAATCTGCAAGTAAAAGGTACAACGATTGTAGACGGGGGCTCCTCGCATACGGTTGTTTTTGATAACTCTGCTTTGGAAAAGGTTGAAATTAATAAAACGGAGGTTCGGGTAGAGCCTTCGGGAAGCACCTCGGTCAATGAAATTGTAGTTAACTCGAATGCTGTTGTTACAGCAGATGCAGGCGTTACAATTCCCAAGCTGACAGTGAACGATGGCGCTGCCCGTGTTGAAATCGATGCCAATGTAGCTTCGCTTAACCTCCAATCGTCGCAAGACTCGGTTGTTAGCGGGACGGGGAATATGGGGACGGTTACAGTTTCCGGCTCTGCAGGGGTCACGTTTCAAACGACTGGAACCATCACTAAGGTGGAAATTACGAATAAAGATGCTAAGGTAACGCTGCCTGCCGGTGTGAAAATTCAAAGTCTGGTTTTGCCGGATGGCGTGGCAGCCGCAGACCTTATTGCCAATTACTCTGCAGTCAGCGGGCAAATTAGCTCGGTAACAAGTGCATCGGGCCAAGCCTTAGCTGGCAGCAGGTCTTCTTCCAAATCCAGCAGTTCTAAACAGGCTCGGGGGACGGTGACCGGCAACGTATATTACGGAACCGCCAACAAACCGTTGGCCAACGCTAGTGTGACTTTACAAGGACTTAACGCAGCTACGGCAGCGGATGGCAGCTTTGTATTTGCTGACGTACTTAGCGGGGCGGGACAGAGCTTGAGTGTGACGGCGGACGGTTTTGCCCCGAATCCGTATACGGCCGTCATAGACATTGTGTCAGGACAAACGACAGCTGTTCCTGCTATTGTGCTGACGTCTTCGACAAACCATGCTCCTGTAGTTATTCAAGCGATTCCTAAACAGACGATCGCCCTTAACGGCAGTGGAGTTATATTCAATTTGAGCGAACGGATTCAAGATGAAGACGGGGATGCGTTAAAATTTACTGTGGTTTCGTTGAGTCCGAAGGTAGCTAAAGTTGAGCTTAACGGCAGTGAGCTGAAGGTGACTCCTGTAGCAGCAGGCACAGCGATTATTAATATTACGGCTAATGACGGAAGAGGAAAAACGGCCAGCTCGTTGTTTAACGTAACTGTTACGGCAGCGGCGGTAAATCACGACCCTAAGCTAGCCGCTTCAGGGATTCCCGATCAGTCCGCCTATGCTAATGGAGCTGAGGTGAGTCTGGATTTGACCCAAAGCTTTTCCGATGAGGATGGAGATGCTTTAACTTTCCAGGCTGCTTCATCCAACGAGGGCTCCGTTGCGGCCAACGTATATGGAAATTGGCTTAGACTCAAGCCTTTGCAGGCAGGAGTATCTACAGTTACAGTGAAGGCTGAGGACGGCAAAGGCGGCAAGACGGATGCATCGTTCATCATGAATGTCACTGCACCGCCGGCAGTGAATCATGATCCTAAAGCGGCCAAAACGATTCCGGATCAAACCGGTG
>NZ_NMQW01000048.1 GCF_002234615.1 Paenibacillus rigui | reverse complement strand
TCACCCGCCTCATCCTATGCTAATTTAAAAATAAGGGGTTTCACATATTAGATATGACTAATATGTGAAACCCCTATTTAATAATAGTTTTTTAAATTTTAGTCGGATCGGCGGAATCCCCGCCGTTCCCGCGGCACTTCACTTCACTGAGCAAATGAAGCAGAAAACGGATGTAAAAAGACACAAGCACGAAGAACACGCCGACGGTCAGCGGGTCCTTCGTGAATTGCTGCGCCGGATCGGCATTTGCAGCTGCCAGCACCTCGGGCGGCATCGTATACATCGTCAGCAGCTTATAGCCGATGCGGGCTACCAGCAGCAGAAGCACTGCAACCTGTACGCCCAGATGTGTGCTGTAATACCAGCCGTCCTCCCGCTTCTCCAGCTGCGTGTGCTTGATCGCAAAATGGCTCAGCACCAAACCGCAGACCAGCCCTACTCCATCGGCTATCAAATTCACAGGATGCAAAAAACCGAGATACAGAAACAGACAGCCTATGATGCCGAACACGGTGATCCGGAACCGGAACCGGGACGGCGTCAGCTTCTGAAAACCGACGGTTCGTTTGAACCGGCGGTACAGCATGAATCCGACAAAGGCCGTAATCCCGACCGTTGTACCCAAGTGCTGCATGCTCAGCCACACTCCTTCGTTTTAAGGCGCCTGCTCCAAGAACTTCGCGTTAGGGTATTTCTCCATCGCGGAACGCATCGCATATTCGCTCTCGAACAGCACCACATAATTGTCCTTCTTATCTTTCACCAGCTGGGAATTGATTCGAAACTTGCTTGGATCCACATTCTCATCGATGATCCAACGGGCAAACTGAAAGTTCAACCGCTGCAGTTGGACGTCAACGCCATATTCAGCTTTCATCCGGTATTCAAACACCTCGAACTGGAGCTGACCGACGACGCCAAGAATCATATCGTCGAAGCCGATCGTCCGGTACACTTGAATCGTTCCTTCCTCCGTCAGCTGATCGACACCCTTCTGGAACTGCTTATGCTTCAGCGCGTTTTTGACGGTCACCTTGCAGAACAGCTCCGGCGAGAAGGTCGGCAGCTCATCGAACTCCACATTGCGGCCCTGGCTGAGCGAATCACCCAGACGGAAGATGCCCGGATCGAACAAGCCAATGATATCGCCAGGATACGCTTCCTCGACGATATCGCGGTCCTGCGCCAAAAACTGCTGCGGCTGCGCCAGCTTGATCTCTTTGCCTACGCGCACATGCTTCACAGCCATCCCGCGCTCGAACTTCCCTGAGCAAATCCGCAGGAAAGCGATCCGGTCGCGGTGAGCCGGGTTCATGTTCGCTTGAATTTTGAAAATATAGCCGGTGAACTTGTCGTCCATCGGATCGATTTCACCATCGGTGCTTCTGCGCGGCGTCGGTGTTGGTGCCAGCTCCAGGAAGTTTTCGAGGAACGTCTGCACACCGAAGTTATTGATCGCACTGCCGAAAAAGACCGGTGTCAGCTCGCCGCTGCGCACCTTCTCCATATCGAACTCGTCGCCTGCGACATCGAGCAGCTCCAGATCCTGCACCAGCTGGTCGTAAAAAAACTCGCCTGCGATTTTTTTCACGAGCGGATCCTCGTAGCCTTCAACCTTCTCCACTTGAATCTCTTTGTGGTCATCTCCCTGGAACAGCTCGACCTGCGTCATCTTGCGGTCATAAACGCCGCGGAACTGCTTGCCTGAGCCGATCGGCCAATTCATCGGATAAGACCGGATGCCGAGCACCTGCTCCAACTCTTCCAGCAGCTCGAACGGATTTTGCCCTTCGCGGTCCATTTTGTTAATAAAGGTAAAGATCGGAATCCCGCGCTTGCGGCATACCTGGAACAGCTTCTTCGTCTGCGCCTCGACCCCTTTGGCGGAGTCGATCAGCATCACGGCGCTGTCCGCCGCGGTTAACGTACGGTACGTATCCTCGGAAAAGTCCTGGTGACCCGGGGTATCCAAAATATTAACGCGATGCCCTTCATAGTCGAACTGCATTACACTCGACGTGACTGAGATCCCTCTTTGCTTCTCGATCTCCATCCAGTCGGAGGTCGCATGCTTGCTTGCCTTGCGGCCCTTAACCGTACCCGCCAAGCGGATCGCGCCCCCGAACAGGAGCAGCTTCTCGGTCAGTGTCGTTTTCCCCGCATCAGGGTGAGAAATAATAGCAAAGGTGCGCCGTTTCAGCACCTCTTCCCTCATTTTATCCAGCATATTCTTGCTCATGGTTTGGTAGTCCTTCCTTATCGTTGTGTGAGCCGTACCTTAGGTGAGCTTAATGCTCCAATTCGCTTCCTTCAACCAGCTGCGGTTGCTGAACTCGCGTCCGCGCACCGTCACCCGGTCTTTATACACCTGGACATAAAGGCCCTGCGCCTTATCCTTGGCCTCATTCTGAAAATTCCGGTTCAGCACGCGGCCGACCGAAGAATTGTGAAAATAGTGAAACGTTTCCTTTACGTAGTGCTCCGTACCGTTTTGGAAATCTTGATGCCGGTGGCCGCAGAAGACGAAGACGTTCTTGTACGGCTTTAACAATTCCCGGAACTGCTTCGCGCGGATCAACTGATGACTGCCTCCGTCGGAGCCGGCAGGCGGCAGGGGCTGGTGCGTCATGACGAACATCGGCTTGCCGGTTTTATTCTTGGCCAGCTGCTCCTTGAACCAGTTCATCTGGTCGTCCGAATACCATGCGCCTTCGCCCACTTCCTTCTTCTCCTGCACATAAGCCTCCTGAGACAGCAAAATGACCCGGAATTCCTTGATTTCAGCGGAATGGTAGCATTTGTCCAGCCCGAAAAACTTCTGGAACCGCTCGCGTGACTGCCAGTCCGTTTTGCCGTTCGGGGCCGTATCCTTATTGAACGCCCCCTTCTTATCGACCCAAATATCATAATAATCATGATTGCCCATATTCGCGTACAGCGGAGGAAGCTTGTAGGCCGACAGCAGCTTTTGCAGCTCCTTGTAGCCGTCCGTGCCGCCGAAATCCGTTAAGTCCCCCGTCAGCATAATGGCCTCTACGGGAGATTCGAACTGCTTAATATCCTCCAGCGCCTGCTTCATATGCTGGATCGTATTCGGATCATAGACCGAAATATGAAGATCGCTCAGGATCATAAACGAGAACAGCGGGCTTTTGCCGTCCTCTGCCGCTGTTTCTGTACCGGCCACGACTTGCTCCGACTTGGGCAGAACCAATGCATCCCCGGACGCAGCTTTGGCTCCATCCTGCGCTTCCACGGAACGCTGGAGCAATTTCATAAGGCCGGTCAACGCGGCCGCGATTAACACGAGCAATCCGAGCATCCAGCGGATAAAAGCCCGACGTGACATGTGGAAATACCCCCGTTCGTTCTCTTCTTTCTAAGTGACCAATCTCTATTATAGCTTTTTGGCTCAACGTATGCATCAGGGAAAACCGGCTTCCCGTGGTCTTCACCCATATAGACGGGGTTCGACTTCCTCTCCCCCCTCTTGCGAGGCCTTTTTGACGACGCGGCAGGATTCACTTCATGTTACGGACTGCTATCTTGCTCAACCTGTCTCCGACAGGTACTTTCATCGATGCGCTTCTACGCACAGATTTCGCCGTACGCAGGCATCCTAGCTACGCGGGGGCTTGGCCCTCCCGCGACCGGATTTTCACCGGCTAGAAGATGCGTGTCTCTGGGCACGCTCTACTGACTGAAAAAAAGGGCCTGTACCCGGTAAGTACGGCCCTCTCCTTTGGATGCCTCTTATCCCGCCCTTTGAGCAGGGCTCCAGGCGGGTCAAAGCCCCCCACAGCGATCACGCATGAGCAGCTTTTCGCATCACGCGATAGCCCCCTGGCACCAGGAGGCCATTGCATGATTTTAGCGTTGTGTAAACTCCCACGCCACTTCGCCCTCGTCCTGACCGTTCACCGGCCACCACTTGAAGCCGTCCTCGGACACCAGCTGCTGCGCTTGATCCGGTCCCCAGGTTCCCGCCGGGTACAGGTGAAGGTTGTCCGTACGCTCTCCCCATGCCGAGGCGATCTTGTCCACATACTGCCATGCGAGCGCCACTTCATCCCAGCGGGTAAAGTAGGTGGAGTCCCCCCGCGCCGCATCATATAACAGACCCTCGTACGCCTCGGGCGTGTTCAGACCGACCTGGCAGCTTTGGCAGAAGTCCATCGCCACCGGGATAATCGTTCCTTCGGAGCCCGGCTGCTTGGCATTCATTTTGAAATAGATGCCTTCCATCGGGTTGACGCGGAAAACGAGCAGGTTCGGCTCGAGCTTGTGCTTTTTGGACAAATAGACGTTGTTCGGCACGTTCTTGAATTCCACAACGACCTCCGTCGTCTTCACCGGTAGACGTTTGCCCGTACGGATGTAGAACGGTACGCCGGCCCAACGGAAATTGTCGACGAAAACACGGGCTGCAAAGTACGTCTCTGTAGTGGAATCCGGATTCACCGACTCCTCGGCACGGTATCCGGGAACCTGCTTGCCCTTCACATTACCTGAAGCATACTGACCGCGAACCGTATTGGCGCGAGCCTCTGCCGCCGTTTGGAAGCCTCGCAGCGCTTTGAACACCTTTACCTTCTCGTCACGGATATCCTCCGGCGTCTGCCGGCTTGGCGGCTCCATCGCCATCATCGCCAGCATTTGCAGCATATGGTTCTGCCCCATATCGCGCAGCGCCCCGGAATGGTCGTAATACCCTCCACGCTCCTCGACGCCTACTGTTTCACTCAATGTAATTTGAATATTGGCAATATACTTGTTATTCCATAGCGGCTCGAAGAACGCATTCGCGAAGCGAACGACATTAATGTTCTGTACCATTTCCTTCCCGAGGTAATGGTCGATACGGTAAATGTCCTTCTCATCGAACACTTGACGGATTTCACTGTTCAGCTTCTCGGCTGAAGGCAGGTCGTAGCCGAAAGGCTTCTCGATGACAAGACGTGTCCAGCCCGAAGTTTCAAGCAGACCACCCGCCTGCAAATTGTGCGATACGCTGCCGAACAGCTCAGGCGCAAGCGCCAAATAAAACAATCGGTTGCCGCCGATATCGAACTTTTGATCCAATTGGTTCGTCAGCTCGCTCAAAGCCCGGAAGCCTTCTACATTATTAATATCAAGCGACATGTACTCGAAATGCTCTGCGAACGAGTCCCACTTCTCATCCTTCGTTACATTGTAACGCGCAAACTCCTTGATAGAATCGAGCACATCCTCGCGGAACTGCTCATTGGTCCGGTTACGGCGAGCCAAGCCGACGACAGCAAAGCGGTCACCAAGCTTACGTTCACGGTACAAGCTGTAAATAGCCGGGTACAGCTTACGGCGAGCCAAATCTCCCGTAGCCCCGAAAAGCAAAAATACGGTATTGGTCATGTTCTCATCATTCTTTCTTTATATGTATTTTTTGGCATATTGTCTTAAATATTTGAACCATCGAACCCCTTTAGCATAACGAAATCTGCCTCAGGATTCAACATGTAACTCTAGTAATCTCGTAACAGGTTTCCCCCAACCCATAGGGTTTATTCAATAAATTAGGCATTCATGTATAGGCCCCTATCCAATCCGCCGGGCTGCGGCCCGCATATGGTGAAATGGAAAGTCAATACTGGAGGTGTACCCATGAAGCACATTCACCCGATTAGCGAGGAGCAGTGCAGAGAGCATTACGGCAAGCCGGTGCTTGTTATATTGAGAGACGGCAGCGAGCTGGTGGGCGTTTTAAGCAGATACGATCAAGACAAGATCATTCTGAACGGGGAACCGTCTGCACAAGCAGCGCACAAAAGCAACAGGAGCAGCTTAAGCAGCATTACCCATGGAAAGAAACGGAAGAAATCGTCCGTTGCGAAGAAAAAAAATATCGTCGTATCCGCCTATAACGAAGGCGCTCCCCTGGGAGAAAATCCATATACACCTTACGCCTACGGTGCCCCTATCGTTCTCGACCTGGCTCTGATCGCACTGCTATTCGTACTGATTTAGGCTTGGACCGGAAGGTTTCGGCCAACCGAGGGGAGGACGGACGTTGTCGCTCTCCCCTGTTTCCGTTGTGCATTGCTAACGCAGCAAAGCATCTACATACGATAAACCGCCCGCAGTATGATCAGCCTTGCCAGGTAAATGTATTGGTCCTCCGGCACACATCAGGGAGGTCCAGCCTGACCTTGAGCGACGCCTAATACCGAACCGACTTCATCTGAAGCGGTTTGGACAAAAAATAGCAGCGCAGACCCGCGTCAAAATGCATCGCCTCATATCCTTTGGAAGCGTAGAACCGCTGCGCCTGGACGTTCGCCTCGTCCACCCACAAGTTTACCTCGCGGTAGCCGGCCACGATTCCCGTCCGTTCCGCATGCTTCATTAATAACGAGCCGACTCCCTTCCCCTGCCATCGAGGGTCCACGGCAAGCATATCGATATACATTTTATCCTTGGCCATTCGCAGGGAAATAAATCCTCTCGCAGCCCTTCCCCCGCCGGTGTCCACAAAGGTCACATTGGGCTTCAGCCTTTTCCGAATCGTAGCCATATCCACGCGCAAGTCCGGCTGTGTTTCCAAAGCAAAGGGAACGAGCAGCTGCACAACCCATTGGTAAATGACCGGGTCGTCTTGGTGCGGAATCCGTTTGCGTATCAAAAGAGGTCGCCTCCTTATCAAACCGTTGCTTTATCTTATGAAGCAAGGAGAGGCTCTGCTATTATTTCAAATACTTTTTCCCGACAAAGGCTAAAAACAGGAGGCTGACTACAATAACTATTGCAATGACAGCGATTTGTGTCCATTCCATGGTCAATGCCCCTTTTTATAAGTTAATTTAACATCATACTTTAGAATTTCGCAAATTGTCAATAACCAATTTACGGAATTTGTCCGATCATGTATAATGGGAGCACTTACTACTCGTGTACTTTATATTGACTGCAGCAGGCCGATGGCACGTTATTTTAACAGATCAGAGGAGTGTCGTATATGTACTTCAATGTTATGCAGGTGGCGCGGACGTACCGGGCCAACGCCCTATGGCACTCCGGAGAGGAGGCCTGGAGACAACGCGGGCGTTCCCTGCCATCCCGCCTTATGGCTCCAGTCGAGCCGAAACGTTCCGCGCCCGTCCCAGGAGCCGTAGTCCCCTCCTCCTTCGAGCAATTTGCCCTCGAGACGACTCAAGGCCTTGCTGCCGTATTGAATGCGGCGGTGCGCGTCAAGCAGGCGGTACGCAAGCTGGCAGCGGATTCGCAAATGGCGGCGCTGGACCAGAGAACGGTCCGCATCAGCCATCCTGATGTATTATCCGCCTTCGCCGCTCCCGGGGCTCAGATCCGTTCCTACACCATCCAAGTGGATCAGGCCGCTGCCGCTCCCCTTGTCGAAGGAACCGTTCTGCCCAGCCAGGCGGAGACGGCTATTGCGGTAGGCTCGAATCAGATGAAGCTCACCTATGTGGACGGAACGGCGCCGTTCTCCGTCTATATTGTGCGCTCGGATACGAACCTGCAGGCGCTGAGGAAAATTCAGGCGGCGCTGAATCAGATGTCTTTGCCTGTCAAAGCCTCTCTGATCCTAGACGATGACGAAGGAACCGTCCGGCTCCGAGTCGAAGGCACAATGACCGGAAGCGGCCACACCTTTGCCATTACCGATGTATACGGCAGTGCGGCCCACCTGACCGGTATCGGACCGTTTCCCTATACCGGAAAGGATGCGCATTACCGCGTCGATGACGGAGAACAAATCGTGTCCGCAGCCAACCAAGTCATGCTCGATAACGGTAAAGTGACGCTGACGCTGCTGGAGGCCTCTGAACTGCCTGTGGAGCTGTCGATACTTCCGGATAGCTTCATGGCGAGCCAAGGGCTGCACCAGGTTACAGCTCGGTACAACGAGCTGTTGGCAGCACTCCAGCACGGTCTCCGGTTTTTGAACCGGCCGAACGTGAACCGGGCATTCGAGGAGGCGGAGGGGCTCGGGCTAAGCCTGGCGCTGAACCCCGTCCCCGTCGTTGCAGCCGTGGAAGCCCCCGACGAGCAGGCCGAGGGGCAGGAACAGGAGGCCGAGCCTCTCCCCGACACGCCATGGAACCGGATCGGACTCAGCCAATTTCCTGATGGCACACTACAAGTGGATGCTGCTGCATTGGAGCAGCTGCTTGCTGCACGCTTCACGGAGTGGCAGGCTCAGCTTCGCGCCCCGGAAGGGCCGGTCAGCACATTGGTCCGCTCGCTGAACCGCCTTTTGTCCTTGCCTACGGAAGAGCTGCTGGACAAAAGAAAAGCCGCCTACCGGTCGTTTGCCAGCTACCAGTTCCGGCCTTGGGGCAGCCTTCGCACCTATTTGCCCTTGCCTTTATCGGGCATGCTCGTGAACCGTATGTTTTAGCCATAAAAATGCTCAAGCTCTGCGGAGTTAAGCCAACGGCCAAAAAACGCCATCCCGGACCTGTGCCGCGGATGGCGTTTGTGCACGTCAATGAAGACGAAGATCAAATCCGTATTCAAAAACCGCTGCGCCTTCATAATGGCAAACCCGAGTCCGTTGTTCACTGCAATCAGCCCCGCCACAACCAAGTACGTCCATGCCCAGCCGATAATAAGCCTGAGCGTGTTCATCAAAACCGGCAACAGCAGCGCCGGGATCAGCACCCGTTCGATCACCTGCCAACACTTCGCGCCCATCGTATAGGATACTTGCAGCAGGTCGTTCGAAACCGCCCGCGTCTTATCCGCCACCATCAGCACCAGCTGAAAAAAGCTGCCGACGAAAATAACTAAAATTTCCGCCCCCTCCCCAATGCCGGCCCACACCATAATCAACGGAACAAAAGCCGTCTCCGGCATGTTTTTCTTTGACCAAGCACCAGACAAACTAGCCCGGCCATGGATTCAAGGCCAGCTTGATGGGAGCTTTACTCCCATCCGCACCGGTGCTGCCGGAGTTGCCGGCCGATGCCGGTTCATTTTTACCGTAACCGCTCAGAACGCTTACCAAAAAGCAAATAACGGCTATTTGGATTTTGTGGTGGAATGCCATTCCATTGTAGTAATATACAATTGATCAATAGTGGGGGTTTGAGCTGATGGAGGCCATCGATTATTGATCAGGCGGATCGGGACGGGAGTATTTCAAAAGATGCTTGGTCCTGAGTTGTTTGTGAACTAGGCCTATACAGAGATATAACGCATGTCATGTTATAAAGGAACTGGACAGTGAAGAGTTCCTGAAATACCTCGATAGAATCGTACAGGAATTTCGTTCCTGCTTCTCCAGGCAAGCCGCCTTTCACGAAGTCGGACTTCCCATGTCGTGCCTATGCCGTAGTTGAAGCGCTACCTGTATAAGTCCGACAACCATCCGATCGAGCAGATGGAGGACGAGCGGGATCAAAAGTGGATTCGTCAAACTCTCCAGGCCATCGAGAGATTCGTCAAAAGAATGGATAAAGAAATGGAGGTCTGACTAATGCCACGGATATTTTTGGTTGAGGACGATAAGGCAATCGCGAAAAACCTTATACTTTTGCTCCGCTCGGAGGGATTTACAGTCACCCACGCCCCTACGCGGGGTGCCGCGCTTGCTGCGCTCGCCGGGAATAAATTTGACTTGGCGTTGATTGATATTTCTTTGCCTGACGGAAATGGCTTTACGGTTTGCACGGAAATCAAAGAAACGCAAGATATTCCCGTTATCTTTCTGACGGCTTCCGGCGATGAGGCGAGTGTTGTTACCGGGCTGAACATGGGCGCGGACGACTATATCACCAAGCCTTTTCGTCCGCGTGAATTGATTGCGCGAATTGGCACTGCCCTGCGAAAAAGCGGGCGTTCCAGGTCGGATTTTGAAATTCGCGGGCTTCATGTCGATACGGCAAGCGGTGTTGTGAAAAAAAACGGCAACGAGGTTTTTCTTTCAGCATTAGAATACCGCTTGTTGCTGGTGTTTATTAGCAACCCCAAAAGTATTATCACGAGGGGCAGGCTACTTGACGAATTGTGGGACGCGGCGGGCGAGTTTGTCAATGACAATACACTGACCGTGTACATCAAACGCTTGCGGGAGAAGATAGAGAACGACCCGGCAAGCCCGCAAATCATTCTGACCGTTCGCGGGACGGGGTATAGATTGGGAGGCGAGTATGCTTCGGAATAAAGAGTTTCGGCAGTTTACCATTTGTTTCTCCTTACTGGCCGCCGCCGCTGTAATGCTGGGATTTGCAATCAATACGGCGGCAGGAATCCTTGCCATTGCTTCTGCCGCCGCCTTTGGCACAGCGTTTTTCGCGTTTACCAAAGCCCGATACAAAAACATTGCGCGGATTTCAAATCAAATCGACCTTGTGCTACATAATGCTGACCATCTGTATATTGGTGAATCAGACGAGGGCGAACTTTCCATTCTGCACAGCGAGATAACAAAAATGATGCTGCGTATTCGCGAGCAGAACGACGCGCTGAAAAAAGAAAAAGAACATCTTGCCGATTCGCTAGCCGACATAGCCCACCAACTCCGAACTCCGCTCACATCCGCGAACCTCATTCTGTCATTGTTAGCGAATAACCCTGATGAAAACGAGCGGAAAGCATTTGTACGGGAAACAGAGGAATTGCTTGTACGGATGGATTGGCTGATTACTTCTCTATTGAGATTATCCCGCTTGGACGCGGGCATTGTGGTGTTTCAAAGCAAGCAGATCGATGTAAACAACTTGATCTGCGCCGCGCTTCGCCCGTTCCTAATCCCAATGGAACTGCACGATATTGATTTGCAAATAGATGCACCGAAAGGGATGATTATTCAGGGCGATTCAGGTTGGCTTTCGGAAGCAATTCAAAACATCCTCAAAAATTGCATAGAAAGCGCAGGCGAGAACGGGAAGATTGAGATTGTTTGCAGGGAGAGCCCACTGTTTACCGAGATTGTCATCCACGACAGCGGCGCGGGCTTTGAAAAAGAAGATTTACCCTGCCTGTTTGACAGGTTTTATCGTGGGAAAAACCCAAACGCTACAGGATACGGGATTGGATTGGCTCTCTGTAAGATGATTATAACACGGCAAGGAGGAACGATTACCGCAAAAAATCACCCGCAGGGCGGTGCGAACTTTGCCATTCGTTTCCCAAAGTGACTAATCTCTCACCGGAAAGTCACAGAGATGTAAGTTGAAGGCTCTATTATATGGGTAAAACACAAAAAGGAGACTCAATTAATGGAGTTCTTAAAAATTGAAAATTTATGCAAGGTCTACGGCAAGGGCGAAAGCCAAGTTACCGCGCTGGACCATGTTTCGCTTACAATCGAAAAGGGGGAGTTTACCGCAATCATCGGCTCCTCCGGCTCCGGTAAATCCACATTGCTTCACATCATCGGCGGCGTGGACGTTCCGACAAGCGGAAAGGTGTATTTGAACGGGCAGGATGTATATGCCCAAAGTAATGAAAAACTCGCCATTTTCCGCAGGCGGCAGGTGGGGCTGATTTACCAGTTTCACAACCTCATTCCGACGCTGAATGTGGTGGAAAACATCACTTTGCCTATCCTGATGGACAAGCGGAAGGTCAACGAGGAACGGCTGAATGACCTACTCGAAATGCTGGGGCTAAAAGACCGCAAAACGCATTTACCCAATCAGCTTTCGGGCGGTCAGCAGCAGCGCGTTTCCATAGGACGCGCTTTAATGAACGCCCCAGCGGTCATGCTTGCCGACGAACCCACGGGCAGTTTGGACAGCCGGAATGGTCATGAAATCATCAAGCTGCTGAAAGAAAGCAATCAAAAATATCGGCAGACCCTGCTCCTCGTCACTCATGACGAAAATATCGCGCTGCAAGCAGACCGCATTATCGGTATATCAGACGGCAAAGTCGTGCGAGACGAGAGGGTACGGCCATGAACATTTTCAACAAAGTTACCCTACAAAGCTTGAAAAAGAGTCGCACCCGAACGATTGTCACGATTATCGGAGTTATTCTGTCCGCTGCTATGATCACGGGCGTACTCACCTTTGGCGTTTCTCTGTTGAACTATATGACAAACGGCGCGGCCCAGAAATACGGCGATTGGCACGTTGAGTTTGTGGACGTTGATTCTTCTTTCGTACAGGAACGAACCCGCGACAAGGGAGTCGCTAACACTGCAGCATTTGAGAATATCGGCTACGCAGCGCTTAATGGCGGGCAAAGCCCCAACAAGCCGTATCTTTTTATAACCGGATTTAGCAAGAAAACCTTCGATACCGTGCCCATCAACCTGATGTCCGGCAGGCTGCCTGAAAACAGCGGAGAGATTCTTGTTCCGATGAGCGTCGAAGTAAAGGGCGGCGTTAAATTCCCGGTTGGTGACAAGCTTTCACTTGATGTTGGAAGCCGCATGAATGGCGACAAGAATCTCGGCCAACACGCCCCTTACATTTCCGGAAAAGAAACGCTTGTACCAAAAGCCAAGAGAACTTACACGGTTGTCGGTATCTACCAAAAAGCCTACTTTGAGGAGGCTTCCGCGCCGGGATATACCTTGATCACAAAAGCAGATACTAGGGATAAAGCGGACAGCTTCAGCCTATTTGTCAAACTTACAAATCCGCGTGGGGTTCATGCTTACGCAAGCAGCACAGCCGGAACCGAAGCTTATGTATTTAACGATAATGTGCTGCGCTTTATGGGTCTGTCGGATGATAATATATTCAACACGTTTTTGTACGCGGTTGGCGGCATTGTGGTCACCATCATCATGATCGGCTCGATATTTCTGATTTATAACGCGTTCACCATCTCGCTGAACGAACGCACACGCCAGTTCGGGATTCTTTCGTCGGTGGGAGCCACGGCAAAGCAACTGCGAAATTCGGTGCTGTTTGAGGGGCTTTGTATCGGTGCGGCAGGTATACCCATTGGCGTTATCGTTGGCATAGGCAGCATTGGGCTTGTGATTTCCGTTGTAGCCAAAAATTTTGAAAGTATTATCTACAGCAACGTCCCTTTTACCTTGACGGTGTCCATCCCTGCCATTGTCGTTGCGGCGGCGGTCAGCATGGTTACGATCCTGATTTCGGCCTATATCCCGGCCAGGAAGGCCGCAAATACGCCCGTGATGGAGAGTATTCGCCAGACGAACGAGGTCAAAGTTGAATCCAAAGCCGTGAAAACGTCAAAGCTGGCGCAGCGTATTTACGGTTTGGAGGGAACCCTTGCGCTAAAGAATTTTAAAAGAAACAAGAAACGCTATCGCAGCATTGTGCTGTCGCTTGTTTTAAGCGTAGTGCTGTTTATATCGGCAAGTGCTTTTGTAACGGATCTGAAGCAGGCGTCGAAGCGGGCAGTAGTGGCTACTGACATTGACATCAGCTTGGCCACGCAGGACATGGGCGATAGCGAAATGTTGTCGCTTTACGACAAACTTAAAACCGCCGACGGGGTCTACGAAAGCTCGTATCAAGCGCTCATGAAGTATTCAGGCGTTGCCAAAGCAAGCGATCTTTCAGATGCTTACTGGGAAAGCCAGAGTTCCCACTCGCCGGACGAAACGGTTCTTCTACCCATGAACATCCAATTTCTTGATGACACCGCCTATCTGAATATTGTCCAGGACCTCGGCTTGCCTGCAGAGAAATATACCGGGCAAAACGCGAAACTGATTGCCGTTGCCAAAATGGTAGACAAGGCCAATCAGATGAAGGTTGACCAGCTAAGTGATATGTTCAAGAGTTCTTCCTTGAATTTGACCATCACTCCCGAAACAAATGGCAAGCCGAAAATGGAACAGGGGCGAAATGTAAGCATTACGTTCGTCAATATCGTGCCGTCTGATGGCCCCCCGATCCCAGGAGACTCCGGGTCGAAGAATCCGTTTTATTTTAAGGTGATGGCCCCTTATTCGCTCATAGAGAAGTTTGAAGCCCAAGGTACTCATGTGGCTATTAAGGCCTTGACCTTTCGGTCAGAGCATCCTACACAGTCGACGGCTGAAATGAAAACGATGATTCAGGATCAGGGAATTACATCCAGTTATACCCTGCTCAATTTCTCTGAATTGCTTGATCAGAACCGCAATATGATATTCATTGCCAACGTGTTCGCTTATACTTTTATCATTATGATTTCACTGATTGCGGTTGCCAATGTGTTCAACACGATTTCCACGAATATCAAGCTGCGCCGACGGGAGCTTGCTATGCTCCGCTCTGTGGGGATGTCTGAACGCGATTTCCAAAAGATGATGAATTTTGAGTGTGCCTTTTATGGCATGAGGGCGCTCATGTTCGGGCTTCCCCTAGCGGCAATCTCTTCTTGGCTGATTCACAGAGAGATGGTCATCGGCGGGGCAGATAATATCCGTTTTGTGTTCCCATGGGGAAGTATGGCAATCAGCGTGTTCAGCGTGCTCTTTATCGTGTTCATTACCATGCTGTATGCCATTAGCAAGATCAAAAAAGAAAATATTATTGACGCGCTTCGGGATGATCTGACTTGATTCAAAACCGATATTGACTTGATTTGTTATGGGGACAGGGCCTCTATCAAGAGCTGCGCTACGTCCTTGTTCGGCACGGCGACCGTCTTTCGATTCTCGTCAGCACCGATCTGGCTCTGGAAACGACGGTCGTGTCTTATTTGCGTCAATCGCTTTTTCGCTTGTTTCTTAAACGTGAAACTTTACACTGTCCAGTAAAGGGAAAAAGTGAAAATCCGGAAAATAAAAAATTGCCGCGTTGTTACTCGCGGCAATTAATGACTAATATCGATAAACACTATGGGCGGCCAGGTCTTCTAAGTCTCCGTTGAGGATTCATTTGTTAGAGGAAGAAAAGGTGACCTCCTCAAACAGGCGATGCTGTTTCCGCCGTCCTTTTTGCAGGAGCAGCTGCACCGCCGGTTTATGGATTCGGAGAAGACATTGACCGATAGGCTTCAGGTCATTTTCAAAGCGGGTATACAGGAAGGTATCCTACGGGAGGAACTGCTTGGGGACTTGATCACATCAACCTTCATGGATGGATGCTTTTTGCAGCTATATTATTACGAACGCGCGGAATTCAGGAACCGACTCGCCTGTTTTTTGGGGGATGGCAAACGAAGGTCGGCGTTACTCAACCAACCCGTTCTTGAATGCATAAATCGCCGCCTGTGTCCGGTCCTCAACCCCCAGCTTCGCCAAAATATTCGTGACATGGAACTTGACCGTCTTAATGCCGATGAACAGCTCATCCGCCACATCTTGATTGGATTTGCCGGAGGCGATGAGGCGCAGCACTTCCATCTCCCGCTCCGTCAGCTCCTCGTGCGCCGCGGCTTGAGGCTTCGGCTGGCGGAACCGGTTCATAATTTTGGAGGCCACCTGGGACTCCAGGATCGACTGCCCTTTCACCGCGGCGCGGATCGCTTGGGCGATTTCGGCGGCACGCGACGTTTTGAGCAAGTAGCTGAATGCCCCCGCTTCGATAACGGGATACATTTTCTCATCATCCAAAAAGCTCGTCAGCACGATGACCTTGCATTCCGGGTACAGCTGCAGCAGGCGGCGGGTCGTTTCGATCCCGTCCATCCCCTCCATCACCAGGTCCATCAATACGACATCGGGCTTGTACTCCTGCGCCAGCCGAATGCCCTCCGCACCGTTGCTCGCTTCGCCTACCACCTCAATATCGTCCTCCGTGCTCAGCACGGCAGCCAGGCCGATGCGCACCATTTCATGATCATCCACCAGCAGCACCTTAATCACCGTCTCGTTCTCCAAAGCCTTCTCCTCCTTCCGCCATAATCGGCACACGAATATCGATCCGCGTTCCTTTGCCCGCGGCCGTTATCAGATTGAGCGATCCGCCGATTTCGTTCACTCTTTCTTTCATGGTTACAATCCCATAGGAAGCGTGCTTTTTCGCATCCAGATCAAAGCCTACTCCGTTGTCCCGGATCATCAGCCGGATCGCATCGCTTGTCGGATGGGTCAGCCGCACCTCCAGCTTTGTCGCCTTCGAATGCCGCAGCGCGTTGGATAACGCCTCCTGCACAATACGGAACAGGTGATCCTCAATGCCTTTCGGCAGCTGCACCTGCTCATCCAGCTCCCAGGAAATTTCCATCGGCACCTTCAACGACAGCTCTTGCAGCAGCTCGACGACACCCTCGGCCAAATGCTTTCCTTCCAAATGAACCGGCCGCAAATGCAGCAGCAGCGCCCGCATCTCGGATTGGGCCACAGAAGCCATTTCCTCGATAAGGTAAATTTGCCGCTGCGCTTTGTCAAAATCTTTTTCCAGCGTCCGCCCTACCGCCGTCGCCGTCATCGAGATCGCGAACAGCTGCTGGCTGACCGCATCATGCAGCTCCCGGGCAAGGCGCTGCCTTTCCTCTACGATGGCCGAATATTTCGCCTTCTGCGCAAGCTGGGCGTTGTTGTTCGATAAGCGCTGCAGCGAAGTGACCTGTTCCTCCCACTTCTTGGTAATCACATTTAACTGATCGCCGAGCCGACCGATCTCATCCTCGCCAAGCGGCGGGACGGTACGGCTCAGATTTCCTTTTTCCAAAGAAAGCATCGCTTCGCGAAGCTGCTCCAGCCGGCGTTTCATCTTGCTGCTGTACCATAATCCGTAGGTCCCTCCGATGAAGGAGACGATCACAATCAGCATCAGGCTCAGCTTGACGCCTTCCTGCCACGACGTGAACTCCTTAATGTAGCCGTTTGAACTTAGAAAGTACACGATGACGCCAAACAGAAGAAGGCTGAGTACAACGGACTCACCCATGCTTCGCCATATCATATTCGTCAGACGTTTATCATGCCCTTCCATGGATTCAAATCCTCCCTGAGGGTTATACAACCTTAATATCGATATCTCCGATAATGTAAGAAATAATAATTTTCACCTGATGCTCGGCCGTTTCATAGTTCGGGGACTGCCACACGGTTTTGTTCAGCAGGCCCGCTTCCTTGTTCGGCCCGATATCCGATTGGCCCATCAGGACAGAGGAAGTAACGGATACCCCCATATCCTCGGGAACGATAATATCTACATCCGCAATGACTCCCTGTAGAACGATGGTCGTCTCCTTCTGCTCGGGAATCGCATACGTCATATCAATTTGCAGCTCGCCGACGATATTCCAAATCGAGCTGCTCCGCAAAATCCAAGGCTCGCGGCCCCAGCGGATGCTCTCGATCAGACTCTGCTTCTTCACGTAGCTGTCATCCCTGTGCAGCTGCTTCGATCGGATGTAGAAATAGCCAAGCGAGATCAGGACAACCGCAAGGAGCAAGGAAAGATTGCCGCCAAGCAACATGATCAGCCCAATCCCGATCAGAACGTAGCCTTTGCGCACAGAGGAAGAACGAATCTTATTGATACCGACAAAAATAAGCAGGAGAGCAACTACGGTGAAGAAGCTAACATGGTCTTCAGCCAGTAAAAATATGCCGATGCCGATCAAAAGAAGCGCCACATTACGATTGTTGTTACGAAATGGGTGTTTTCTTCTCATCCGTCCTGCCTCCTCTCTCTGCCGGTTCTAGGCGCATTCATAGTATGTACTGCCGGAAAGGCCAAGGTCGCTAGCGCCCTCAGGTGCCATATGACTTTTGGCCTTTCCTAGCATATCATAATTTATTTGGGGCTCAAAGAGGATTTTGTCCTCTTCGTCTTATTGCGATTGCTCAGCGCTCAGCTTTTCCCGCAGCAGCTGCAGCTGGTCGTCGACCTTTTGCTGCTTGGCTGCGTCCGCTCCAACCGGACCTGTCGGCGTGTAGGCTGCTGTAGAAGCATAGGAGCCGCTCACATAAGGGGTGCGTGCAATTTCCGCTTCCACTTCCAATGCGACGATCTTCTCCTCCATCCGGCGGAAGCCTTTCACAGCGCTGCCTCCTTCGATCACGTTGCTGACCGTCACTTCCGCCATCTGCTTCTTCGCTTTGGCCAGCTGAGCGCGGGAGATTAACTCGCTGCGTTTGTTACGCATTTGATAGAAGGCATCCTTCATTTCATGCAGCTGCTGAACCAATTGCTCGGCTTGTGCTTTGGATTGCTCATGCATATCGGCATACTCGGCAATTTTACCTTCGTAGTACAGCTTCTGCTCCAATGCTTGACGGGCCGATGCTTCCTGGCCGTTACGAAGGGCTTCCTTCGCTTGCTCCTCACGCTGTGCCGTCAGACGAACCGCTTCCTCGTAACGCTCCTTCAGCTTGCGTTCGTTCGCAATTTGACGGGCTACCGTAACTTCAGCCTGGGCAATCTCTTCTTCCATATCGCGAAGGTACTGATTGAGCATCACAATCGGATCTTCCACTTTATCCAGCAGTTCATGTACCGAGGCTTTCGTCATATCCTTAATTCTAGAAAATACTCCCATGTCACACATCTCCTTTAGATTGTTGTTGTTTTTCGTAGCTTGCTAATTTGGCACGAAGCTCTTCGATTTCTTTCCACATGGCTTTTTTCTCTATATCCTTCATCATATCGTCGAGATCGGAACCGGCTTGGCCCTGCTTCTGCCCTTGGTACCCCGGCCCTGCTTGCCCATATTCCGCCTCGTACTCGTGGCGTCCGCCGTGCGAGCTATGACGGTCATGGCGGGAACCGCAGCGACCGTGCTTGCGCCATTGCTTGCCGCCCCAGGCAGCCTCTGCTCCGTTCCAGCCGCCGTAGCCGTAGCTTCCCGGCCCCGGACCTGGACCGTAACCGTAAGGCCCGTCCGGGTAAGGCTCGTTCGGGATGACGATCACGGCAAGGAAGTACAGTGGAATAACTACCCCTCCGCTAAAGAATGCCGTAATCACCAGCAGTAAGCGAAGCAAATTCGAATCAATTCGTAACGTTTCGGCTAATCCGCCGCACAGACCTGTTATTTTGCGATCCGTACGCGAACGGTATAGTTTGCTCATGACCGCATCCAACCCTCCTGCTGTAATTTCGCTTTCAGCTTCTCCATTTCATTCTCCAGCGCACTCGTCGCAGCATTGCCTGCATACAGAAGCGCCTCCCGGCCGCGGGACCTGACATCCCTCAATGCGCGTGCCGCCATCTCCATATCAGATACGCGATCCTCCAGCCGATCGAACATTCGGGGCTGTCCGGCACCCAGACCGCCATCCATGCCGCGCAGACGCTCGTTCATCCGCTGCTGCAGCCTAACGCTTTCCAGCCTTGCAATGTAGTAGCTTCGCTTCGCGGCGACTTCATCAAAGTCCGCCTTGATCTGCTTCAGCTGCTCCTCAAGCTCCACCAAGCCGAGCTTGCTTTGATCGTACAGCGCCTTGTATTGGGCGCTGCGCTCTTCCTGCTGCAGCTTCTCCTGCAGCGCGATGCGGGCTACATCGTCTTCGCCCGCTTTCAAGGCGATCATCGCCTGCTGCTCGCGGCGCTCCTTGAGCTGGGCCGCCGCCATGTACTGCTGGCGAAGCGTCGCCGCGTGGGCCAGGCATTGCTGCATCAGCCGCTCGGACTCGCGGATTTGCTCCGCTTGAGCGCTTAAGTACTTATCGATCAAGCGAACCGGATCTTCCGATTGCTCCAGCATTTCATTAAACGATGCTACCGTAATATCTCTGAATCGTTTGCCAAGACTCATGCTCCAATCACCTCTTTGATTTGTTTACTTTCGTATCAGCCGCGTGCGCCGGTCCTTCGTCTTGGTTCGTTAGTAAGAGCTGCGTTTTGTTTTCAAAAGCGAGACTCCGTAGATGATCAGCCCGATGGCCAACACAATCGCGATCAGACCGGACAGCTTGGACAGAAGAGCCAGGGTTCCGATAATGGCCAGGATCCAACCGATCATCGTGCGTCCGTTTTTAATGCCGAGCCATCCGAGCCCTACCATTGCAATCGGGAACAGGAAGCTCATGAGATGAGGTCCTCCGTGATGCATTCCCAACCGGCCGAATAGGATCAAGGCACCGAACAAGATGAGCAGCAGCGCCAAACCCGTGTTACGATTCATTTTCATGCTATGTACTCACCGCCTTTCGTTGTGATCTCGTTTGTTATGTCTTTATTCTAGGTTTTTCGCGCATTTTCCAAAACGGACCTGCGGCGGTTTTTGTACCTAGACCAAAGTCGGGGGCTTGTCCAGACCTCCGAAACAAGGGGATGCTCTTCCCGCCTTTGGGAAACAATAAGCCGCATAACACTAGCTTCATCTGCAGAAGGGAAACTGTAAACAATGAACCGGAAAAACAATCGCATGAGCCTTATCCAACCCAAACGCAGGGGACTTCGCCGCAGCTGCAGCCGCAGCCTGAGCCTGATTGCTCCAGCCCTTATGCTCTTCACAGGAATGCTTGTACCTTACAACTTTCCATCTCGAGTTCACGCAGCCATGGACACGGCCCTCTCTCCATTAGAAGACATCGGGATACTCAAGCAGCTTCAAGCTTCCGAGCCGGATGCCGATACGGACGCTCCTCTCGTTCAGCTGTTCGACATCCAGCAGGAGCGTGTTCTGACGACGCGCCCCAATTCCGCAGCCCTCCGCAGCCAGGTTCAACGCTGGATTGAGTCCGCAGGACAGCTGTCAGGCCGCGCCAAGCTGGAAGCAGACGACGGAATTGTGATACGCATACCGCTCAAGCCGCCTCTTTCGGTTCAACTGAGCTGGCTTTCAGCGAAGGTAGCGGAGGTTTATTTGTTCCTGCCTCCTCAGCATAAAGAACGGCCCTACCTGCTCTTATTGAGCCATGAAGGCAAACCCTACGTCATCGACTTGGACGTATTCCCGGAACATTTTCTAAAGGAGCAAGGACTGCTTCGATACATAAAGTAAATAAAAACCGTCCGGTAGCACGTCAGATACAAACAGATCCTCACTGGACTTTATTCAGATAAAAGGAACAGTTGTCACATGCCGAACAAACTGTTACTATAAATATTACAGAATCATCAGGTTGAACTTAAAAAACTGTTACCATGCTTCCAACTGAAGGAGGAACCCTACATGTCACAAGAATCAACTGCAAATAGAAGTAGTAACCAGCTTCACAATTTAACCGTATCCGTCTTGGACCTTGCACCCGTTGTATCGGGCAGCACAACGGCCAACGCATTTAGGAACAGCCTGGAGCTGGCCCAGCGTGCAGAGCAATGGGGCTACAACCGCTATTGGCTTGCGGAGCATCATAATATGCCGGGCATCGCCAGCTCCGCCACGTCCATCCTGATCGGGCATATCGCCGCGGGTACATCCACGATCCGTGTCGGCTCGGGCGGCATTATGCTGCCCAATCATGCTCCGCTTGTCATTGCCGAGCAGTTCGGCACCCTGGAAACGTTGTTTCCAGGCCGTATTGATCTTGGGCTCGGACGCGCGCCAGGCTCCGATCAGCGCACTATGATGGCGCTGCGCCGAGATGCCAGAAGCGGCCACGATTTCCCGGAGCAGCTGAACGAGCTTCGCTCCTATTTGAAGCCATCAGGACCGGCTCCCGTGCGGGCCTTTCCGGGGGAAGGTCTGGATATCCCGATTTGGCTGCTCGGCTCCAGCGGGTTCAGCGCAGAGCTGGCGGGAAAGCTTGGACTCCCGTTTGCGTTTGCAAGCCATTTTTCACCGGAATATATGCTGCCTGCTCTTGATCTGTACCGAAGCAGCTTTCAGCCGTCAGAGGTGCTGGACGCCCCTTACGCCATGGTCGCCGTTAATATTATAGCGGCAGATACGGATGCGCAGGCCCGGCGCACAGCGACTTCCATGTACCAGACGTTCCTTGACATGATCCGGGGGCGCACACCCGGCCAATTAAAGCCGCCGGTCGACAGTATGGACGGCCTGTGGGACGCGTATGAGAAGGCCGCCGTCGAGCGGCAGCTTGGGTCCTCGATCATCGGCAGTCCCGAGACGGTCAAGGAGAAGCTGCACACGTTCCTTAAGGTTACGCAAGCGGATGAGATTATGGTTGCCGCCCATATTTATGATCATCAGGAGCGGCTGCATTCCTACGAGATTGTATCTCAGCTTATAAACAGCAAGTAATCGGCAGCAGCCCGGCTATGTGAAAAAAAGAGGGATACCGAACGATCATCGGTATCCCTCTATCTATTTGACCGCAGACGGAAAGCTGCGCTTCTTCAAAAAAAGTCAGGCAAATACGTCGTCCGCTTCGGAATCAGCGCCTCCAATAAACTTATTCCTTCTTCGTTTCCTCGAAGCCTCTCGATTTCATAAAGAAATGAAGCGCTTTGGTATCCCATCAGCAAGGTCGAGAGCGTGGAAATATCACATTCGACCTGCGGCCGTCCCGTAACTCCGGCAGCCTGCTCCCGCTTCTCCACTTTTGCCGTACCGTCCGCCCTGACTTCAATGAGGAAAACCCCATCATTCCAAGCGGCATGGGAATCCGTTACCTTCAACTCCAGAGACACCACGGCACCGGACGGCGGCTGAATAAACGGGTACAACTCGATAAACTTCGCAGCATCGACCAGTCGTGCCATGAAATAGGGGGACGTCTCCTGCTTGATCCTCGGATTATCCAACAGAAAAGGCAGCTGATCGTCGCCCGGCGCGCTGATTTTTACCTTCTCCATCATGGAGTCATGGTCGGCGATAAACCTCCAAAGCCCTTTCCACGATTCACGGTCCAAATACACCAGTTCATGGATATCGCAGACGCGATCCTTTATTTGATAACGGACATAGCCTCGAGGTTCACCGGCCTCGTTGTAATACACGGCGGCCGTCCCTTGTTGAACCGGGAAGATCCGGTTCGTCCACCACGCCTCATCCCGGTCCAGCGTCCCGTTATATCTTTGTGCAAACGATGTATAGATGCTCCCGAGCAGCCCATTGTCTTCCCCAACCCGCACAACGCGTCCCGGCTGGGACGGAAGCTTAGGCAGGAGGGCCGTAGCGATCTCGTACTTTTTCGTTTCCGTGTACGTCTCCCAGCCGAATTTACGGTAAAATGCGAATTGAAAGGGATGCAGGAAGGAGATATATTGCCCCTCCTCCCGCATCACCCTCAGTGCATTCGTCAGCAGGCCCGCCACCAGGCCGCCCCTGCGGTATTCCGGCCAAGTCGCGACCGAAGCGATGCCGCCCAGCTTCCACCGTTTTCCTTGAATCCACGTATGCAGCTCCAAAATCGTTAGTTTCGCTGCGAGCTTACCGTCGACATAAGCCCCCCACTGTTCGTTTTCCTTCAGCTGAGACAGCTTCTTCTCCCATTCCTCGGGCGGAATTTTGTACTGAAAGGAAAATTCCGACAGTGCCAGACTGTCCGGAAATTGCCCACTTGGAATACGGTGAATGGTTACTTGGCTCATATGTACCCTCCATTTTTGAGTTTATCCAGGAATAATGGCAGACGAAGCGTGACCAGCGTTCCTTTGCCCTTGACGCTCTCCACGTGAATCGTCCCTTGAGCGTCCTCTATGATTTTATAACAAATCATAAGACCCCTGCCGGTTCCTTTGGCCTTCGTCGAATAAAAGAGCGAGCCGAGCCGCTTGAGCTCTTCCTCATGCATCCCCACGCCTCGATCCCGAATCCGGATGACCGCGTGCTCTCCCTCGCGGTACAGCTCCACATCCAGCTTGCCCCCTTGGGACATGGCTTCAATGCCATTTTTGATAAGATGAATTAACACCAGCCTCCATTGCTTTCGGTCAAAATGGATTTGCAGCTGCGGGATCTGCCAATTCGAATGGATCTCTACCTCGTACAGAGCCGCATAAGGCGACAAAATAGTAACGACGTGGGTTAACTGCTCCTTCAGATCGAGCACCTCCGCCTGTCTTTCGAAAGGCTTGGCTAAGGTTAAATAATCGTGGAGCACCGCCTCTGCGCGGTCCATCTCCTCCATAATCATGGGCACGAACTCCTGGAACCGGCTGGCTGCAGCCTCATTGCCCTTCATCAGCTGCAAGAAGCCTCGCGCAACCGTCATCGGATTGCGGATTTCATGCGCAACGGCAGCGGCAATTTCCCCAAGCAGCTGCAGCTTTTCGCGCTGTTTGATTTCGATGCGCCTGGCTCGGTTTGCCCGTATTTTCTCCATAAAATAGACACTGAGCGCAGTGAGTAAGCCATAAAACAGGCAGTAACCCGCTGTATCCAGCAGTTCTGCAGGATGGATACCGAGCCGCTCTCTCCGAAAAAGCGCATACATGGCAAGGGCCAACAAAGCCGCCGAGCTTGTAGCGATCAGCATGGCGGCGAGTAATTTTTTACCTATCGCAAAAAACATATACCGTCTCAGCGTCAGCAGCATCAACATATGAATGAAAACCAAATGAACCAGCACCAACGCAAGCTTTTGCGTAAAATGCGCAAGCTGAACGAACAGGACCAGGGCTGACAGCACGACTCCGACGATGAACCCCCCGTACAAATAACCCATAATCAGCAATACGCCATGAAGGTCAAACGAATAAGCCGGGAATACGTTGATCGGAAACCATAAGCAGGCCACGATGCCGATAAACAACAGCGACGCCATCACAGCCCGGTTCTGTCGGCCTTCTTCCTTCATTCCATCCACCCAAAGCACCTGATATAAAAAAATGCAAGCCCATATGATCAGTACATTTAACAATAAATGATCCAATCTAGAAACATGCCCCCTTTTTTATAGAGATGCTTCTTTCGCATAGCTCTGAGGTACATAAAACACCAAGCCGGCGGCCGGGAAAGTATTTCTTCTCTTGCCTCTGCTGACTTCAGCCAGGTGCGGAATCAAGGGGCAGCCGGGAAATGCCGGATCAGCCTTTCAGCCCAGCAGCTAACATAAGGGTTCCTCGCGGCTTTTCTCCATGGGCATCCGGTTCCAAAGTAATGGCAACCGTATCATAATCCTTGGGCTCGAATGTGTAATAAATAGCTCCACTTCCATTATGAGGGTAAAAAGTGCCCGCGTTAATAGGCTGGTTGTCCTTAATTAACCAGACCTGAAATGCTTGGTCCGTTTGCAGCTCCGGCAAATTTTCCGCCTGGACGATGAGATGCGTGCCTTTATCATCATTTACGATTGAGGCCAATCCCTTGGACACGATATTTTCCGCCGCAGGATTCAAGCTGACAATCTGATTCACCTTCAGCGCCTCAGCCGGCTTATTTACATTCCCCAGCTGCGCTTGAGCCCCGTGCAGCTCCGTGGTCCTGGAGGCCAGCTCGGTCCGCAGCTGCTTCATTTCTCCTTTCAGCTGGTAGCCGTACAGGCTCAGTCCGATGATTGCAGCGGACAGTGCTGCACTCATCCAGCGCCAATAGCCTGATTTGCGTTCCGCTCTTCCCGTTCTGCGGCTGAGCTCGCCTGCGCTTCCCGCCGGCCGGTTGTCGGCTGCATCAAGCTCCACCGGCGCTGCCGGCTGCTTTCGCGTCTTTGTGCTTCTACTCTCATAGCTTACGGCCGGCTCCGTTCCCTCCGCTTTGTCCGCTTCATACGCTGCCCTTCGTCTCGCCCCCCGTGGAAGCATCGGTAGAGGTTCGCCGTCAGCCGGGGCCGGCTCCTTAACCGCCGCTTCCCTTCCGCTTACTTTGCTCCCCGATACGTTCCCCGGCACACGGCCGCGCCGCCCCTCGATAGGCTCCGCAGCTTCAGGCAGCTGCTCTACCATTCCTTTGAGCTCTTCCCGTTGTGCACGGCACGCTTCGCATTGCAGAAGGTGCTGCTCGAACGCAGCCTTTTCCTTTTCTGACAAGCCGCCCAATGCATACAGCTCGGCAAGCTCGCACAAGCGATCCGTTGACAAGTTACTCATTACCGAAAACCTCCTTCCCCTATCGGTCAAACACTGCCGGAGCAGCTTTAACGTCAGCCTCACACGGCTTTTCACCGTACCCACCATTTCCTCATTCAATGTTCCCAAAAAAACAACGCCTACGCTGTCATTAGTAGAACCGGTTCCCGGAGACTGCATTCATCTCTATGAGTCTTACTCATTATATGAAAAATAAGGGAGAGATAAAACTATGAAACTATTTATGAAAAATGGCTTGCTATTACGCCCTTGCGAATCCAAGCTCCTATGCATAATCGTATTTTTATGTGCAGGTCTAAAGCACCAATTTGTTCCCGAACGCTGCATATTACTTCATTCCCTTCCCGTCATGGACAACAAACCTCGGAAAGAACAGGATATTTAGCCTATCCATCTCTGGTTACTTACCACCTTTTCAACGAAAATTGCTACTTTTTACCCTTCTGACTCCGCAATTGCCGTCGGGATTTGTTAAATTTTACTTGTAAACTACCAAAATTAGCTATGATATGATCGCCTTAGAACCCGTAACATCCAACACATCCGCATGGAGGTCGATTCATTTGAGAAACAAGCTTCTAGCCCTCGTTGTCACAACTGCCATTTCCATGTCCGCTATTCCGGTTCACACTCTGGCTGCCAGCACAGACACTCAAAAAGCTATTATCGTCCAGACCGTTAATTTTCGTGACCAGCCCTCCACCTCCGGCAATCGAATCCGATATTTGCAGCCCGGTGAAGCCTTGGATGTCATCAGTACCTATAACAGCAGCTGGCTTCAAGTAAAAGATGCCAAGGGACAAACGGGTTATGTATCCTCCTCCCCCACTTACGTCCAATTGCAAACCATGACCGCTCCTTCAACTGGAACTGGGGAAATCGTAGGCTCCGTGTCGTTCCGTACCAGCCCTTCCACCGATGCAGCGCGTATCCGTTATTTATCGGTCGGGGAAACGGTAACCGTCCTGGAGAAGGTCAACAGCTACTGGTACAGAATTACCGATAAAAATAAGGTAATCGGTTACATCAGCACCAGTTCCCAATACATAAGCACAACTTTCGGACAAGCTCCAAGTGTGGAAGATAACTCCGGTGCAAGCGAGGAAACCGGCGAGGAGGCCTCCTTCCCGGCACCTCCGAATGCGACCGTCATCAGCTCCGTGTCATTCCGTACCGCACCGGATACCGGCGCAAGCCGGATACGTTACTTGCAAAGCGGGGAAAAGCTGCTGATCATCAGCAAAACCAATGCATACTGGTATAAAGCTCAGGATCAGAACGGGGTGACCGGCTACGTCAGCACCAGTACCAAATACATAAACTCTACCTTTGTCGAGCCGTACAAGCAGTTGGATCCCGCTGTTGCCGCGCAAAAAGTCATCGATGCGGCTACGCGCTATTTGGGTACGCCTTACGAATTCGGCTCCAGCCGTTCGGATACGTCCACATTCGACTGCTCCGATCTGGTGCGTCAAGCCTTCCTTGAAGGCATCGGCCAGCAGTTGCCGGGCGATTCCCGAAGCCAATGGGGTTATGTTGCAGCCGTAGGCAAAACCACGACCGACTGGCACCAGCTCAAACGGGGCGACCTGATGTTCTTCATGTCCTATAAGGGCTCCAGCGCCGCAAATTATGCCGGCATTGACAAAACGACCGAGAAAATTACGCATGTCGGTATTTATTTGGGCAACGGACAGGTTCTCCATACTTATTCGCAGGCATCCGGCGGGGTCCGGATCGATTCCTTTGCGGGGACCGCTTGGGAATACAGATTCCTTCAAGGCGGGTCGACCTTCTAGCAATTAACCGCCATTATCCCAAGCCGCTCTGTGAGCCGGGAGCTTGCAGTTCAATGCATTCCTGGAGCAGGCCGTCCTTCTCCAGAGGACAGCTGCTTTTTTAAATGGCAATCGGGCTGTCGTCCAATCAGCAGCCATCTCCCCGACATATGGTATATCATGTCTTCTGAAAGGGGGATTTCGAATGAGCGCTGTTGGCGGACTTTATACTTCTACAGGTGTAATTCTTGTATTGTTCATCTTGCTGGTTATCGTTTCCCGTGCATTTGTGTACTAATGCCTAAAAACCCCCGGTAAAGCATCTGGCTTTACCGGGGGTTTTTCCATTGTTGTCCTGTAAGCTAAAAATCGTCCAGCAGCAGCAAGCGAACCAATTGGTCCCGCGAAGCGCCCCGGCCCCCCGCCGGGATGTATATCAGGCAGTCGGTATCTTTGATCGAAGTCATAATACTGGACTTGTCGTGACCGGCCGGCTGCACCCGCACTGTACCGTTGTCCAATATCATTTTGCCTCGTACATAACGCGGGTAGGCCGAGCCCTTGGAATAATCGGCATTCAAATACCCCACGGTTTCGCGGTGTTCTCTGGCCTCCTGCCCCAACAGCCCTCGCAAAAAGGGCCGCACAAACAGCTCAAACCCGACGAAGCAGGCACCCGGATTACCGGATAATGCAAACAGAAGCTTTTCTCTCCATACGCCAACAGAGGTCGGGCTGCCCGGACGCATGGCGATCTTATTAAATAAAAGCTGGCCGTCCCAGCGCTCGAACAGATCAACCAGCACGTCTTTATCCCCTACAGAAACACCGCCGGTCGTGATCGCCAAATCCACCTGCTCCCAATGATCAAGGAGCACCCGCTCCACTTGGGCGGGGTCATCAGGCAGGATCGGCAGAAGAATCGGCTCTCCTCCTGCTTCCCGCACAAGACAAGCCAGCATGTAGCTGTTGCTGTTGCGAATTTTGGCCGGGGTCAGCGGCTCCTGAACCTCCAGAAGCTCCGAACCCGTCGATACGATAGCTACCCGCGGCTTCCGGTAAACCGGAACCTCCGCATAGCCGAAGGAGGCCAGAATGGCCGCCTCTCCCGCTCCAATCCGTCTTCCCGCTTCCAGCAGCAGCTCACCCGGCTGCACTTCGCCCCCGATCGGAGTTACATTATCGCCCGGGTTCAGTGACTTGCGAATATGCACCTGCTCCTCCGCTGAGGTCGTCGCTTCCAGCATGATAACTGAATCCGCCCCTTCCGGAACAACGGCCCCTGTCATAATCCGCGACGCTTGTCCTGGGGCGATGGGTCGGACGGGAGGGCTCCCGCACAGAATCGTCTCGACGACCTGCAGCGATTTGGGGCTGTCAAGCGTCGCGCCTTCGCTGTCGACAGCGGCAATCGCATAACCGTCCACACCGGAACGGCGAAAAGGCGGAACCGGATGGTCCGCCGTGATCGTCTGAGCCAAACGGCGTCCGAAGCTTTCCACAAGCGGGATCTTTTCGCTCGGCAATATGTTTACGTTGTGCAGCACCGCTTGCTGGGCTTCCCGCACTTGAATCAGCTGTCGGTTAAATTTGAGTCCGGCTACCACAACTAGCCTCCGATCTGAGACATTCTCCGCAGCGTCGGCATATGGCTTTGCTGCTCATTCATTAATGCTTTGGCCATTTCATGGCTTTCCGGCTTAATATCCAAGGCTCTGAGGAACAAGTCCGCCAAAGCGCGGTCGTCCCCTATGTGCTTGCGAACATTAAATTCATCCGACCAATACAAGCAAGGCTTGATGTTTCCGTCGGCCGTCAACCGCAGCCGGTTGCAGGTTTGGCAAAAATGGTCGCTGACCGGATGAATAAGACCGAAGGTACCTGTGGCACCATCGATTTTATAGTTTTGCGACGGCCCGTTGCCGTACACCTCGCCGAACGGGCTTGCCTCCCACCCCCGCTCCGAACAACGGTCGAGGACAGTGCTGAGCGGCACGTATTTGCTTTTCCATCCGGCATCATCATGCCCGATCGGCATATATTCGATAAAGCGCACTTGTACTTTGCGCTCGATTGTCATTTGCAAAAAATCGTCAATCTCATCGTCGTTTATGCCTTTCATGAGCACGACATTGAGCTTGATCGGGTCCAGCCCGACACGATAGGCGGCATCAATGCTATCCAGCACCCTTTGAATATCCCCGCCCCGGGTTATGAACGAGAACCGGTCGGCTCGGAGAGAATCGAGACTAATGTTCATGCGTGTTAACCCTGCGGCACGCAGCTTTTCGGCTTTGGCGGCAAAAAAGATACCGTTCGTGGTCAAAGCAATATCTTCAATCCCTGGGATAGCCGACAAGCGGGCGATGAGGACCTCGATGTTTTTTCTTACCAATGGCTCACCACCGGTAATCCGAAGCTTGCGGACGCCGAGCCCGGCCATCACACGTACCACTTCTTCTATCTCGTCAAAGCTTAGCAAATGGTCTTCCGGCTCGAATTCCATCCCCTCTTCAGGCATACAGTAAACGCAGCGCAGGTTACAGCGGTCGGTGACCGAAATCCTCAAGTAATCGTGGACACGCCCAAAACGATCCGTTAATATAGCTGACACGACCGTTCACCCCCGTTTCACGTGTCGATTGTTTTCAAGCAAAACAGTCGGGCAGCCCCTGCTTATCCAGGGGATACCGGGAAATACATCTTCTTATTATCGCATATTTCGCATAAAAAAAACAGGTGAATGTCAATAAACCTTACATATGAATTTTATGGATTCAGCTTGCTCCAATCCTCCTGCCCATTCACGTTGCAGCAAAATTCGGTCGTGAGGCCACGCTCCGTGAAAAAGCGCTCATCGGCTTCGGCGACCTCCAGCCGCTGCAGCAGCTCCATTACGCGCTGCGTACCCGCGTCGAGCAGCCCGTTCACCGCAAGCAGGCACCGCTTGCGGTACACTGCGTGCAGCGGGTGCAGCCGCTGCCCTATGCGCGGCACGACCGCGTCGCAGATGGCGTCGCTATACAGCAGCTCCGCCATCGCCCCGGCCGCCTCCGCGGAGGCGAAGGGCATGTCGCAGGCGACGATCCATAGCGCTTCGCTCTGCGAAGCCGCCATGGCTGCCTGCATCCCGGCCAGCGGCCCGAGGCCCGGGTGCAGGTCCGGGATGACCCGCACCCGGGCCTGCTGTTCGAGCCTGTGCTTGCGCTCGCGCTCGGCAAGCACAGGCTCGAACAGCTCCGGCGACATCGTGACGATCACGATGTCGCTGCACACCCGCTCGAGCGCCTCCAGCTGGCGCTCGATGAACAGCTGCCCGCCCAGCGGCAGCAGCGCCTTCAACCGGCCGCCCATGCGCCGGTTCTGCCCTCCGGCGAGCACGACGCCGGTTAGGCCGCTCGCTGCGGCGTCCGCACTCACCTTCGCGCTTCCGCTTGCTCCGCTCTCGCCTCGCTCCCGGCTCACGCTGTGCCGCTCTCGCCCGCTACCCGCTCCGTCCGCACTCGCCTTCGCGCTTCCGCTTGCTCCGCTCTCGCCTCGCTCCCGGCTCTCGCTGTGCCGCTCTCGCCCGCCCGCTCCGTCCAGACTCGCCTTCGCGCTTCCGCCTGCATCGCTCTCGCCTCGCTCCCGGCTCACGCTGTGCCGCTCTCGCCCGCTCGCCGCTGCGTCCGCACCCACCTGCACGCTGCCGCTTGCTCCGCTCTCGCCTCGCTCACGGCTCACGCTGTGCTGCTCTCGCCCGCTCATCCCTTCTCCACAGCGTCCAGCCGCTTCTGGAACGAATCGCGCCAGCTTTCAGACAGCGCTTCAACCTTCAATAACGAACGGATGCCTTCCCAATCCGATTTATCGTGATACTTCAGCCGGTTCGCCTCAGCGACAGTGATACCTGCTGCGTCCTGTTCCACAAGTCGAAATTGCTGTCCGGACTCGACGTGCCCTTCCTTAAGTACACGGAAGTAATACCCGGTATGCCCCGTCTGCTGCACCCAGAAGGGCATTTCCGCCAGCTCCAGCTTTTTGCCGAGCTTAAAGCAGGGCTGCCGCGGCTGACTCACCTGCAGCAGAGCCTCCCCCAACTCGAATATATCGCCAATGTGAACCTGAGTCTCCGTAAGGCCGCTCACTGTAAAATTTTCGCCAAACGTGCCGAACTCCAAGTCCCTCTCCAGCCTTTCTTCCCAGCTCGAATAATGCTCGGAGGGGTATACGCATACCGCTTTATCCGGCCCGCCATGATTCACGAGATCGGCCTGACCATCACCAGCCAATTGTACGGTGGATAGGTATACGGCTCCTTCCACGGCCTTTTTATAGATCCCCGTAGATAGCGGCTTTCCCTGATATTGTATTTCTACAGGCATTGCAACATTCAACGACAACAGCTGCATAAGCTACTCATCCATCCTTTCCCTGTCCCCGTCTATTGCGAGAACTGGCTTTTTCTTTACTATATAAGAAAAGCGGGACAGAATCTATCTCTTTAAGCTTACACTGTCACCTTCCCCCATATGCCCCAGAGCAATTCCCACGTCCGGCTGCGATTCATTAAGCCTTAAGACAACCGGTTCCCCGGAACCCATGCATCATTATCGTAGCCACGCACCTCCCAGTAGCCCATATGCTCCTTGTCGATCAATTCGATAGCCTGCAGCCACTTCACTGATTTATAGGCATACATCTTCGGGACGATCAAGCGTACCGGTCCCCCCAGCTGCTGCGGGATCGGTTTGCCGTCCATGAGTACCGCCACCATCACATCATCCATGCCCGCTTGATCCAGTGATAGGCAATCCGTGTACACTTTATCTCCTGAATACATCTTGGCGAACTTGGCAGATGATTTTACGCCTGCCAGCTTTAACAGCTCTGACAGAGGCACTCCCTCCCAAGTCACCTTGTAAACCGACCAGCCCGTAACGCAATGAAAGTCGCTCACCTGTACCCTGCGCGTCAGCTTCAAAAAGCTTTCCCAATCCCAAGACTGCGGTTTATCCACCAGCCCCGAAATGGCAAATTGCCACGTTTCGCTTGAAAAGGCAGGGATTTCGGTAACCGTATAAATCCGAAACTGCCCCTGTCCCCCACCGCCAATGGGAGGATTCGATTCCGCCAAGGCCGTTGGAGCAGGCACCATACGATTACCGTCACTGCCTGCAAGCTTCTCGATGTCGGTTCCGCCGTTGTCTGCCGCACTCTTCATCCAACGATAAAATGCCGGGCCTATTCCCAGAATAAGCAGCAATCCCGCTGCCGTGCGAAGAAAGGTAGCGCGTGAAATCGGCGCTCTCTTCAAATACTCGACGAACGCTTGAGGAGACATTTTCTTCTCCGCAGCTGGCCCAAAGTGCGCTGAAGCCGCCCTTCCATCCGGCGTTTTCGCAGCTTGTGCAGCAGCTTCCCGGGAGGCAGCAGCTCGCTTTTTCTCCTGCTGACGCACCGTTTTCAACCATCTGCTTCGGGAAATCGAGTGATAAATCGCATACGGGACGCCAACCCACGTAAAAAGATCATGCAGCAGCAGCGCGCTGTTGCTCCATATCGTCGGAAGCTTGCGGAACTGCCACAGGATCACTCCCGTAATGCTCCAGCCTGCAAGCAGAAACAAGACGCCGCTCAAGTTCCAACGTTGATTCAGCTTCCCTTGAATTTGCTTCCAGTGTCTTGGCAGCACGGGAAGATACAAGGCAAGCACAGCTATGGAGACGATACCTATATAAATGTGCGCCTGCTTCAAAATAACGCGCGCTGCCCCCAAATCCCCGCGAATGGATGGAACGAAGAGGATCAAGCCTGTCACTGCAAGCGCAAGCACCAGCCAAGCGTTCCATGCGTGCAGCTTGGCGAGCTTTTTGCCATAGGGCTCCTTTAACCAGCTTCTCCATGAATCCATCGGATTCACCGCCTTTCTTCTTTTATTCAGCGTCCGGCGAAGCTGCTTTCCTCACCGGGCGATTATTATGTATACGTAAGATTGGGGCCCCTTGGTTTGGTCATTTCCGGTTATTTTATTTCATACTGCCATCTGCTACCACTAGATCCATGCTCACATAGGCGGTATCCATCCAGAGCATCGACAGACTCATCCGCTTATCTCCACTCCGTTCGCGGTTATCCTATCGCTCCCAACCGTAACGGTAGCTGCAGCTTCATTTTATCATACCGGCGGCCCGCAAATATTACAAAAACCTTAAATGATCGCCTTCAGCCCATAAAAAAAACATGGAGCCCGCCAATAACGGCAGACATCCATGCATGTTCCTTCTGAAAGAGTTATAAATATCCCATAATAATACCGGCTGTTTCTTCAATAGCCTTGTCCGTCACATTAATAACCGGACAACCTACCTGCTTCATGAGGGCTTGGGCATAATCAAGCTCCTCTACGATCCGTTCAAGCGCAGCGTATTTGGCCCCAAAAGGCAGTCCTACCGCTTTCAGCCGTTCCGTACGAATTTTCAGCAGCTTTTCCGGGTCCATAATTAATCCTACAATACGGTTGCCCGGAAGCATGAACAGCTCCTTCGGCGGCTTAACCTCAGGCACCAAAGGCAGGTTCGTCACCTTCAGCCCCTTGTGCGCCAAAAAAATGCTGAGCGGCGTTTTCGACGTTCTCGACACGCCGATCAGTACGATATCCGCCTTTAGCAGGGCACTGGTATCGCGGCCATCGTCGCATTTGACAGCAAATTCGATCGCCTCTACGCGTTTGAAATACGCTTCATCCATCTCATGAAGAAGCCCCGGCTTGCGCTTAGGAGAATCATTGAAGGTATCGATGAAGGCCTGCATCATCGGCCCCATAATATCTACCGCCCGAACACCTAACCGGAGCGCTTCCTCCCTCATCATCTCCCGAAGCTCCGGCTGTACCAGCGTATACGCTACGAATCCCCCTCGGTTGGCCGCTTCCTCCATAATCGCCCGGATTTCATCCTCATGCTTGATGTGGCCGATCCGTTTCGTTTTGACATGCTGCGCTTCAAATTGGCGCATGGTTGCTTTTACTACTGCTTCAGCCGTTTCTCCCACAGAGTCGGAGCAAATCGTTATTTCATAATGTTGAAGGTCAGTCATCCGGTTCTTCTCCTTTGTTTACAATTGCATTTACAACCCTTGCCGCTACACGCCCTCTGTCGCCAAATCCAGCAGCAGCTGGGTCATGATCGTCTTGGTCACCCGGCCGACAACCTCCCAGCGGATTCGTCCTTGCGCTTGGGCGGATTCCTGCTTGGAACGGGCTACGACAGGCAGGCTGTCCACTTGGTGGTGCATCATTTTTCTCGCCGCCTCAATGACCGAATCCTCCGGAAACACGTGGATTACGTTCGGCTCCCTCGTCATCACCATGCTGACCGGCATGGAAGACGCATTGTGATTGCCGAGCGTAAACTTGAGCAGGTCTTTTCTTGAGATCACCCCGGACAAACAGCTCTCCTCATCTACGACAATCAGGCTTCCGACATTTTCCATAAAAAGTGTGACTACCGCATCATGGACCGAAGAACTTTCACGAATAATGACAGGCATAGCCTGGATATCCTTTACTTTCATCCCCTGAAGTCTGCGCGATACTTCTCCCCCCGAAGATACTACGGAGCCTGGAGAATAACCGACTTTAGGCTTGGCATCTACGAGCCCCAGCATCACGAGCAATGCTAAATCCGATCGCAAAGTCGGACGGCTCAGACCGAGCATTTCAGCTATTTGTTCCCCTGTAATGGGGGCATGCTGTTTAACGAGCTCCACGATGTGCAATTGACGAGCTGTCAGTTCGATGGCCGTAACCTCCCTCATCTGGAAAATCTAATCCTCAATCCTTTATCTTATTGATATTACCAAAAAAATGCCGTGATATAAATCAGAAATATCATTCCATATATCTCTTTATCATGATAAACTCAATTTACCGCCTTAATAGTGTACAATTTTTGAAAATTAATAATAATTATTGCACGCTTTATATTTAATTATTATACTGTATTCAACGAATGGTGTGCTCTTTTGATTTTCGATAAACCATCAAGTGATCGTTGGATCCATATCTAAGTTTCAGGGAGGCTGTACCGAATGGAAAGAGAATTGGCATTGGAGATTGTCCGTGTAACCGAATTAGCTGCACTATCTGCTGCGCAATGGATGGGCCGTGGGGATAAGAATCAGGCGGATGGCGCCGCGACTACAGCCATGCGTACGATGTTCGATTCCGTTTCCGTTCAGGGAACCGTCGTGATCGGTGAAGGAGAGATGGACGAGGCCCCTATGCTGTACATCGGAGAGCAGGTCGGGAACGGGCAGGGACCTGAAGTCGATATCGCTGTGGACCCACTGGAAGGTACCGAGCTCGTCGCCAAAGGCTTGAACAATGCATTGGCCGTTATCGCCATTGCCGATAAAGGCTGCCTGCTGCATGCCCCGGACATGTATATGCAAAAGCTCGCCGTCGGCCCTGCTCTAGCCGGGAAGCTT
The DNA here is from genome assembly GCF_002234615.1 of Paenibacillus rigui. GTDB lineage: Bacteria > Bacillota > Bacilli > Paenibacillales > NBRC-103111 > Paenibacillus_S > Paenibacillus_S rigui. The sequence goes on along the minus strand of NZ_NMQW01000048.1, from coordinate 5,550 downwards.
CGTTTGGACGACCCTTTGGAGCTTACGCTTGCAAAAGCTGCTAAACATCTCGATAAACCGCTGAGCAATCTGACGATTATGATCTTGGATCGTGACAGACATCAGGATATCATCCAAACGCTGCGCCGCGTCGGTGTTAGAATCAAGCTATTAAGTGACGGCGATGTTGCCGGTGCAATGGCACCTGCCATGCCGGAATCGGGAATTGATATGTACGTGGGCTCGGGTGGAGCGCCAGAGGGCGTACTTGCCGCCGCCGCTTTGAGCTGCCTCGGCGGGGAGCTGCAAGGGCGTCTGATGCCTTCCAATGACGAGGAATTTCAGCGCTGCATCCAAATGGGGATTGCCGATCCGTTGAAGCTGCTGACGATGGAAGACATGGTGGGCAATCAAGATGTCATCTTCGCCGCCACCGGTATCACACCGGGCGAGTTTCTGGGAGGCGTGCAGTACACAGCCCACCAAAGAGCCGAAACGCACTCTATTGTCATGAGGGCCAAGACCCGGACGATTCGTTTTATTCATTCGAATCATTACTTGCCTAACAAACCTTTGCTTGGCGAGGCACTATAAAATGGAGCATTGACCTTCTCCGCAATTATGTTAAAATTTACATGAATTCATCATGTTTCGGAAGAAGGTCAGTCAGATGGTTTTTTTGTTTTACACTGCAGTCGGTTTATTGGCTGCCACTTTAGGCAGCTTGGTTGGATTAGGCGGGGGCGTCATCATCGTCCCCGCTTTAGTGTATTTGGGTCCTGTGTTGATCGGAAAAGAAATCTCGGTGGCAACCGCCGTAGGAACTTCGCTCGCTGTGCTCATTTTCACAGCTCTGTCGTCCACCCTCACCTTTCTCAAACAAAAGAGAGTGGATTTTAAAAGCGGATGGCTCTATTTTATTACTTGCGGTCCGGGAGCCATGCTCGGTTCTTACCTGACCCAATTTGTCAATGCGAAATCGTTTCAGTTATCCTTTGGTATTTTCATGCTATTTATGGCTTCCCTGCTCATTTTGCGGGACTATATCAAGCCGCTGGATATTGACTGGAGGATCAAGAGAAGCTTTACCGATGCCCAAGGGACAACCCACTCTTACGGCTATGGCATCGTTTCCGCACTTGTCATCGGCTTGGCTGTAGGTATCGTCTCCGGCTTGTTCGGAATCGGCGGCGGCTCGCTTTTTGTTCCGGCTATGGTTATTATTTTCCGTTACCCGCCTCATATTGCAACAGCTACATCCATGTTCGTCATTTTCCTCTCCTCGATTATGGGAAGCTTTACCCATTTGAGCCTTGGCGAGGTGGATTTTTGGATGGTGCTTGGCTTAGCTCCCAGCGCTCTCGTAGGCGGTTGGCTCGGTGCCAAAATTGCCAGTAAGCTGAGCACGAAAAAGCTGATGTGGGTGCTGCGCATTACCTTCTTCTTGGTCGCCATCAAAATGATTTGGGAAGGAATCACGGCGGCCTGACATTTTCAAAAACCGAAGGATAATCTTTCTCCTCTTCTCGAACACTAAGTGTATCTTTTGTTCGAGGGGAGTTTTTTTATGCCAACATCATCCTATCTTCGTGCCTGCTTAGGGACTGTCTTATCGGCTTCCTTCATGCTGACAGCCTGTACAGCCCAGTCTCCGCCGTCGGTACAGCCGAATTCGTCTTATCAAAACCCAAATGCACTTGATCCGACTACAATAACCTATACAGGCTTGGAAAAAGTGGACATGACCGATTACAAAGCTCCCGCCAAGGAGTTAAATCATAAAAAAGTAGACCCGCCTCCGTTCCCGACCCAGCTGGAAGGTCAGGCTGCCGAAGGCCCGACACACACGGGGCAAATCCCTTTGGCCCCACAGCAATCTCAACCGGCTCCGCCATCGCCTTCAGCCGAGCTTGCTCCCAAAAAAGCCAAACAGCCGGATAAACCGTCGCGTACAACAGCTTTACAGCAAAATCAAAATCATAACAAGAAGAGGCTGACGCTCTCTCAGTTGATCAAAAAATACCCGGATCTGCTGCTGCTTCATGGGCCTATGGGGTCGAATAAAGTGGCTCTCACGTTTGATGACGCCCCTGATACGAAATACACACCCCAAGTGCTGAACATTTTAAAAAAATATAACGTTAAAGCCACCTTTTTCGTCGTTGGCCGGCTAGTAGAGAAGCATCCAGGGGTTGTGAGACGAATGGCGCAAGAAGGGCACGTCGTCGGGAATCATACCTTCAACCATTCCCTTCTCACCCGTATAAGCGACGAGCAGTTTCAAGCTCAGGTGAATAGAACCCAAAAACTGTTGAAATCAACCATAGGCTACACACCAAAGCTGCTGCGCCCGCCCTACGGTGAAATTTCCGAAAGCCAACTGCTGTGGGCTACCAGTCATCATTTTACTGTTGTGAATTGGAATGTCGACTCGAAGGATTGGAAGCAGCTGGATCAGGCTCAAGTAACGGCTAATGTGTTAAACCATGCTAAAGCAGGCTCGATCATCTTACAGCATTCCGGTGGCGGCCCCGAACAAAATCTTTCCGGTACGGTCTCCGCACTGCCGACCATTATCGAGTCACTGCAGTCCCGTGGATATCATCTGGTTACGTTACCAGAACTTCTGAAGGTCTCCAAACAACAATAAAGCTTAATTTATAAAAGAAAAAGGGGCCCGATTGTTATGAATCAGCCCCTTACTTCTTCATCCTTCATTTATCGACTAACCACTTTTGCTCTTGCCAGCAGTATGAATGAACCGTGCATGATCTCATGATCTTTAATTCATTGTATGAATCCATTAATCTCCTGCGCTAATGCTTATTACAATATTGTTGCTCACAGAATTACGCATACTGGCTTTCCAGTCCTTTTTTCTTACAGAGCTCCTCTTCCCTTGCGCGCTTTCCAGCCCTTCTACTTATAGAGCTCGTCTTCCCTTGCGCGCTTTCCAACCCTTCTGCTTATAGAGCTCATCTATCCTTGCGTGCTTCAGCCCTTTTACTTACAGAGTTCGTCTATCCTTGCGTGCTTTCAGCACTTTTACTTACAGAGCTCGTCTTCCCTTGCGCGCTTTCCAGAGATTCTTGCTTCACTTTTTCGCTTGCTCCTATTCAGCTATTGTTGCTAATCAGACTCGTCCGCGCTCGTTTACTAGTTTTTGCTGTGCCAACCTTATCATTTCCTTGACCATCGTTCCACCGATTTGTCCCCCGATTTTTCCAGCCTGCTCGGTTGTTAAATTTCCATTCCCTTCACTCGACAGCGGTATGCCCAATGTTTTTGCTACTTCATATTTTACATTTTGCGGTTCATTAGCATTAACATGATAACCATATCGGCTCATGACTTCACCTTTAAACCTCTCCATACCCTGAGAGGCCTCTGGCACGACTAGCCTGCCGCTGCTTCTTCGTCTCGCCATAACGTCATATCTCCTTTTTGTATTTTCTTGTCTTACAGGATAGGATGGACCCAAAGTCCGCTTGCTATACCCCCACATAAAACAACACATTTTGCAAAAACTATTCAATGGGCTAGACTTTGTTTACTCTATATGTACATTGAAATATTCCAATACATTCCACCCCTAAGGAGGCTATCCGATGAGCCATTTATCCGAGATTATCGACAACCATAAGAATCTTGAAGGTCTTTTCGCCATCATTAAGCATTATGGTGTTAGTGCGGAGTTTGTTACCGATGCTTTAGTCCAACGCTTTGAACAAGTCAGTAAGGATGAGGATACAGAGAAAACAGAAGATGAGACCACCTACTGTGTTGAAATTTTAGATTCACTGAATCAATATTACGCACGGCTTTAGCTTAGGCCCACCAAGTTAAAATGAATAGGAGAATCTTGACGACTAATTTGGGTAAGAAAAAGACCCGAGAAATCATTAATGATTTCTCGGGTCTTTTTATGCCGGTGAAGGGACTCGAACCCCCACGGTTTCCCTCACGATTTTGAGTCGCGCGCGTCTGCCAATTCCGCCACACCGGCTTGGTGGCGCGTCCTAAGAGATTCGAACTCCTGGCCTTTTGATTCGTAGTCAAACGCTCTATCCAGCTGAGCTAAGGACGCATAATATTAAGTTGTTACATGGTGCCGAAGACCAGACTTGAACTGGTACGGTAGTCACCTACCGCAGGATTTTAAGTCCTGTGCGTCTGCCGATTCCGCCACTCCGGCGAGTGGGTTAAAAGAATGGAGGCGCCACCCAGACTCGAACTGGGGGTAAAGCTTTTGCAGAGCTCTGCCTTACCACTTGGCTATGGCGCCAGAATATAAAATGGAGCGGAAGACGGGAATCGAACCCGCGACCCTCGCCTTGGCAAGGCGATGCTCTACCGCTGAGCCACTTCCGCATATAATAAACTGGGGATCTAGGATTCGAACCTAGGCATGACGGAGTCAAAGTCCGTTGCCTTACCGCTTGGCTAATCCCCAATAATCAAGACAATAATGGGGCGATCGATGGGACTTGAACCCACGAATGCTGGAGCCACAGACCAGTGCGTTAACCCCTTCGCCACGACCGCCACAATTATGATATTGGCAGGGGCAGCAGGAATCGAACCCACACCAAAGGTTTTGGAGACCTTTGTTCTACCTTTAAACTATGCCCCTATGAAAGTGGTGGAGGCTGATGGATTCGAACCACCGAACTCGATGAGAGCAGATTTACAGTCTGCCGTGTTTAGCCACTTCACTAAGCCTCCGAATACTACTGGTGCCGTCGAGAGGACTTGAACCCCCAACCTACTGATTACAAGTCAGTTGCTCTACCAATTGAGCTACAACGGCAAAAATTTATCAAGAAAATGGTGGCTCGGGACGGAATCGAACCGCCGACACGAGGATTTTCAGTCCTCTGCTCTACCGACTGAGCTACCGAGCCTTATTTGTTTTTTAAAAATGGCGGAGCCGACGGGATTCGAACCCGCGGTCTCCTGCGTGACAGGCAGGCATGTTAGGCCTCTACACCACGGCTCCACACTTTTGTTAATTGGTTGCGGGGGCAGGATTTGAACCTGCGGCCTTCGGGTTATGAGCCCGACGAGCTACCGGGCTGCTCCACCCCGCGTCATTATATACTTCTATGGTGGAGGCTGACGGGATCGAACCGCCGACCCTCTGCTTGTAAGGCAGATGCTCTCCCAGCTGAGCTAAGCCTCCATAATGGGTATTATACCACAAAACATTACTTGTACCAATATTAAATTGGTGACCCGTAGGGGATTCGAACCCCTGTTACCTCCGTGAAAGGGAGGTGTCTTAACCCCTTGACCAACGGGCCTTTCGTTAAAAAAAATCTACGGAGAGAGAGGGATTCGAACCCTCGAGACGCTTGTGACGCCTACACGATTTCCAATCGTGCTCCTTCGGCCAGCTCGGACACCTCTCCATATGGCTCCCCGAACAGGACTCGAACCTGTGACAACTCGATTAACAGTCGAGTGCTCTACCAACTGAGCTATCAGGGAATAAAGGAACTATTTCATTCAAGATGGCTTGCACCTTGAAAACTAGATACGAAACAAGCTAGAGTTGTGTACATTCTTGGA
>NZ_NMQW01000047.1 GCF_002234615.1 Paenibacillus rigui | reverse complement strand
TGCTATGTTGTTGGTCTTGCTTTTATTTATATACTACGTGCCTAACTGCGTATCACATACCCTTCTATTCGTCGGCAGCGTCAGATGGTTATCAGAGACAGCCTCGTACCAGCTCCAGTCGTTGATCATGATATCGTTGATATTCGCATCCCCCGCCAATACCGAGGACAACAGGATCCGGTTATAGTTCGGGTGCGGCTCGCTGCCGAAAATCGTAATTTCGTACTGGTTCGGCGCCAGCTTCAACAACTGCTCCACGGCGTTCACGCCTGCCATGCCGTTTCCGATAAGAACCAACTTCTTTTTCATCTATACCACTCCTTATTCGATGTCATCATTAATCACACAAATAACTCCAAATGAGATGCAAAAACTACAAAAGTAACATTCACCATCTTATATGTCATATAACATAACATTGATTATAATGTTACAATAACGTAAATTCCTGTTTATTTCAATGATAATTTCACAAATTATATGTCTAATTTTGATTCTTAATTTCCTATACACGTACGTTATTATCTGTATTTTAATTTAATGTTCGTTTATAATCATATTTCCATGTGATCCGACGTTTTATGTAGACCATAGCCCTAACATTCTCCATTTAAAATTGCGTTAGTATATATGACATAATAAGCAATTTCAGATTTTACGGATGTTTCTCAGAATAAAAGAGCCGGACATACGGAAATCGGTCTATTTTGCATAAATTTAAAAAAAACTGAAATGCAAACGCATTCAAATTGGAATGGAGCTTACTCTACCTAGAGACTTGTCCTCGGATAGAAAGCGGGAACCAACTTTGTTTTCTTGTCTTCCTGATATCGTCCATATCGTTCCTATTCTTTTTGAATATGATAGAAACGAGCCATGAATAGAAAGGAGATTCGCACTATGCCACACAAAAAGATTATTATTGGCATCGAATTCAATAATCGGTCTACACGAGGAAAAGAGTGGAGAATCGGGTTAAGAAAATCATGGATTGAGTACCGAATGTCCATTTTTATGAAGTACACCTTGCGGAGCCTTAAAAAGCAAACCAATCAAAATTTTACAGCCCTTATCCGGTATGCGGATCGCACCGAGCAGCTCATTCAACAGACGTTGATGAAGTACAAGCCTCTTCCGCGGAACATTCGCTTTGTCCGGGAAAGCCTTTATATCCCAACTCAAAGAAAGCTGTGCCGCGGCTATCCATATTTGTACCTTGTCCGCCTTGACTGCGATGATGTATATCATAAATCCTTCATCCAGCAGCTGTCTAAATTTCACCCGAAGCCAGGTACTCAAGCCCTCATTAACCAAAGGGGATATGTCTATGACAGCGTGCGACACCGTATTGCCAATATCACGAAATACTCTCCCCCTTTTTACACATTGATTTACCGGACCAAAGCCTATTTCCAAGGTAAAAGATATCGTCTACCCGGAGGACACACGGCTGTCATTCGACTGAAGCACGAAATTCTTAACAAAAAAGGGAAAAGGAACTATATGGTTGTCGTCCATCGGCGCAACACATTAAATCAAAGACTCCTTGCAAAGGGAAAATTTACGAAAAACCGTTCAAAAGTAAGAGCAGTGCTAAGAAAATATATATAAAGGCTTTGAACGAAAAAAAAATCATTAGCCTCTTTTAAAGAGCTAATGATTTTTTTTGAATTATTTGGTGACGACCTTCCCTTTCCATGACATTATCCCGCCCTGTAGATGGGTCAGCTCCCGGAAGCCCTTCTTGTAAAGAATGCGTGCGGCCTGTTTGCTTCTCATGCCGCTGCGGCAGTACAAGAATACACTTTTACCGGCAGGAATTTCAGTGGCCCGTTGCTTCAGCTGCGATAAGGGGATGTTGATTGCACCTGCAATATACCCTTGCTTCACTTCAGCCGGTTCACGAACATCAATTAATATCATGTTGTCGCTTCGTTTCGTCTCATTAAGAAACTGCTCCGAATCCAGTTGGCGAAGGCCCTTCGCTCCGGCGAAGCGCGAAATAACGAACCAGATGAGGAACAAGATGATTAGAGCATTTACGAGCATATTAAAATCCATACGATTTCCCCTCCGTTATGATTGGCATCTAACTTGGCAAATCATTAGATAAATAAATTCACCTTCGCATCTGCGGCATCCCCCAAGTAAGCAGCGACCCCTGCATACTCAATCCCGTCAAGCAGCTCTTCCTGCTGCAAGCCTAGCAGATCCATCGTCATCGTACAAGCTACCAGCCTCACTCCCTGCTCTTGCGCCAATTCAATAAGCTGCGGCAAGGTCAACGCATTATGCTTCTTCATGACGTGCTTAATCATCTTGGGACCGATTCCCCCGAAGTTCATTTTGGATAATCCGAGCTTATTTGCGCCGCGCGGCATCATTTTGGCAAACATCGATTCGAGCCAGCCTTTTTTTATTAGTACGGATTCGTCCTTCCGAAGCGCGTTAAGTCCCCAGAAAGTAAAGAAAATCGTTACTTCGTGATCGTAGGCAGCGGCGCCGTTCGCAATAATAAATGCGGCAATGGCCTTATCCAATTCCCCGCTGAAAAGAACAATGGTCGTTCTCTCTTTGTTTTCTCCCATGCTGAAAATCATCTCCTTATATTTTAAATTCATTATTTATTTACCGTAAACGATATCTCCGGTCCATTGCGACATCCCGCCGGGCATGTTGACAACGTGATAACCCATCGAAGCAAGGAAGCTGCAGGCTTGACCGCTTCTATTGCCACTGCGGCACACGACAATCGTTTCCTGCTTCGGGTCCATTTCATTGAGTGCCCGGGCAATGTGTCCCAATGGAATATGCTTGGCGCCTGGAATATGGCCCGACTCCCATTCCTCCGGTTCCCTTACGTCAAGAACAACAATAGCTTCGTTCCGTTTCATTCTTTCCAGAACTTCTTCAGGCTTCTGCTCTTTATACATCGTTGAATTCCTCCTCTGTTTTATTCAATCAGGTTTAGGCGTCATGAACCGCGCAGCGGTTAGGGCCGATTTCCATCTCTCTTTGTTCCTCCACCGAAGGAGTTATTTTCCCCATATTGATTTGGCGAATTTCTTGATAGGCATTAGGCTGCGGCGGCAATTTCTCAGTAACGGTGCGGCGGAAGGCGGCTTCGTCCTGAATATTCAAGCCGGGGTTTTGCTTGAACAGATCGCCGAGACGGGCAGACACCCGACCTCCCTCACCCAGCTCTGTTACTTTGCCGAAATGGGCGGGCAGCACAATGAGATCTTCCGACAGCTGCTTGTAGCGTTCATATAGAGTGGTTCTAAGATCGCTAACCCAATCCTCAGCTTTGCCAGCCAAATCGGGACGCCCAATCGATTCCACGAATAAAATATCTCCCGAAAGCAAATATTGATGATCAACAACGAAGGAAGTGCTTCCGATCGTATGCCCAGGCGAATACAGCGGCTGGATCTCAATTTCAGTATGCCCTACAACAATTTTCCTTCCCTCTTCAAGCTTCTCATAAGGGAACACGACTTCCTCCGCATCCTTTGGCGGCAGCCAGTAGGTAGCTCCTGTCAATTCGGCTAAATGTCTTCCGCCGGAAATATGATCGGCATGAAGATGGGTATCGATCGTATGTTTGATTTGGATATTTCTTTCTTTGGCGTATTGGGTGAAAGCATCTGTCATGCGTACCGCATCAATAACCGCCGCTTCTCCATTCGAGATGATCATATACGATAGACAGCCTTTCCCGACGCGGACGAATTGAACCAACTCGCCACCGTCTCTCAGTCCGCCAATCGTAACAGGCTCAAGATGCTCGCTCCAAGCTTTCATCCCGCCGATCAAATAAGAAACGTTTTGTTTACCTTGCTCTATTAGTTGTTCCGCAACAAATTTCGATGAGCCTTCCTTGGCACAGACGACCAATACTTCCTTATCATCCGGAATTGAATCCAGAATAGATTCCACTCCGTCTATCAGCTCAAAGTAAGGAGTGTTCATGATGTGAACATGCTTCCCTTCAATTTTCCAATCCTGAAAGTCGCTTTCGTTTCGTACATCCAGAATGAATAGGCTCTCGTTATTCACAACCTTTTGGCTTAACTGTGCCGCGCTCATTCCTTGCAATTGACCTTGTGGTGCCATCTTATAATTCCTCCCCAAAAATAGTATGGTGAACACAATGCTATTCTTTGAAGCCTTTTTATTAAAACAGTTTGCTTGCTAAACTAACTGCCATATACCCCATAGGGTATGTTTATAGGCAAAAAAAATGGGCTAAGCTTCAAGGACCTAAAATCCTTTTTCAAAATGCATATACCCGTATGGGTATGTATATACTATACTCAATTCAATAACCTTCGTCAACCCCGAAATAAAATTAATATTTTCAACATAAAAAAAACGCCTCGCACAAATTCAAATGTGCCCAAGGCGTTTGGAAGCTCATTTACTTAAATCGAACGACATCAGATCCCGGCCAACCGTAATTGTACCCTTATAAATATCTCGCATGCCCGCAATATACTCTTCCTCTGCGTTCTCAAGTGCTGCCGGCGCAGGAATATGATGGGTTAGCACGAGATGCTTGACCTCCGCTTGCCTCGCAAGGTCGGCCGCTTCCAATGTCGTCGTATGATATTTGGCCGGATTGGAAAGTGCCTTCTCATACGCCGGGTACTTGCTGATTAAAGCATCCAGCCATGGCTTGTTATACGCTTCATGAACCAGTAAATCCACTCCCTGGCTGTACTTCACCATATTGGGCACAGGAATCGTGTCTCCGGAGATGACGACAGACTTGCCGTTATATTCGAATTTGTAAGCTACCGCAGGGTAAACCGGGCGATGATCTACTTCAAAGGCCGTAATCTTAATCCCATCTTGGTCATACACGACGCCCTCGTTCCGTTCCGTATATTCGATCCGCGCCCCCGCTTCGTCCGATAAATTGTAGCTTACCCGAAGCTTCACGTCGAACTCGAACGACTCTCTCATTTTACCAATGATGTCCTTCGTCGTTTCGGGTCCGTACACCTGCATCGGCACGGATCTGCCTTCAAATACACGCTCGGCAGTAATGTGTGTCCTCCAGCTCGTAATAAATACATCAAAGAATCCGCCATTGTGGTCATAGTGGTGGTGTGTAAACAATACATCCGAGATTCGCTGCGGCATCACGCCTGCCTTAATAAGCTGGTCTACGACACCGCCGCCGCAATCGACCAGGAACGTCTTATGACCCGCAAGCACAGCAACGGCCGGTTTGGCTCTGCCGTAAAAAGCCCGGGGGGACCCGGTCCCTAATAAAATTACTTTGAGATGCTCATGAAACTCGGGTTGCAGATTTTCCTGTGGTTGAATTTGCATCATATTCTTCCTCTCCGGGGATGTGAATTAAAATCATTACAATGAAGACAAAAATTGTTCCGCATCATAAATAAGAATTTGCTTCTTTTCGTACCGAATGATGCCAAGCTCATTCCATTTATTCAAGTTTTCCGTAATGGTCTGCCTGCTGCATCCAATAATATAAGACATTTCTTCATGGCTTAAGGGCAGCGAAATATGAATTTCGTTGTGCTCCCGTTCCCCCAGCTGGGTAAGAAAATGGCCTAACCGCCAACCCACAGGCCGGGATATTAAGGTTTCGACATAGGATTGCATATGCAGCAGCCGGCGCGCATTGGATACGGTTATTGCATAAAGCAGCTCGGGCTGGCTTAATAGCAAGCTTGTAAAATGAGCGGCCGGGACCAGCAGCACCTCGCATGGAACAATACAACGGGCAAATCTTTGTCGACGCTGCCGGGTCAAAACTTCCGCTACTCCGAATATTTCGCCGGGACTTCTTAAAAATAAGGTAATCCCATGGCCTTCCTCGGCAGATTGCGATATTTTGACAAGCCCGGTATGCACAAAGTAAATGTACTCGCATTCATCCTCTTCCCTGAAAATAAACTCATTTTTCCGGTAGGATCTTGCAGTACCGTATTGTTCGAACAGCTTGGCAATTAACAGTTCCTCACTCTGATCTGCTCTCTTCTTGATTTCCAAACCCGGAGGGGGATCCGGTCTTTCCTTCATGACTACAATCACCTCACACTACGACAGCCCAATCCTCAGTTATCTTATTGGTATTATATAAAATGTATTCAAAAAGAAACAGTCGCCTAGCCGACATTTTGAATATTTTCTGGATGAGGGCAGCCGCAGTCCTTTTGTGCTTTACCGCAGCTTCATCCTTTTATGTCTAATCAGCGCAAGCATAAACAGCATCAACGGTCCTCCACCCATCAGGATGGGAAAGAAATATGGACCTGCGATTTTTTGCGGGAATATCACTGAAATTTCCTCGTAATTCAGCGGAATGAGCGCCAGCAGCAAGGCGACAACGGCTACCGTCCAGACAGGATATGTCCAATTCTTTAGACCGAGAAGCTGTGATGTGCCATAACCTGCAACGAACAAATATAAAGAAAGCTTTGTAAAAATACTCATGATCCAGACGGTGATCACGATAGCGTCCAGATTTTCAATAATTCCGGCTATGGAGATGGAGCGTACAATCATTAACATCGGGTACGGATAGCTGCCTGCCACAACAGGACCGAACATGAGCAGGCTGACGATGCACGAAACAACGGCTGCTATGCCTGACAGCATAACTCCCCCTACGGCATGGGTAATAACACGCTTGCGCTGCACAACAAAAGCGATCAAAACAAGAATCATGATACAATCCCCTAGAAAAGTCGCCGCAGGCAAGGCCCCTTTCATTATGGCCAAATACCCGTTGTCCCAATAAATGGGAAGCAATCGATCTTTATTGATCTCATTCATAACCAGGAACATAGGCCCCGCCACACCAATCAAAATAAACGGCCCGGTCAGCTCACAAATTCGGGCAATCACGCCTATACCGTGCAGTGTCGGGTACAGAACAACAAGAAGCATTAAACTTTCAATGACCGGCACCGGCGTCTTCGGCATGATCGTACCTGTAATAAATAAACTGAATTGCTTTAATATCACGGACAGGATGATAATCCAAAACAAGATATACAGTGCGGAAACCAGACCGCCGATCCACTTGCCCAGCAATATACGGCTGTATTCCACTAAGGTTTGCCCCGGGAACATCATGCTTAATTGGGCGCAAATGAAGGCAATACCCATCCCGATTCCTGTCGATAGGAACATCGATATCCATGCGTCCTGCTTTGAAATTTGAATGGTTGGCGATGTTGTGAGCAATATGGTCATAATAATTTGCATGCTTACCATCATCCAAAACAGCTGTCTGCCGGTTAACGACATATCTCGCATGGAATCTCCTCTATTCTTTCTGTAAGTGGGCTCGATTCGGGATATTGGATATCCCCGGCTTATGAATGGTGAGGTCCGTATCCACCTGAACATCGATTGTCGGGAATTTTGAGCTCCAATCGTTTTTGATTTGACTCCATTGCTGCGGATATTTTTTATGAAAAGCATTTGCGAAGCCTATGACATCGGCTTTATTCACCTGCTGCAAACGCCGGATAGTGTCTACCAGTATATTCTTTACCTCCTCATTAAACGGCTCCTCAAGCTTTCTCATATTGTTGAAGCCTCTGCCAATAGTAAGCTGCGATGTATTCTGGATCACGTCGGCGTTGACTGACAATTTGACCTTCATACGCCAAATCCCGTTCTCGATTGAAGGAAGAAGCTTGGTATCGGTATCCACAACTCGAATGACGACCTTTCCGCCTTCGACTTTTCTAGTTAAGGTGACATTCCGTCCAAGCTCGGCAGGATGCATCAAACGAATGCCCATCTCAGCTTCGCGGTCCAGGTAACCAATAAGCTTTTTCTTATAAATAATTGCCATTCCTTCTACCGTGAGAAAAGTTTTCTGTGCTTGGTTGGCAATTGACATGTCCAGAGAAGCCACGGGAAGTATGAAAGCTCCGGATTCTCCACTGGACTTCTCTTCTACCAAATGCATAGTGGAGTAATGCGTCGTCGGCTTCTGCGCAAGCTTTATTAAGGTTTCATAGGTATTGGGATCATTTTGTGACTCCAACAGCTTTCTGGCCGTTCCTTTGCAAATAAAAAAATTCGACTGTTCCCGCGGCTGAATATCTCTGTACAAGAAATCAAATTCTTCGGATAGCCCCCGTCGTCCCAACGCTTCACCGAAAAAATAAGCTTTCGTATGATCCCAGGAAAAATAGCGGGGAAGCTTCTTTTGTAATTCGGTTAAAGCGTCAGGCATAGAGCTGCCTTTACTGGATATTGTATAAACGTTGCCGTCTCCCCCGCCATTGGAGGTTCCCGAGCCTGTCGGATTGGGTATAAACACCTGAACGGTCAGCTCCAATTGATCGTCAGCGCTTTTATCGATACCAGCTGAAATAATCAACGCCATATCATTGACCTCGATCCGGTCCCAGCACCCTGCCAAAAATAACGGAATCCATAGCAGCGAGAGAAAAGACAGCAGCAATTTCATTCCAATACTCCTCTGAGCACGATGATGAATCATGGTTTGTCATCAGACTTTCTTTTTCGATTCCCCTGTGCATACTGGGCCGGCCGGAATTTCATCTTTTTAAGAGGCGCCCGAATCAGTACGTCCTTAAGACTGCCAGTTGAAATCGGCGCCAATGGCGATAAATAGGGCACACCGAAGGAACGCAAAATACATAAATGACTAATAATAAACAACAATACGATAATAAGTCCAAATAAACCAAGCAGCCCTGCCAGAATCATAATCGGAAATCGGAGCATCCGCAAAGCGATACTGGCTGGATATTGCGGCATCATAAAGGATGAAATCCCCGTTATAGCCACAACCATGACCATGGGTGCCGAAACAAGACCTGCTTGAATGGCGGCTTGTCCAATGACGAGCGCTCCAACAATACTGACTGCAGACCCTACCTGTCGTGGCAGCCGGATGCCTGCTTCTCACAGCGCCTCGAACGTAATTTCCATGATTAGTGCCTCAAGGAGTGCTGGGAACGGAATTTCTTCACGCGATTTAGCCACACGAAGCAGGAGCGTCGTCGGAACCATTTCGTGATGAAAGGTTAATACGGCAACATAGAAAGCCGGCGCCAGCAGCGCAATAAGCAAAAACAAATACCGAAGCCATCGAATGAGTGTTCCTATAAGGTACCTTTGATAATAATCCTCAGGAGATTGCAGCATCGACCAGAAGGTTGCCGGCGCAATAAGAACTATCGGCGTCTGATCTGTAATAATAAGGACTCGGCCTTCTAATAGGGAAGCTACCGCCACATCAGGACGTTCCGTGGTCTGCAGCTGCGGGAAGGGGGAATAGTTGCTTCCTTCAATCAACTCTTCAATGAAACCGCTCTCCGCGATTCCGTCTATGTCGATATGTGAAATGCGTTCGGTCACTTGCTTGATGACATCCGGCTTCGCGATACCCTGGATGTAAGCCATGGTTACCTCGGTTTTGGAGTAGCGGCCTATGGTGAAGGACTTGAATTTTAACGCCGGCGTTTTTAACCTTCTTCGGATGAGAGAGGTATTCACAGGCAAGGCTTCGATAAACCCGTCACGGGCACCGCGCACGACAGACTCCGCCAGCGGCTCTTCTACAGACCGCATATCATATTTGACAAGTCCGATCGATAAGGCCGCCGGAAGCGTGTCAATCAGTACAACGGTTTGTCCTGCCAATGTGTCGGTCAAAATTTCACCGATGGTGCGGAGCTCTTCTCTATCTGACACGGTAATATGATCCATGACCTTGTCCATCGATTCGAGCAGATGCGGATCGCTCTTCTTGAGCGGTTCTAGTACATGCCCGTCCAGAAGCTCTGTGTCTACCATGCCGCGGATATACAGCACAGCAGCCTTAATCCCGCTATCCAAACGAAAGTCTATACAGATTACGTCATCACAGTCAGTAAAAATTGTGTTTATCTGCTGAAGATTGACGTCAAGCTCGGCTGACACCTTGGTATGAAATACTTCCTTGTCAATGCTCGGATCCTCAGGAAACGGCGTATTCATTCCAGGCTCCCCTCTGATAAAATGTCTATTTGACTATTGTTATGCTCCCTAATGATGGTTGCTATACATTATTTACATGTCAACCCCGGCTTGAAGCCAAAGTTCCTCTAAGCTGGACAGGCACTTTACCATAAAAAAAGAGAAACCCCTAACCAACGTCCGGCTCTTATCGCCTTTAACGTCGTCGTGGTTTCTCCCCAGTCTCCTATTTGTATATGCTTTTATCGTACTTCCGCCAATGAGCCTAAGCTACTGGCAGCTGTCCCTGACGATGAGCTTCGTCGGCAGTACGACCTTCTTCGGAATTTCTCTTTTGGTTGTCATCCGCTCCGTAAGCAAATCCACCGCCGTCTCTCCCATAAACTCTACGTGAACCTTAACCGTTGTCAACGGAGGCTGCAGAAAAGCAGAAATAGCAATATCATTGAATCCGACAATGGATATGTCCTGAGGTACCCGCAGCTTGGCTTCATAAATAGCGCGCAGTGCACCCACAGCCATTGAGTCGTTCTCAATGAAAAAAGCCGTCGGCACCTTGTCCTGCCCAATCGCTTCTTTCATCAGCTGGTACCCGTCCTCGGAATACAGGTTACCGCTTGTATAGATGTACTCCGGTCTGAACAATCCCCGGGATTTCATCCAATCCGTAAAGGCCAGCTCCCGTTCGTCCTTGACCGGCTTCTGATTGAACAGATTGTGGCCGCCGATGAATCCGATCTCCTTGTGACCAAGCTCGTGCAGGTAGTTCAGCACCTCGACAACCGATTTCCGCAAATCAATGACAACCGAATCAAAACGGCTCTCATCCGGAGAAGAGTCAACGAAAACAATATGATCCAGATCCGCAGGGAAGCGATCCAGGTCGTCACTTTCGAACCGCCCAATTGCAATAATGCCGTCGACGGGCTCCCCTCCCAAATCCTGCTTCATCGTGTCGGCTTTACAATATAGATTTACCAGATCAAGCTGCCGCAGAAAGCATTCCTTCTCAATGCTGAGACGTATCGCCATGTAATAGGGATCGAGCATCTCCTCCTGGTCCGAATACCAGTTAATGAGCCCGATGCGTGACCGTTCTTTCATATGCTGACCGGAACGTTCCCGGAGTGTTCTGTAATTCAGTTTTTCTGCAACCTCGAATATTCGTTTTCTCGTGTCATCCGATACCGAGAGTGAGGGGTCGTAATTCAGCACCCGGGATACCGTTGCAATGGAAACACCCGCTTTATGGGCTATATCTTTAATGGTAGCCATATTCATAGTCCTTCCTGCTACATCAACGATATGTCCCTCACAACCGCCCTTACACTTCCACTATTTTACTTTCATAAGGAGCGAGCTTATGGTCATGGAACATTCTCGTCTCTGCCGTATGATTCATAATAAACCAGTATCGTTGTTGGCCATCCGTACGTTCGTAGACCTCAATACCGGCTTCACTTTCAATATGACAGATTTGCTGTTGTTTGACAATATGCTCCGCCAGCTCATTCAGCACTTCGGAATCGACACCGCCGCCTACATAGTACACCGTACCTTGTCCATAGCTGTTACGGGTCACCGCAGCTTTCGGGTAAAACGGATCATCGAAGCTGTACAAGGTCTCCGCTGTAACGGGTGTCAGCAAATCACGCCATACCATGCAGGCGTACCTTCGGCCGGAAGCACCTGATTCCACAATAGGCATGGATACACCTGCCGGCAGCGCCTCGGTCCCTTCAACGACAACCCCGGTCATTTCACGGACGAAGCCAGGCAGCTCGATACCGAAATGAATATTATTATTCTTATCCTTCAACCCGGTACGATATGAGAAGAGTACGGTGCCCCCCTGCTTCGCAAATGCGGCAAGCCGCTCGCCGAGGCGCTGATCAATTATTTGCAGTACAGGGACGACCAACACTTTATATTTAGTAAAATCCCGGTCCGCAGGAATGACATCCATATGCACATTTAGCCCGTGAAATGGAGCATACAGCCGCATCAGCTCCGATTTGAAATCGAACGCTTCGCTCTGCTGCTGGAAGCGCCATGACCAAACATTGTCGTAATCATACAGCACGGCAACCTCGGAGACGATCTCGCTTTGCAGAAGCGTTGCATAAGGTTGAATACCGCTGAACACGCGCTGCACTTCCTCATATTTGCGCCCGCGTTTGTTATCATGATCCACGATTCCGTAGCAGAACTGCTCCGCCCCCCGGGTCATGCCTCTCCAGCAAAAATACAGCATATCGCTGCAGCCATGCGCGAAGGCTTGGTACGACCACATCTTCGCTTGATCCGGTCTAGGCAAGTATCCAATCACGTTATGCCCTTGCGCTCCCATCAGCTCTTCCACAATCCAAAAATTTTGACCCTTCAACCCCCGGTTGAAATCCAGCGTCATTGCAATTTCTGCCGGAGGAATCGGCTCGGCCAGCCCGCCCCACACGGGATAATTATCGTAAGACACAAAATCGAACGGCTTCATGTGCTCATCGTGATCAAACCATTTACTGAAAAAGCCCCCCGAGGCATTGGTTGTAACCTGCTGATGCTCACCTTTATGGGATCGCACGATGTCTGTCAGCTCATGGGCATAACGGTTCAATGAATAAGAACGAAAACGGGCCCAGTCAAGCTGAAGCGACGGATTGTGCGTTGTGATCGTTTTGGATGGAATCGGAATCTCCGAAAAATCGTTGTAGGTCTGTCCCCAGAAAATGGTGCCGTAAGTTTCGTTCAGCGCACGGATATTCGGGTACTTCTTCGATAGATACTGTTGAAAAGCCGTATGACACTGACTGCAGTAACACATGTCGCTGCCCTCATGCCCGAATTCATTATCGACCTGCCAAACCACAATCGTCGGTTCATTTGCGAAATGCTTGACCAGCTTTTCTGTAATTCTCGCGCTATATATGCGGTATTCCTCGGAATTAAAGCAATACTGGCGTCTGCCGCCGTATACTCTGGTCAGTCCGGCTTCATCACGGGATAAAATTGAAGGATGCTTCTTTGCGAGCCATGCCGGAAATGTAGCTGTCGGTGTGCCGAACATGATTTCCAGCCCGCGCTGCTTTGCTTTTGTGATCACTTGATCATAAAAGGAAAAGTCAAATTCCCCTTCCTTGCTCTCCATCAAATGCCAGGCAAATTCCCCGATACGCACCATGTTGGCGCCCAAGCCCTTGATCCCGTCCAGATCCTCATCTATCAGCTCCAGAGGCCAATATTCCGGATAATAGTCCACTCCAAGATACATAATTGAATCTCCTCCTAAAAGTTTGCCAAAAAAACCTTACGAAAGCCTGCTCTGGTTGCCAGGCAAACCTTTTGCCGCCTGAGGTTTCTACTCCTTGACAGCCGTCCCCAGCATACCCGAAATAAAATGCCGCTGCAGCAGCAGGAAAAATAGTACGATAGGTCCCGTCGCAATGGTAACACCCGCCATGACTTGACCGTAGTCGATCCGGGATAATCCGAACAAACTGGATAAAGCAATCGGGAGCGTGTACATCTCTTTGGTATTAATTACGATCAGCGGCCACAAAAAGCTGTTCCACTGATACATAAACAGGAAAATAGCCGTTGCTGCCAAAGCGGATTTCATCGATGGTAAAATAATTTTTGTAAACAAGCCCCACTCGCTGATTCCGTCAATCCGCCCTGCTTCCATTAATGCATCGGGAACAGCCAGCATATTTTGTCTCATCAGGAAGATTGCGAATGGATAAGCCAGGTTGGGTAAAATAAGCGCCTGATACGTATTCAGCCAGCCCCAGGCAGCCATCATTTTAAATAATGGAATAATTAGCGCATGCGTCGGCACCATCATGGACATCAAAAAGATGCCGAAAATGAGGTCACGCCCTTTAAAACGGAACTTAGCGAAGGCGTAGCCGGCCATAGAGCAAATCGTCAAGCTTAACGCCGTATAAATAATTACCACGACAACCGAGTTCAGCACCACCTGACCGATTCCAATGGCATTGTTCAAATTTTTGATGTTTTGTATAAACATATCGCCTGGCGACAGCACCGGAGGCTTCGCGAATATTTTACCGCTCGGGTTAGTTGCGCCGATGACCGCCCAATAGAAGGGGAATAAGGAAACCACTGCGCCCAGGATGAGCAATAAATACTTCAGAAAAGAACCAAAGCTGTTCTGTCTCATTATTCATCCCCCGTTACTTTAAATTGCACGTATGAAATAATTCCGATCAGCACCACAATCACATAAGCTAAAGTAGAGGCATAGCCAAAATCGAAAAACCGGAAGCCTGTCTGATACAAATACATACCGATGGTAAGCGTAGCATCGCTTGGACCGCCTTTGGTAAGCGTATAAGGCTCGTCAAACAGCTGTAAGGTTCCGATCGTGGATAAAATGGCCGTAAACAGCAGCACTGGTTTCAGCTGTGGAATCGTAATGCTGAAAAACTGCTTCAGCTTCCCCGCACCATCCAGATCCGCCGCTTCGTACAGAGATTCAGAAATATTTTGCATCGCGGCCAAATGAATAATCATGTTGTAGCCGGTCCAACGCCATGTCATGACGAGTATGAGGGCAACCTTCGCCCATATCGGGTTGGATAACCACGGCACTGGAGCAATCCCCAGCTGGCTGAGTGCCTGATTCACGATTCCGTCTCCCATCAGCATGATGGAGAAGATAATCGAGCAGGCCACAAGCGAGGTGACGGCCGGCATAAAATAAGACACTCGGAAAATGCCTTTCCAATGCTTTAAGGAGTTCAAAATCGATGCAAGCAGCATCGACAGGAGCAGCATGATCGGCACTTGGATAATCAGAATGATGAAGGTGTTGCAAAGCGCCTTCCAAAATATTTTATCGCTGAACAACCGCTTGTAATTTTCTACACCGGCATAAACCATGACGCCCCCATCACTCTTCTGAAAGCTGAGCAGGAAGGAATAAATAATCGGATATGCCATAAACACCGCAAATAATACGACGGCTGGCAGCAGAAACAAATAGGGCACATATGATTTTTTTTGCACTTTCGTACCTCCTGCATGAAAACTGGGATGATTCGTTCGTTGTTGTAAGCACAAGAGATTCAGGAGGTCCTGAATCTCTTGTACTGCACATCCATTAGTGAGCAGCGACCTCACGCTTGCTGCGGTCTTTCAGTCTGTTGGCCGCCTCCGTCAACGCGTCGGCAGGCTTTTTGCCGTTAAATACATCGGATTGCGCTTTGACAGCTTCATCGTTCCCGATGGAATAATCCTTGGTGTAGTATGGCGTTGGGATTTTCGGCATTTCCTCTGTAAACAGCTTCCAGATTGTCTGGTTCGAGAAGAACTGTTCCGGCTTTTGGAATACATCCTTGCTGTATACGCTGGAAAGGGACGGGAACAAGCCGTATTTCTCCATAGCCGTTTGCTGAACGTCAGGCGTTGTGGAGAAGTAGTCCATAAACTGGTAAGCTGCATCCGCTTGCTTGGAGTTCGCTGTAATATACCAGCTGCTTCCCCCCAGGTTCGCTGCACGATTGCCGCCTTTTTCAAAGGCAGGGATTTGGAACACGCCCCATTTGCCCTTGGTGTCCTTCGCTTGGTCAATAATCGTTCCGTAGTACCACGCCCCGAATGGAATCGTAGCAACAGAGCCGTTTACTGTAGCGGAAACGGTACCGTCCCAGCCGTTTACATCTTTAATGAGACCGGCATCGTTCAGCTTCTTCTGCATATCCATGGCTTGAACCACTTTAGGATTTGTCAGATCAATTTTGCCGTCCTTATCGAAATAGAACACGCCCAATTGATTCTGCATAATACGGAAGGTGGCGTCGTCCTTGAATTTATCCATCGGAAGCATGGAAGCACCCGTTTTGTCCTTGATCGTTTTGCCTGCAGCCAAGTAGTCATCCCAAGTCTCGATCTTGGAAGCGTCTACCCCTGCTTTGGCGAACAAGTCTGTGCGATAAAACATCCCTGCTGGACCTGCATCGAATGGGAAGCCGTAAATCTTGCCGGCGTTGGATACCAATTCCTGTTTGAACTTAGGGAATTGGGTAATTTTTTTATCGTAGCCTTTAGCCGTCAAATCCAGAAAACCCTTAGGGAATGCGCTCAAATAGCCCTGTATGCGGTCATCCTCAACCAGTACGATGTCTGGCAAGCCGGCACCTCCGGCAGCAAGTCCTGTTGAAAGCTTGTCGTACACGTCAAGACGGCCGATATCTTCCACTTTCAAATCTACATTCGGATTCGTTTTCTGGTAGCTTGCCATGGCTTCTTTCAACGCGCCTACATTGACGTTCCATGCCCATGCGGTAAGAGTGACTTTGCCTCCCGCACCTGCACCTGCATTGTTCCCTTGCCCCGCTTCTTTATTGCCGCTTGAACAAGCAGTCAATGCCAAGGAAACCGTCATTAACGATACGACCCACTTTGAAGCTTTTTTCATTTGTTGTCTTTCTCCTCTCATAATTGGGTAGACCATCTGTGATAAAAGGATAAAATTTTAGTAAAATGAAATCGATGCCTATTTCAGCGTCATCATTGGCTGAAAGCGATCTCTTTTACTAATCACATTTAACCACCTTTTTTACTTAAAATCAATATTTTTTTACTTAATTTTTTACTTAACAAAATCCCTTTATGGAAGAGAGTCCGCCTCTCCATCGACTAATTTACCCATTTCCTTTATAAAACATCCAAATCAGCCGCGAGCTCCACCCACGTTTAATTCAAGCTTTATCCACGATTGAGCTGATCGGAACGATTTAAGCGGACAAGACCTGGTGCAGGAATATTTTACACCTTGCAGGGTATCCTACAGCTTAACAACTTTTTTAAGGAGGAAGCGATGAGCACGTTATATGATAAGTTTGGCGGGGAAGGAACCATTGCCAAGGTTGTGGATTACTTCTACGAATTAGTCTTGGCCGATGATACGGTCAATACATTTTTTGAACATACGGATATGGAGAAGCAGCGTCAGCACCAGACCAAGTTTATTAGCTATGCTTTAGGAGGGCCGAATCAATACACGGGTGGAGCCATGTCCAAGGTTCATCAAGGCATGAATTTGCAGCCTGAGCACTTTGATGCCATTGTCAAGCATCTCCATGCTGCCCTTGCGCATTTCGGTGTAGGAGAGGATGATATACATACTGCTTTGGCAAAAGTGGAGTCTCTTCGAGGGGACATCATTTATAAGTAACTGTTCCAAAGAAGTGAGGCCAGCTTGTTGAATGCAACAGACTGGCCTCTTTTTGTTATGTCGGAGGGAGCTGGCTGACTTACCAAATTACAGCTCAACAGCATGCTCTTCACTTTGCATGTCCTCTTTCATTTTGTCTAATTCAAAGCTGAATTTTGCTTCAATCGCTGACTTACTCCCATATACGAATAAGACATCTCCCTCTTGAACGATTAACTTCAAGCACTGATGTCTTATTTTCTCGATGCCCCTTTGAACGAACAGGACGATCATATCTTCCTCCGGATCGAAAATAGATTGTAGAGGCTGGTTCACCGTCTTAGATTGTGCCCCTATGGAAATGGCCTTGAGCATGTCATTTTCACAGGTGTAAAGCACTTCCTCCACAGGCAGCTCATGCAGCTCGAATTCCTTCCTTAGGTGATGCTGAAATTTGCTGCGGAGCAATCGCATCACCATCTTATTTTTCATCACCGTCAAAATCAGAATCATCCCGATTGCCATCAGACTTACATGTGGAAGTCTGAAATTTTGCTCGATTAGGCTGCTGATACTTGAAATCAACACGGCCAGTGAAAAAACACCGAACAAAATAAGAAACATCGCAATGTTTCGACGAATCGGATGTCGTGAGATTAACTCCGATTCCTTTGTTGTAAATCCGGTGGCAGTCAACATGGATATGGCTTGAAACCGTGCTATCTCCTCATTCAATCCGGACAAAATCAAAAGCACCGAAGAGATTTCAACTACGATCATAATGAACAAAAGATAGATTAGGATAAACAGCATTCCCACGTGTGCTCGCCTCCCTATGATCTGTTCTGCTCCATGTACCTCCCCACTATATTAACCTTCCTTGAAAGAGAATGAACCTTCGCTAATTCCGAAGCGAATGCACAATGATTTGCGAGTCTATGATTGACGCGGCTCTTCCTGGTGTATTACTAACTATACATAAATTTGTGCGAACGGGAGTGTCGTGGATGGAGAACGAACAGCCGCTCTTGGAAGAAAAGAAACTCAAATCGGCTCTGCTGCAATTCATATTTCCTTTCTCGCTCCATAGTGATTGTCAGCTCAAGCTAAAAAAACAGCTTACGGCAGATGGGTATATCCCCTTTCGATTGGATCATTTGGAATTAGAGGACGCATTCTATGGCCCTGGATACCGGATTTCCCATCAAAGCCTGGAACGCTATTATTTACCTTTTACCAATAGTGTCATCTTTCCTCATGAGGAATCCAAGCACGGGTTTCAAAGATATTCGAAGCGCTTGGAGCTCATATGCTCATTGGAATCGCCCAAATGGTCGTTCGAGCTGCATATCCATTCGGTCGATGTTGTGCTTTGTCCGTATGATCTGGGCTTTATTACGATTCGGGTCGAGCTCCCGTGCGAGGATTTAGCTTTTACCCAAGCCTTGGAAGTCGCCAGCCGCTTTCGCGTGCTTCAAAATAGGAATGAACACGATAAACTAGTTCAGCTGTCGGTAGCAAGCAGCCGTTTTGATGAAATGGAGGATTTTATATTCAAAGTGCTGGTGCCAGGCATGCTTCCTTTTGTCGATAAAACTGAGCTGGAGGCATCCTATTTTGAAAAGCTACCCTTTTTTGTGGATGAGTGCATGTATGTTCAAGGCTTGATTTCGTTTACCGATCAGAGTCAAATCCATGAAGCCGATTGTTATCGCGCCTCCAAAATCGATGGGATGGATGATGAGGGAAATGCCTATATCAGTGCTACGAATATGGATTACATTCGAAAATATTTGGAAGGTCATCTATACGATCGTTGGGGGCCGAACACCTACTATGTCAGCGAGGAAAGTTCATTTTTTTGCTTGACGAAGGAGTCGAAAGAAGTCTCCACGGCTCTAGGGAATCATATGTACGGGGAGTACTACTACGGAGTGCTGATTAACCTGTTTTATAAAATTGTACTGCTCAAATTGTCCAACCGCTATTCCCATGTGCAGCTGGATCAAAACCAGGAGGAGATCGAAGACCTGATCCGTTCCATTACAACCTTCTCAGCCAGATACTATTTCCTTGAGGTTATATCCAAGTCACAAGGAAAGGAGCTGTTTGTCCAGCTGCGCCATCATCTTGGAATTGATGAGCTATTTGGCGATGTAAAAAAAACACTATCCGATTTGTACAAATATCAGGAGACCTTCAGGACCAAGCGTTCCAATTACCTGCTGCTGATCCTGACGATCTATACGGTCATTAGCGGTATTTACGGGATGAACCAGGTTATCGAGGATTTGAAGGCACCAATTGATTGGGGAAAGCTGAAAGCTTATTCCATCTTCGAATATATTGCTCTCGGCGTCACCGTATCTGGAATCTGCATCGCCGCGGGACTTGGGATCGCCACGTTGTACCGGCTGGCAAAAGAACGGAAAAGAGCTAAGGCGGAGTAAGCGACGCTTAGACCTTGATTTGGAAAGCAGTAGATACTAGAGGCTGCCCCATAAACTCACCGTACTTACGGCCGCACTCTACGATCTCGTCCTCCCTACCATGATGAGGGGTAAATAGATGGAACTCCATCTCCAAGCCCTTTTTCTTGCTCGTACGTTTCCATATCCCTGCAACTTGCCCGTCTATCACGATCGTCGGCATAAATACGCCGTTATTCCCAGGTATAATATGGGGCGCATATTCCGCCTTTAATACGGCGGTACGGTCCTTGTAGCCCAGCAGATGCTCGTCAAAGCCCGGGAGTAAATAAACAGAAGAATCCGCATGGGAAGCTTCCGGAACATCAGACGTGCCTTGCCAAAAGATTTGATCGTTCACCTTGAACGATGCCAATCGGGACTGAACCGCGTCAGCTCCCTTCCGGGCATCCGAAAGCGTAATGCCAGCCCACCAGGCAAAATCATGTACAGTCGCCGGTCCATGACTCGTAAAATAGGTTGCGGCAAGCATTGCCAATGATTCGTCCTTATGGACTTCTCGGGTCCTTGGAACCCACTCGTCCAATAACACGAATGTTTGCTGCTTCCCCTCCCTCGGTCCCATACATAGTATGCCGGACTGGGCGAGATACCAGAGCAGATGATAGCCTCTTTGATGATTCGTCCGAATACCGGCTTCCTCCAAGAGCTGCATGAGTTCAGGGCGAGTCATTCGCTTGCGTTCCTCTAAAGCATCGCAAATCATCCGTTTGCATTGTTCTAGGATGTCCAGGGTCAGCTCCAATTGCATCAGCCTCCGGCCGTCCTGAGCAAGGAGGCGTGAAGCGGAAAGCTGCAGCATCCATCTTACGTTCTCCGGGGGTACAAAATGTATCGTACCGCGCATGGGCCAAGTAAGTACAAGCTTCCGGTCTGCAATGGACTGCTCGATAAGCTGGGCGGTGGAGGCTTTCATTCGCAAACCGATGGCCCAGAGTGCTTGATGGTAATCTTGTGCTTGCAGTGCGCCGAGACGCTTGACCACTTGCTCAGGACAAGTGGCTCTGGCTCCGCTGATTCCCAAATTAAATAACCTCCGGTAAGGTAACCTTTGCTCCTTCATGGATTGCCTCCTAACATCCCTGCCTACAAACTAATGCTCACTGAACTCGATATCGTTAAAATCATGTATGTACTCCAATTTATGATCTGCCTGGTGAATGGCCGAAGCGAACAGTTCCTTATAAGATGTTTCTGTAACAGCAATTCGATTATCTCTTTGTTTCCACTGCTTCAACACTTCTTCCGATATTTCAAAAGGCAGCAGCGGTTTGATCGATCTCTTGCTATGTACCACAATCATTCTGCTCCCGTCCATGGCAACAACGACATTATTCTTGTAGACCATTTGTAAATGCTTTTCTTTCTCTGTCTGATATACGCTCATACGTTCCCCTCCGTTTGACATTAATTATATAATATGTGAGGTCAGGAAAACAATAAGAATAAAGTAATAGATGGTATAATAAAGGTATAGAAATGGAGGCTGATAGCGATGAAAGTAGGAACTGCACGTAGCCATGCTGCGGACTGGGTCCGGCTGCACTCCGCCCAAGAAAGCGGTTTTGTTGGAGCTTATTTCAGCGGATCGACGGTAGCCCTTCCGGAACAATCCGAGCTTCCTGCGGCTTCCGATGTCGATATTGTGATCGTCCTGGATCAGGCTGACCCCCCGCTCAAGCTTGGGAAGTTTATTTATCAAGGTGTCCTGTTGGAGGTAACTTATTTATCCTCGAACCTGTTTACCTCTGCTGAAGAGGTGTTGGCCTCCTATCATCTGGCAGGCAGCTTCCGCGTCGATACCCTCATCGCAGATCCCTCCGGCCGCCTTCGCATTTTGCAGGGACAGGTAGCAGCCCATTTTGCGGAAATGGCTTGGGTTCGGCGCAGATGCGATGATGCAAGACAGAAAATCGTCAATGGCCTGCAATCAATAGATCCTTCGGCTCCATTACATACTCTGGTGACTTCATGGCTGTTTCCAACCGGCATTACTACCCATGTGCTGCTGGTCGCCGCTCTGCGGAACCCCACAGTACGGCTTCGTTACCTTGCCGCAAGAGAAGTGCTTCAGAGCTACGGACACATCGGACTTTATCCCGATTTGCTGAGCTTGCTGGGCTGCACCCATCTGACAGCTGAACAGGTCGAGCATCACCTTCATCAGCTCATTCCTTTGTTTGATACGGCTGCCGCCGTCTCCACAACTCCTTTTTTCTTCCGTTCCGACATTGCTCCTGCCGCTCGTTCCATCGCTATAGACGGCAGCCTTGAACTCATTCGATCCGGACATCACCGTGAGGCGGTTTTCTGGATCGTCGCAACGTATGCACGCTGCCTTACCATTCTAGCAGCCGATGCGCCTAACCTGCAGCAACCGTTTCAATCGGACTTTGAAGCGGTCATAGCGGATCTTGGCTTGACTTCCAGAGAAGCGATCTTGAAGCGAGCCGAGGCTGTCCTGGACTATGTGCCCGAGCTGTGGACCACGACCGAGGCTATTCTGGCAGCAAATGAACGTATTTCAGATTGACAAAAAAACTCCCTTTTCAGGGAGTCTTCTGAAGCTCAACGGATCATCGGTAACGATGGATATCATCGCCAATAACCTGATGAATGAATTTTTCCAACGCAGTTACGTCCGTCATGTTCTTGTTACATAAATTACTATGCAAACATAGATAGTTGCCGACAGCTTTATAATAGTCCGGAGATGCATTAGCAGGTCTGGACTTGGATACGGCTGAAAATAAGGCAACCTCCTCGTGCTTATTGCAAATAAAGCAGACGCCCTTCTTGTGGGTCGGGGTATACTTGCCTTCGATCCCAACAATACTTCCATTCAAAGGATAAACGATAAACATTTTATTCGTAGCAATATCCGACCAGCCCAGGTAGGTCATGTGCCCATAATCTAGCGCGGCTACATTAGGAATAACGAGCTTCTTGTTTTTGTGAAAAAGCTTCTTCATCTGCTGTCCTGTCACTTGCGGGAATGGCTCGAGAACGAATTCCAGCGAACGAAGATAAGCTTGAAAATCCTCAGCCGTTTGCATGTCGGTGACTTGGGTTAGCATCTGATGCTCTGCGTCGGTCAAAGTAACGAATGCATCTATGATTTTGGATTGTGCGCTGTACCTTACCGATTCCACAATCTTCGTATCCGAAACCGTTCTGTAGGTGTGCTGCAAAATCCCGATTTGTTTGTTAATTAAGTTATATTGATGGTTTCTAATAAATGGTTTCATGAAGTTTCAGCCCCTTATAATAATTGAAAATAATTAATAAGGTGCAAAACCAAGCATTAGAAACGACATAAGCTAAGGTTGGGCGATAGAGTTAATTCTTAATTCCGCCCCATGCAAAGTATCGCCTCCAATACCAGGCTTTGCATGAGTATTTCGAGTCCCGGCAACTTGATTTGCCATCTAGTAACACCTCCTCGTGTAACCCATATTATATTATAAGTGTACGTCTGCTTCAACGGAGACACTTCTATTACCATTTCTCGACCGGGCCAACTTTGTGTAGGGACATTCACACATATTCCTCCTCGTTAATACTGTATGAAAAAGGAGGAGGAGTGAGAAACATGCTGTTCGATAAATTGGATTTGGAAGATCGCGCCCCTTTGAAGGAGGATTGGGGGTATGATGCCTTCCGGCAGTTTGCAGCAAAATTATCCGATACAACACATAAGTTTCCATGTATTCCCGCCACCGTCGGATTTAAATTAAATCATTTTCGCTACGCATTTTTGAGCGACCCACGGACAGAGAATGCATCGGTCGAGCTGGCTCAAATACTTAAACAATTTGGGGATCAGTGCAAGCATTTCGGGAAATATACATCTTTGATCACCTTTTTCCAAACCCCGGAGGATTTAATCCAAGCCTATACCGTTGATCAATACCGCAACTTGTTCTGGAGCCTTCTCAATACAGTCAACGAGCTGGATCCTGAAGAATGGCCGTCGCACATTCCGATGGACCCCCACCATCATGTATGGGAATTTTGCTACGGCGGCGAGCAATATTTTATGTATTGTGCTACGCCAGCCCATCAATTACGTCAGAGTCGCCATTTTCCTTACTTTATTTTTGCCATCACGCCTCGCTGGGTGCTTGTCGAATTCAATTCGGCTCCTGAGGCTGCAGCGCAAGTGAAAAGCAAGATCAGAGAGAGAATAACCGCATACGACAACATCGGGATTCATCCGGACTTGAATTTATATGGAAGTGAACACAATTTCGAATGGAAGCAATATTTCCTAAGCGATGATACCAGCTCTTCGGCAGCTTCCCGCTGTCCCTTCCATCACCTTCACCTCAAAAAAAGTTAGGTTCCATGTCTTACAATCCCCCCTTCATGAATACACTGGTACAAGTCTGTGTCTATTCCACACGGGATGTAGGGGGCTTGAACCGATGAACTTATTTCTAAGTTATATTTTATTAGGATTATCCTTGGCCGCACCCATTGGTCCTATCAATGCCGCACAGATGGATCGGGGCATTCGGGGCGGCTTTTGGAATTCCTGGCTGCTCGGGCTCGGATCGCTGATGGCTGATCTGATTTTTATCGTGATCGTCTATTTCGGTACCATTCATTTTCTTGAGCTTTCCTTTATGAAAGCCTTCCTATGGTTGTTCGGCAGTTTTGTCCTGATCTATACGGGCTGGGATGGGCTGAAAGGAGCTAAGCAAATCACAACGGATATGTACAAGCAAAAGGAATCCTTAGCAAAATCGTTCGGGACAGGCTTCCTTCTCTCCCTATTGAACCCGCTTACGATTATGTTCTGGCTGGGCATTTACGGCTCCGTGCTTGCGGAGACGGCCAAAACGTTCGGGATGAAGGAGCTGCTGACCTATACACTTGCTATCCTTATCGGCATTGTGAGCTGGGATTTTTTCATGGCGGTCATGTCCAGCAGCTTCCAGCGATTTCTCAAGAGCCGTGTACTTACCTTAATCTCCGTCATATCTGGGATTTCTTTGATTGGCTTCGGATTATTTTTCGGCTGGCAAGCCATTGCTGAATTGTTGGCTCTGTAACCAACCATAGTCGAATCTATGGGGGCAAAAGAAAACGAACCATCCGTTGAGCTTCGTTGGATCGTTCGTTATTTGAGTGCATTCCACTTCGAATCATGTACCCATATCCCCGTACTTGAATCATCGAATTGATGCGTGTGGAGTTAAAATTTGCCCGTTATGCAATGAAACAATAAGATTTTCACAGTTTTCTCTGAACTCTATCCTTTTCGTTTTAAGCTTCGTATCCACGTTTTTGTACGCTGATCAACGCGGTTCGACTCCGTTATTTTTTGCAATGCTTTATTGTAGGTAACATCGTCCAAGACGTTATGGGTCAGGTATGCTCTGGTTGGTGAAGGCAGCTTTACAAAACAGATCGAGATTGCCCAAGCCACGGCCATTTTCACATAGTATCCCTCGTGCTTGATTTGGTTGAATCTTTCGAATACAGCATCAATGTACTCCTCTTCTATGTAATAGTTCAGCAGCATAACGACACCGAATCGAATAGCGTATTCATCTGTTGCATTCAAATAAGGCTGGATAAAGCTCCAAACTTTCTGCTTATCCGTTTTGGTAAATTTCAAACCTGAACAGAAGCTGTCACATACCGACCAATTATTTATTTTGGGGACAAAAGCGGCTATGTATTGAAGAAGCTCATCCGCATCCGCCTTGGCATAGCCAATGACCATCCCCTGGAGCATCACCTCCTCGAAATAATCAGCCTCAGCCTCCTCTAAGTAAGTACGCCAATCCCCTCTTGCGATTTGTTTGGCCATCCTGCGCAGCTCCGGTAATCTCACCCCGATGATATTATCAATTTTCGGAATTAAGGCGGCGGCAAATTGTCGATAGGCTCCCTCCGCGCGCTCTTGCAGCTGCTCTCGAATTGTTCTCTCCACCGAATGTCTCCTTGTCGATTTATTCAAATGAGATTTCCCATAAGTATATGGAAGCAACCGAACCAAACGGCGTGTACTGGCGCCGATAATGATCGAACTGTTGTTTGGTTATTGAACTATGCCCATACAGCTTCATCATGCCGCGGCGAATGGCAATATCTCCCCAGCTGACGATATCGGGGCGCTCCATACTATGAATTAACAGCATTTCCGCTGTCCACTTTCCAATGCCATTAAGGGAGGTCAGTTTGTTGATGACATCCGTATCGGATAAATCAGACAAAGCATCCAATGAAAAAGTCCCTTCAGAGATGAGTTGGGAAAGCTCATGAATGCATACCGCCTTTTTTCGTGTGATACCGCATTGCTGAATATGTTCTACCGATTGGGCCGCAATATGACGAGGTGTGATTTCTCCCAGCCGATCCTGCATTCGGTTCCAAATGGTATGGGCCGCCTTCGCAGAAATAAGCTGCCCGACAATAGCATGGACGAGTGCTGCGAACAAATCGGGAATAATGACGCGCTCTATTTTCCCCATTCGCTGTATTGCTGCTCCCAGAACTTCATCCACACGGCTTAAATGATTTATTTCTTCTTCACCATATTGAAAATATTTCGTTTGAACGGTTTGCAAGCGCATCCTCCTCCTGTTCTATCATTTGCCGTGCTATACTTCACATATAATCATAACGGTTTACCTCCACGATCGTAAGGGCAGTCGAACATAAGAGCAAGATATTGAAATGATTTCATTATCTTGCTCTTATACTCTAAAATGAGTACATCTGTTCACATTAGAGGGTATACTGGACATGGAGGTGAGCGATATGACCGATTTAAACCATGGGAATAGCGAGACGGTGCCTCATACAAGTACATCCGCCGCAAAACCAATGCATGCAAAAGCCGTAATGGAAGAACAATGGCGAGCCATCTTGAACAATGACGCTGCCTATGACGGTCAGTTTTTTTACGCAGTCAAAACAACGCGGATTTTTTGCCGTCCGTCCTGCAAATCCAAACCCCCAAAAAAAGAGCATGTTCATATATTTCATACGGCTGAACAGGCTTTGTCTGCCGGATTTCGCACGTGCAAAAGATGCAAGCCGTCTGGCACACGCATGCCGGATGAGGAGTGGATCCAGCTTATAACACAATTTATCGACAATCATTATATGGAGCCGTTAACCTTGGGAAAGCTGGCGGAAATAAGTCATGGCAGCCCCTACCATCTTCATCGGATATTTAAACGCGTCCAGTCGGTAACTCCGATAGAATATATACAGCAGCGGCGTATCGAGAAAGCGAAAGAGCTATTGATTCAAACTGACAAATTCGTCACAGAGGTAGGCCAGATGATAGGCCTTCATAACACGCCGTATTTTATTACGATATTCAAAAAAAATACCGGACACACCCCGGCAGAATATCGACAACGGAACCGATCCAACGATGAGGAGGCTTTATCGGATGAATAACGCAGAAATTCAACGGATTTATTGGACGCGATTAACCCATGAGCAATGGTCAATGCACATTTCCGCTTCTTCGCAAGGACTTTGCTATGTCGGAACTCCGAATCAGCCCATCGATGAGATGCAGCAATGGATACAGGCACGTTATCCCAACAGCACATTAACGGAAAATGACGAGCAGCTTCGCCCCTATGTACATGAACTTATCGAATATTTGCAAGGCAGCCGGAGTCAATTCACGGTTCCTTTCGACTATCGAGGTACCCCGTTTCAGGTGAACGTGTGGCATGCCCTGTGCAGCATCCCGTATGGCCAAACGAAGTCTTATACGGACATTGCCATGCAAATTCAAAAACCGGCAGCTGTTCGCGCTGTGGGAACGGCGATCGGGGCCAATCCTATTCTGATTACCATTCCATGTCATCGTGTCATTGGTAAAAATGGCGCCCTTACCGGCTACCGCGGCGGAATGGATATGAAAAGGAAATTGCTGCAGCTTGAACAGGAGGCATCACTAACAAAGTGAAGACTACTTACACCCCCAAGCAAGCAAAGTCCATACTGAACAAAGGCAACGGCTACCTGAGAGGCTACAGCCATTCACTTAATCCTTACGCAGGATGTTCATTTGCTTGTTCCTATTGCTATGTGCGTCAAATGCCCGTGTCCGTTTTTCGCAATGAGGCGTGGGGTTCATGGGTCGATATGAAATACAATGCTGCGGAGCTATTAAGGAAAGAGCTAAGGAGAGCCAAATCCAAGGGGCCGGCTACCCTTTTTATGTCATCAAGTACTGATCCCTACCAGCCGATTGAGTATAAGGCACAAATCACCCGTTCACTGCTTGAAGTGATGGTTGAGGAGCCGCCTGATTTCTTGTTCGTGCAAACTCGAAGTCCGCTTGTCAGCAGGGACATAGACCTCTTCGTACGACTAGGCGACCGGGTTCGTGTCAGTATGACAATGGAAACTGACCTCGAGAAGATCAGAAAGCACTTTTCTCCTGCAGCTCCTCCCATCCAAGCCCGACTCCATACATTAAAAAAGCTGCGACATGAAGGGATACCGACTCAGGCTACCATAGCTCCTGTGCTGCCCAGCAGTGACATGTTTGCCCACATCCTGAGGCCATTAGTGAACCGCGTATGTGTAGACGATTATTTCATGGGTGACGGCAGCGGCGGCAAGCGTACACGCAGACTTGGCTTAGAAAGCTTGTATAAAGCGTTAGGGCTGGAAGCATGGTATGATCCTGCGGCCTATCAAATCGTTCTTGAACGATTTAAAGCCGTATTTCCTGAAGATCAGATTTATGTAAGCCAAAGCGGCTTTGAGCCGTAATGGGTCTGCATGGCGTTCAAATAAAACAGGACCTCTTCCAACGACCGGATAGAGGTCCTTTAGCTAGATTCCAATGAAACCTATTCCATGGTTCCGAATCTTTTGGCATTTCTCGCCCGGGCACGTTCCAACTCCACTTCCCTGTTTCGAGGATCCGCTTGCGTGACCAAAGAACTTAATAGTTCACTGGCCACCACGGCGATTTCCTTTACTGCACGGTCAAATGCTTCTTCGTTAGCTTTCGAAGGCTGTGTAAAACCCGATAGTTTCCTCACGAATTGGAGTGAAGCTGCATAGATTTCCATATCCGTGGCAGGCGGGTCAAAATTAAACAATGTTTTGATATTACGACACATAGCTCCATGCTCTCCTTAATATGATGATCATTTTAAATTATCTAGTCAGCTCATTTCATTCACCGGCTGTACAGTGCTTTTGCCGAATGTGAAGAAATACATCAGCGCGCTTGAGAAAACAATGAAGCTTAACAGCAATATCAGATTCCCATACAGGTAGGCATTGGCCGTTGTGAGCAAAGGATGCATCGGAAAATTGAGTATCTCTTTCTCCATCACTTTAGCAACGAAGGCTGTTACCACGGCACCTGATATGGTCGAAATCATATTGAAGAGCCCCATACCCACACCAATCTGATGTTTCGGCAAAATTTGTGTTACACTCTCCGACAGTGCCGTCTGCACGAAGGAAAAGCCAATATACATCAAGACTAGCGCCGCTCCGATGTACCACACCCAAAGACCGACAGACGAGGATTGAAGCAAGAGGCTGAGCGCTATTAAGGATAGACCAAAATAGACCACGAAATGGCTGCCCCGCTTGACAGTCAAATTGCCCGCCACTTTTCCGAACAACACAGCGCTGATCGCGCCGGGAAACATGATGAGGCCTATACTTTCCGTACTTAATCCATATGTCTTGTGCAGCATAAGAGGAATGACGAACATGACCGACATGACGGTTCCGAAGATGAGAAAGCCTAGAATAAGTGCGCACCGATATAATGCAATGGTAAAAAGTGCCGGTTCAACAAAAGGCTCCTTCACTCTTCTGATCTGAACGATAAAAAGTACCAAGGCAATTAGAGCGACAATCAAATACAATCCATTGCCTTCTGTCGTAAATAAAATAACCATGGACACAGCCAATCCAAGCAATATGGCACCGAGAAAATCCAGTTTCCCCGGTTTACGCTGTTCCTGGGGAAGAAGCTTCCTGAAGTAAGGAACGGCAACGAACACAGGGAGCGGAATGAGAAACAAGAAGGCCCAATGGAACGAGCCTGCGATATAACCGCCAAGCACAGGCCCAATTCCTACCGCAAAGGATGCGGTTGAGGTGATGATGCCGAACATTTTGCCCCGCTGCTCCGCTGTAAAAAATCGGGCAACCATGACAAAAACCAACGCAGGAATGGCCGAACCGCCTGCTCCTTGAATCGCCCGGGCTATAATGACGCCAGCATACCAGTTTTGCAGTACGAAGCCTAGAACCGAGCCACAGGTGTACAACGTAATTCCGATGGTGATCAGCTTCTTGATACTGTACATATCAGAAAGCTTCCCAAAAATGACCATTCCCATGCCGAAGACGATAAAAAAGATAGTAACCACCCAGCTTACGCCGGCTGCATCCAGCCCGAACTGTTGAGCGATGCTTGGAGTCGATACATTAAAAACCGATTCATTCAAAACAGCGAAAAAAATAACATAATAAATCCATAAAACACTTTTCTTCAGATCCGCATGGTCAACAGCAGGCTTAGTTTGACTCTCCGTATGTATCATTTCAATTCTCTCTTCCTCTCCTTAACAATATATTTCTCATTCTAACCCGTCTTCACAGAAAGGATTTCTTACCGATTGCTATTACGGCTGCTATGCCGCGCAGCTTTGGCAATATAGTTATTCATTAATACTGGCAAGGAAACCAATATCGGAGGATCGTCCGGACTCGGCGGATAAAGTATGACTTGCTGGTAAGGAACCTGAGAGTGGGGAGTAACGACGATGGGCGTCCTTGAACGGGTACGCAAGGTTGTTTGCGGCAGCAAAATATCCATTGCCTGCATCTCCCAGGAAACCGAAGTCGCCATCAAATAGTAAGTACCCGGCTTCACGTTACTAAAGCGAAAGCTGCCTTCAGAAGAAGCCAGCGTACCGTACAGGGGAAGCCCCTCGGGAATTGGCTTGGCAAAAAGACCGATAAGTACTACTCCCTTGAAAGGGACATCGGAATGTATCGAACCCTCAACACAGAGCTGTCGGCTCCGGTTGGAAAAGGAAGTCTGTTGCAGGTTCATTTCCTGCAGCATTTGCAGTGGGTTGTTCGCCTGAAGCTTTGAGTTGCGAAACTCCGACGGTGTTACCCCTACCTTTTCCGTAAACCGGGTCGTGAATGTCCCTAGGCTTTGTTGGCCGACCTCCAATCCGATATCACGTACACTCAGATTCGTTCGAAGCAGCAAATCCTTTGCCTTATGAAGCCGCATCGCAGATACGTAATACAACGGGGATAGTCCCATTCTTTCCTTAAATATTCTTGAAAAGTGATACGGACTATAGGCTGCATAAGAAGCCAATCGCGAGAGCGGAAGCGGATCATAAATATTCTCATGTATGAATGAGATCACCTCATCGATTTCCGAATAGCGTGTCGTGTTCATTACAGCACCTTCTTCCCTAGGGGCTAATATTTCGAACCTCGTAACATCACAGAACATTCGTTCGTAAACATATTACCATATTCTACATATTAAGGAAAGCCAATTGATGGTAATTCAGCCGCTTTACCGAATAAAAATACTATAACCGCAGCATACCGCATTGAGTTGATCCCCCCTTCTGGCTTATAATGTATGAGACTAAAAAGATAAAAGAAAAGGTGTCACTCATGAGCATATTAAATGTAGAACGTTTAAGTCACGGATTTGGAGATCGCGCAATCTTCAACGATGTATCCTTCCGCCTGCTCAAAGGCGAGCACATCGGACTTATCGGCGCTAACGGTGAGGGTAAATCAACCTTCATGAACATCATTACCGGGAAGCTGCAGCCCGATGAAGGCAAGGTGGAATGGTCCAAACGAATGCGTGTCGGCTATCTGGATCAGCATGCCGTGCTTAACAAGGGCATGACCATCCGGGATGTCCTGAAAGGGGCATTTCAATATTTGTTCGATATGGAACAAGAGATGAACGATATGTACGCCAAAATGGGCGACGTTACGCCCGAGGAGCTTGAACAGCTGCTTGAGGATGTCGGTACCATTCAGGATACATTAACCAATCAGGATTTTTACATGATAGATGCCAAGATCGAGGAAACGGCCCGTGGTTTGGGACTTACCGATATCGGACTGGACAAGGACGTCAACGATCTTAGCGGCGGTCAGCGGACGAAAGTACTGCTTGCCAAGCTGCTGCTGGAAAAGCCGGATATTCTGCTTCTTGACGAGCCGACCAACTATCTCGACGAGCAGCATATTGATTGGTTGAAGCGATACCTGCAAGAATATGAGAATGCATTCATTCTAATTTCACATGATATCCCTTTCCTCAACAGTGTAATTAATTTGATCTATCATATGGAAAATCAGGAATTGAACCGCTATGTCGGGGATTACGACCATTTCCAGCAAGTCTACGAAATGAAAAAACAGCAGCTGGAATCGGCTTATAAACGCCAGCAGCAGGAGATCGCGGACTTGAAGGACTTCGTGGCCCGCAACAAAGCCAGTGTCGCTACCCGCAACATGGCCATGTCCAGACAAAAGAAGCTCGACAAGATGGACGTCATTGAGCTGGCGAAGGAAAAGCCGAAGCCACAGTTTCAATTCAAGGAGGCGAGAACATCCGGCAAGCTTATTTTTGAAGCGAAGGATCTGGTTATCGGTTACGACTCCCCTCTTTCCAGGCCCCTTAACCTCCGGATGGAACGTGGTCAAAAGATTGCGCTTGTCGGTGCCAACGGGATCGGTAAAACAACGCTGCTTCGCAGCATTCTGGGTGAAATTAAAGCATTGGAAGGATCGGTACAGCTCGGTGACCTTCTGCAAATCGGTTATTTCGAGCAAGAGATGAAAGAAACGAATTACAATACTTGTATCGATGAGATTTGGAACGAGTTCCGTTCGTTCTCCCAGTTTGAAGTGCGGGCTGCTCTTGCAAAATGCGGGCTGACAACCAAGCATATTGAAAGCAAGATCGCTGTTCTTAGCGGCGGCGAGAAAGCGAAGGTTCGCTTGTGTAAGCTGATCAACCGGGAAACGAATCTGCTGGTGCTCGATGAGCCGACCAACCATTTGGACGTCGATGCCAAGGATGAACTGAAGCGGGCGCTCCAAGCGTACAAAGGCAGCATCCTGATGATTTCCCACGAACCCGAATTTTATCGCGATATCGTAACCGACACATGGAATTGCGAGTCGTGGACAACGAAAGTATTTTAGAATGCACAAACACACACCAGGCTTACCCTATTGCGGGTAGGCTTTTTTTCATTTTTCATACTGTAAAAAAAGAGAGCATCCCCCGCCAAAAAAGGCGAGAAATGCTCTTCTCCCGTGGAAACAGGTGCCAAATCTAAACTAGTTAGCTTCGCTGCCGTTTCCCTTTTGCTGCCAATAGGATGGCAGCCGCGCACAACGCGATGCCGATAAATGAGATTAGCGGTAAGGATTCACCCGTTAACGGCAGGCTGCCTTTCGAATGCATCTCTTCAGCCCGATCCGGGCTTCCGGCTGGGGCTTCCTCTCCTCCGCCGCCCTGCCCGTTGTCAGAACCGGATGACGGTACTTGGGAAGGGACATTGCCCGGTGCCTCTTCTTTATCCGGATCCTTGGCCTGCTGCTCCCCTCCAGGCTGCTGTGCAGGATCAGGATTACCGGGTTTATTCGTTCCCGGCTGATTCTCCTGCCCCGGCTGTCCCCCTCCTCCCGTTGGAGGAGAACCGGGACTGCTGCCGCCACCGGAGCCTCCAGGCTCGCCCGAACCGCCGGAACCGCCTGACCCGGAGCCGGAGTCATGCTTTCTAATCCGCAGCCCTGCATCGACACCCAGATTGATTTCTCCGGCAGCAAGCTGAATGACATCGGTTCTCCCCTCCGCAGAAGCATTGGAATCCTTTTGCTTGTCAGGTCCGGTACCGGAAAGCGTGAACAGGTACCCGGAAGGAAGATCGAACTTCACAATGTACTTACCGGCTTGCAAATTGTCGAAGGAATAATACCCGGATTGGCCATACACCGCACCGCTTACCGTCGAAGTGATCGGAATACCATCTGCGCTTAGAATCCTAACAAGCACTCCGTTCAATCCCGGCTCTTCTTCATTCTGCATGCCGTCTGCGTTCGTATCTACCCAAACAAAGTCGCCCAGTCTTGCGTTCGGCTTCTCTGGCCCAGGGCCGCCACCGCCGTCATCCGCTGGAATCAAGCCGGCGTCGATCGTCAGGTTCGTTTCTCCGGCAGCAAGCTCGATGCTCCCGCTCCTTCCGTCGGCCGACGCATCGGAATCTGCTGACCTGTCTGCGCCTTTGTACGGCGTGGTAAATTCATAGCCGCTCGGAAGCTCAAACTGCACGGTATACTTGCCCGGATCGAGTTGGCCGAAGCTGTATATCCCTTCCTTGCCATAGACGGAGCCTGTCACCGTCGATGCCAGCTGGCGCCCATCCTCACTCAGCAGATGTACGAAAAGCCCCTTCACTCCCGGCTCACCATCGTTTTGTACGCCGTCGAGATTCGAGTCAATCCAGACTCTGTCCCCGAGGGTTGCTTTCTCTTGAGGATGCTCGGCCAGCTTCTTCACTCCGGCGTCGATGGATCTATTGTTTTGGCCGGCAGCCAGCAGGATATCCTCCGTCCAACCGGAGGCATCCGCATCCGAATCAGCCGAACGGTTATCTCCTGCTCCTTTAACGGTAAATGCGTAGCCGGAAGGAAGCTCAAACCTCACCTTATACCTTCCTTCCACCAGGCCGCCGAATGCGTAGTACCCGGTGCTGCCATATACAGAGCCTGTCACCGTGCTGCCAAGCAGTTGACCGGTGTCATTGTACAATTGAACAGGTACACCATTAAGCCCTGCTTCCCCGCCGTTTTGGACACCGTCCCCATTCTCGTCAATCCAGACATAATCTCCGAGGCTTCCATGTACAGGGGGATTCGAAGTCCGCTTCAGGCCTGCGTCGACCGTCAAGTTCGTCTGCCCTGCCGCAAGCCTGATGAGGTCGGTGATGCCATCCGCATGTGCGTCAGAATCGTTCGCACTGTCAGAACCTGCACCTTTTTGCGTAAATGTATATCCGTCCGGTGCCTCGAAGCTTACGGTGTAGTCTCCAGGCAGCAGGTTCAGGAATTGATAATAGCCGCTGCTGCTGTAAACAGAGTGATAGACGGAGTTATATACGGATTGATAGACAGAAGACGTAACCGTCGAGCCGCGAAGCAGGCCGCCGCTATCGTACAATTTGACAACAACTCCGTTTAAGCCGGTGTTCCCGTCATTTTGAATTCCGTCGCCATTTTCGTCGATCCAGACATAATCCCCCAAGCTGGCCGGCGTTGGCGGCTGCTGTACCCTTGTTAAACCTGCATCAACGGTTGGATTGGCCTCTCCTTGGCCTAATACCAGAAGTCCGCTTTTCCCGCTTACCGGATCCGCATTGGAATCTGTATCGGACAGCGGATCTGTCCCCTGCGCCGTGAACCGGTAGGAGCTGCCCGGGAGTATAAACTGTACGCTATATTTCCCAGCCCACAGCTTATCGAACAAATAGTAGCCGTCACCGTATACAGTATCTTGTACAGTTGACGTCGTTTGAACTTCCGCTCCACTCTCGTTCAGCAGCCGGACAGTCACTCCGTTAAGCCCGGACTCCCCGGCATCCTGCTTCCCGTCCGCGTTCGCATCGATCCATACACGGTTGCCTAGGCTTGCCTTGGGCTCAATCAATCCGGCATCAATGGTAGCAATAGATTCCTTCCAGTGCAGGAGGACAGGGTTCGTCTTCCCGGCCGCATCCGAATCGGAGTCCGTTTCAGGCTGGCTCCCGTCTCCCTGGTTCGTGAACGCATACCCGGCTGGAAGCTGGAACCGTACCTCATAAACACCTTGAGGCAGTCCGTTGAATGCATAGATTCCCCCGTTAGAGGTTAGCGTAGATGCCAGCAGAAAGCCATGGCTGTCGAACAAGTCAACGGTTACGCCGTCCTTGCCGGCCTCCCCCGGATCTTGGGAGCCGTTCCCGTTCGAGTCCAGCCAAACCTTGTCTCCAATGCTGCCCTTCGGCGGAAGCAGCCCGGCGTCCACAGTGACATTCTTCTCCCCCGCGCGAAGCCGGATATCCTCTGTCCATCCTTCGGCATTCGGATCCGAGTCAGCCGTGTCGTCCGCCCGGTTCGGTGTCACCCATCCTTCATAGCCTTCAGGTAAAATAAATTTGACCTTGTACGTGCCGGCAGCCAGATTAGTAAAAAGATAATATCCCGGGTTCCCATTATAATCATTGCCAGTAATGGTCGATTGGACCTTGGTACCGGAGGCGTTGTACAGCTCCACCGGAATCCCGTTCACTCCGAGCTCAGGCGGTTCATTCTGGATCCCGTCTTCGTTTCTGTCACGCCAAACATAGTTGCCGATTTCGCCGTTATCATCCTCCTGCACAACCATCCCGACTTTAAGCGGCTCGGTGGCCAA
This sequence comes from Paenibacillus rigui, assembly GCF_002234615.1. Classification (GTDB taxonomy): domain Bacteria; phylum Bacillota; class Bacilli; order Paenibacillales; family NBRC-103111; genus Paenibacillus_S; species Paenibacillus_S rigui. The sequence goes on along the minus strand of NZ_NMQW01000047.1, from coordinate 33,396 downwards.
GAGTGATTTTCCGTTATCTGCACGCTTGGCGGTGTAACCGAAGGAGTTCCAGGCAGCTTGCCCATCTGCAGGTGCTTGAACGGGGGCGCGCATCACCCATCTCAATTCCTCTTGCGCTCCCGGAGCTATCACATGCTGATCGGAGAAGACGAATTTAAGTCCTGTGACCGTAGTCAAGTCTTGAGGCGGTTCCGAGGACCAATGGCCTCCGCTCATGGAAATGGACGTATCGGAGGTATAGTACACTGTGATGTAATTCTCGGTCGTTAGTTTGCTTGTTAACACGGGACTCCAGCCGCTGTCGCGCGGCGAACTGTCAATGACCCCTTTATCGCCAACCCTGGGGAGGGCGTCGATCAGCAGCAGGCTTTTTACCGGAATATTGCCGACATTGGTGACTTGCAGCTTATATTCCACCTTGCCTCCGGGTGTCGTGATTCCTTTGTTCGGATACTGGGTCCAATTCGTTCCGTCCAAATCCCCCTGCACCCATTTCACAGATTCCAGCTTCACTGCGGAATTCACATATATTGGTGCATTGTTATACAGATACCATTTACCGCCTTTATAAATCTTTTTGACAAAATCGGCGTTGTTCAGGTACGCATCCTGCTCTGAGGTCACTTCCGCCACATTGTCAATGTAACCGGTACTCGTGCCGGCCTTGATCTTCGCTTGGAATTCAAGCTCTACGGTCTTATTTACACCAAGAACTGCCGGATTTGCGTCGTTCCAGCTCCATCGCAGCAAGGTTCGTCCTGTTGCACCATCCGTTAGCTGCTCCAGCTTTGGTGAAGGAAGCTGAAGTCCGCTGTCCTGGAGCAGGATTGCAGTATCCGGAACATATTCCAATGCGGACGGCAGCAGATCCTCGATGATCGGGTTGGTCAAGTCCTTGCTGCTGAATTCGGTGTTGCGTACCGAGATTCGGTACTTCACTGTATCGCCCGGAATGAAATTCGTGCCATTGATCGTCTTTTTGATCACTTCAACCAAGGGACGATTTTGCACCGCGTAAACAGAAGCGCTTCGGCTCTCCTCATAGGGCTTGCCCTCAAAGCTGTACTTCAGAAGCGCCGTATTCGTAATTTTGACGTTCTCGTCGGGTGTCACAGGAACACTTAAATTCGGATCGAGCTTATACCGGATTTCGAAATTCCCCGATTGGCTAAAGTCGACAGGAACGTTCCCGAACACCAATTTGAATCCTTTCACCTCAACACCGGACACGGGCACATCACTGACCTTTAGGGTTTGCCTCTGGTCCGCTCTGACGGTTTTCCATGGAATCCAAGGACCGTAGACGCTATCCGTAACCGAATATTCGACGGCATACGAAGCGATACCGTTGAAGGTCGGCGTAAACATCTGAAGCAGGGTCAAGTGATCCGGTGTCCTATCGATCAGCTCATAATTTCGCAGCTCAATATTGGACTGGCTGTACAGATTACCGATATAAAAATTGACCTCTTGTCCAGGCGACACTTCCTTTTGACCGTCATGCACCCACTTCAGAAACCCGCTTTCCACATGCCCAGGTTGATTCGTGAACCCGTGGCTCGTCTGTGCGTTCAATGTCATTTCAGGCTTGTTTAGCGGCGTAAACGTCGCTGTTGCTGCATTGGTAACCTCTCCTGAGATATCGGAAGGGTATTTGACCTTGACCCAGACATCTTTGGAGCTTACGCTCTCCCCGAATGTCCCCAATCTCCAAGTGATTCGGCTGCCTTCCACCAGATCGGCCGTCGGGCGAGTTGAAATCAACTGGGCTCCTTGAGGCAAATTATCCTGCAAAACAACATTGCGCAGCTCCAGCCTGCCGGATGCGCTCGTTTTGATATCCCGCAGCGTCAGCTTATATTCCACTTCACCTCCCGGCTCAGGCAGAACCTCCTTCACAGGTCGGCTCCTTTCCTTCGTGAGCTGCCATTCGACAGAGGCGCGCGAGGTAACTGTCACGGTATTGGACAGCTTGCTGCCTTGTCCGCTTTGAAACTGCCCCTGCGCCTTAACCGACGTTCCGTCAGGTGTAACGTAATTAGGAAAAAAAGCGTTCACCTGAAGCGTTCCCGTTGTACCGGCTTTAATGGCCTGCTTGAAATGAAAGGTAACGGTGTGGGTCAAAGCATCATAGGAATAGGCTGTGTCACCCGCATCCAACGCAGAATCAAATTTCAGCTCCTTCGGAAGCGGCAAAACAATGTTGGCGTCCGTAAACGGTTGAGTGGTACTGGACACACTGTAATCCAGTTCATAGGTGAATTTATTGCCGGAATCCACAACGGACGCTGTGCTTCTCATCTCGAGCTGGATTCCTTCAGCAGCCAGATCAGCCGCCAAAGCAGACATCGGGACGAATACAGCATTCCAAAGAAGCAGCAGCGACCATATCCATGCTTGCCCCTTTATCAATCGCCTCATTTTAGCCCTTTCCCCTTACTCATTCCTTTGCGCCTGTCTTTATCAATTCTGCTTTTACAATGAGTCGGTGTGTTGGATTGTACTTAGGTTCGCAAGTAATAAGCGTCAATTCAGCCTTATCCTTCGTTGATTCCAGAACGGACAGATCGTCCGGTTCAACAAGAAACGTTGATGTGACGACGTATTCATAAGATTGATCGGTCGTTGAAAGCACGATACGATCCTTTGTGGCCAGCTCATTCAAACGGCTGAATTGCTTCCCGAAGGTCCAGCTTCGGTGTCCTGCAATCGCTACATTCCCAGTCCTTCCCGGTTTACGATCCGTCTCCACCAGGCCGACGCCTACTTTCAACGACTCAGGGTCGGCACCCTTCAGCACTGGCTCCCGAAGGTTAAGCTTCTCGATGGACAGCGTCCCCAGTACGGCGTAGCCATCCAGGTATATCGGTTTTACCTGAGGCTCGGATGGAGCAGACTTGCCCGCATGGCTCAGCGTAACGGGCTGCAGCTGCTGCAGCTCCCTGGACTCCATCGCCGAAGATATCGCCTGCTGCTGCGTGTCCCACCCGTCCAGTATGGCAAGCCGCTGCTTCTCAAGGGTATTGCGTTCCCACCAAGGCTGAAGCATGAAGATGATCCCGACCGCGAAAAGCATGATCGCTGCATAAATCCGCAGCCTGGATAGACGTATAGTGCAGCCCCCCCATCCCTGAAATTTGCAGTGATCCCATGATGTGAATGACTCTTTACAGGATACTGGGTAGGCAGCAAGAATATGACAGACTTTCAATGAGGATTAAGCTAGAATAGAACGGTAACAACGATGAGAACGGCAAAAACCGGGTATGATCTAAAATCACATCCCGGTTCGTTAAATAATATCCTATTCAGGTAGCATGCAGTAAACGGACTTCCTTGAGATTCATTAAGTTTTCACCGATGAGTTCAGCCGCATACACCGTAAGCCGGTACGTACCAGGCTGCCGAAGATCCAGATTTCCGACAGATGCCTCGATAAAATCGTAGCCCCCGCCATTCGGAGTCACCACCCCATCCAATCGCTGTCCCCCGCATTCGATACGATAGGTGCCTCCTGCTTTCCCCTCAGCCGCACCATAAACAATCCTCACCTCATAATATCCTGGCTCCTCGGTACGGAACGTCCAGTGGATACTGTCTGCGGCATTCACCCAGTTCGTAACCACATCGCGCCCCTCTTTGCCGGTATCGTAACGCAGCATATCGCCCTCGATGTCCCCGTCAAAGGCACCAAGCACATGTCCGCCTTCCGAGGGATACAAAAGCGGTATGGGATCCGCATCAATCTCTCCCTCCACCTCAATAACGACGACCGTTGCATACGGATCGAGCGGCTCGAAAGGTACAATGATTTCCACATCCTCCTTATACAATCGGCGATGCTCCAATGCCATCCGTCCAGGATCAGCTAATAAATAAGCTTTATCGATGCGATTCCGAAGCCCTGAAACAATAAGCTTGCCGTTGGACGGCCAATCGAACACATGCAAGAACAGCTTCTGACCTTTCACCGTGCAGCGTCCCCATTGCGGCTTGGCTATCGGCGAACCGACCGTACCATACACACTTTCTCCATTCATGGCCATCCAACGCCCCAATTGCTGCAAAATCTCCTTTGAATTTGCATCAAACTCCCCTTCCGGTGTAGGTCCTACATTGAGCAGGTAGTTGCCGTTCAAGCTAAATACATCAAGCATGTTATGCAAAATAGACTTTACGGATTTCCAATGGTGATCATTCTTCTTATAACCCCAGGAATCATTCATCGTATGGATGGATTCCCAATCCTTGCGATGGATGCGGATATGCAGCTGATTGTCTCCGGAATTGCCGTAATCTCCAAAGCCGTCCCTTCGCACCCGACGGTTCACCAAACAATTCGGCTGAATACTGCGGACATAATCAACAAAGCGTTGTCCCTGCTCGTCAGTGATCTTATGGCCGCAATCAAACCAGATGACGGCGACTTCACCGTACTGCGTCAGCAGCTCCTTCAGCTGAGGGAATGCCTTTTCGTTCAAATACCGCTCGTACCGCGTCCTCTTGTCCTCATCATCTACCCAGGACTCCAGCGGGTCCCACGCTCCGATATTGTTGGGATAATCATGGGTATTGCCCTGTGAATCGGGATGATGCCAGTCCATCGCATGGGAATAATAAAAGCACAGCTTCACGCCTTCCTTGTGGCAGGCTGCCGCCAATGCCTTCATCGGATCCTTCCCGTAAGGCGTTCGCTTCACGATGTTAAAATCCGATACGGCAGAATCATACAGGGCGAACCCATCATGATGCTTGGCGGTAATCACCAAATATTTCATTCCTGCAGCTTTGGCAGCCTGGACCCATGCCTCAGCGTTGTAATGAACGGGATGAAATGCGCTCGCGAGGTTCTCATACTCCTTTACAGGGATTTGTCCACGCAGCATAATATGCTCCCCATATGCCCCTGGTACCGCCTTCCCCTTCCACATCCCGCCAAGTAAGGAGTACAGTCCCCAATGAATGAACATTCCGAATCGGGCTTCGCGCCACCAGGCGAGACGGCGGTCCTGCACCTCCCCTGTGTACTCCGCATCCGTCAGGAGCTGCTCCGCTGCTTCAGCCTCCGCATTATCCATATACATATCCTTATGAGTCATCTGGTTATACCTCCGTCTTCTTGAACCTTCCCCTCTATTGTATGATGGCTGTGATATAATCCATATGGATGCGATTAACCCGAATTTGTACCAAACTAACTTTTTACAGCAGTCCTTAATCCTATTAGACAAAGGTGAAAATCCCCATGTTACCTCAAAATCATGTTGCCATCAGTCATTTTTTGGCCGAAGTGAAGGTTGAACTGATCATATCGCTGCTAAGCAAATGCAAACCGAATTGGACACAAGGTCCGTTCAAGCCGGCCTACAGCAAAATTTACTTCATCACAGAGGGTGAAGGACGTATGATGATTAACGGCCAAACCCTTGCTCCAAAGCCGGGACAGCTGGTGTTCGCCCCCGCTGGCTTGACCCAGTTTTATTCCGTCACAGATCCTGATAATACATACTCCATGTATTGGTGCCACTTTACTTCCAATCTGAGCTTCATTCCCCTGTTTTCCTTGTTCCAACTGCCTTACTGTCTGGATGCCTCCAGCCCGGATAGAATCGTGTCGGCCTTCGAAAAACTCGTGAACGCCTACCAGCAGGAACGGGGCCCCGCACGGTCCATTCGAATTCAGGCGGCGCTGCTGGATGTTGCGGCTGATTTCATAGAACAGGCGGTACAAGCGGTTCCCGGGGTTCATCCCCCCCGAAGCGAACATAAATTGAGCTCCGTTATTCAATATATTGATGACCATCTGGCCCAGGACCTGACGGTAGCCCAGCTCTCGGAGGTGGTTCACCACCACCCGAATTACTTCATCCGGTTTTTCAAAAATCATCTGGGTATGACGCCTATGGCTTTCGTGTACGAGAGAAGATTGGAAAAGGCAAAGCAGCTGCTGGTTGCTTCTGAGCTGACCATCGGAGAAATTGCCCATGCAACGGGCTTTCATGATATTTTTCATTTCTCCAAAGCGTTCAAGCACAAAATCGGGGTTGCGCCCTCCGAATTTCGCAGCTGGCCGCGCGCCACCCCGGAATTCCCGACCAAAGTCCAGGATTAAGTCTGGACCTGCGCCAATAGGTTGGAAATGTTCCCCAAGTTACAATGAGGTCATCGAAATTTGAAATGATCTAAAGGGGAAATGACCATGAGTATGAAGGATGAAGTGCAGGTAACAGACTATACAAGAGAGACGTCGGAAGGTGCCGTGAAGCTTTTTCAAGGAGAAAAATGGCTTGTTGTGACCGGATTGCTCGGATTCCTGCTTGCCGGTATATGCGCGGTATGGGTGATGATGTATGGCGGGGAGGTCGCGCCCAAGGGCGACGTGTCCAAGGCCGTTTCCTTTAACGCAGCATTGGGCATATTTCTTCTGTCGACAGCGGCGATCAGTCCATTATCCGCACTGGGCTCGAAAAGCCGGGCTTTGTTCCGCGGGTCTTACATTCTGCTTGCCCTTTATTCTTACGGAGCGGAGACAATCCAAAACTTTCGCGGGGTCAACCCCAGATTCGTTAAAGGGGGCTCTCCCTGGGACGTCGCAGTCGGCTCCGGATTTGCTTTTGTCGCGCTGCTGCTCGTATTGTTCTACCTGTTCCTCGCGGTTGCGTATTTCCGGCGAAAAGCTTATTTGCGTCAGCCCCTGCTTGTCCTGAGCATCCGCTATTCCATGCTGGCTGTTATGCTTTCGTTCGCGGCAGGCATTTGGATTTCGATTAATGCGGGACGGTATGTCGGCTTGCACGGAAATATCATTTGGCTTCACGGGCTCGGATTTCATGCTCTGCAAGCTATTCCACTCGTCGCTTGGCTCACGGAAAAGGCCAGCTTGACGCAAAAAACACGCCGGGCGGTAGTTCATCTCACGGGCATAGCCTACGTGCTTGGATTAATCGCTATCGGCTGGCAAACCTTGCTCGGCTTATCCCTACTGGAATGGTCGCTTCTTCCGATCATAGCCGGCAGCTGTTTCCTTATCGCCTTGGCCAGCGGGGCTCTAGTGCTGTGGACAACGGTGAAGGGTCCGCGCCCGGCGGGCACAATGCTTCACTGACATTCAAGGTCGGATTGTGACTGGCTATCGCAATAACTGCCATCCCATATACAGAACCGTTCCCCAAATAAGCACCGCCGAGCATTTGTTGATTGTCCTCATCCAACTGCCGGTTGGATCCAGCCTGCCCAGCATCCTTCCAGCCACAGCCAGCCCTATGAACCATAGCCATGAAACGGAAATCACCGCCCCCGTAAAAGCGACTTTTTCCATCCCGCTGTAGCGAAGGGAATTCATACCGATGACGGCGATCATATCCAGTATCGCATGGGGGTTCAGCAGGGATGCGGATACGGCAAGCACGACCTGCTTCCGGGCACTGTAGAGCTTTGCTTCCCCGGCTTGTCCGTTCGACGGCCCCCTATTCCAAATCGCCCATCCCATATACAACAGAAATACGCTGCCCATACCGAACAGCATCGTTTGGAGCCAAACAAACTTAAATACGACAACCGATATCCCCAGCACAGCCAGAGCAACCATCAACGTATCGCAAACGGCCGCTGTGATCACCGACGGCAATGCCCGTATGAGTCGGGTCTGATACGCACCTTGGGTAAAAATAAATAAATTTTGTGCCCCTAAAGGCAAAATCAAGCCTAACGCCAGTAAAAATCCATGAATCGATGCTTCCCACATGCTGCAGCCTCTCTTTTCTCGTTGTGATGTCGATTCATTGTAAAATAAACTTCGGCTTTTGGCTCCAGCCATTTGGATGGATAACAAACCAACCAAGTTGTATAATAGGGCCATGACAACCGCGGACTTCGGCCCGCCGATCGGAGGAACACCCATGGACAAGCTGGACTGGAAGCCGAACCGCACTTCCCCTCTTTCTTTACATATTCAAATTGCACAATTTATTAAGGATAAAATCATACATGGCGAATGGCCGGTCGGAACGAAAATTCCTTCGCAGCGAAAGCTGGCGGATGCATTTGACGTGAACCGAAGTACCGTCGTGATGGCGCTGGAGGAGCTGACCGCAGACGGATTTGTTGAGGGGAACCGCGGAGGAGGTACAACGGTTGCTCCTTATTCGTGGAGCCAGCTAACCTCCAATCCGCCGCCGGATTGGACATCGTATGTGCGCGGCGGCATCCAGGCTTCCAATCTGAATGCCGTTCAGGAAATTAATGAGGCCGAGTTTCGTACGGATATGATTCGTCTGGGCACAGGGGAATTGGCATCGGATTTATTGCCGGGTCAACAAATGAGGAGCATCCTTCAATCGTTGTCCCAAAAAACAATTCCCCTTGGGTATGAGGAGCCCAAAGGGAATTACATGCTGAGACAGCAGGTCGCACAATACGTGAAGGAGTACGGCATTACGGCCTCCCCTTCCTCCATACTTATCGTGTCAGGGGCTCTTCAGGCGCTGCATCTCCTATCCATCGGATTGTTGCACCGCGGCTCAACCGTATTGCTTGAAAAGCCCTCTTACTTGTACTCGGTGCCTATTTTTCAATCGGCAGGCATGAGACTGACCGGGCTGCCTATGGATGAACAAGGCTTGCAAGCTTCGCTGATCCCTAAATATAAGAAACAATTTAACGGTGCATTGCTCTACACCAATCCTACCTTTCATAATCCGACAGGCATTGTCATGAGCCCGAAGAGGCGGGACCAACTGCTCGAAGTCTGCACAGCCGAGGGACTGCCGCTGATTGAGGATGATGTCTACCGAGATTTGTGGATCGATACACCCCCGCCTCAACCGTTGAAGGCTATGAATACAACCGGCAGCGTACTCTATGTGGGGAGCCTATCCAAGACAAGCAGTCCCGGGCTTCGTATCGGGTGGGTCATCGGCCCGGAGCCTGTCATTAACCGGCTTGCCGATATTAAGATGCAAACGGACTACGAATCAAGTGCGTTGTCGCAATGGGCGGCAGCGGAATGGCTGTCCAGCGGGTTATATCAAGAGCACATCCGATTCGTGCGGGAGCAGCTTTTCTTACGCAGGAGCATCGCCATGGCCGCCTTAGCGAAATATGTGGGGACGTTAGGCTCATGGACGACGCCATCAGGCGGATTCTACATCTGGCTGCGCCTCCCTCAAGCGGTTCAGCTCCACAAATTGTTCGAAACCGCGCTGAGAGAAGGCATCATACTGAATCCAGGCAGCCTGTATGCGAAGGATGAGCAGTCGTTTTTGCGCATATCGTATGCCTATGCTTCTTTGGACGACCTGGACAATGGCATTGCCCGCTTGGCATCGATGATTCGGCGGCTTCTATAGAATGCAGCGTCAACCCTCAACCGAAACGACAGCCTGCCTTGCACGGCCAAATTGCAAATAGTAGAACAAAAGAATGGCTGCATGCATCAGTGCAAGAACGAAATAAATGTTGCTGAAAATCGTTCCCTCTCCTGCCAACAGCTGCACCGGGTTCCATTGGATAGACGCACCGGCATCCAGCACGCGGCTGTACACCCCGGTGGCCATACCGCCTGCGATAAAGTTCAGCAGCGACAGCATCCCCATCCCTACACCGACCTGCTCTTTGGGCAGTGTAGTCGACACCGAGTTGGACAAGGCAATGAGCATAAAGGATTGACCGACATTACCGAATACAAGGAACAGCGCAATGAATACTGGAGAGCTTCCGGTAAAGGTGGAAAGCAGTATGAAACTGACCAGTAATGATCCGGACGCAATGAAAAATAAATACGGATTTCCCTTCAAATCCGCAAGCCTTCCGCCTTTTCTTCCCAGTATCGCAGAGGCTGCTGCGGAGGGGACCATAGCATAGCCGATCCAGCTCGGCTCCAGCTTCTGTACGTGGGAGAGCAGCAGCGGACTTAGAAAGTAAAGCGAGAAGCCGATCCCGTTAACCAGAAAAGCGATGATTAAGCCCAGCGTAAACCTCTTATTGGCAAACAGCCGAGGCTGAACAAACGGATTCGCTGCGGAACGGATCCGAATTATAAATAATCCGATGCACAGCAGGCCTCCGAGCAAATACCAGCCGACTCCGTTCGTTACACCTAGCAGGAGCAGCATCACCGCAACCGCAAGCAGTCCGCCGCCAATTCCATCGAAGGCACCATTACCCTGCTGCTCCTCATCCCCCAAATATTTACGGTAAAAGGGCAGCGTGATCAAGATCAGCAATGGCACGGCGAATAGCCAGCGCCAATGAGCGACACTCACGATAAGCGAAGCCACGACCGGACCGAGCGCATTGCCCAGAGCCAGGCCAACGGCTGTCATGCCTAAGGCAGCTCCTCGTTTCTCCGGTGTGAAATAACGGACAGGAATCAGCATCGCCGTAGCCGGGATCGCGGCCGCACCTACAGCCTGCAAGCATCTGCCTGCCAGTGCCATCCAGAACGTATGGGAAGCCAACCCGATAAGAGACCCCCCTGCAAAAAAGAGCAGCCCGAAGGTAAGCAAGCTTTTCAGCTTATAGCTGTCTGCCAGCTTCCCGTAAGTCACCGTCCCTATGGCATAAATAAGGAAATAGGCTGAGGAAAGCCAGCTGACCTGAGAAATGCTAAGGTGAAATTCCTCACTAATCTCGGGCAGTACAATGTTGAACATTAAACCGCTCATCATTGAAATGACGAGTGTAAACATCAAGACTCGCAGCAATTTATCCCCTGTGGTAAGGGAAGCGTTTGATTTCATCTCTAAATCCACCTTTCTTCAAGCTCCAGAAATGTCTGTCTGTACTGACTGTCATATTACGGGCTAAAAAGCTAGGGCGTTAAAGCCCTAGCAAAGATACGTACGCTTTCGGTTGTAAATTCATCCAAAGTGACATGTGAAAAATAATTATCTCCCGAGTTCAAATCGTTCATGAACGCCCCGAAATTCATCATCATAAAGGAAAGTGCCTGCAGCTCCGGATTGGATCGGACCAGCTTGCCCTCCTCTGTCATCTTGCGGAAATAGTCCGTTAAAATAATGAGCAGCTGCCGTGGATGCTTCTGCGTGATTTCCTTGAACCACGGCAGATTGCCTTCTTCCTTGATGCTGATCTGAACCATTTTCCGGTTGCGGTCCATAAGCTCGTGATATGTGCGGCTGATCAGAAGCAGATCCTTTTCCAATTCGCCGACCAGCTTCTCTTGAAAAAGCTTTGTCATCTCCGCGGCATAATGATACCGCTCAAAAGCACTTTCAAGCAGATTCTGCTTGCTTCCGAAATGACGAAACAGTGTTTTCTCGCTTAAACCGGCGGCCGCCGCGATTTCTTTGGTCGTGACACCGTTGTAGCCTTTCTCCGAGATAAGATCAATGGCTGCCAACAATAGCTTATCATCGCTGCCCACTTGACTGTTGCTGTTCATGAACATCCCTCTATCCTCATGACTGTCAGTACTTACTGTCATTCCATAATATGTTAGAATGAAATTGAAGTCAAGAGGGAATATGTCCTCTAAGCCTGTTCATCACCCTGCCCAAAAATACGATATGAAACATAAGGATAATGGCCATACCGGATCGCCAGCTCCCGTTCGAACAACGTCATCCGTTCAATGGTTCGGTTGTTGCTTAACCGGCCGGCGTCCATGATGCGAAATGGGATCCCCTGAAGCAGTTGTATTACTGCCAGCTTGGCTTTCTCATCATCCGATGTGACGTATACGTCGCTTACTGTTCCTTGATGCACAGGTTTCTCGAGAACCTGGAAAAATGTATTTTTAAAGGCTCCGACGACGCTCGTCTCCGGCAATTTGTGCTGCAGCTCCTCGGCCGCGGAGGTTCCCCAGTCCATTGTAAAATCACTGAAATCTTCGGTGAACGGATTGACGAGATCGACCAATATTTTTCCTTTCAGGAGCTCCCTGCACGATTCCGCCCAAGGAATCAAATCACGAAACCAAAGCGCGTGAAAAATGATGTCCGCTTGCAAGGCGGTTTGAATCTCAGCGGCCTCGACTCCTTTAAATCCATACTTCTCAATAAGCTGCTGCGCCCCGGCCGGGTTACGAGAACCCCAGACAAGTCTGCTCATCACCGGGTGCAGATTTCTTACCAGCCCTGTCCCCATTCGACCGGTTCCTATTACACTAACTTTCATATTCATCATCTCCTCATCAGGTCTGAGGATATCATAAGCTTTTGGGCACGATATGCGAATGACAATATAGTAGCACCGATGAAACGAAAAGTTGCATCGATCCCACGCAAATCGTCTTTCCAGCGTGTCCGCATTCTGGTATGTTGGAAGCAGCCTATCTTAAAAAAGACGTGAGGTATAGCGGCGATGAATATTGATTTTATCGAAGGATTTCTTGAAACCGTTCGTCACAAAAGTATTGCCAAGGCAAGTGAGCAGCTGTGCATATCGCACCCTGCATTAAGCAAACAAATTCGGGCCGTGGAGTCTTATTACAATGTGACCTTGTTCAAGCGCTCGTCCACGGGGGTAGAGCTAACGGAAGCAGGCAAATTACTGTATGAGCGAATATTGCCGGTTTACACCGAATGGAACGCGATCCGTTCGGAGCTGTCAGGCCGCGCATCGCAGACATTTACGATTGGTTCCTTGCCCAGCCTTGCCGCGCACGATTTACCTCGAATCGTAAACAGGATGAGCCGTGAGCAGCTGGATGTCAAGGTCATGGTCCGCAGCACCTCACACGAGCTGCACGAGCAGCTTCGTCTTGGCGCTATTGATGGGGCGTTGCTGGAGTGTGAGCCAGGCTGGACCGAATATACAAGCCTATGGAGCATGGAGCTTTACGAGGAGCCCTATTACGCAGTGGTATATCCGAATCATCCAATGGCCGTCCGATCATCGGTCTCGATTAACGATCTCGCAAACGAGCAGCTGGTCGTCAACCCGCCGAACTGCAGTATCCGCAAACGAATTACCGCATTGATGGCGGCGCACGGCTTCATACCGAAGATCCGAATGGAGGTCAACTTCGGGGATTTTCTCACGAACTACGTCGCGATGGGAGCCGGAATCACAATTCTGCCGCAAATTGCGGTGGCCCGTTTGCAAGGCCCGGAGCTTCGTTGTATCCCAATCGACGATGCGGGAGCCAAACGGACCATTTGCCTTGCAGCCCGTACAAGCAGGATCGGGAAGCGGCTTCTGCCCTTTTTCAAACAAGGCTAAGCACTTCTATGTATGGCGCTTCAGGTAGGCATTCTTGTTCAGGCAAGGAAGAGCTGTAGATGAGAAAGAGGAGCAAGCCTTGGGCCTGCCCCTCCTTCTCATGGTTCTATATTAACAGCAGGAAGGCTGTCGCGGAGAAGCCTAATGCCTGCTGTACTTTCGGCGCTGATAATGTAATGCTGTCACCGAGTGTCCCCCAGGTTTTCCCCTGCCATTTCCGCATCTGCCATCCTCCTAGATGACAAAATTATTTTTTCACCGTCGGGTACCAATCATTCACTTCTTTGAGGCTGGCATCCCCGCCGGATGATTTGAATTTTTGCTGGAATGTCTCCAAGCCGCTGATCGGCTCCGCCCCAAAAATAAGCTTGACCGTGTAATCATTCACCATGGTGTTGAGCTGCTGGAAGCTTTTCGAGTATTCCGGCATAAAAGGCGAAATACCGAGCAAATCGACTTTTCTGGATTCCGCTGGCTGCTTGACATTCAAATATTCCCATGCTTCGAACAATCGTGGATCTTTGCGAACACGGGCCTGCCAGTAGGTCGGATAATTTTTCTCATCGACCCCCATCAGGAAGTTGTTGGCCTGGTTGCGCTCATCCGTGAAGATCGGCAGAATCGACGTATAAGCTCCGTCCTTGAACGTGTAATGCTTGCCTTCCTCCCCGATGGCCATCAGCTTGAAGGTATCTTTATCCAGCTTCGCATTGATCCACTTGATTGCATCCTCGGGATGTTTGGCTGCTTTGGGAATGAACGTGATCCGGTCAAAGCCGGCAGAGGCAGCCAATCCGAATTTGCCGTCCTTGCCCTTGAGTGCCGGAATATATGCCATTTTGCCGTCCGGCTGATTTTTTTTCAGTGCGTCGGCTACCGTCGGTACATCGGCCCAATGCAGAGGAATCATACCGGCCTTGCCGCTCGAAAATTTCTCTTTCATCGTAGCGTCCTTATTCACGCCGAACTCTTTATCCAGCAGCCCCTGCTTGAACAGATCGGTCATGAACGCCACATATTCCTTGTAGCCTGGATCCAGCACGCGCGGAGTCAGCTTGCCGTTGACATCATTGTAGAAATTAGCCAGTCCGAACGCGCCGGCGATGTTGGCGACAATCGGATCGTCCCCTTTGATCGTCAACGGGATGTTTTTGTCGCCGTTGCCGCCGGGATCTTTTTCTTTAAACGCTTTCAATACCGCCACCAGCTCATCCAGCGTGGTCGGTGGCTTTAATCCGACTTTATCGAGCCAATCCTGACGAATCATCAAGCTTGTGCTTGCGAAGGAAATCGCCGTCGTCGGGATCGCGTACAGCTTGCCGTCGACCTTGGCTGCATCCAATGTTGCCTGCGAAATGGCTGTTTTAATATTGGGACCGTATTTATCGATGAGCGGACCGAGATCGGTTAACGCGCCTTTTTTGGCATAATCCGCATAAAGTGCCTTGAAATCACTGCCGCCTACCGTCGTAATGGCATCGTAAGGCTCGGAGGAAGCAATGAGCAGGTTGAGCTTATCCTGCGGTTTATCCTGGGGCAGCATATCATACTGAACCTTGTAGCCTGTCTTTTCCTCCAGCACCTTGGCAACCGGGTACGTATTATAATCGTCCTTTTGCCAAATTTGGAGCGATTTGAGCTGAGGCTTCGCCTCATTCTTCGCAGGAGCCGAGCCGGACGAGGCCGCTCCGGGGGCTTCTCCCCCCTTGGACGAACATGCGGCGGAGGTAAGCGATACAACGGTTAGCGATAGCACGAGCCATTTCTTCTTGTTCCTGTTCATGTAGAACCCTCCTTGGAATCTATCTATTGTATATGAATTCCGTCAAGCCGTCACCGCCGGCTCCAGGAAAACATGCCTGCTTAGCCTTTCACCGAGCCAATCAGCACACCTTTGATAAAATATTTTTGCAGAAATGGGTAGACCAGAAGAATCGGAATCGTCGAAGCAATAACCGTTGCAGCACGAACGCCCTCCGGGGAAACATTCATCATGTCATCCACGCTTTTGTTAAGCGCTGACGAGGAGTCCGCATCCATCACAATATCTCTTAAATACAGCTGCAGCGGTTTGAGCGACGGGTCGTTAATGTAGAGCATCGGGTGGAAGAAGTCGTTCCAGTAATACACCGCATAGAACAAGGCGATCGTCGCCAGCACTGGCCCGCTCAGCGGTAGAATGATCCGAAACAGGATCGTATACGTGCTCGCTCCATCCATTTTGGCCGAATCCTCCAGCGCTTCCGGCAGGCTCTCGTAGTAGCTTTTGATGACCAGCATGTTGAACACGCTAATGATTGCAGGGAGTACAAGGGACCAGAGACTATTGATGAGACCCAAATTTTTCATTAGCAAATAATTCGGAATGATTCCTCCGTTAAACATCATCGTAAAGACGAACAGGACCATAATGACGCCCATTCCGGGCAGCTGGCGCTTCGAGAGCGGATAAGCTGTTACCGCCGTAATCAGGATCGACAGCAGCGTACCGACAACCGTGACGAGCACGGAAATAAGAAATGACTGAATGAATTGGCTGGAGGTCACGACATAGCCAATCGTGTGCAGTTGAAAGCCAACCGGGAAAATACCGACTCTGCCGGAGACGACGGCCCACTCTTCACTGACAGACTTGGACAGCACATTGGCAAAGGGCAGCAGTGTAGCAGCCGCCATCAAAATCAGCACGGCGTAGGAAAACAGGTCCAGTCCGATGTCGCCGAATGTTTTTTTTCGCATGTTCTTCCTCCTACCAGATGCTGCGCTGAAGCAGTTTTTTACTAAGCATGTTGCCGATTACGATGAGCAGGAAACCGACAACCGAGTTGAATAAACCAACGGCCGTACTGAAGCTGTAATCCATTTTGCCAAGTCCGATCCGGTACACATAGGTTCCGATAACGTCCCCCGTCTGATAGACGACTGGGTTGTACAGCGTCAGAATCTGCTCTGTTCCGGCTTCCAGCAGATTGCCGATCCTTAGAATAAACATCAGTACGATCGTCGGCAAAATACCCGGCAGGGTAATGTACCACATCTGCTTCAAGCGACCCGCTCCATCCATGGATGCGGCCTCGTACTGCTCCTGCTCAATACCTGCAATCGCCGCAATGAAAATGATCGCGTTCCAGCCGACCTCCTTCCAGCCTGCGGTAAAGACGACAACACTTCGGAAGAAATCGTTATCGAGCAAAAAGGAAACCGGGTTCATACCGAACCATTGAAGCATCTGATTCACGAGTCCGCCGGACGGCGACAAAATGTTGATGAACAAGCCCGAGATGATAACCCAGGATAAAAAATGCGGCAAATAGATGATGGTCTGCACCGTCCGTTTAAAAAACATCCGTCGAACCTCATTCAAAAGCAGGGCTACAATGATCGGGACGGGGAACAGCAGAACGATTTTGTACAAGCTGATCACCAGCGTGTTCGTAAACACCTGATAAAATTCGTCGGACTGCATCAGCTTGCGAAATTGCTCCAGTCCTACCCAGGCGCTCCCAGAAATCCCGTCAAATATGTTGAAATCCTGAAAAGCGATAAGGATACCGTACATGGGTGTATACTTGAACAGGAAAAGAAAAAGTAAACCCGGCAGAAGCAATACGTACATGTCGATATGGCTGCGGAACAGCTTCCAGCGGCTGTCACGCTTGACGTCAGCTCCCGTCTCTTGACTTCGACGAAGATCTGTTGCCGTTGTAGAATTCATGGTAGCTTCACCTCCAAGTGCTTATAGTCTTATTATAGGAGTCTCGGCGCAGCGTCTGTAGAGGGTGAAGCTATACTTTCTGGTGAAATCCTATGGAGTTTGGCATCGCTTACATGAGTTGGAGTGATGTCGTCCCATCCGGCCATCGAAGCGCTATTTATGCGAAAAAGGCCGCGCTTCCTCTATCGAAGCACGGCCATTCCTTACTATTCGTTTATGGCTGAAGGCCTTGCTTTCAGCAAAATCCGCACCGTCGTGCCTTCTCCAGCTACAGAGTCGATGGTGAGTCCATAGCCGTCTCCGGCAAACAAGCGGATTCTTTCATGGACGTTGTACAGTCCATAAGAGCTTCCCGAACCGTCCGTGCGCGATTGCGGCCGAGGCTCCGTCAGCAGCTTCGCTGCCTGCTCCTCCGTCATGCCGATGCCATTGTCGCTCACAGAAAGCAGCAGCTCCTCCTCTGTCCGGGTCGCTTCGATCCGGATGCTGCCGTTCTGTTTCGGCGACTTACGGATGCCGTGCAGCAGCGCATTTTCTACGATTGGCTGAAGTGTCAGCTTGGGAATCATCAAGCCCATGACCTCGGGATCCGCTTCGATCGTCAGATCAAAGCGATGCGGGAACCGGTTCTGCTGGATTTCCAAATACACCTTGGCCAGGTTCAACTCGTCCTCGACACTGACCGTATCTCGGCCCTTGTTCAGACTGAGCCTGAAATACTTCGCCAGGGCATCGATCATTTGGCTTATATCCGTTGCGCCGTGTCCGACCGCAATCCAATTGATCGTATCCAGTGTATTGTACAGAAAATGCGGGTTGATTTGCGCCTGGAGCGCCCGAAGCTGCGCCTCTCTCTCCTGCACCTTCGACGTATACGTTTCTTCCATCAAGTCCTTCACCTTATGGATCATGTGGTCGACGCTTCGCTCCAGCACATTCAGATTGCCCGCGACCTTCCCCTGCGGCTCATCCAGGTGCTCCAGGCCTTCCTTGTGAATCGCCCGGATCACAAGCTGTACCCTGCGGTTCAAGCTCCGAATGACAAATGCGAGCAGAACGAACACAAGCAGCAGGAACAATACCGATACCCCCAGTAAAAAAGCCGCTCCAGAGAATCGGTTCAGCGTCACCGCTTGACGTGCGATTTCGCCGGCAGGCACCTCTGCAACCAGCTTCCAGCCCGTGTAGCGAATGGTCGTATACACGGCGTACTTGTTCTCATGGCCGAGTACCGCTTTCTCAATCCCTTCCTGTGCGCCGGCCATTCTTGACACCATTTCCCCGCTCAAAGCAGGCTGTCCGATTCGCGTCTTATCCGGGTGCCAGATGACCGTCCCGTCTTTATCCGTCAAATACACGGTTTGATGCTTGGACAGCTCCACCTGATGCAGAAGATTACTGACCACATGCTCCGCCATATCGATGACCAATACACCGATGAACCGGTCATACACTCTTGGATCCCGCAGCATCCGGGCGATGGAAAACACATACGTATCATCTTTATCGATATAATGCTCCTCATAAGCCCCCGTCCAGACGATCGATCCTCCGGCTTCGAGGACCCGTGAATACCATGGTCGGCTTTTCAGCGTTTCAAGAGGAAAGAAATTAATTTTCTCCCCCGCATAGAGCTTCGTGTCGTCCACGAATAGCCGAACCCGGAACACATTTTCATTGTTCTCGGCCGCGCCAAGCAGCAGTCTTAAATTTTTGGTCACGTCTATGGGGTACGCCTCATCCGATTCCGCCAAGTAGCTGTACAGATTCGGGTTCATAAAAAGCGTGTTGGACGTATCCTTCACACGATCCAATTGATACTGCACGTTAATGCCCGTCTGCTTCATCGTCTGCAGCATGGAACGGGTGACTTCCTGCTCAAGAATAGCGGTGGTCTTCTGGTAATAGGAGTACAGAAGGAACCCGGCCGGCAGCAATATAAACAGCGCATACGCCAAAAGCCAATACCTTGCATCAACAAGCCCGCGCAGCATGGACGGCGTTTGAGCAAACCACTTCGAGACATGCCGTTTCATCCGAACCGTTCCCCTCTTATGTCATTTGATCCCTGTAGCCGCTGGGTGTCCACCCGGTATATTTCTTGAAAATTTTGCTGAAATGGCTCGGATCGGCATAGCCTACCGCTTCGCTTACCTCATAAAATTTTACGCGAGGATCCCGGAGCATTTCTTTGGCCCGTTCGATCCTCACCTTCGTTAAATACTCATACACGGTTTCGCCGGTCTCCTGCTTGAACAGCAGGCTCACATACGTCGAGCTCAAATAGACGCTCTCCGCGACGTCGCTAACCGTTAAATTTTCCGCATACCTCTGCTCCATCACCGCCCGGATTCTTTCAATGACATGCCTCGATTTGCCGCTGCGCTTGTCTTGAACCCGATTGCATACCTCCAGAAGATGTGCCTCCAGGAGGGTCCTAACGTCACGGATCGTTTCCTGCTTATTAATTCGGCTCCACAAATCCGTTCCCTTTCTTTCCAGCTCGGCATCATGAATATTGAACTCCAGCATAAGCCGGTTTGCCAGAAGAATCAGCTCGAGCGAAAATATTTTACCGTAATGAATGCCGTCTTTACGGTTTCGCGCAACCCTTGCAAACCACACCTCCAGCTCCTGAAATAACGGCCCCTGCTCCCCTGCCTTTAACGCGGACAGAAACCGCTCATGCTGCGAGGAGTCGAAGCGGTACGGGCTTTCTTCGTCCGTCTCCAAACTGTCCATCGTAATGATCCGGTTTTTGCCCAGATACCATTTCTGATCAGCGGCCTCCCGCGCTCTCGTATAGGAAAGAGGAAGTGCCGCGAGCTTCGAGATCCGTTCTCCGACACCAATGGTCACGCTAATTTTCAACCACTGGGCCAAATTTTCCCGGATATCCCCGGCGAGCATGACCAACGGGTCTTCCAAGTCCAAGCCTTCTCGCTCTTCCCCGCCGTACAATATACAGACGTATTCGCCGCTTCGGTTCTCGAATGCATATCCGTTCATGTACCGCTCGACAAGCTCCTGACACACGTTCAGCACGGCGTAAGCCAAGAGCTGCTTATCCCGTTCGGAGCGTCCGTCCACCACATCTGCGTTGTCGTCAATCTGAACGATAATGACCCAGTACGGAGCTTCTTCCGGAAGCTGAAGGCCAAGGAAATCCAGCCGATCCTGGATCCGATGCGGTTGTTGAATCCCGTCACGGATGAGTGACATCAGAAATTTTTCCCTGAGCAAGGGCATGCTTTGGGTCAGCTTCTCCTGCATATCGGCAATGAGCCGCCGTTCCTTGCGTTCCTCCTCCAGCTCGCCCATCACCCGTTCCACGACTTTGTGCAGCTCCTGCATATTCACAGGCTTAAATATATAATCAACGGCGTTCACCTGCAGAGCGGATTTCATGTAATCTACATCGTCGTGACCGCTCACAAATACAATTTTGGTCTGGGGATAGCTGCTCCGTATTTGCGACGCCATCTGAATCCCGTCCATATGCAGCATGCGCACGTCGGTCAGCACGATATCCGGCCGGGTTCTCTCCGCCAAAGCAAGTCCTGTCAGCCCGTCATCCGCTTCATCTATGACTTCAATACCGAAATCGCTCCACTGAAAATAATTCCGAAGGCCGTATCGGACCGTCGGCTCATCGTCCACAATGATTAATTTATACATATCCATCGGCCCCCCTGTCGAGATAGCGAAAACAGCCCTCAAAGGTGTGAACCTCCAAGGGCTGTGCCTATGCTTCCATTATAGGCTATTACGTTACCTGTACATAGGGGGAATCCTACGATTTCTGGTCAAATCCCATGATTTATTCGCTCTCTTCTTCGTACTCAATATGCCCTGCGGGAACCGGTTGCACTTGTCCGGCTTGGCCCGGTCTCTCTCCCAGCCATGCCCCCTGCTCGATCAACCTGCTCTGCAGCTCCGGAATCGATACGTCGCGGAAACCGCCGCCTGTCTCCCTGAGCATAGCCGCTGCCGTGCCTGCCGCCTGCCCCATCGCAAAGCAATTGGGCATGACCCGCAGCGAACCCTGCACCGGGCGATCGGAGGAAACGGAACGGCCGGCTACAATCAGGTTGGACTTGCCCTGCGGCAGCATGCAGCGGTAAGGTACGCCATGAGATTGGCCTTTCGGCAAATGCTTGATTGTCATCGTACTGCCGGCATTGGCCAAATGGATGTCGATAAAATAGGCGTTTCTCGCGATATCGTCCTCAAAGGTGCGCATGGACAAGAAATCATCCACAACAAGTGTATAATCGCCTGCAATACGCCGTGTCTCCCGAATACCGATTTGATCGCCGGAATGAACGAGATGCACCTGCTCAAACCCCGGTACATACTTACGTAAGAAACGGATCTGCGTGTCGATCAGCTTGCGTCCCTCTATCGCAGCGAGCGTCAAATCCTCGGCCTTGGAGCCGTCCACGCCAAAGATATGTCCAAAGTTAAAGCCGGCCACCGTATCCGAAATCCATGCGATACCGGATACCCGCTTGCGCCCTTCCGGCAGATCGCCATTTTGCTGCGCTTCGACGATCGTTTTCTCAAGCTGCTTGCCCTGGCCGCTGGTTCGGGTAAATTCATCAAATCGCTGCTTGTCGGCACCGGAGACAATATAGCACATCGTGCCCGGCTGAAGCTCCCCGTCTTCACCGCCGACCTGGAAGGGCACACCCGCAAGCGCTGCCAGATCGGCGTCGCCCGTTGCATCGATATACAGCTTCGCCTGCACGACGGATCGCCCCGTTTTGTTGCTGATCACCAGACCGGTAATCCGTTCACCGTCCAGCAGCACCTGATCTGCGAAGGTGTGGAACAATACCTTCGCTCCGCTTTCCACTACCGCATCGTCATAAACCCGCTTCAGCGTCTCCACATCGATAGGCACCCAATCCAGCTGCTCTTCATACCGCTGATGAAAGACCTCGCCTGCCTCGCGCTTCATCCGCTCAAGCAGCTCCAGCCCTATGCCGCGAATGACCGGTTTCTCTCCGTCGGTATAGGGGCAAAACGCCGGTACCAGTGCTGCCGTACCCATGCCTCCCATATAGCCGCGCTGTTCAATCAACAACGTGTTTGCACCATTGCGCGCTGCGGCGATGGCGGCTGCAATTCCCGTCGGACCGCCTCCGACAATAACTACATCGGGTGTAGATGAAACCGGAAGCTGCTGGGAAGGGATTGAAATCATCGTCTTGTCACTCGTTGCCATCAGAAAATCCTCCTTAACCCTAATCGGGTGAAATCCTTATCTACCTCTCATTATAGTTTCACGATGTCAGGGAACTAGTTTCATTTTAGTTTAACTAAAAATAAGATCGTGGTACGATAAGGACATCTTTGTATCCCCCATCCTATCCTTCGCAGGGAGGGCACACGATGCCGGTCCGCAAACAAATAACATTAAGAACGATAGCCAGCGAGCTGGGTCTCACGGTCCAAACGGTATCGAAAGCACTTAAGGGAAAGCCGGGCATGTCCGAGGCAACCCGCCAGCTCATCGTACAAACCGCCGAGCAATTAGGCTATTATACCAAGGACCAAATACGCAGTCTTCGTCTGCAAAATATCGCCCCTTATCCTGTCGAGCGGCAGCGCTTTCTTCTTGTGCAGACCGAGGAATCGGTCAGCTATAACCGACTGCTGCTGGAAGGTCTGCATCACCGATTCGCTTCCTTCGGCCATCACATTGAGACGATGCTGCTGCCCAAAAATATCAGTGAGAAGGCGATGCAGCCTTGGCTCGAGGATAGTGAAGTGCAATATGCAGACGGACTGTTTATCGCTCCAAGCATTGTACCGAAGGCATGGGAAGCCTACCTCTTCCAGCTGCCGATGCCGCGCATTCTTCTCAGCTTCCCTCCGCCGGGAGTTCGGATCGATAGTGTCATCTGGGATGTCTACGAGGCGGCCTATCAATCGGTTGCCTATCTCATCAGCATTGGGCACAGCCGCATCCTCTATGTCGGAGACATTCATGTCCAGCGCGGCTTCTCGTTGAGATGGCAGGCCTTCCGTCAAGCAATGAGCGATTTCGGGCTGGAGGTCGATCCCGCCCTGCATTCTATTGAGCCGCGCAGGACCCATCCGAAATGGCTTGATGAGCTTCGAGATAAGATTGAGGTTGGTAAGCCCACCGCCCTTCTGTGTGGGATTGACGGGGAAGTGCCTCTGGTATTCCGGTACTGCCAGAAGCTGAAGCTTCGAGTTCCTGAGGATTTGTCCCTCATTGGATTTCTCAATGAGCAGGACAGCAATAGCCCACTGCCTGCCTTCACCCGGCCGCTGCTGCCGATCCGGGAGACCGGCTACCGGGCAGCCGACCGCATGCTGTGGCGTATCGCCAATCCGACGCTGCCCTTTGAGCATATTCGGATCCAATGCGATTTTCGGATTGGCGAGACAACGCGCCCGGTAAAGGAGCCTTTTTAGCATGAGAAAAGACGCCTTCTTCAACCGCAGAATCTGGCGGATATAGAGGCGTCTTTATGTAAGTATCGAAGGATGGAAAAGCTAATTTTTAACTAAGGTGATCGTCTCTTTTTTACCGTTCCATTCCATAATCAGCAGCATGCATTCTTCTTCAGCATAAGGTGTTTCCAACGTCGAGGCTCCGCTTATTTTCAACCGGTTCGAGGTTGGTTGAGTCTTTCCGCTGTTGTGAAAATTTTTGCTGCCGGTAAACATGTAATTAACCTGCTGCAGCTGCTCCTTGTCATCCCCGATATACCGGATGTTATACGACTTTTCATTTGCAGACGGATTGATCGAAGAAGCGGCACTCCAATGCTCGCTTTTACCGCTGAATTGTACCGGACTCGAGCAACCCGTCAGTCCTGCAAAGCATACGAAAAATAGGAATCCCATCACCTGTTTTTTCATACCCTGCCCCCCAGCTACGCCAGCTTTAATTTGACATAGAAATGAATTTGACCGCTATCCTGCTCCGCCCAAATGGAGCCTTCATGCGATTCGACGATGCTTTTGGCGATCGCCAAGCCTAATCCGGACCCGCCGTTATCGGAGGAGCGCGAAGCATCTACCCGATAGAAGCGATCAAACAACTGCTGCAGGTCTTCATCCGAGAGCGCTTCAGACCTATTGCTGATTTTGACAATGACAAAGCGCTGATCATGAGACACATTCACCTGAATCTCGCCCGGCTTCAAGCTGTACTTGAGCGCATTGGTCAGCAAATTCTCAAACACGCGAATCATTTTGTCGACATCGATTCTGACAAGAAGCTTTTCTTTAGGAATATGGCGGTGGAGGGTAAGCTGCTGCTCCTCCCCCAGTGTCACAAACTCCTCCAGCAGCTGGTCCAGCAGCTCGTTGAGTGCAACCCCTTCCTTATACATCGGTACATCCCGATTAGACAGCTTCGTATACTCGAATAAATCATCGATGAGCGACTGCAGCTTCTCCGCCTTGCTGTAAGCGATATTGACATAACCGGCCGCCTGCTCCGGCGTTTCATAGCCTTTATCATGCAACAGCCGCAAATAACCCATGATCAGCGTCAGCGGTGTCCGCAAATCATGTGAGATGTTGGTGATCAGCTCGCTTTTCAACCGTTCGTAGCGCCGTTCTTCCTCAATTCTGCGCTGCAAATCCTCTACCATCAGGTTCATATCTCTAGCGAGTGAACCCAGCTCATCCGGACTACGTTCGATAGCCCGGTAATCCAGGTTCCCTGTCGCGATGATCCGCAGGCCCCCGGCAAGCTCTTCCACATACCGCATTTTTCTCTGGGTAAGAAAGTAAAACAAGAAAATAAACGCGGCGACGGCACTGAGCATGGACATCGGACTTTCGCCTTTCCGGTAGGTGATATGCGGCTCCGGGATGCCGGAGACGATCAGGTATGACTTTTGACCCTTAAAATTAATTGGATAAAAGCTCGAAAATTCTTTTCTCGCATAAGTATCATCGGTCCGTGCATTCATCGCGTTGCCGATGACATGGTAAATTTCAACATTCGTCTCCGCTGCATTGGCACTCCGATAAATCACCTTCCCTTCGAGATCGGTGACCAGCACCTTGAACTTATCGTACGTAGCGATTCGTTTCACATGCTCTTCGAATTCGCGCATACGGTCCTGTACGTCCACATTCACTTCAGGTTCTTCCTGGAACCAGGGAGGATTTAGCTCATTTACAAGACTGCGGGCTTGATTGTCGATATGTTCAATGCCGGAGGTGTAATCAATGTTAGCCTCCCGACGAATTTCACCGAATACTTGTGCACTAATGGCATAGGTGAATGAAGAGGCCAGCAAGCATATCCCGATGGTCAGCATCAGCTGCAGCCGAATGCTGCGCTCCACGTGGCTCATGGCCATAAGATACAGCCTTCTAAGAAATACAATCACCCTGCGCAGCAGGTTGAACGGAAACCAGGTAAATGGAAACCGGTTCAGTCTCGAGGACGGATCCAATTCATAACGATTAATCAACTTTATAGCCAACCCCCCACACAGTCTTTATAAATTTCGGTTTACGCGGATTTATTTCGATTTTTTCCCGGATTTTGCGGATATGTACCATAACGGTATTATCGGAATCAAAATAAGCCTCCTGCCATACGGCTTCATAAATTTTCTCAATGTTCCACACCATCCCCCGGTTCCGTGCCAAAAGCTCAAGAATCGCGAACTCCCTGGGCGTCAGCTTGATTTCTTTGCCTTCCAGCTTAACCTCGTGAGTCTGTGTATTGATGGTGAGCTCATCCACCTCAATTTCATGGTCCTTGCGAACATGAGGGACATTCAGCCGGGTGTAACGGCGCAGCTGGGATTTGATGCGGGCGATCAGCTCCAGCGGATTAAACGGTTTGCTCATATAATCGTCAGCTCCCGAGCTTAAGCCCCAGATCTTATCCATATCTTGACTCTTGGCGGAGAGCATAATGATCGGCATGTTTTTTTGCTCCCGAATTTGGAGACAAGCCTGGATTCCATCCATCTTAGGCATCATGACATCGAGAACGATCAAATCGATCTCTTCCTTCTGAAGCACCTGCAGCGCTTCCGCCCCATCTGATGCTCTAAGCAGTTTATAGCCTTCATTCTTCAAATAAATCTCAAGCATATCTATAATTTCTTTCTCATCATCCACAAGGAGTATGGTAGGTTGAGCCATCGATAGTTCCCCTTCTGCTAGTTATTGCCGTCAGCCAACGGCTACATTCGCTTCGCGTGCCTTCACGTATCTCCCACAAGCGTACCAAGTCATCTTAAGAAATACAACGTTTGATGTAGACGAACCATGCTACCGCAAGCATGAGACCGCTGCAGCTTTCCACATAGGCGCCACTCCTTCCCTTGTTTTGAGTTTGCTGGAGTATGGAACCTAGTATAGCCGCCGAATCTTAATAGTTTGTGTGGACAATTCTTAAAAGTTTCTTAATACCCATAGAAACAGCAAAAAAGCCTGATTGCTCAGACTTTGTTCCCAAAGCTCCGCTTATGTTTAGCGCAGCGGGTCCTTGTTTTTTCGTTTGTGGAGCTGACTAGAGGCATGTCTGGGCTTGAATAAAATCATCTTTTCCTGCGGCCGCTTGGGGGATCGTTGATTCCACTTGGGCCGCATAGCTAAGGTGACAAGTCCGATCCCTCCCATAAACAGCAGACTGATCCAAAACCCCGGCCGGCTTGTGGCATGAAAGCACGTTCCCGTTACGGCAGCTGCGATAAGCCCCATCCCCAGGTAGCACGAGACGGAACCCCAGACAGACCGCTGCAGCAGCTTTCGGGAAGTGACAAGAATAAACAGCCAATTGTACAGCAGCATGATTCCGGCCGCGGTTGTCACATATTCGTAGAGGGCTTCGGGCAGAAGTAAGGCCATAAGAACGGAGACGGCCATCCCTGTCGTCGTCAGTCCTATGGCGGCATACGGAACCCGCTTCTTCCCTTTCGACTTTTTCGCCAAAAACGTCGGTGCATCATGATCCTCAGCCAATGTGACCAAAATCGTGGTGACCGCAAAAAGCGAGGCAATCATCGTCGAGAACCCCGCAACAATCAGGATGGCGTTAAAAATATGCGGCACCCACGGCAGCTGATATTGATTCAATGTGACTTGAAAAGGACTCTCCTTAACCTGAAGAGCGGCTAACGGAACTAAGGTTAATGCCAGCACCAGGGACGCAATATAAATCGTTGTCAGTGAGAGAATCATAACCTTCCCCGCCCTCGGCGCTTCCTCTGGCCGTTTTAACCGCGTTGCCAGCAAACCCATAATTTCAATCCCGCCGAACGCGTAAAAGGCATAGATCAGCGAAGACCACGAACCCATCATCCCGCCGGGCCATAAAATATCCGCTGTGAAAGGAGCGTGTGGTTGATCATAAGCCCCTCCTGCCCTTGGGATCCAGCCGAACAGGGCCGCCATCGCCAGAATAACAAACATGAGGATCGCGGAAACCTTCATCACCGCAAACAGATGCTCCAGCCGTTCAAAGCCTTTCGTCCCGGCCAGCATCACTGCCAAGGCGAGTACAGCATATCCGGTGGCCAACAGCCACATCGGCGCCGCTGGGAACCATTGCCGGGTAAAAAGGGATAAGGCCGTTAATTGGCTGCCCATAATCATCATTTCGGAGCTCCAGTACATCCAGCCGCTGCTGAAGCCGGCCCAACGGCCGAAAGCCTTTTTAGCGTAAGCGCGAAAAGAACCCTGCTGCGGGTCATCCGCCGTCATTGCGGATAAAGCATCAAAGACAACGTAGGTTCCAATGGCCGCAACAATAAACAGAAAGACAACCGAACCTCCGCCGATCTGGATCGCTATGGCCGATCCAAGGAAATAACCTGTGCCAATCGTACAGGCAACACCAAGCAGAGACAACTGCCACCATTTCATTCCAGCACCCCTAACCTCACGAGGACATGTGAAGATCAGGGTTAGTATGCGTTAGATAATTCCATTTCATACCATTCACTACAAATCAATACTGCCTCCCGTAGAAGTCAGGGCCGTGACTTAGTCCCGGTGCTGCGAGCCGATCCCCCTCTCAGGTTGGCTGCACATCGTCGCCTTGGCGAGCCGCTATCTAACGGCCTGTCAGCATTCGCAGCAGGAATTCCGCCTCAGGAATTTGAAAGCCCTCGTCATCTTGTACATTAAGTACCATAAGACCCGAGAGTACCGACAAATAAGAGGAAATAAGCATGGCCGGGTCTCCCGATACAATCTCTCCCTTGTCCTGCGCCTCCAGAAATAAGGGAAGCAGCCGTTCCACAAACGATTTCATCGAATATTGCTGAACCAGCGCTTTGGCCTTATCGGGAACACCGTCTGCCGTGCGCGCCTGATGGATAAGCATGAAAAAAGGCGCGCCCTCCTCATCCAGTATGATTTCCGTAAGCTTACGGATCCGTTCGATCGGCGTACCCGGCATGAGATTTGCTTTTTTCATCTCATCGTCCGCTTCTATCATAGCTCCCTCGACAAGCGTAATGAACAGCTCATCCTTGGACTTGAAGTAATGGTAAAGCAACCCGTGACTGATGCCGGCTTCTGCTGCGATCATATTCATTTTGGTTCCTATAATGCCTCGCCGTGCAAAGACATTCAGGGCTGCCTTCATAATCTGCTCCTTGCGTTCATCGCGAATTTGGTGCAATTGTTCATCGTTTAAAGGCGCCAATGCTATTCGAACTCCTTTGCTGTATAGGGACGTCGCCTATGAGTATATCACTTCTGGTTACATCTTTTAAACCGCCTCGCAGGCAAAAGAAGGTAAAAGCTGCGGCAATATTTCACGAAGCGGTTGATCGAACAGCTGCAGCAGCTCCTGAAGGATTTGCTTGCCCTCCTCCGTTGAAGAAAGAACAGCTTCAACCATTACTGGGTTCCATATTTCCCGAGGCGATACGGATAAGGTATTGACGGCCCAGTACAGCCCGAACAGCTTGGGATCCGCAAGCGTTCCCTGCTTAAGCAAAAGGGCCATATATTTCCTAGCCAAAGCCACGCCCTGCAAAGGCTCGGTTCCCTCATATTCGACGTCTTCCCACTGCAAATCGTTGGCGCAATTCAACCACCAGGCGGGTTCAATGACTGTCTGGATTTGGTGCAGCACTTGACGTTCGAAATCAGCCGCCGGCTCGTTTCGCTGCTCTTTCAGGCACGATTCCAATGCTTCCGCCTCCAGCGCAGCCACGGTCATCCCTTGACCGAAGATCGGATCAAAGATGCAGTAAGCATCTCCCAGTACCAGCAGTCCCTTCGGCCATTTTGACATTTGTTCATAGTGATGGCGGTATAACGCTTCGACACGGTAGCCTCGGGGAGAAGTAATCGGTTCAAGCTGCTGCAATATTTCTGCGATAATCGGAGTTGGAAGCCGCTCGACGCATCGCTCGAATGCTTCGGCATCGGTCGGAGGATACTGTCCGCCGGGGCGGTACAGCACCATCTCGGCAACATGATTTTCTATAAAGGAGAATACTCCTGTATACGTTCCATTCGCCGGTTGACCCGCAATATTAATGACATCCCATTCTTCACAAAGATGATGCAGGTGCTTGGGCACTTGATACCGGCGGGTGCTGTACCCGATCGATACCTTTAACAAATCCGGTGTGGGAACCGCATAACCTAACTGCTCCAGCCATGCAGCCAGCTTGGATTGGCGGCCGCTGGTATCGACCACCAAATCTGCTGCCATGCGGATATCCATCCCCCCTTGAGCTCTGTTCCTGATCTTGACTCCTGTGACGGCAGATGAATCTGGTGCTGCAGCCAGTTCAATCACATCATGATTCGTCAGAAAATGAACCTGCGGCAGCTCCTGCACGCGCCGACGCAGCACCCACTCCAGCGCAGCGCGGCTGAACTTGATATCGTTGCGCGGATATTTCCCTACTACGCTTCCATATTGATTCATGTTGTGCACGGTCTTTTGAAATGAAGAGGGTGCGCCTAGTGCCAACAAATCCTGTTCATAGCCTGGAAACAGCCGTTCCGTGATCATTTTCCCCCGGTTCGTAAACCGGTGCGGGTGGAATCCATGCGGGGTTCCCGTCCGGTTCACCGGCTGGTCGGGGAGCACATCCTTTTCTACAATAAGAATCTCGCGATAGAATGCAGAAAGCACCTTGGCTGTCATCAATCCGGCCACACTTCCGCCAATAATAATTGCCTTTCCTCCGAGCAATGCTTCGTTCGTGTTATCTATTCCTCCAGCTTGAAATGACATGATCCATCGTCTCCCCATTTATCGATTGATCCATTCAGTCAATTTTGAACCAAAAAAATATTCCGGTTAATGGAACGGGATTTTTTGATTGACTAATTCGATCAATACTAAAATAACCTTTTTCCCACTTCCTGTCAACCGGAAAAATGGTGAGCTTTTCCTCATGAAAAAAGCCCCCTCTACCCGGATTCGGGCGCGAAGGAGCGGAATGCAGCTTCTGTTATGACGGTAAGTTCACCCGATAAATGCATGGCGAGCCTTCCCAATCGGAAGTAAAGACAATAAATGTGCCGTCAGGTGAGAAAGCCGGATGCGGATGGGCATCCTGGGTATTTCCGTAGCTTTTCCAGGAGGTTCCATGGGAGCACAGCCGCTCCTCCTTTCGCTTCTCCACATCGACGAGATAAATAAAAGGTTCATCCTTCGACTGCCCGTCTCCGACAATCAGCGTATGCCTCGCATTCGAAATAAAATGACAATACTTTGAGCACTCCATCCATACCTCTTCTTCCAACGAAGCCGGATCGATGAATCGGATGCTCTCCCGCTTCCCCTGTTCATGGTCACGGTAAACGAAGGCAAAGCGCGATCCGTCCGCTAACCAATACTCGTGCGTGATCAGCTCCTGACGGGTCTGAGGTCTCGCACATCTCAGGTTGGAGCCATCCGATTGAATAAGCCATAATCTCGCGTCGATCCGATTCCATGGACCCTCATGGCAGAACAATATGGTTGAAGAATCATTGGGACGAAGCTGCGGATGACCTAGCCAGCAATTGAGCTCCTCATGAACGATATGACTTGTCTTCTGCCTGATATCCACATACACGATTCTGCAATGAGGCTTGGTTGCCCACTGCGGCTCGAAGGTAGACCAATCTCCCTGGCTTGGTATAACATCCCTTTCATTCATCTCGGTCAGCACCAGGTACCGGTCATCCGAGCTCAAAGCGGGATTGGCATTCGATTTCCAGCCAGATGGAGTTTCATACAAGCATTCCTCCCTAAGTGACTCCAAATCCAATCGGACAACCTGCTGTTCCCTGCAAAAGATAACGTATCGGTCATCGCTAGTGAGCGAGCAGCTGAAATCATGAATACCCGCCCCTTCCGTTAGCTGCAGTGCAGAACCGTTGTTCAGGTTCATTTGATATAGATTTCGCTGGCCGTCCCTGTCACTCGCATAGATCAAATACCGGTTGTCATTCGTTACCATCTTGTAATAAAAATAAGGATGGTGGTTAACGTGACCCGGCTCCGTAAGCCGGATGACCTCTTGCCCGGTATAGGCATCGGAATATCGGTGAAACCGGTTGCCAACCTTTTCTCCC
Organism: Paenibacillus rigui; assembly: GCF_002234615.1. Classification (GTDB taxonomy): domain Bacteria; phylum Bacillota; class Bacilli; order Paenibacillales; family NBRC-103111; genus Paenibacillus_S; species Paenibacillus_S rigui. Next base: position 1,940 of record NZ_NMQW01000047.1, on the reverse strand, counting down.
TTAGCCATCTTCCTGCTCCTTTCCGTCACCGTTCCGCGATCTTCTATATGCTATTGAAGCATTTCTTGTTTGGTTGCCGGCTTTAACGGTAAGCCTAAATCCAGCTCGGTCCCGGAGAGAGTCCTGTAGCGGGCATACACCTGTTCCGCCGCCTTATCCGCGTTCGCTGTTTCGGCATCGTCCTGTGCCTGGACAACCCTTGCGGATGCCTCCAATGACTCTGCCTTTCCTGTGCTCCCGTCGTATAAGCGAAATGCCAATACCATAAGAGCCCGCTGCATACTACGGAAGTCAAACGGCTTCTTCTCTCCCGAATACACGATATAATCTATGCAGCTCTTATCTGCATCCCTGCTAATCTCCCATCTCGGTGTCTCTCCATCAAAGGCTGCGAACAATACCTCGGTCTGCATGGTTATACCATCGGGCAACCGGACCTGAACCGATTTCTTCCCGTGCTGCGCCAACAGATCAGCCTCCACGCCTTCGCTTCGTCCCCCGATCTCAAACCTCAGCCTTAAATCTTCAGCCTCGATTGAACCGTTAATCGGATCCAGTCCAATATGCGTATCTCCCCCGTCCGTACAAAAGCCGATTCCGAACAGCACATCCGTCCGTTCCTGCCTGCTTGTATAAACGGCAGATGAATAATCGTATCCGTCATGCAAAAACCGCAAATGAATGTAGCTGAAGCCGTCCCCATTCGGCACATACGCAATCAGGTTGCGCCGCTGGTTCCACATGACGTCCCGGCTGAACGTACCTAGACTTACCTGCCCGTTTTTGAAGGTAGTTGCGATATTGATCGCCACCCCTTCCGGACTACGCTGCACAACTTGAGAATGTTCTGCCACCTGAGCATGGTGAAAGGAAGCGATGTAAGCCTCCGGACAGCTTATGCTGTTCCCGTACCAGTCCAGGCTGTACACAAGCTTCGACTCCGACTGAAGCTGGAGTGTATCACCCACCGCCATCTGCAAAAAGGAGCGTACCGACTCGGTCATCACCGTGCTGTAGCTGCGGCTGTGCGGACCCGACCATTGGCCGGTCGGGAAGTGATAATGTTCGGCGACCATACGCCATGCCACATCGAGCATATCGGCACTCCACAGCTTGGCATCCGGAAGCCGGGTCGATGTATGGATGCTCGACAGCTCCTGAATCGCAACGATCGTATAGGTCGGGCTGTTATATTCCTGAAAGGTTCCCAAATCATGCGTGTATTCCCGAAACCTCCGCAGCCGCTCCAGCCCGTAATGAACGTACCTGTCAATCCCATAGACTTCTCCGGCAACAAGTGTAACGAAGGCGCCCATAATGGCGATATTCGTATACCCTGGCCCAACATTACGCTTCATGATCGCATCGCACGCGCAAAATACCGCATGACGCAGCTTCTCCCTTAGGTCCGCCGGCAAAAGAGAACCGTGTCTTTGCTCCGTCAAGACAAGCCGTTTTCCGCAAAAATCCGCCCAGTTCCAATCCGGCGGCGCCATTTGGGCCAGAGGCTCCTCCTGGAACCAGGACCAGATGCCGAAGGTGGCATTCGCCGGATTCTGATCCTGCAGGCTGATCACTTGCTCCAGGATGTCCGACGCCCGCGGGACATAAGCTTCAACCCCGCTGTCAAGCAGAGCCAACGCGTACATGACGGCAGCCAACGTCGGATGCGTATGCGTCGTATGCTTCAATGTCGTATGATAGCCTGGCGAGCTGAACGGTCTCCGAACCATGCGGAGCTCAGGATTGTAGTCCTGATGCCATGCCTCCAGCTCTCGCAGCAGCAACCTCTTTGGATCCAATACCATGACCTCAACAGCTCCTTAACCAAACTAATTATTTATATAATTGAATCAATTTCATAAATTGAATGCCTTGAGCAGCTTGAGTTTTTAAGACATGAAAAAAGGAGTACCTCCCCAAATCTCGAAGTGTTTAGA
>NZ_NMQW01000046.1 GCF_002234615.1 Paenibacillus rigui | reverse complement strand
GCTCGGATATTTGTATAAGAGACAGTGATAATACATTTCCAACGTCATGCAAAAACTAAATGTAAAAGGTCGTTCACAAGCAGTTGTCGAGCTGATCAAGCTTGGGGAACTAACGATTTGATTGTCTGACAACCCCGATTTGCATATGCTTAACCCGCTTAAGCCTTCCGCACACATTCCCGATAGGGAAGTGTACTGAAGGCTCTTTGGTTTCAGTCAACAATACAAAAACGCCTTCCGGAATGGAAGACGCGTTAGAGTACATACGACCAAGCTACACCCAGAGCAGCGGCTGGCGGATCGCAATATTACGGCGTACCTCCGCATCAACAGGACTCCGATCCAGACGTTGCCACAATGAAATATATTCCGGTCGGCCGAGAGCAAGTCCTGCAAACAAAAGGGACGAGACCTGTGCAGGCCAGCCTTCATCATGCTCCACATCCGGCGGATAGGGCCACGCTGCTTTATCGGAAATATACGGGACGAGGAAGTCAAGCCCCAAGCGAATGCTACGGCCGTCCGGCAGCTCATAGTTCCAAAGGTTATCCTCCGGGATGGACAGCACATGGCACAGGGTCACCATATTATCCATGACAAAAATCGAGTAGCCGTAAGGCTTCGTCCTTGCCAGCTCTCTAGGGAAACTACCGTCCGGGGCCATTTGGCCTGGGAGCAGTGAGGTTTTGAAGCGTTCTCTGCAAAAATGGAGCATGGTTTCGTCGCCGGTAAACCAACTGAATACCGATGCCTGTACGAGCCAGCATACGCCGTGATTATTGTCCGCATTCATTTCTTCAATGCCGTTCGGATGAGTCTTCATCCAATGCAGGTACGAAGCAAACCATCGCTGCAGCCCTTCATAAATCGGCTCGGTCATGGCCTCTGAACCCCTTAAAGCTTCTACAGCAAGCGGCACATCAATAAGGTGCAGCGTGTCGATAATTCCGATGCCCCTCCCGGAGCAAATGCCGGGAATGGCCTGTGCATACAGCAGATGCGGATGCATCAGCGTATCCTCATGTAAGAAAAAGGCCTGCAGCAGCTGAACCGCCTTTCGGGCGTAAGCTTCGTGGCCTGTCAGCTGGTAAGCTGCCGACAAATTCGCCACATGGGTTCTCATGCTACGCAGCAGTACCCGATGGCTGTCAAAATTACCGGGGTTGCTTTCGCCATCCCGCCGTATGTAAGGAAGGCCATCCGAAGTATCAGGATTCGGCCACCAATAATCACCATTGGAATAATAATCGTGAATGCCGCCCTCACTCATAGGAGCTATCGCTGCTGTAAGCACGACTGGCCCAGCAGCCATAGATGCATCGGCTTGCCCCGTAATCCAAGCTCCATCCGCCCAAGCCGGGGTCTCCCCCTCGTTGGCGTATCGCCTGCCCAACTTTCTCGTTATCATCCTCTCGACTCCTTCACCCAAGGTATCCTTTGAGTATAAAGGAACAAGCCTGGAATCGAATATGGATAATCCTCAGTTGTTTTTGGCCTTTCTTAAGCTTGTTCTGCGCTAGTTCATCGTCCTTGGCGTTACTTCATTGGCGGATTCAACATAAGCCGTGCAGTATTTACAGCGCACCGCAAGCTTAGGGATATCCGACAAGCACTCTGGACACTCTTTTGTTTCCTTCTTCGGATCGGGCTTCTCTTCCTGTTTCTTGCGCAGCCGGTTCAATTGCTTCACGGTGATGAAGATGACGAAGGAGACGATCAGAAAATCAAGCAATGTGTTGATAAACAAGCCGTAGTTCAGTGTCGCAGCACTGGCTTTTTTCGCATCGGCAAGTGTAGGATAATGATTCCCGTCCAGGCTGATAAATAGATCGCTAAAATTAACTTTCCCCAGCAGCAAGCCGATCGGAGGCATCACGACATCATTAACAATCGAGGTGACGACTTTGCCGAAGGCGCCGCCGACGATAACCCCGATCGCCAAGTCGACCATATTGCCTTTCATTGCAAATTCTTTAAATTCTTTAATCATTTTGGAAGCCATACCGTAACTCCTTTTATCTTGTTTGCCTCTATCATACTCGATTTTCATAGGATGGTCGATGCCCTTTTCAAGTTCGATGGGATCCAGAGGAAAAAGCCCCTCTGTTCGCAACTCGCAACAGAGGAGCACCATTTTTTCAAAGCTGACCTGTGGGACGCACCTTTTACTTCCCGATGAACTGCTGAGTGAACATTTTGCCGCAGGAGCCTCCGTCCACAATACCAATCCCGATATGCGTAAACTCCTTACTTAAAATGTTCGCCCGATGTCCCGGAGATTCCATCAGCGCCTTTTCCGCCGCTTCAACCCCCTGGTTGCACGCAATATTTTCCCCAGCTGTGGAATAGCTGATGCCGAATTGCTTCATCATATCGAAGGGTGAGCCGTAAGTCGGGGAATCGTGGGAGAAATAATTTCTATCCACCATGTCCTGACTCTTCAATTTGGCCGTCTTGGACAACCCAGGATCCACCGTCAAGGGGGCCAAGCCTTCCTGCTTCCTCTCCTGATTGAGCAAATCGACCATTTGTTGTTCTTCAGGAGATAGCTCGGCTGCTGGCGGCGGGTTCGGAGCAGGATTCGGTACCGGTGCAGGCGCAGGTGTTTTGGGAATCTTCAAATTCCCGTATGCCCACAAAATGGACTGAAGCGTTTTATCATCCACAGCTCCGGTTACAGGGAGGCCATGAGCCTTTTGGAACGTTTTCACGCCTTGCACGGTCTCGGGACCGTAGTAACCGCTAATCTCACCCGAGAAATAGCCCATCGATTTCAACATCCCTTGAACGGCAAAAACGTCCGGCCCGTTGGATCCGCTGCCAAAGCCAAATGCGCTCGTGCTTAACGAGAAAAACAATAGCAGGCTAAACAGCAAAGCAGCTAACGGCTTCCTTTTTTTACACTTGCCAAGCATCAGTTCATTCCTCCATCTCGCATTAGAATGTACATACCAAGCATCCCCTGAGATGCTGGTTTTTAACACAAAAAACCGGATCCTCCCTTTGGGAAAATCCGGCTGCCTTCCGCGGCTTAGCGGGCTGCTTTTCGTTTAGTAATCGAGATGATCAGCGATATCAATCCCAGCACCAGCGCAGCGATCGATAAGTAAAGCGGTGCTTGCGAGGCCGCTGCTCCGGCTGCCGCAGGCTCGGACGCTTTATCGTGACCTGCCGCCGGCGCGGCTGCAGTGTTGCCGTGGCTATCGGCTGTTGCACCTGCCGGCTTCGGATTGACTTTCGTAACGGATGCCGGCTTATCGGCACCTTGAGCGCCTACCCACTCCACAACGCTTCCGTCCTTATAGGTTTGGTAGGCTTTCCAGGTTATGCTGGTGGCTGTATCCGCAACCTTGCCCTGCATATAAAACTCGCCGAATTCCGTTGCAGACAATCCGTCACCGGTAGCCGTCCACGTTACACCGGTAATTTTGCCGGAGGCATCTTTGGCCAATTCATACTTCCAGCCGGCTTTCGGCTCGAAACGGGAAATCGTTACCGAGTCCAGCGGAAACTTTACTTCGACTTTCACCGTAGGAATGTCCTTCTCGCTAGGAACGCGCACGGCGAATTTTTCATAAGAGCCTTGAGTCGTCTCCGGCGGCTGAACTGTGACATGGGCACTCGCAATCCCGCCCCCGAGCAATGTGAAAAACAAACATAATACGAGGAGCACATGGGCCTTTTTCATCTGGTAAATCATCCTTTCAATCGTCCTTGGTCTGTAACTACTGTACAAAAATTCGGACGCCTTGAATATGACCCCATCGGGCTATTGGCGGGATTTTTTTTGACTAATCTGTGTCAGCCCGTGACGTATCGCATACGCCGTCAGCTGCACCCGGTTATCGAGCGACAGCTTCGCCAAAATGTTCTTGATATGGTTCTTCACCGTGTTCTCCGTAATGAGCAGCTGCTCGGCAATCTGACGATTGCTTTGGCCGCTGGCAACCTGGACCAGTATCTCGCCTTCCCGGCTGGAAAGGACGCTCGGCTTGGTCTCATCCTCGTTGCGGTTAGGCCCGGTTCGGAACTGGTGGAACAAACGGTCGGCCATGCCGCGGGAAATTTCGGATTGATCGTCAAGCAGCCCGCGCAAATAGTGTAACCAGTCATCGGGATCCATATTTTTCAGCAAGTAGCCTTGAGCTCCATACTGGATGGCAGTGAACAAATCCGCCACATCGTCCGATACAGTGAGCATCACAATGCGGATATGGGGGTTCTGCTGCTTGATCTTGCGAGTGGCCTCCAAGCCGGTCATGCGGGGCATTTGAATATCCATCAGCACGAGGTCGGGCAGCAGCTCCCTGCACAGCTCAATGGCCTTCTCGCCGCCGTCGGCTTCACCGACAATCTCGAATTCAGGCTCGCCCTCCAGCAGCGCACGAACGGCTTTCCGCGCAAGCGGGTGGTCGTCCGTAATCAGTACGCGATATATCATCAAGTCTCTCTCCTTTGCAAGTTCCCTGTAACTGTCAGTTCGGTGCCGCCCTGCTTCAAAGAGTTCACCTGGAGCTCGGCACCCAGCGCCTCGGCATGCTTGCGCATTTGTACCAAGCCGTATCGGTTCGGGACAGAAGCCGGTTTGACGTCCGCACCCTCACCAGCTGTGCTGAACTTATCCGTAATGCCGATCCCGTTGTCGCGTATGGACAGCCTCCAATGCTGTCCGTCCTCCGCCAAACCCAGCTCGATAGACGCATGATCCGCCTCCGAATGCTTCCGGATGTTCGTAAAAGCTTCGCGGATGATGGCAAACAGCTGCACCTCCGTAGAAGGAGCAACCACCCCGGAATGGATCTCAACCGACTGCTCCACGGCAATGCCCGTGATCCCGCTCCATTCGTCGATCCATTTGCCGAGACGGGAAGGAAAATCTGCGGCATCCTCCGGCAAGCTTCGCAAATTGAAGATCGCTTGGCGCAGATGATGATCGATCTCGGAAACCGCGGAACGCGCCTCGTCCAGCTGGCCTTTTTTGAGCTGCACATTGAGAAAAAATAAAATCTGGGCAATATTATCATGCAGCTCCTGTGCAAGCCGTTCACGTTCTTCGTACACGGCACGCTTCGCTTCCTCTGCCGCGAGGCGCTCGTTCGTCCGCTCGATGCTGTGGAACATCCAGGTCGCGAATACATACGACAGCAGTAAAGTCAGAAGCGTTATATACAGGTTGCCGGATTCCATAGACAGCTCGGACAACAAAAAATCATGGCGAATATATTCAAACCCGCCAATAATGAGCGGCGGAACAATAATCGTGAGTCGTTTCAGCATGCGTAAGGACACAGGGAAAGCACCCGCTTTCATAGAATAGAGCATAGTGCTTGTAGTATAGCACAGCAGAAGCGCAAGGATAAGCGCCTTAGGCTTCCGAAGATTCCGAGGCTGACGCCACCTCGGCCAGCCCGGTAGTTAACGGCTGAGGCACTTTAATCCTTGCCAGTGCGACGACCTCGTCAATTCCTTTCAGGTGCCGCTCGAAGCGTTCCATCTCAGCCCGGTAGCCGCTCAGCATGGCTTGAACGCCGGGCCTGTCAGCACAGGCCTGGCTGACCATAATGTCCCCACCAAGACTAAGTCCTTGGGTCCTTGAGGCAAGGTTCACGGTACGTCCGAAGTAATCGAGCATCCCGTTAGAGTTCACCACTATGGCCGGACCGTGGTATAACCCGATTTTGATGACCATCGGCGTGCTTGACGGGTTGCCTTGGTTAAATTCATCGACATGCGTTTGAATGTCCAGCGCCGCTTTAACCGCATGCTCAGGGTGTTCAAACACAGCCATGACGGCATCGCCGATCGTTTTGACCAAGGTTCCCTTGTTCAAGTGCACCCAGTACAGCAGGAAATCAAAATGCTTCCTCACTTGACCGTAGGCAAGCGCATCGCCGACATGCTCATAGTAAGCCGTCGAGCCAAGCAAATCGCTGAACAGCAGCGTTACATTCTCGATGCCGACCTGCTGTCCTGGAGCCAGCACCTCGGAGGAGAACAAGCTGCGGAATTCATGCATGGTTGTTACCTTGGCCGCCGTCACCGTGTGTTCGTCCCAGTCATCCTTCTCTAACGCAACGATGATGCTGCCGCCGCTTCGATTCTCCAGTCTCAGCTGCGAGCCGGACTGCGGCCGTGTGGACAAGGCTGGCGACCACTCGGCGCCGTCATAAATCACATGATATGTATCCTTCAAGTCAGCGGCGCTCCTTTGGCTCACCCGCTCATGGTCATCGTACAGCGGCAGCATATGATTGTGGCGCAGCACACGGATGCGGAGCTTATCCTCCACTTCGGGGTAAACCAGTGTGGTCTCTGCTTGATCCGCTATTTCCTGCTGCGCATAAATATGCGGGGTTAGCATGGGGCCCCCTACACAAAATACGTGCTTGATAGCCCGGCGAATCGAAGGATGGACGGAAAAACACAGCTCCACATAACGGTCAAATTTAGCCTCATAATCAATACCGCAAAAATCACAATGGTACTGTGACGTCAGGCCTGACATCGTATCCGCTCCACCTTTAGTGACCCGGCAGTTCGGACATATTAAATGCCAGCTTAAATTAGTAATGCCGAGCTTGGTTGCATATAAAAACAAGCGAAGCACCGCTTCCCGCTCGGCTCTCCAACTGGCAGCCAACACATAGGGACGCATATCGATCACATCGTCGTCCCCGCTGACGCTAAGGTGCTCCGCCAGAAGCTGTACGAGCTTCTCCTCTCCCGGCAGGCTTTCCCTCAGCTTCGCAAGAAGCGGGTTCAGTTCCTCCTGCTGAACGGAGTAAGCTTGCGCAGGCTGAGGCAGCAAATGCTCCTTCATCTGCTGCTTCAACTGGACAAAGCTGTACAAATAGCGCATCGTTTTGCGCATGGAGCTCAAGCCTATCAGAGGAATCGCCAGCAATCCCAATGCATTGGCCGGGGTAAAATAGGCGAATAACCGCACCCGGGTCGCCCTCGTGCCATCGGGCAGCACCGTATCGGCATCCTCCAGCTCGATTCCCCCGTAGAATCGCTGCAACGGTCCTCCGCTATATTCACGTATTACGGCGTAACGCTCTTCCTTGACCCATTCAAAAGGATGCTCCTTCCATCGCATGGGGATCACTCCCGCCACTTTGGCCGCGAGCTCCCGAATGAACCCGCTCCCGCCCTTCCGCGTTTCCAGGCGGTTTGAACGAATGGGATACAGCCCGATCACCCGGTTTAAATGATCGGTTTGGCTTAACAGCTCCCACACCTTCTGACGGGACAGGGGGAATTCTTCCTCCAGTACATGCTTTTGCTCCTTTAGTCCCATAGACCTATCTCCACCCTCTCTATCTGTGACTAATTATACACGCGATAGGTCCTGTGCAAAATAGGCTCCTTCTTCATTCACGCGAGGTGAAACTAGGAGCAGGATCACATAAGGATAAACGGCTTCGCCATCTTTTAGGATGGCATGCGTTTGTCAAAGACGAAAGTTGTGAAGCTTATACTTTCCTATCTACTGAGAAAAACCGAAGGCTCCTTATGTGCCCTCGGCTTTAATGATGGTTAAGTCCAGTCTGCAGATGCTCCCAATGACCCATGTTACGCTATTCTTTACGAACACTGCTAGAGTATGCGGTCCACGGGTCCTTTATCTTAATAACGCGAACAGCCGTTTCCCTATGTCCATTCGGCCATACAGCTGTAAAATGAAAAGAGTAGTCCCCATCTGGCAGCGTTTCGAAATCCCCCCTCTCCAGCTGTCCTTTCCATGTCATACGGCCGGCAGCTGCTGTCAAGTTAGCCTGCATATTCGTATAACTCATACGTACAGTCACCTGATCGGCAGGCTGATTGGTCTCCGCCTCGACAACAAAGGCCTCCCCGGACCAAAACGTATCCGAAGATCTGGGCTGCTCCGTATTCCTGGATTTCATGAAATTATATGCTTTACGGTTCTCCTCCCACCCGGGCGTATGCTTCACATAACCGTCCAGACTTAAATCTCCTACAGGTACAGCTTTGGTGATGGTATCGGAAGCGCCATGGCTATCGTTAACGGTTAGAGTCACGATGTAGTCCCCCGGATACCCGTCTGTAACCGCAGCGGGAATGACCGCATGGATAGAAGTGTGTAGTGCTGCCGTGTTATAGCCTGGACCTGTCACCTGCCAGCTGTAGCTTAACGTATCGCCATCCGGGTCAGTCGACTGATTCCACAGGGTGACCTCATCTCCCTCAAAGGCCGGCTTCGGCGTCCAATCGAAATTCGCAGTCGGAGGCCGGTTAATGTACATCCATACCTGTGGCGACCATATCGACTCCGCGCCATATTGATCCCATACTTTAACCCGTACGCGCAGCTTTTGCCCGGACGGCAAATCATTCGGAACCACCCATTGATTGCTCCCGGCTGAAGTGTTCTGAGCCAATTTACCGCTGTCCAGCATCATGACATTGTTGTCCTCGTTCGTAATTTGAAGCTGAAAGTGTTGAAACAGGGTTCCGGCATCCGGATCGCTTTGTACCCACTGCAGCGTAGGCCGCAATGTAGTTACAATCGTCGGTTCAGCCTGCGTTCCATAAGGAAAGCTCATATATGCCGCAGGCGGGCTATTCGTAATCATCCAACCAACATTGCTCCACGCTGACCAAGCAAACCCGTCACTGACTTGGACAACTGTTTGGTACTTCTTGCCCATCTCGAGCGAATGATCCAATGTCCAGGACCAGCTCGTATCGGTTGTATTCATAGATTGATTCTGGATCGTATCTATGTCATTCCCCCATTCATCCTTTACTTGCAGATTAAATGCAGTGAACGTCGTTCCGGGGTCCGGATCACTTTGATTCCATAGAATTGTAGGATGTAATGAAACAGGCGTTGGATCGCTTTCTGTTCCATCCGGGAACGTTATTACGGCACTAGGAGGATTGTTCGGCGGCGCAGCATCAAAGTATACCGAAGCGACAGCCCAATCGGACCAAGCCCCATACTCGTCCTTGACAGCCTTGCGCAAAATATACATCCCCGGTTGATCCGGTCTTGTGATCTTACCGTCATGTGTAACTCCAGCTGTGTCGGTGTAATTGTATCTTTCATCATAAATTCCCTTATTGGCTCCATAACCGGCAATATAATTCCACGACGCCAACCAACGGTCCGGGTCATGGCTATCCTTGTCTGTCCATGAAATGGTGTAATCCGATCCCTGGCTGACCGAGAAATCCGCAATCGGCTTCCGGTGAACAAGCAAATTCCGGATATTGCCCGTCGTATCCTGCCTGTAGGCAGCATAGGCGCTGCTTAACCACGGTGCCGGTGCCGGATCATCCTGGGTAACATATTGCACCTTGTAGTTGCCGACTTTATCCAAAGAGGCTAGTGCCGGGTTTTGAGGCTGCCCGTTTCTGCTGAACGTTCCGCTGGCTCCATCACCGGCATCCAGAAATCCTCCCCCGTCCACTTGAGAGTAATAAAACCTGTCTTGATTCGGAAAATTCGGGTCTCCTTCGGGATCCGTATAGCTCGGTGTCGTCACAATCGGCATGTTGACAACGGCAATTCCGTCGATTTTTGTTTCTTTGGGCCTCGGTGTCGTCACGGTTAAACCCTTGAATTTGACTCCATACAGATTTAGAAAAGGTCCGTACTTCCCTTCACCGAAGGTTCCATCGGAAACGTCAAATACCGGTGAGCCGTTTACGGCCACTTTCATTTTGCTGCCTTTTGTAACAATTGAAATGCCGTACCATGTATTTTCCGCAAAATTGTAAGCCGCCTGCCCAAGAATGATCCGGTTTCCATCCACGATCTTACTTAGAAAAAGGGTTGTGCTCGTCGCTTCAAAACGATACATGTTCTTGTAATCCTGCATTCGGAAGGAAAATCCCGACGTCGAATTATTCGTTGTCACCCGTTGACCCAAATTCATGTAAAAGGCGTAGTCCCCTTCGGCAACCACATGATCCTCGTTTCGCAGCTGGCCTCCAGCGATCGTTTCATATGGGATACTTGCTGCCCCGGTTGCTTGAATCCGGTATACCCAGTACTCTCTGAAATTTTCGTTTGTCGGCTTATATACAATCCCGCGGGTTCCATCACGATACTTCGCATGGTCTCTTTGAGTTAAAGCTACCGTTAAGGTGCCGTCCTGTTCAAAATCAAAATAATGGAGATAAAACTGCTTCGATTCCTCACTACTGTCACTATTGTCGTAATGGAGATAACTCGAAAAAAACGATTTACCGATATAAAACGATTTAACGAACGCTCCATTCATATCGTATACTTCCACGGAATCTGCATTGACCAAGGCAAATACATATCCGTCAGAAGAGACCCGGATTTGGAACGATAAGTTTTTATAGGAGATCGTAGCGCTATCCTTTCCAACTGATGTGTACCCTTGGTTATACTTTACCTTGTCCCTTACTTTGACCGTTTTACTCGTTTTCGTATTGGCATCGTAATATTCGAGTGAAAAGGTGTAATAGTCGTCGTTGCTAGATGATGAGACCGGCTGAACGGTCGTTTTGGCCGTGACTCTCTTCCCGTTCAGCATATACGTCGGGCTCTCCCAAACCAATGGAACAGGTTCCAAAGTGACTCCTGCGCTATAAGGGATAGTGGATGTATACGAGCCATCCGATGTCTTGTAGAAATCAGTTTTTGTTACGCTGTAGCCACATGAATTATATTCATCATCCCAATATTGGCAAACATCGTAGATGAATCCCCAGTAAGAAGAGTCACTCAAATGCCGGATACCGCCGAATAAACCGGTGATTTTTGTCAAATCCGTCGTTGTAATCGATTGCCCGTTATGATATGGAACCGTATAGCCTCCCCCGCCTGCTAACTGGACCACAATGGAGCAAGTGTACTGGTAAGGTCCACTGCCGCTGTATAAACACTCAAAGGAAAATGTATTGCCGGCATTGTCCCTCCCCCCACTCATAGCAACGTTGGAGCCTAAATTACCGCTCAATATTTGCAGGTCCGCTTTATTGTCCGGATTCGATGCATTGGCCATCGTCCCAGCTACAGGAAACCTTAAGTCTGATCCTCCATAGGTAAATCCCTTTGGTAAGGCTTCAGGCAGGGCTACATCGACATAATCGTTCGCAAGCCCCTCATAACGGTAATGGGACGTCGCCATACTCCCGGGCAGCACGCCCATCGAATACGGATTGGAAGAATTAATGACGCCTAAAGAGTCGGTGGACAGGTTAAGCTGCAAACCATTTTGTCTAACCTTGTCCGTATCACCTATACCGATGATGGATCCTTTCCAGCTATCTTTGAGCAGCAAGTCCTGTGTCTTATAACGGATGATATCCAGTTCAGGCGGCTCCGGGTTGGAACCCATGATACTTACATCCGTTTCACCGGATTGGTTAATGACGTCTGCTGTGTATGTTTTAGAGTCGCTTAGACCATAGTCTTCGACCCCCCAAATGTAAAACTTGATCTTGCCCACGCTTGCCGCCTGGATCGAATACGATTGACCCGGCATAAAATGATCCACTACATACCCCGTTTCATCGTTAAAATTTCCATCATTATTACTGTCGAACCAATATTTCAGCTGACCATCCACAATGGTGTCTCCATCAATCGATCTGGTATTGTTCGTTACAGAGAACGTTCCTCGTGTCATGACAGATGGATATATCAGCTCTGCAATCGGCGGCTTGTCTTCAACCACGTTGATGACCTTGACTGCCTTATCCTCCGGTAAAGAGTGAACCCCTTTATTGTCCGTCACCTCCAAGGTGACTGTTTCGGGTCCGGGTGCCGGATACACATCCCGTTTGTTCGTCCATTCGTCTTTGGTGTGATCAATCGTTCTTCCGGGAGCGGCTGTACTGCAATCTCCATTAATCGCATTTGCAGCGAGTGTACGACCCGCTACGACTCTGGACGGCACGTTAATACAAGGAATCGGGTAAGGCGAAACGACATTCAACGTATCCGACTGTGTACTGCATAATCCGGAAGGATCGCAAGCCCTGGCCGTGATGAGATGGGCTCCCTTGGTTGTCGTAAGAAGATTTGTGAACTTTAGATCGTTTACGTTTAGACCGTATGTACTCTTCAGTCCTTGAACCCAGGTACTCGTGCTGCTGGAAAACTGCCAAGTCATGGTTACCGCATCACCGTCCGGGTCACTAATATTAAATGCCCTCAGATTGACCTTATCTCCAACCACAACGGAAGGGTCGTTATTCGCATCGGGCTGTGTTCCCGTCGTATTACTTGCTTTAAACCAGCCAATTTGAAAATTGGGCGGCCGGTTGGCTGGCTTGGGGCCGACCTCGAAATGGGCTCCGCCGATGCTGGTAATACAGTTGGTCCCCTGATCCCAGACCACAAATTCCACGGTGACATCTCCGTCCGCAAATCCGCCGGGATAAGCTCCATTTGTTTGCTTGTAATAGTTTGCTTCAAAACCTGCGGTGCCTTTGTTTGACCAAGTGCCGTCAGGTAAATCAGTGGATACCCCATTTTGCCAAAATCTAAACTTGAACTTGTAATTTACGCTGGTGTCCTGGAGAGTTCCGGTAACATAGTTGGCTTGCCCCCAGCTAATAAAGCTTTTATCAACTTTCACGGTACCAATCAAATCAGGTGCATAACAACCGCCATTCCCTCCACCGTTGCAATCCGATTGAGCGGTGACCGAAACAGTCGTACTGTTATTGGCTAATGTATTCGTCGCTTCTCCAACGGCATTGCCTGCATCAATCACAATGGTAAAATCCTGCGGTGCTGTAGTACTAAAAGAATAGGTGATTTTTTTTGTAAACGTCTGGCCGCTTGATGCCCCGCTGATCGTTTCCGTGTAGGATGGGTTGACGACTCCATTGACTTTATACTCGACTTTAAACGTGGCTGAGGTGCTCGGACCAAAGTTTTTGTAGTTAAAGGTGATCTCGGCTGAAGTGCCGGCTTTGATGCAGCCGGATGGGCCGGTGGCTGAGATGTAGCCCAGGTCGGGTTTGGTTGGTTCATCGTAGTTAATAGTGATCGTTGCGTCTTTGTAGAGATACGTTGTGGCTAGCCAATTCGTATATACTGCCATAACGTAGTTAAAAGGATATCCACCGTCAGAATCTATTCCAGTTGAAGGGTCTATATTGGTATTATCGAAAAGGCAATCTTGATCATCTACTTGAATACCAACACACCACGAATTTAAAACCCTTCTAACAGCAACTTGATTAGTTTGGTCGCTCGCTTTTCCCCAAAAAAAAGGTTCAGTACCATCTCGCATTTTATTGGCATCAACCATAATTACACTGCTTTTATCATAATTTTGAATTTCAATACCAGAACCTGATTCAATGTCATTTGGATCTGCGAAGAACTTTGTAGGCGGGTCAGGGGAATAAGATCGTGTTACCACTGCACCTATCATGTTCCAGTTAGGTGACTTATCTGATATACCACTACCAGAGTAATCATATTGAGGATCATATCTCAAATCCCTACCATTGTAAGATTCTGGGCCTGAGTTATATGATGTCAGAGTACTGTTTGCTTTATCACTGCCAGTGGGTCTTATCCATCCTTCTTGAGGAACATAACCAGGTTTATTCGTCTCCCCATTTGATAAAGTACTACTATCTACAAACTGATATATCGCACTCCTTTCACCTTTGTGCTCCCAACGAGCCCCATTAGGTAATCTATAAACATGATGCCCAGGATTAGTTTTTGATCTGCCATACAAAGTTTTTGTTTCACCTGAGATAGTATTTTGAACCTTAGTCCCCGAAAGCAAACAGGGACTAGTCTTACCATTGACGGATATATTACAACTAGTAATGCTACCGCTTAGATAACTTGCTAAATTGAAATCCAAAGTCTTTGTTTGAACTGAATCATAATACTCTGATGGAGCTGATGTTGGAGGTGATGTTGTTACGGTGTTATTTTTAAAATCAATAAAAAATGTTTTGGTCGTTGCAGCTTCGACTTTATCCTGAAGGTTTTCGGGAAGCAGTGGAAGAATAATTTCAAAAAACATCACCATAGACATAACATAAGATATCAAAAACCTCCGATATTTCTTCGACAAAACCAATCCCTCCAAACTACCTATAGCAAAACAAAAACATATATTATTATTACTTGTCGTATGACTCCGCTACAGTCGGATAACTTTCATTACCAACTTGATAATACGGTATAAATGCGCTTGCTTTATCAGCCTTGGCCTTATCTATCACAAATATCCGGTATGTTTCAAATGTGTAAACTTTACCATTATCAACAGCCCCGACTATGCCACTTCTAGCCACACTATCCCATCCTAGCATGTCAAAAATATCTAGGATTCTAATTGCCACCTGTGCAGGCGAAGTAATATCAAACTTCAACTTATAAGCAAATACATAACTATGCTCGAAATTATCACTCAACCCATAATAACCACTGCGCTTCGCCCCATCCAACATCCACTTAAACGGCGAGTCCTTATCCGTATCGATAAAAATAATTTCCTTAATCGTCATCGTACCGTATGGAATATCATACGTTATCGGCATCCGCCTTGCCGGAGTCACATTCTTCGTGCTCCGCAAATTCGTCCCCGTCGCAGCCAGCTCCGACAGCTCCTTCGCCGCCGCATCCGTCGGCAGCACCTCGCCTTGCTGCAGCTTCAGCACGCGCTCAATAATTGTCGTCGACTGGGCTCTTGTCGTCTGGCCACCGGGCTCCAGCGCACCACCGGACATGCCTTGGATCAACCCCAAGCCTACGGCGTTGTACATGATTTTGGAGCTGTCGGCATTCTCCGCCCCTTCCGGAACGCGGAATTCTTCCTTGACCGCACGCAGTGCGACGGTTGCGAGTTCCAGGCGCGTCATCGGAGCATTATAATCGTCGAACTGTCCGGCGTAGACAATATTGTCTTTTTGCAGGCCTGCGACGTAAGGGGCAAACCAATCGCCGCTGGCGTCTGTTTTTTTATTCAACGCCTTGGAAAGCAAGGTAATAAACTCAGCCCGGCTGATGCCCTGATCCGGCTTGAAGGTACCGTCGGGATAACCGTCGACGATCCCTTTGGAGATGGCGGCTTGGATGGCGTCATTCGCCCAATGGCCTTGAATATCGGACAAGGTGAGCTGCTGCACGGCAACGGCCGCCTGGCTGTCCGGAAGCTTCGGGGCGGCAGCACTCTCCCCAGTGACAAGACTCAGCGCAACAAGGGCTGGCATGATTATACGTTTACTCATCTGTTCATTCTCCTTTTCGACTGCAGCATGAAACAAAAAAAGCACCCCAAACATAGGCAAAATCCCTCTGATTGGCGGTGCTTCCGTCCACGTGTCTTATATGATTGTCATAAATTCCAAAACTTTCCTATGCAGATCGATTATACTCGAATCGTGTCCATTTTTGCAATAATTAAATGTATGAGGCATCCGTGGGGCTTGGGAGCAACAGCAGCATTAACCCCGCCAAATGATCGGCGCCGTCACTCATCCCATACCAAAATAAATCCCTCACCCTTCGGCTCGGCGTGAGTAAGTAAGTATCGCGATATTGTCGAATCGCTTCCCGTTCCCAAAGAATAGCCTGGCGCAGGCCGCCCTCGTATGTGCTAAAAGTAAGCGCAGCAGGCTCAGCCTTAGGCGGTACGCCCTGCAGCTCCACGAAAAATTGCTCGAGCAGGGCAAAATAAGCTTTTTCCTCCTGCATCATGCGCTCGAATTCATCAGCTTGCTCTGCCGTCGGAGCCAGCTTAACCAATGCCGCGTAGGCGCGAATGCGTGTTGCCGTATGGTTGACACTCCATTGAAGCTGGGCCATCAACCGGCGAAAATCCCGGTACGGAAGCTTGTCGGACAAGTAGGCCGTTTCGTGCGGGGAAAGGGCTTTTGTATGCATGCTGCAACCTCCATTTCCTGTACTGCAAGGATGGGTGAATGACTATAATATAGCGTATTCACGACAGCTTGCCCTTGTCACAGAAAAGATGGCACAGCCCGTTCCACCGCATAGAACTACGCATACTGGCTGCCCTAAAAGCAAACCGCGCTCGTTCCAGCACCAGAACCGAACTGCCCCTGTGATATGTCCCCGGGCCGGGCCGCCTCATTGACGCCGCAGCTTCTCATGCAACCATACCTTGCCCGGCTCCCCCCGGCGAAATTTACGGATGCGGATACCGGTCAGCTTCCCGGTCAGCTGCTTCTGATAGCTGCTGATCACTGTAAGCTGAGTCAGGAGCTGCTGACTCGCCTCCTCGCAGGAGCCCCGCTCCGCCCCCGAACGGAGGCGGTTGTGCTCAGGCCTAGAGCTCTCCTGCGCTGCATCGGCCATGCTTTCGATAATCCGGGCCAAAGCCCGCTGACTCCTCGCCAGGGAATGGAGGATATGGAGCTTCACTTTATTTTCCGCCTCATGCCAATTCATTTGGCATTGCCTCCGAACGGAAACATATCGCCGTAATCGCCTCCGCCTTGTTCATTCTCTTCGCTTTGCCCGAGCAGCACATGCATGTTTTTGGCCAGAGCCTGCTCCATCTTGGTGATCCCCTCGATCACCTCGATCAGCTGCTCGTGCATCTCGACGGTCTTTTTGACCTGAACACTGTGATCTTCAAAATGCGAGGATTTCATATGCTGGCAGATCCATTGGCAAGAGCGGGCGGCCTCCACCGCTTTGGCCTCAAGAATTAAAGAAATGTTCCACTGCAATTGAGCTGCGGCCTGCAGCATTTTGTGATAGGAGTCTTCTCTGTTCAAGGCTTACCCTCTTTTCCATGAATCATATTTAAAATGGGAGAAGCCTGCCGGCGTTCCCCGGCCGCTTATTCCTCCCCTTCGGGGATTTCCACTTCCTTCATGACGATGGTCAAATTATCAGCCAACGCATCTTCCAAATCAGCCAAGCTGCTTAAATACGCAGCAACATTTTTGGTGACGGCCATAGAGCTTTCAGTCAGCTCATCGATATCGCCAAAGGACGGGTTGCGTTCGGGGATAGCTTGAAACAGCTGCGACATGCGGACGGCGATGTGTCGCTTGGCTTCCAAAATTTTGGCCATCTCTTGTTGGGAGGCCGCCATGTGCTCTATGATTTTGGTAACTTGCCTGTGCACGTAAAATCCCCTCCTAAGCTCGAAACTTGCCTAGCCTCTACTTATACTCCCATAACATATGCGGGCAGAAGCTGAAGCGACCACGGCATCCGCCCAGACTCGGAGTGAAAACCTTGACGGCCGCTCAAATGAACTGGTGGGGATCCACCGCCCATTTCTCCATAAATTTGCGGTAATTTTGCTCGATTAGCTGCTTCACCGCCTGTTCATTCTCCTTCTGGAAGCTCGCGCTGCCGTGATGATAAATGAACGAATCGCCGGCAATCATGAGCCGGTAGCCTGCCTGACGGGCGCGATAGCAGTAATCGTCATCCTCAAAATGCCCTGGGGAAAATCGTTCATCCAGCAGCCCGATCCGGTCCAGCAGCTCCCTGCGGAATAAAAAACACAGACCTACAATACGTTCGACCTGCCGCCATTTGGCGCTGTTCGGCTGGTTGATCCGTGCCGCCATGTCCTCCACTGAGGTAAAAGGCTCCTCAAGCTGCTGTTTGCCGCTCGCATAATTGGTCATGGGACCCACGATACCGATGTCCTCGCTGCTGTACAAACAGCGCAGCATATTCTCGAGACCGCGGGGGGTCATCAGCGTATCGTTATTGAGCAGCAGCAGCGCATCCCCCCCGGCCACACGCAGCCCCAGGTTACAAGCCATGGGAAATCCCCGGTTAAAAGGTACGGAGACCAGCTTTAATTTGTGATCCAGGCAGTACTCGACAGAGCCGTCTTTGGATCCGTTGTCCACGACAATGACCTCATAAGGCGTGTGCGTATGCTGGCGGATCGATTGAACACAAGGCTTCAGCCAATGAAGACCGTTGTAGTTCGGAATAATAATGCTCACCATTTGCATCAGCCCGCACCTCCCGCAAGAGTGCGCTTGCGCATCTCGTCTCTAAAAGATAGCCGTTCGCCCGACAAGTCTCCGGCGAGCTTCAAAGCCTCGACATGATCTCCAATGATGAGATCCGCTACTTGATTGGTTCGGCCCGTATTTTCCGTACGGCGCTTATTGCTGCGAATGACATTGATGCTGCCGGAGGCCTTGATGTTCAAATGATGATGAACGGCCAAAGCTTGTGCCTTAGGCGGCACCATAAGGGCAGGGATGCCCAAAACATCCAAAGCCTTGCGCGACAGCGCATGAGGCACGGCGGTCAATGAATTCGCCCCCAGATCGCTCCGGCCGAGAGAAGCGTTAAGAAACTGCTTCATATGCGTCACCTGATCCTGCTTGGCAAATGAATGCATATACGGGGTAATGTCGTTCAACGCTACATCCAGCCCTTGATCAATCATTCCGATAAAAGGAAGCAGCTCTTCTGCGGTAACCATAATATCCCCATCCAGAAACAGCAAAATATCCGCGCTCGCAAGCTTTGCTCCCAACGCACGGCCTACATCATGGCCGAGCGGTTCGGGAAACGACAGTACCACGGCATGAGACCGCTCCCGCACCCGCTGGAAGCTGTGGTCAACCGACCCGTTTACAATAACATAGACCTCATCGAACGGCAGCCGGTTGAGCTGATGCATGATCGGGCCGATCGTACTTTCTTCATTGCGGACCGACACGATAGCGGCAACCGATTTGGCCGTAGGCAGGAGCACCCAGTCATGGGCATGCTGGCTTTTTGCCCGAAAAAATCCGTGCACATAGCCTTTGGACGCTTCACTGAACCTTCCCCACGGCGCACCCGCGAACGTCTTCGCTTGCGCATGCTGCATCCAGTGGCGGTTCAGCGCCTTCTTCTGGTACGGCTCCTGCTCGATAGATATGCGGGCGCCATCCTCCAGACCCGCTCTCCACCCGGCCTGGTAGGCGGCAGTGGATATTTTGGGTGTTAAAGCGCCCCGGCGGCCCCGTACGGCTCGACGGCTGCGGAGCAAAGGACCGGGACGTTGGCGCAAGCGTGCCGCCTTTTGCGTGCGGGCAGCCGTTCGCAGAGCGCCACCTGCCTTGCCGGCACGCCCGGCAGCACCGGTTCTCACAGCACCGGCCTTCACGTTCCTGGCCTTCGCGGACTTGCTCCTCGCTCCCCTGACTCCAGCTCTGAAGGCAGCCGTCCGTGAGGCTGCAACTTTCGCGATTCCGGTCCTCATCACACCGGCCCTTACTCTGGCATGAGCAGCAGTGCCTCCGGCTCCCGACCTAACGGCCCGGACCCGAGAGGCTGCATTTTTAACGGCACCCATCTTTCCGGCTCCGATCTTCACGGCTTTGCCTCTCACTGCACTGACCCCCGCAGCCGCAGCACTGGCTGTCTTTGCACTCACTCTGGCGGCACTTCCCCTGCCTGTCTTCGCGAATCCGCCCCCCGCTGCTCCAGCCTCGGCCGCAGCAGCTAAGTTCGCCCCCGTCACGCTTGTCTTCTTACGTAAACGCGCACCTCCAGGGACACGGGAACCCGGCGCAGCGATAGACCCAACAGACCCAGACCGTTTCAACCCGCCAGCGGCCAACCGTCTAAAACGATGTCCTTGCATAACATATCACCTCACCATGTGGCGATTTCTAAACAAATCCGTTCGCAGGCCCCGTTCATTCGTCGCCTCCGTATACCAACGGATCGCCTCCAAATGATCGCCGATAATTAAGCGCCCCAGCGGGTCGGAGCCTTTTTCACGCCGGCGTACCGGATTGATTCTTCCGACTTGCACCAGATGCACGGCAGCTACCTTCAGCTTCCTTTGAATGGCGATAGCCTGGGCTTTGGGAGGAACCGCAAGATGCTCGACGCCAATCGTTTCAACAGCCCTTCGGCTTAACGCGTGAGGAATGGTCGTCATGGAGGCTCCCTTTAAATCCGGGCGCCCCAATACCGCGTTCAACGCGTGTTTAGCCAGTACGACGGGGTGGACGGACGTCACTGCGACTTTGCCGTTATATTGATTCAAGGCGACATCGACTCCGCGTTCGACAGCATGCAAATAAGGCATCAGCTTCGCAGCAGGGATCACCATATCCCCATCCAAAAACAGGAGAATGTCCCCTGTAGCGTGCCTCGCGCCGATGCTGCGTCCCACATCATGCCCTAACGGCTGCTCGTAATGAATAACCTTCGCCCCTGACATGGAGGCAATGGCGGCCGAGCCATCGGTAGATCCATTGACAACAATAATCAATTCCAGCTGCGCCCGCAGCTTCTTGACCTCGCGAAGCACAGCCGGCAGTGTCGTGCGTTCATTCATTACAGGAATAATGACAGACACCCTGGAGCGGGGCGTCCACATCCTCGCAGAAGGGCCTTTGCGCAGAATACGCATAAGTTGAATCCACTCCCGTCTCTGCAGATTGTTTTGGCTTGGGCAGGCGCTTTGCCTGACCCTCTCCTTAGTTTATGTACTTCTATCACGAGAGCGAGGGCAGGAGCGTAGCAGAGGCAAAAAGGGCGGCAAAAGCCCGTCCGAAGCCTCGGCGAAGAGAAAACCTCTATCGAAGCCTTGCGAAGATGAGCGACCGCATTCAGCGTAAAATAGGCTGCCTTTCAAGGGCGCCAGTTCAGATTCAACTACACCCGTTGCACCCTATCGACATAAACTAGCAGAAGGATTGCCTGTGCAAATTCGCTTGACAGAAACAGGCCCACACGCTTGCATGCCGGAGGAGGTTTGAAAAAGGAATGAAGCTCTTATTCTCGTATTATCTTCCAAGCGGCGGGGTGGAAACCTTGCATCGCATCCGTGCGGAAAATTTGAAAAGGCATGGGATCGAATGCCATTTGCATTATCAAAGAATGGCTGCCGGAGTGCAAAATATTTCGGGCATTCCGACTTTTATTACGAATGTGGACGAAGAGCTGTACCAGCTGCTGCATAAGGAACGCTATGATGCCATTTTTGTTTCCTCCGACTTCATGATGATAGAACGAATGCGGGGATGGTCGTTTCACGGTCCCTTAATTTACGAGGTGCAGGGCCTCGGCCAAAGGGAGCAGGCGATTCAAACGTTAACTACGGCTTCGCCTTACCTGAAGCATTATTGCACGGCGGCGCTGTATCCCCAGACCCAGCATTTGTCGGAGCTGTTTCAGTCGATGTTTCCCGATTTGAGGCAGTTTTCCATTGCCAACTTTTTGGACACCCGGCAGTTTTACCACCGCCCCTTGGAACGTCTCCCTTATCCGGTGATCGGCTGGGTTGGGCGCATCGAGAAAAATAAAAACTGGCGGGACTTTGTCGAGATCGGCTTTCAGCTGCGCCAACGGGTACCCAATCTAAAGCTGTGGATGTTTGAAGACGCGCATTTGTATGAACCTGAAGAGAAGGCCGCCTTTGAGCAAAAAATCGTCGAGCTCGGACTGACGCCCCATATCATCCGGCATTCCAACATTCCGCACCGAAAAATGCCGGAATTGTACTCTATGATCGGCGATTCCGGCGGATTTCTTCTCTCGACATCGATCCTCGAAGGATTCGGCTATGCCGTTTCCGAAGCGATGAGCTGCCGCTGCCCCGCGCTATCCACCGATTCCGACGGTGTACGAAGCTTTATTTCTCATAATGCTACGGGCAAATTTTACCCGATCGGAAATATTGAAGAAGCCGTGAACCAGGCACTTCAATTAATGTACGACACGCCGCTTCGTGATCACATCCGGAATCAAGGGGCCGCCCAAATACACATTCACTTCAACCCCGAATTGTACTGTACCCGGTTTATAAACCTGCTGCGGGAACTAGGCTTAAACCCCTGATCGGCAAAGGCATCGGAGATAAACGGCTTCGTCTTATCTACTGAAAAAAGACATCCCACAACCGCGCGATTTCTGCGCAAGGGATGCCTTTTTTTGCTTTATCCGCTTAATTCCTGAATGTAAGCCCGTAAGCGAGCACCGTACAACGACTGGACCCACTGGATTTCATGTGTGATCCTCGCCTGATGGCGAACGGTTCCCATCTGGGCATGCTGCCGGTATTGAATCAGCGACTGGTCCAGAAATATGAGATCCTGTCTTGCCAAAATAATCCGCAGCCACAGATCGTAATCATGCGTAAAAGGAAGCGCCTCGTTAAACAGGCCCACCTGCTCCAGCAGCTCTTTCTTCATTATGACGGTGCAGCCGTTAATCGGGTTGGCGCTGAGCATGGCCGTATAAAATGACTGGACGTTCGGAAACCTCCCTGCCACCCCTTGCTGCGTGATTTGGTTGTGCTCATTGATGAGATCGAAGGCCGTAAAGCAGAAATTGGCACCGCACGCCTGCATATAGGGAATTTGCATGGACAGCTTGTGCGGATAGAACAAATCGTCCGAGCTGAGCCAGGCAATATATTCTCCCGAGGCCATGCGGATGCCGTGATTCAAAGCGCTGGCGGTCCCCCCGTTCGCCTTGCCCAAATAATGCACCCGATTTCGATAGGGCTGAATCAAATCCGCATGCCGCGTGGATCCGTCGTCCACGACGATAATTTCTACATTCGGATACGTCTGTGACAGCGCACTCGTAATCGCCTGAGGAATATACGGGTCGTTATAAAATGGAATAATAATGGAAACCAATGGAACCATCATCTGACCCCCTTCCCGATTTCGTTCCGGTAATAGGCAAGAATATCGTCTATCGATTTGCGAAAAGGAATCGCCGGCTGCCAGCCCAGCGCCCGCGTTGCCTGCAGATCGACGCGGGTCTGGGGGGCGTCCGCCGCCTCGCCGACCGTCAGCCGAAAAGGCACGGCGGTGCGCTCCAGCATCCGGCTCGCAACCTCGCCGAGCGTTCGGCTGTAGCCCGTGCCGATGCCGTACACGACGCCGGGCGTCCCCCGGCGTAAAATCAGCTCGTACGCGCGCACGGCATCGCGTACGTCTACAAAATCGCGCGCCTCGGTCGCCGAGGAGAGCCGGAATTCCGGCTCCCCGAGACCGGCTTCGGCGCGCGCGATCCGATCGGCCAGCAGCCCGCAGATGCCTGCGGAGTGCCCCGGGCCGATCAGGTTCGAGGGCTGCCCGATCATGACGGGCAGCCCGAACAGCGCGCCCCACCAGCGCGCGAGCAGTACCTGCGCCGCCTTGCTCAGCCCGTACGGGTGCGGCGGCAGAGAGGGCCTCGCGCTGGACAGCGCCGCAGCGCCGAGCATCGAGCCCGCGACGACGACGCGGCAGTCGTCGGCCCCGAGACGCCGCAGCGCGTCGAGCAGGCGCAAGGTGCCCATGACGTTCGTCTCCACGAACGTCATGGGC
Source organism: Paenibacillus rigui (assembly GCF_002234615.1). Lineage (GTDB taxonomy): Bacteria > Bacillota > Bacilli > Paenibacillales > NBRC-103111 > Paenibacillus_S > Paenibacillus_S rigui. The sequence continues at coordinate 38,792 of NZ_NMQW01000046.1, read as the reverse complement.
TCGCGCCACGACTCGGCGACGGCGCCGAGTCCGGCCAAGTGGAGCAGCTCCTGCGGGCGGGTATCCGCCAGCAGCTGCTCCACCTCGTCCGCGTGATCGAGGCTGCAGACAGCCTCGGTCACGCGGATCCCCGCAGCCCCGTCAGGGGGCTGCAGGCTGCCCGGTCGCCGCACGACAGCGACGACGTCATACCCCAAGGCGGCAAAATGCGCGCATGCATGCCGCCCGGTAAAGCCGGCAGCGCCGGTGATGACAATCCGGCGCGGGTTCATCGCAATGCCATCCAATCGCGCAGCTCCACCAGCATCGCGGCGAAGTCCTGCGGCGCATAGCCCAAATCCGTGCGGGTGTTTTTGAGCGTACGGTCGAGCACAATCGTGTCATCCGGACGGATGATGACGTCATCCTTTGCGAATACCGACTGGAACTGCTCCAGCATCCGGCATTTGCTGAGCGGCCGGGCAGCCGTCAGATGCACAAGCCCCTGAACCCCGCTCCCACCCTCAATCAAATGACAGACGAATTTGGCCAGCTCCAGCGTCGTTACCCCGTTCCAGGGCACCTGCAGGAAGCCCTTGATCTCCCCCCTCTGCTGCATAAACCAATGGAGCAGACCGATGCCGTTCGCCCGGATCTCCGGTCCGATGATAGAGGTTCTTATCGTGACATGAGGCGGCTTAACCACTTCCCCAAGCGCCTTCGTTTTTGCATATACCGAGGTCCCGTCCGGTACGTGCCGCTCCTCATAGGCCCCACGTTCGCCGGAGAAGACGCAATCCGTGCTGATATGAATGAGCCTGGCCCCTTGACGGTCCGCCAGCTCCGCAAGCAGATGCGGCAGCAGGCCGTTAATGCGATAAGCCTCGACCTCATGAAGCCGTGCAAAATCGTTCAAAATACCGATGCAGTTGACGATAATGTCCGGCGCTACTGCTCTGACCAGATGTGTTACAGCCTCGGAGTCTCTTGCATCCAAATACAGCCCGTTTGAACCGGCAAGCCGTTGTTCCCGCTGTCTGACGGTATAAAACAGGTCAAAAGACGTCTCACGCGTCATGTATTGGACCATCAGATGACCGGCCATCCCGTTCCCACCGATCACCAGAACCCTCATGACAAAAATCCGCCCTGCAGCAGCATCATCCGGATTTCTTCCTTATTCATCAGCGAATGCACGGAAGAATAGCTGTCGAGCCCTACCCTCGGATAGCGGCTGTAATACGCTTTTAACCCAGGGATGTCGAGCGTTGGTAAAATGACCAAATACTCATCGTCATAAACCACTGTATTTTGCGCCTCGTAATCTGAATATAAAATTTCATGAATTTTTTCTCCGGGCCTCACGCCAAGCTCTACAAATTCCACATTCCTTCTTCCTAGCGATTCGGCCAATACCTCGGCCAAATCCATAATTCTGCAGGTTGGCATCTTAAGCACGAAGGTTTCCCCGCCCCGGCCCTCCGCCGTCGCTCTCAGCAGCATGCCGACCGCTTCCTTCAGCGTCAGGAAAAACCGCGTCATCTCTTTATGCGTAATCCCGATCTGATTCTTCTCCATAATCTGCTTGCGGAACAAATGAATGACGCTTCCGTTCGTCCCGAGCACATTCCCCCCGCGAACGCAAACAAAGGTTGTTTCCGAACGAAGCAGGTTGGCATATATAATTAATTTTTCGCCGATCGCTTTCGTCATTCCATAGAAATTGGAAGGATTCGCGGCTTTGTCCGTCGAGATATTAATCACTTTCTTCACCCTTGCCTCGATAGCGGCCTCGATAACGTTTTGGGTGCCGACCACATTCGTCTTTAATGCTTCATAAGGCTGATCCTCGCACACCGGGACATGCTTAAGCGCAGCCAGATGGAATAAATAATCGATGCCTTGGCACGCCTTGACCAGCGCCTCCTTATCCCTTACATCCCCAATGCAGAAATGGAGCCTCGGGTCCTCAAACGTACGCTTCATCGCGACTTGACTCGATTCGTTGCGGGAGAACACGATAATCTCCTTCGGGTTATGCGTCAAAAGCTGACTGACCAATTCGTGCCCCCAGGAACCCGTACCCCCGGTGACCAAAATCCTGCTGTTCGCAAACATGTCATTTCCCTCCCAGTACAAATTTAAGAACCCTTCCGGAAACGTCCCGGTCCAAATACCCTTCCGGGCACGACCAATCCCGGGGCAGCTGGCTCATCAGCTTGACGGCCGACACGATGCGGTCGGATTCCAGACCGGTGACCACATTGCTTCCGCAGTCCACCGTTTCCGGGCGTTCCGTGCTGTTGCGGACCGTCACCGTCGGCACATGAAACAGGCAGCATTCCTCCTGCACCGTGCCGCTGTCCGTGATGACGCACAGAGCGTGCTTCTCAAGCAGCACAAAATCAAAAAATCCGAAAGGCTCATAAAACTCCACGAGAGGGTGCATCCCCATTCCCGGATTTTGCGTTATTCTCGACCGCGTACGCGGATGAATACTGCACAGCACCCGAAGCCCGGACCAAGCTGCCACCTCATTTAACGCATGCAGAATCGCTTGCAAATGGAGCGGATTGTCTACATTTTCCGCACGATGCGTCGTCACGAGGAAGTAGCGCCCCGTCTCCACGCCCAACGTTTGCATAATCCGGCTTGCTTCGATCCTTTCCCGGTAATGCTCCAGCACCTCATAGATCGGGTTGCCGGAGACCACGATTTTATGGCTCGGGATGCCTTCACGCAGCAGGTTCTGCTTGCTCTGCGGCGTATACGGCATATTCGTCGAGGAAATCGCGTCGATGACCCGCCGGTTTTTCTCCTCAGGCACCTCGAGATCGAAGCATCGGTTGCCCGCCTCCATATGGATGACGGGAATCCCCATCCGTTCAGCCAGTATCGCACACAACGCGCTATTCGTATCGCCGAGCAGCAGCACCTTGTCTGGCATCTCCCGCAGCAGAATCGTTTCGACCTCCTTGAACATGGTGGAAAGCTGATTCCCCAGCGTATGGCTCGTATGGTGCAGCATATAGTCAGGAGCCCGTAATTTCATTTCATGAAAAAAAATATCGCTCAGCGCAGGCGTAAAATTTTGACCCGTATGCACGATCACGTGCCGTTCCGCCAGTTCATCCAGCTTCGACATAATGAGACTCAGCCGTATAATTTCGGGACGTGTCCCGAGGATTGTCACGATTTTCAACACATGTCACCTCATTTAATAGAACGGTTCCGCCTGCTCCGCTGCTTGTTCTTTCTATTTCTAAGCGGCTGCCCGCTTCCTTTTTCCAGCCTTCGGACGCCGCTTCGACGAGCGTCCAGTCAGCTTTCGGCTTCCCCTCTTGCTCCTTCTCACTCGCTTTGGCTTACCTGCCTTTCGCAGGGTGCCCCGTCCTCCGGTCAACCGCCGCTTTCTCTTGCGGCCTCGTTTTGCCGGACTATTGTCATGAGCCAGCTCCTCCAATGGTTCCCCGACCCCGAGCTTTACCAGCTCATCGTCCGGAATCGTCACTATGGATTCGGGACGGAAGCCTCGCTGCCGAATGCTTCGCATTGAAACGAACGGAAACCTCCGGTCGGCTGTCAGCAAATACACAGTGGGTCCTCTACCCTTCGCCAGCATGACGGAAGGTCGATGCCGGTGGAACGGTGCCTCCATCGAAACCACAGCAGAGGTCGGAAATCGGTGAAGCACCGCGTCGGTTACCGGATGAATGTCACTCCAGCGGTACTTGAAGAAACGGAACGCCTCCGGCGACGCGAAGGGACGCTTGACTCCATTTTCGATTAAAAAGACGGCAGCTGCCGCCTCGCTTTTGTACAGCGCATTCGTCAACAGCGGAGGCAAAGGACTGCTGTTAGGCTCCGTGGCAGCCGATGAGCTTTTCGTCTGGAACAGGCTGACGAGGCGCAGCAATCGCTTGCGGTACGCCTCTATGCCAAAGGCGGCATCCGCCTCCCGGCGACTGGCCTCCTGCTCCGTTTCCGTCATCGGAGCTTCGAGCTTTTCCAGCATCTTCAAGGTCAGCGCATCGGCGTTGCCCTTTTCCACTAATCCGGATGCATGACCGGTGGTACGCAATATTTCATCGAGACCTCCTGCACGGTAAGCAATGACGCTTTTCCCGAACACAAGCCCCTCCAGCGCTGTCATGCCAAAGCCTTCCTCAATCAGGCTTGGAATGACCACATAATCCATAGCAGGATAGAGCCTCTCTATTCTCGGCTCGAAAGCCAGACGATGGAATCGGCTTGCATAACCGGACTGACTGATCCGGGTCTCGCAGCGCTCTACGTACTGTTTTTGGGTCGTGTTCCCCACGATCAGAAAGTGAACGTCCGGTGTGCCGGGGCAAAGCTTCAAGGCCATATGCAGGAAATGCTCGAGCCCCTTCTCCGGATGAAGGCTGGACGAAATGTAACCGACCACCCTTTGCTCAGGGGTCAGCCCCAGCTCCGATCGCCGAAGCAGCCGATAATACGGCCACATGTCGGGCTGCAGCTCTTCCATTTGCCAGGTTGGCGGGAGCAAATACAGCTTGCCTTCCAGTCCAACTTTACGGAACGGCTGGAGGGTAGATTCGGAAATCCCGATAATCCAGTCGGCATGCTGATCGATCCAGCGGACACTGAAGGCCCGGTCGGCCTGCTCCGCAATCTTTTCCGTAATACACCAGGCCACCGGGATACTTAATACCTTCGCGGCGGCAGCCGGTATCGGGTTGACAACCGTGTTCACAATCACCAGATCAGGCTGGTGCATATGAAGTAAATTAAGGATAGCTCCGTGCTCGTTGCGGCGTAATTTGCCCTCGAGCTCCTGCGGGCTGCTCATTTCCGGATTGAACAGGCTCCACACCAAAGGAATGGGATGAACCACCGTCTGGATCCCTTGCTGCTTGGCTTCCTGCAGCAGCACCCCCTCATCCGGAACGACAAGGATGCAATCAAAATGCCGGCTCAGCTCACCCGTCAGCCTTAACAAATATTTCTCTGCGCCCGTAATAAAGCTGCTGCCGCAAATGTGGGAGAACAGCATGACTTTGGCTCTGCCCATCGTATGGCCCACATCCCTTCAGTGGAGTTGTACCCAGGAGTTAACAACGGTTCACGCTGTGCTTTTATACCGTAATCATTTACACATGATGCGGCTGTATGAGACAAAGCAGCAGTATACTTCGTTTTGGACTGTCTAGGTATTACAATATATTAGGTGGACAACTGCATCGGCACGACACATATCCCCTGCCATTCGTACAAATTTCCTGATTGTACATGCTACGGGGCTGCACCATCACCAAGAGCATTCCTCTTGGCAAGAACGGCATGCCAAAGAACCGAGAGAAACCCCTTCCCTCGGCAGCGAACGGCAAATAGCCGTTTGTGATGTTCCGAATGCTCGGCAGCTGCGTTCACCGCTGCCAGCTGCATGGCCTGAACCCGTCCGGTCTTGTCAGGCAGCTTGCCGAAGCCTTCTTGGGGGCGGGCGACCCCGGTTATCCCGGAAGGCTAAGTCCCTCTTCCATCCCTCTGTTAAAGCCGGCGGCAAAGCCTTCGTTATAGGCCCGATCGAATGCGGTGTTGTACGCACTTCTATAGCTGGGTACCAGTCTTCCCTTGTGCCGGACGGTTCTAGCAATACGTCGGACCGTAGAAGTCCGTTGTTTACGGACAGGCTTGGCTGCCGGTTTACGGCTCGGTTTACGACGTTGGGCCGTCTTCCCCTTCAAAGCGGGTTTGCTGGATACAGCGGGCCGCTTTGCCATCCTTTTTACTCCAGGTCGTTTCATGCGAATGCCTCCTCTCGTGTAAGTTGGCTTAGCCAAACACCAGTCTCAGCATTTGGGAAAGCCTGTGGGCATAGGTATGCTCCCCGAAGGTGCGCCTTAGTGCGTTCAACGCGATCGCTCTGCGTTCTTCCTCATGATGCAAATAATAATCCAGCTTGTGCACCAGTTCCTCTGCCGAGGCATAGGTCACGATCTCCACATCCGGCGTGTAAAAGCGTAAAAGGTCACTTCGCACATCCGTCAGCTGGAGGGTGCCGCACCCTGCAATTTCAAATGTACGCGGATTGGGAGATACCGCCTGAATCCCCTGACTGTTATTGTTGAAATTTTTATCATCATGGGCACGATGCATATTAATCACAATCCTGCTGCCATTGTAAAAGCTTGACGTTTCTTCGGCGCCCATCCATTTGTTTAACTGAATCCGGGAGGATAACAGCTTATACTGGCGGAGGCGGTCCCACCAAATGCCGGATATATACGTATTCCTCGCTGCCAAATACGGCGCAATGCGATCGAAAACAGCGATCCGGTTCCAATATCCCGATCCGATAAAGCTGATTTCCTTGCGATATTGAATAGGAATCATTTTGGGACGAAACACGGAAGCATTGGCCCCGAATGGCAAATAGTGGGTCTGACCGACGCCAGCCCGCTGATAAAAAGCCACACATTCCAGCTCCAGTGTAAATACATAGTTGTAGTGGGTGACCATGTTGACAGTGATATCCGTATAATACGGGTCATCTGTAAGCCAAATCGCCGTACGGATCCCCTCCGCCCGCACCTTGTCGATCTCCTCCACGGATACATTCAGTCCGTCCAGCACGAGAACGTAATCAGGACGCAGCTTACGTGCTGCGCTTGTGAAATCCTGCATCGGCGTCAGGATAACAAGCTCGCGTACCAATCCCTTTAACGCCTCAATAATGGATTGATCGAGCGGTGAATACGGGAAGCCTTTTCCTGAGGTAATATAGAGCACGCGAATATTCCACCAGCCAAGAGGCGCAGGATTCATCTGCCGGATGACCGCCTCGCAGCGGCCAAAGTGGTAGCCGTAGCCATTCCCGAGCTGATAGCCCCGGTCCCAGCCTTTCCGCCAGGCCGCTGTCGATTGTATCGCAGGCGCTTGAGCGCGCGAAGCTTTTCTAGCCATGCCAGGACCCTCCTTCTTCATGTCATTGGTTTACGCCCGATGCCTTTGCTATTCCAAGCAGCTCCAGCAGCTCGCCGATCCGCGATAAGAATGTGTGCTGCGCAAGCGTGCGCCTGAGGCCGTTATAAGCGATTTCCCTGCGCTCCTCTTCGTGCGTTAAGTAATAATCCAGCTTTGCCATGAGCTCCTGAGGCGATTGGTACACCGCCACTTCGTTATGAGGCTTATATAAAGCAGGCAAATCGGCCCTCATATCGGATAACTGCATCGCCCCGCAGGCCATAATTTCATAAGTTCTCGGATTTGTAGACTGGGCCGGTATGGCCCGGCTGTTGCGATTATCGATTTCGTTGGAGAAACCGCGATGCAGGTTGATGACGATTTTGGCTCCGCTATAGTATTTGACGCTTTCCTCAATAGGGACCCAGCCTTCGCGAATGTGGGGACGCAGCAGCTTGTAATGCGCCAGTCGATCCCATAGGCCACCGGCCAAAACCACTCTCTTACCTGCCAAATATCGCGCCAAGCGATCGAAGACGGCAATCCGATTCCAGAAGCCCATTCCGATAAAGCAGATGTCGGACCGGTACATCGGCTCCACTTGCCGGGGACGAAACAGCTCCGTGTCCACTGCGAGCGGCAGGTAGCCTACCTCCCTGCACCCAAGCCCCCTGTACAATGAAACGCAGCTTTGCTCATGGGTTATGACCACATCATAATGCGGTGCGATCACCGCTGTATCGTCCGTAAAGTAAGGATCGTCCGCAAACCAGATCACCGTCCGGATACCCAGCTGGCGTATACGGTCGATCTGTTGAAGGTGGTCGGCTGGAAATACATGCAGCCCGTTCATAACCAGCACGATATCAGGTCTCGTCTGCTTCGCCAGCTCCAGCATCTGCCGGGGCGTTCCGACGATCAGCTCCTTCACCAGTCGCTGAAGCGCCTGTACAATCCCGTGATCGATAGCATGAAACCCTTGCGGAATATACAATATCTTTACCGGGGCGCATGGAGGAGCGGCCGGCTTATACCTGAGGCGTATCGCCTCGCAGCGGCCCAGATGGTATCCGTGTGCCCAGCCCAGCGTTCCGCCTGCGGCTTCCCCCATGCGTTGTCCGGCCATTCTCGTTTGCCGCATCGGCTCCCCTCCTCATCGTTAGCGCGCAGCCATCTTATGCCTTGTATTTATAGCGTCACGAAATTATTTAAACTTTGTCGTCCAGTCGAAGCCAATGGAAGGATCGTTGTATGCAATCCGGTACTCATCAGGCTGCGCCGGATCATACGCCATATTCGTAAAATAGACGATGGTGGCCGGTTCGTTCCCAAGCACCCTGTACCCGTGGGCGACACCACGTGGAATAAACAGCAGGTACGGATTCCCCGCGTTCATGTAATATACATCGGTTTGGCCGAACGTACCGGAATCCTCCCGCATGTCATGGAGCACGACCTGTGCATGCCCACTCGGGAAATACCAGATGTCATCCTGCAGCTTGTGATAATGAAATGCCTTGATGACACCGGGAAAGGACATCGACAGCGATGCCTGGCCGAAGCGGCCGAAGATCGCGTCATCCTCCCTCAGCAGCTCCATAAAATACCCTCGATCATCGCAATGCTTGATCAAGCTTTTTTGCTGAACTCCGTTAATTTTGCCCATTGCCGCTTCCCTCCCCTTGTTGATTTCCGGGTAAATCCTCCTCCAGAAACATGCGCAGCGCCTCCTGCCAAGGCGGGAGCGGCTCCAATCCGTTCTCGCGAATCGCCTTGGCATCAAAAACCGAATATTCCGGCCTGCGTGCCGGTGTCGGGAATTGATCGGAGCTGACAGGCTGCAGCTTGATGTGGGACTTCCCGGCAAGACGCAAAATTTCCCGGGCAAATTCCAGACGCGAGCAAGCTCCCCGGTTCGCCGCATGGTAAATTCCGTAATGCTCCGTCGCAATTAATTGATGGATGAACCGTGCCAAATCATACGTGTACGTAGGGGAGCCAAACTGATCATGAATCATCTTCAGCTCCTCTTTTTGCTCGGCCCAGGACAGCACTTTGGTCACAAAATTAGTCCCGTGCTTCCCGTACAGCCAAGAGGTACGGACAATATAGTAACGTTCGCAGGTGATTTGAACGAATTTCTCGCCGTGCAGCTTGGAATTTCCGTAAATACTGATCGGATTCGTCCGATCCGACTCGGTATAGGGGATTCGCTTCGTCCCGTCAAACACATAATCCGTACTGATATAAACGAGCTTCGCTCCTGTTTGCGCTGCTGCCAGCGCCACATTCCGGGTACCGAAGGAATTGACCATATACGCTTCCTCCATATGGCTTTCGGCCAGGTCCACCTGCGTATAAGCGGCGGCATGAATGATGACCTCCGGCCGGATGGCGGCTATCGCCTTGAATACGGCGTTCTCGTCGGTCACGTCCAGCTCCTGGCGGGACATGGCTGACACCCTGTGCTCCCCTGATGAACCAAGTACACGGATCAGATCGTGCCCGAGCTGCCCGCCTGCTCCGGTAATGACAATGTTCACGGGCGCTCGCCCCCATTTCGCCCTTCTGCCGGAACGGCAGCCCGTTTCAGCCACCACTTTGTATGGGCGGCATACCAATCCAGCGTACGCTTCAGCCCTTGGTCCAGCATACATTGAGGCTGCCATCCCAGCTCACGCCGCAGCTTGGAAGCATCGATCGCATACCTGCGGTCGTGCCCCGGACGATCCGTCACATAACGGATGGAGGATTCCGGCTTGCCGAGCTCCGCCAACAGCTGCTTGACGATATCGAGATTCGTCCTCTCATTCCCGCCCCCAACGTTGTAGACCTGCCCCGGATTGCCGTTATTGAGGACACAATCGATCGCTGAGCAATGATCCTCTACATACAGCCAATCACGCACATGCAGCCCGTCACCGTATACGGGAACAGGCTGGTCTTGCAGCGCCCGCGTAATAATCGTCGGAATCAGCTTTTCAGGATATTGATATGGTCCGTAATTGTTCGAGCAGCGCGTGATGACCACAGGCAGCCCGTACGTTTCATAATAAGCCCGCGCGATCAGGTCCGAGCCTGCTTTACTGGCAGAGTAAGGACTGTTCGGCGAGAGCTGCGTCGCTTCGGTGAATAGCCCGGCCTCTCCTAAGGTCCCGTATACTTCATCCGTCGATACATGAACAAACTTGGTTAGATTCCCCTGCCTGCGTGCCTCCTCCAGCAAGCACTGCGTCCCCAGCACATTCGTTCTTACAAATGCATCCGGCTGCAAAATACTCCGGTCCACATGCGATTCCGCCGCAAAATGAACGACATGGGAAACAGCCTCTTCTGTAAAAATACGGCGAACCGTCTCGGTGTCCGTGATATTGCCATGAACAAACCTGTAATTCGGGAGGTGCTCGACCTCCGCTAGGTTCTCCGGATTCCCGGCATACGTCAGCCCATCCAGATTAATCACGCGGTCCTGCGGATAACGGCTCAGCCAATACAAGACGAAGTTGCTTCCGATAAAACCGGCGCCTCCGGTGACGAGCAAGGTTCTCCTTGCCGTATTCATAGCTCCTCACGCTCCTGCAGCCGGGTACCGGCTTCGAATAAGGAGCTGTGCGTTCCGGCATCCGTCCACCAGCCGTCGAGTAAGGTCCATGTCAGCTTCCCCTGCTCCGCATACGCATTGTTGACGTCGGTAATTTCCAGCTCTCCCCGGTTGGACGGGTTCTGCTTGCGGATATAATCAAACACCGCAGTATCATATAAATAAATGCCGGTAACGGCATATTGGGAAGGGGGCTGCTCCGGCTTTTCCACAATTTTCGTAATGTGACTCCCTTGAAGAACAGGTACCCCATAGCGCTGAGGGTCCGCTACCTTTTTCAGGAAGACATGCGCTCCTCCGGACTGCTTCCCGAACCGTGACACGGCTTCCTTCAATGAATTTTCAAATAAATTGTCCCCAAGCAGCACAACGAGCCTTTCGTCAGGATAGACGAAGGATTCCGCTAACGCCAAAGCCTGGGCAATCCCCCCGGCTTCTTCTTGAATTTTATAGGTGACCTCGAGTCCCCATTGCCGTCCATTACCGATGTAATCAATATATAATCCCGCCGATTGCTTCCCTAGAACAAGCAGCAGTTCTTTCACCCCGGCCTCGGCCATTTTTGCGATAGCATAATGGATCATGGGATACTTTCCCACCGGCAGCAAATGCTTATTGACGATGTCCGTCAAAGGGCGTAATCTCGTCCCCGTCCCACCAGCCAATATGACGCCTTTCATGGTAATTCCCCTTTCCGTGCGAAATTTCGGCTTGCTGTTCAAATGCCTGCTGCTATGATATGCGTTTGCCGATGCCCGCAAATGGACGAATACCATGATGCTTGGAAAATTGGCTGATGACCCGTGTGGAGCAGTAACGAATTGAAAAGGGCTGGACTTCCGCTTTGCCTTGATGTGAAGACCGCTGCGGATCGTGGAGGGGAGGAGGGGGATGGTTCTGGCAGCTGACCGCACTCAAGCAGCCCGCCCGTTCCATGCAGACGAAAAAAACGCCTCTAAATCCACTTGGTACTGTGAATTTAGAAGCGTTGCTGAACACGTTGCTATCATCTGTTGCCTTTTCTGCCGGGTCTGCCGGGCTCACTCACAGCAGCCTGCCGCCCAGCCTTAAGCCTTCAGCTGCACCACAAACCGCTCTGTTCCCGGAGCGGGGCTAACCATGATGCCCGCAGGATCAGCATGCCATGCCGCTCCTTGGACCGACTCCAGCTCGTGGATGCCCCGCAGCTGCAGCTGCCATGGCTTGCCGCTGCCGCCTGCCGCCACTTCGATGGAGGAGCCGCTGCGCACGGCCGTCACTTCAAGCTCGAGCTCTAGCGATGGACTGTATACGGCTGTGGAAGCCGCAGCTCCGTCCTGCAGCTCGAACAGCTGCAGCACGGCTCCATCGGCATAATCGTAATCCGGCCGCGTCTCGTCCTTGCCGACAGCGATCAGGCTGCCGGGCTTCACAAGCAGGGGCAGGCTGAAATAATGATGCTGCTCCCGCACCCAGCGTCCTCCCTCCAGCGTCTCGCCGGTCAAGAAATGGGTCCAGCGTCCTGCCGGTATGTAATACGTGACCTCGCCATCCTCGCGGAAGATCGGAGCGACAAGCAGCGAATCCCCAAGCATATACTGGCGGTCCAGCGAATCGCAAGCCGGATCCTCGTTGAATTCAAGCACCATCGCCCTCATCATCGGCAGCCCCTGTACTGAAGCCTCATGAGCTGTGTTAAACAAATAAGGCATCAGACGGCACTTGAGCTTCGTGTAAAACCGCAGCACGTCCACCGCTTCCTCGTCGAACAGCCACGGTACCCTGTAAGACGAATTACCGTGCAGGCGGCTGTGGGAGGACAGCAAGCCGAACGCAACCCAGCGCTTGTATACGTCAGGCGTAGCCGTCCGCTCGAAGCCGCTGATGTCGTGGCTCCAGAAGCCGAAGCCGGACAAACCGAGCGAAAGGCCGCCACGAAGCGTTTCGGCCATGGATTCGTATGTCGAGGAGCAGTCGCCGCCCCAATGAACAGGGAACTGCTGCCCTCCGGCTGTAGCCGAGCGGGCGAACAGCATCGCCTCTCCCTGGCCGCATGTCTCCTCCAGCACCTCAAACACCGCTTTATTATATAATTGCGTATAATAATTGTGCATTTTAATAGAATCGGAGCCGTCATAATAGACGACATCGGTAGGGATCCGCTCGCCGAAATCCGTCTTGAAGCTATCGACGCCCATGTCGATCAATCGCTTCAGCTTCCCTTTGAACCAGGTCACCGCAGCCGGATTCGTGAAATCAACCAAACCCATGCCGGCCTGCCACAGGTCCCACTGCCATACGCTTCCTTCCTTATCCTTTACCAAGTACCCGTCCTGGGCACCTTCCTTGAACAGGTACGATTTCTGGGCGATGTACGGATTGATCCATACGCAGATCCGCAAGCCTTTGTCCTTAAGCCTCCGAAGCATCCCTTCAGGATCGGGGAATACTTTGCTGTCCCATTCAAAATTGCACCACTCATACTCCTTCATCCAGAAGCAGTCAAAGTGAAACACGTGCAGAGGGATATCCCGCTCCTTCATCCCGTCGATGAAATGATTGACCGTCGCTTCATCATAATCGGTTGTGAACGAAGTGGTCAGCCACAGCCCGAACGACCAGGCCGGCGGCAGCGCAGGCTTGCCGGTTAATGCCGTATAATTGGCCAGCACCTCTTTGGGTGTTGTGCCGCCGACGATGAAATAATCCAGCGCCTCCCCCGGAACGCTGAACTGCACCTTGGAGACGACCTCCGACGCAATTTCATACGATACCTTCTCAGGGTGATTGACGAATACGCCGTACCCGCGGTTCGACATATAAAAAGGAACATTCTTGTACGCTTGCTCGCTGGAGGTGCCTCCGTCTTCATTCCAAATATCTACCGACTGGCCGTTTTTCACAAAAGGAGTGAACCGCTCTCCCAGCCCATAGACATACTCGCCCACACCCAGGTCCAGCTGCTCGCGGACAAACGGCTTTTTATCCGCATCCCGGATATACGCCGGACCTTTGCTGTTCGTTCCGGTGAGCCTCCGCCCGTCGTAGAAGAACTCCGTTTTCCAGCCTTCCTGCTTATGAATGACTACGCAGGTTTTGCCGCTCTGCAAAGTCACAGTCTGCTCGTTGTCCTCTATGCTGAGCTGTCCGTGAGTCTGCTCGTTCAGCTCAAAGGCCGGACCCTGGCTTGCCTTCCCCTCATGATGGACCCATTGCACCCGGATCACATCCGGAAGCGGCGAGCTGAACTGCGCCTTAAGCAAAGCCCCGTTCAACGTATCGCCCTTGCGCGTAATTTTGCGGGTCGCCGCATAGACCGTGACCTTACCCGATTCGATCTCGATATCTCTGACGTCCTGTGGATTTTGAAGCTGAACCCCTTCTCTGACCATCCAATAGCCATCTGTAAACTTCATAAACGGAAAGCCTCCCCTGTTCTATTCTTTTACCGAGCCAAGCGTTATACCGTGAATAAAAAACCGCTGCAAAAACGGATATACGATCAAGACCGGAATCATCGCAATAAAAATTTTGGCGGCATTCAACGTCTGGTTCGACAGCTCACTCATCTTCTTGATCTGTTCGCTGTCCATTGTATTCGCATCAATGATGACGACCAGCTGCTGAATGTACGTTTGCAGCGGATAATTTTCCGCCTTGGACATGAGCACAAGCCCGTTGAAAAACTCGTTCCAGTGGTAGACGATACTGAACAGGGTCACCGTCGCCAGTACAGGAACCGCCAGCGGAATGAACACCTTGACCAGCATGTACCATGGGCCCGCTCCATCCACCAGAGCCGCCTCCTCCAGCTCCTTCGGCAGGTTGCGGAAAAAGTTAACGACCAGAATTACGTTGAATACCGGTACGCTGTGTCCCAGCACAAGCGCCCAGATGCTGTTGATCAAGCCCAGTGATTTGACTGTCTGATACCACGGGATCAACCCTCCGTTGAACAGCATCGTGAACACGAGAATCCACATGAAAATATTCCGTGCCGGAAAGCTTTTCGTGTTCTTGGACAGCGGATAAGCCATCAGCACGGTCACCACAAAGTTAAGGCTGGCTCCCAGTATGACCCGTTTGACCGAAATGCCGAACGAGTTGAAAAACTTGCTGTCCCCCATAATTTCCTGATACGAATTGAAATTAAACCCGACCGGCCACAATCGGACCAGCCCCGCGGAAGCCGCCGAATTTTCGCTGAGCGACACCGCAAGCGTATACCAAATCGGGAGCACGCATAAGAGCGAGATGCCGACGAGCAGCACAACCAACAGCACATCGAATGCTTTGGAGCCTAATGTTGTTTCCCTGACCATGTTCATGCTCCTTTCTTCAGACCATAAAAGCCGACCTTTATATTAAAAAATACGATAATTAGCAAATTTAGAGGCTAGAAAATAAGAGGTTGTAATCAGGATGAAGCTGATGACCGATTTCAGCAGGCCGGTAGCCGTAGCCAAGCCATACTGTAAATCCACTAGCCCCGTCCGATATACCCACGTATCAATAATGTCTCCGCTGGAGTAGACGAGGGGATTGTACAGGTTGAAGATTTGATCGAAGCCCGCGTTCAATACGTTGCCCAAGCTGAGTACAGCAAGCAGCACGACGGTAGCGGAGATGCCCGGAAGCGTCACGTTCCGCAACCGCTGCAGCCGTGTAGCCCCATCCATTGCGGCCGCTTCATACAAGGAAGGGTTAATTCCCGTCAGAGCCGCCAGAAAAATAATCGTGTTGAAGCCGAATTCCTTCCAAACGTCGCTCCCAACAATAATGAAGGGAAACAAATCCGCTCTTGCAAAAAACAATATCGGATCGATTCCAAACACCGATAAGCTTTGATTAACAGGCCCTTTAAACGAAAAGACATCCAACAAAATACCTGCCAAAATAACCCAGGATAAGAAATGAGGCAAATACACAATCGTTTGAATCCATCTTTTGAGCACCATCATTCTCAGCTCATTCAGCATTAAAGCAAATACGAGCGGCACGATCAGGTTCGCAACAATTTTCATGACGGCGATAAAGATCGTATTGAAAAAAATTGTTTTACTGTCGTTCAGCGTAAACATATATTTGAAATTGTCCAGTCCGACCCATTCGGAATGAAGCATGCCCGTGCCGGGATTGTAATCCTGGAAGGCTATGACGAAGCCGAACATGGGCACGATACTGAACAAGGTTAACCAGATCATCCCCGGCAGAAGCATGATATAATAATGTTTAATAAATCCTGTCGTTTTCACGCTTCACTCACTCCCTGTCTCCTGAATTAGCTCAGAAGGCGCCAGACTTGCGCCCGACGCCCCGTGAGCTTCTTTTTATTTCGAGCCTTCTTCAACTTCCGCCGTAATCTGGTCTCCGCCCTGCTTCTTCCAATCCTGTACGAACTGGTCAAACGTATCGATAGGCGCAGCGCCCATGATGATTTTCAGGAACGTTTCCTTCTCCATTTTATCGAGGGTTGCCCATTTGCCCTCCATCGTTTTCGTTTGAGAATATGTGAGGCTGTATGTCTTCTTGAACGGCTGCTGCAGCGGTGCCATACCTACGAAGGTGGAGTACATTCTTTTCCATACCCCCATATCGGCGGTTGGATTCCAGTACTGGACATCCACCTTGTCATAAGGCTCCAGCTTCACTTTTTTCACGTTTTGCGCGTCCGCCTTCAACAGCTTATATCCCGGCAGATCCAGCTCCTCCGGCTTTTTCGTCCCTGCCAGCACTTCCTTCAGCATCTTATAGGTGACGTCCATTTCGTCCATCGGCGCGTAGACCAGGCGAAGCGGATAATTATCCAGCGATACTTTGACGTCGAGCTTGGATTCGTCTCTTAAGAGCAGGTTCAATATTTTGAAGACCGCTTCCGGATGCTCATAGCCTTTTCTCACGACAACAAATCGATTGGAAGGCGTCCCCATATGCGGCGTGAACTCACCCTTCGCATCCAACGGCACGGCATACGCCTGCCAGTTCGCCTTCGGATCGTTCTTGATTGCATCTCCGAGAGGACCGTAGCCGCCCCACCACATACCGAACCAGATCCCCGATTTACCGCTTTTGATTAGCTCGGAAGCATCCTTGCGGACGCCCATCTCTTTATCGATGAGCCCTTTCGCATACAGCTCGCTCAGCTTAGCCAGCGCCTGCTTCGTTTCCGGTTGAATGGAGCCGTAGATCGCTTTGCCGTCTGCGCCCTTCACCCAGAAGCCGGGATAGGAGTGAAATGCGGAAAAGATCGGATCGAAGCCGTAGTTATTATTGTTCGGCGTTATGAAATTCGCATTGATCAGCCCGCCCAGCTGAGGCCCGGTGATCCCGATCGTATCCGCTTTGCCGTTGCCATCCGGATCCTTCTCGACGAAAGCCTTGGCGACTTTCTCCAAGTCGTCGAGCGTTTTGGGAACCTCGAGGCCCAGCTTATCCAGCCAGTCCTTGCGGATCCACATCATATGCACCATATCCGCTTCGGCGGTAACGTTCGGGATCGCCATCATTTTGCCGTTAAAGGTGACGGCTTTCATCGCCTGTCCCTTGGTCGTATCGATGATGCTCTTCATCGTCGGCGAGGCAAATTTGTTGTAAACCTCCGTCAAATCCGCAATCTGTCCGGCCTTAACCATTTGTCTGAGCTGGGTATCGTTCACGATCATCGTGTCCGGCAAATCATTGCTTGCGATCGACAGGTTCACCTTTTGGTCGTAATCCTTGCCCTTGGCCGCCTGCCAAGTCATTTTGGAATCGATATTCAGATTCTCTTTAACGTATTTCGTATATTGATTGCTTTCCGGTGTATCTCCGGTAGGCAGCGTTTTATCGGTAGGATCGACCTCTTTGCCAATATTCACCGTCAGCGGCTTGTCATATTTGCCGAACGGATCAGCGCTTGCCGCATTACCGGCCTCTTGCTTCGGCGCAGCCGGTTTCGCTTCCTCCTTGGCCGTATTGGAGCATGCTGTGATAACAACCAACATTGCTGCAAGTGCTATCTGTATGCCTGCCTTGGTTTTTCTGCGCATGAATTCCCCTTCTTTCGTTATCTTTTTATTGTTGTTGCCACACTTATAGACTAACATAAAAAAACCGCTTTCAAGGATAGAAAGCAGTTACGAGTATAGGGGGAATAATGACCGGAGCTGCCCGGGGCTCTGCAGCTTGAACCTGAGCCGGCTAACAATTGTCCCCCTACTTGGAAGACAACGGTCTACCTTCCCGGTTGGCTGTGCGAAACTCGCTTGGCAGCATGCCGGTCAGCTCACGAAACGTCCGGCTAAAATATTTCTCGTCGGAATAGCCAGTATTCTCCGCTATCCATATAATGGTTTTATTCGTATGCAGCAAATACTGCTTCGCTTTATCCACGCGGGCCTGCCGCAAATAATCGTTGAATGTTTTGCCTGCAATATCTTTAAAGCATTGGCTGAAATAGCTGCGGCTCATCGAGACTCTCTTGGCCAAGTCGGCTGCGGTAAGCTGCTGGTCCAACGCTTCATGAATCATCGTCAACGCCTTCATGATGGAATGAATGACCTCCTGGGAATAGGAGGTTTTATCCATTTGCCCCCGAATCATGTCTCGTACCGATTCATACCAGGCTGCCGTCTGAAACCAATAATGAAACGAAGCCGGCAGCCTCATCTCACTTACATGATGGAACACGCGGTTCCAATCATCGAATAGGGAGTACACGAGCCCGAACAATTTGGCCTGGGGCAGCCGAAGCCGCTTCAGCTTCTCCAGCAGCGAAACGAATTGCTCCTCTTGATGAATCCAGTCATAGGAAAGCCACTGCGCCTTCCAATCCGCCAGCCCTTCCTCTGACGCTGCGGGTTTCGGTTCCGCATCCCGGTTTAACGACAACCGGATCAGCTCGTGACGGGGAGCGTACTCGTAAAACAGCTCCTTCTCCCTGTATTCTCTTAATGCGCGATGCACGTCCTTAGGCTGCATGCCACTGAGCCCTTCCAGCTCCACAAGGGCCCAGCCCTCCAGCTGTGCTGCCTGCTGCCGCTTGAAAGCCTCCAACGGAAATTCGCTTACTCCCTCGTTCGAAGCAACCCACAGCCACAAGTTCAGATCGACCTCCACGATAGGACCCGACGCATCCGACCATTTGCCGAGCCAGCTGCCGTCCAGCTCGCTGTCCAAGGTAACAAAAGCATACCCTCGATCCGCGGTATAACCTCCTTGCTCCTGCACAGCATCGCCCGGCTCAATGCCATCGGCATGCGTCTGCACCCCGGATCCCTGCTGGCGATGATCCTGCTGGATCCGGTGAATAATGCGTTCGAGCACCTCTTCGAAACGCTCCTTCTCCAGCTGCACCTTCGCAATATAATCGATCGCTCCTAACCGAAGCGCCTCCTGCACATATTCAAAATCCTGATGCAGCGTCAGCACGACCATATGAATGTGAGGGTAGCTTTTACGCACCACCCGC
Organism: Paenibacillus rigui; assembly: GCF_002234615.1. Lineage (GTDB taxonomy): Bacteria > Bacillota > Bacilli > Paenibacillales > NBRC-103111 > Paenibacillus_S > Paenibacillus_S rigui. Next base: position 19,836 of record NZ_NMQW01000046.1, on the reverse strand, counting down.
ATCAGCTCGATACCCGACATGACCGGCATGGCGAGATCGGTAAGCAGCAGGTCCACTGCATTCGACTGCAGAAAGTCCAGCGCCTTCTCCCCGTTATTGGCCTCCCCGACAACCTCCATCCCGAAATCGCTCCAGGGCATCGCGGAAATCAGCCCTTTGCGGACCAGCTTATCGTCATCAACTACAAGAACTTTGATCATACGTTATATTTCCTCCCTGATGGGCAGGTTTAAGAAGACGGTGGTCCCTTGCCCCATCACACTGTCAATGCGAAGCTCCGCATCGTTGCCATAGTGGGTCTCGATCATTCTTTTCACATAATTCATCCCGATCCCCATGCCCACCTTGCGGGATTCTACCTTCTGGCTATTGAGCAGGCTTTGAATCGTTTCCTCGGACATGCCGGTTCCGTTATCACGGATCGATATTTCAATGCAGCTCTGCAATCTGGCAACATTCACCCGAATGAAGCCTTCATCGTTTAACCCGTGGTAAAGGGCATTCTCTACAAGCGGCTGCAGCAAAAACCGGGGAATCGGCATCTTCAGCACCGCCTCCTCCACCTCAATTTTCACATCGAACTGAAAATCATACCGGATTTGCTGCAAAGTCAAATACTGCTGAAGCGCGTCAATTTCCTCCTCCATCGTTGCGATTTCGCCAAGCTTGCCCAGATTGTAATACAGCAGCTTATTCAGCGACAGAATGAGCCGGTCTATTTCACTTTGACCGTTCATCACAGCAAGCCAGTGCACCGTATCGAGCGTGTTCATCAAAAAATGCGGATTAATCTGATAGCGCAGCTTCTCTACCTCCAAGTCGACTCTGCGCTTCTCCTTCTGCTCCACTTCGGCGAACAAATCCCAGATTTGCTCTTTCATTTCTCTGAATTGATGGAGCAAATAATCAAACTCAGGGATTTTGGTCCGCACCAGCCCCGGCTGAGCATTGCTTTGGGCGAGCAGCTTGATTTCTTTATTGAAATTGTTCAACGGCCGGTACACCATTTTCCATAATAGCCACGCCAGCAGCAGGCTGATCGCTACGAACAGCAGGGCAATGAGCAGGATCTGGACGAACCAGCGGTTCATTTCTTTATTGTAATCCACCTTCGGGATAATGGAAATGACGCTCCAGCCCTGGTTGCTTGTCTCTTTAAACCACAAATAGCCATGAAGACTGCCCGACTTCTCCCCTCCCGCAAAGGAGGAAAAGAGCGAATCCCGCGGAAACGCATCCGTCACTTCGCTGTAGGCGATACGGCCGTCATTATCCAGAATAAGGTGGGATACGGTACCTCCAAACTGATTGTTGTTCAAAATATTTTGCGTCAGGCGGAAACCGCTTTCAATATAAACATATACATCATCCCGCTCCGGCAGGTCCACCTTTCTCAAGGCCGACAGCACATACTGGTTATCGAACCGGTTGTTGCTGATATGCGGCCCGTAATACGAAATGCCGTAATATTGCGCCAGCAGAGGCATCGTATCCAGTGAAAAATTACTTTTGACGCCGGAATTTTCAAATATATAGCTTCCGTCCTGTTTAAAATAATACATCGTCAGTCCAATGGACGGGTTCGTAAACGTAACGAGACTCAGCTCATTTTTCAGCTCATCGGCAATATAGGACCTCTCGAACGGCTGGTTTGCACCCAGCAGCTGATCCAGCTTTTTCCCGACTGTCCCCTGAAAAGCCAGCTGCTGTGACACATGGTTCAGATTGCTGATCGTATTCTCCAGAGAAAGCTCCACCTGCTTCAAATTGCTTTGGATGCCGCTTTGAATTTTGTTGGTCAGCAGCGAATAAATCGTATAATAAGAAATCAGCCCGATACTGATAAAAGGAATCAGCGAGCTGAATAAGAATATAATGAAGATTCTTTTTTTCAGTGTCAAATAATCATAAAGAAACGCCCGCATGATTTCCCCCCTTTACAAATTGTACGGCCGGAGAGTCGCCCGCACCATATCAAGTGACCGGGTTAAACTGCTCCTGCCTATACCTTTGCATGTAACTCCATAATACCTCACGATCCATCGGTTTGCCCAGCAGGTAGCCCTGCACACAATCGCAGCACATGCGACGGAGGCATTCAAGCTGCGCTTCCGTCTCGATGCCTTCGGCCAATACGTCAATGCCTACGCTGCGCGCAAGCAAAATAATCGATTCGACCAAGGCCTTCTCCTTGGAGGAATGAAGCATATCCTCGACGAAGGAACGGTCTATTTTCACCAAATGAATGGGCAGCCTTCTCAAATAGCTGAGCGAGGAGTACCCCGTTCCAAAATCGTCCAATGCGATCCGGACTCGCTGTGTATGCAGAAGGTTCAACGCGTGAAGCGCGGTTTCCCAGGAGTCGATCAGCTTGCTCTCCGTTATTTCCAGTTCCAGCTGCTCCGGGGAATGCCCCGTCTCCTTCAAGATGCTCAGAACATGTTCTGCAAAAAAAGGAGCCTGCAGCTGCACCGCCGAAATGTTGACGCACATCACAAACGGCTCAACCCCCGCCTCCTGAAGGAGACGGTTCGTTGTACAGGCTTCGCGCAAAACCCACTCGCCTATCGGCACGATCAGCCCCGTTTGTTCGGCAATCGGAATAAAAGCATCCGGCGGAATAAAGCCCAGCTTGGGATGATGCCAGCGAAGCAGCGCCTCGAAGCCCCTGATATGCCGGGATTCCGTCGAGAACTGAGGCTGGTAATGCAGCATCAGCTCGCCCCGGTCCAACGCTCCTCTCAGCTCTTGCGCCAAGCGGTCGGAGCAAGAGAAGTCGTCACCTGTGTCCAATACCGCTTCTGTATCCGGTGACGGCCCCGAAGGGCCTTTTTTCCATGACCCTGCCGTCGTGTGAAGCCATGGGTATATAAGTAAACATCCCAGAACGGTGCAGACGCCTGCCTGAAGCAGGGTCTGCATGTCGGGCTCTTGCTGAATAAACAACCATCCGAGTACGATGAGCAGCAGCGTTATGCCATAAATCGCCGCAGTGCCCATCCGTCTCCAAAGTATGGGCCAATGCGGTGTATGAACAGACAACCGGTTCACCGCAAAGACAGATACAATGAGCAGTGACGTATGATTGGCAAGCTGAACGATGACTTTCACAACCTCCAAAGCAAAATCCTCCCTCATCATGAACTTTGAAAAGAGCCCTGGATGGATGGTGAAAGTCTGCTCCGTTTGACCGGTGTACGAATGTACATGCTGTCAGGGTTCGAAATGTATTATGGCAACAAACTGTGCAGTAAATTGATGGATCGGTATGAAATTCGTATTAAATTTCTTTGCAATGTCACTTTCGACGTCAAGTTTCGACAGGATTCGATCCTTCTATCTTGTTCCCGCTGTTTCTCGAACCAATTGTTAACAAAGTGTTAGCCCTTCTCTCCGATCCGCTAATCAAATAAGGGATGAATCGCGGTCAGCAGCTCCTGCAGGCATGCCTCAATTACGTCCATGGCTTGGTCCAGCTCCCGACTTCCTGTTGGCTCCATGTCCCCGGAGGAGGCCTTGCTGTCTGCCTTCTCATCGGGCACTGCAGCCGCCAGCGCGTCCTCCATCTTCGCTGCCGCTTCATAAAGTCCCGCTGCAGACAAGCTGCCGGCGGCGCCTTTGAGCGTGTGCACGAGACGTCTCGCGTCCTCCATTCTTCCTTCCTCCAGCGCCGCATGAAGCTGGGCCGTAAAGTCATTGTAATCCTGCTCGAAGGTGTGAAGCATTTTCATCAGAATGGTTGTTTTCCCATTCACCCGAGCCATCGCCTTGGAGACGTCCATTCCCGGCAGAGAAGGGAGCCGGACCGGGGCGCTTATCGCTAAACCGTTCTGGCCGCCGTTTCGCAGCAAGCTCGCGTTCGGCTCCGCTTCTCCCGCCCATTTCCGGATCGTGGCAAACATCGGCTCACTCTCCAACGGCTTTGTAATGATGTCGTTCATCCCGATCCGCAAATATTGTTCATGATCCGCTTTCATCACGTTCGCCGTCATTGCAATGATCGGAAGCTTCCGATAGCGGGAATCGCTTCGGATGATGCGTGTCGCTTCGATGCCGTCCATCTCCGGCATATGGATATCCATCAGCACCAGATCCCATGCGCTCTGCTGCAGCTTCAGCAAAGCCTCTTTGCCGTTCTTGGCGACTTCGACCCTGTAGCCCTGGGCGGTTAACATTTCTACGGCAACCTGCTGGTTAATTTCGTGGTCCTCCGCCAGCAATATGCGTTTGCCCGTATCGCTGTGGACGGATGCCGATGCCTGGCGAGGGGAGCTCTTCACCAGCGTCGGGTCCTCCTCATTCGCCAATCGGCTGCGCGACAGCACGGCTTCCAGCGATTGGAACAAGCCGAGCCGGCTGAACGGCTTCACGATAATGCCATCCGGCCTGTCCTCCGGCGGCATTCCGAGCATCTCATCCCGCCCGTAGGCCGTCGTCATGACGACAGTAATCATCCCCGCTGCTTTGGCGGCCTGCTGAAAATGAATCCATGTCTCCGGCCCGTACATATCGGACATCTCCATATCCAGCATCGCAATCCGGCAAGGCTTCCCACCTTCGGGCGCTATCCGCTCCTCCTCCAGCAAAATCGAGGCCGCTTCCTTCCACGAAGACAGCGTATGCGTCGGAACAAGCGCAAAGGATTCCAGCACTCCCGTCAGGTGCGCTCTCATCGTATCATCGTCTTCCACAATCCAGACCGGCAGCCGCTGGTACTGCTGCCTCATCGTATGCTCGACCGCATGGGATTGCGGAGAGCGCCGGAACGGAAGGACAAATTCAAACAAACTTCCCTCTCCCGGCTTGCTTGCCACCTCCAGCTGCCCCCCCATCATCTGGATCAGACTGTCCGAGATAACAAGCCCCAAGCCCGTCCCCCCATACTTACGGCTTGTAGAGCCATCAGCCTGGGTGAATGGCTGGAACAGCTTGCTTAGCTGTTCCTTCGAAATGCCGATACCGGTATCCTTGACCGCAAATCGAAGCTTTACCGAATCGGCCTGTTCGTCCACAACCTCCAGCGTGATGCGCACATACCCTCTTTCCGTAAATTTGATCGCATTGTTGGACAGGTTCAGCAATATTTGCTGCAGCCGGATGGGATCGCCGATCAAGGCGTCGGGAACGGACGCGGGGGTTTCGATAATAACTTCAAAATGCTCCTTCCCGCCCATAAATACGCTCAGCAGCTCCGATAACCGGTTCATAATTTTCTCCGGATGGAACACCACCTGATCCAGCTCCAGCTTACCGGCCTCGACCTTGGAAAAGTCAAGGATGTCATTAATGATACGCAGCAGTGCGCGCGAGGAGGATACGACTTTCCGCATGTAATCCGCCTGAATTTCCGACAACTCCGTCTTTTGCATCAGCTGGGACAACCCGATAATCCCGTTAAGCGGCGTGCGGATTTCATGGCTCATCCGGGCAAGAAAATGCCCTTTGGCCATATTGGCCTCCTCCGCCTCCTGCTTGGCCTGAATAAGCTCCTGCTGCACCCTCTTATGATGGGTAATGTCGCGTGAGATGCTGACGACCCCGATAAAGCCGCCGTTCCGGTCGCGAAGCCCGTTCGTATTGTGAGCAACCGGAAAGCGCGTCCCATCCTTGCGAACAAAAGTCCACTCTCTGTCGTACGTAAAATGCAGCTGTCTTAGTTCTTTAAATACAGAAATATCCGGAGGGATGGTTCGGCCTAATTGCTCGGACAGCTCCTGCGCCGCCTGAGCAAGCTCCTCCGGTGCGACGAAAAAGGAGGGATCCTTCTTGTACAGCAGCTCCTCCGCCTTATATCCCAGCATTTTCTCAGCGTTTCGGCTGAAATAGTTAATTTTATAGTTTTCATCGAGCGACATCATCGCAAAATCATTTTGATTAATAATCGCCTCCAGCCGCTCGAACATTTCCTTCAAATGGGACATCATCCCGTTCACCGAGAGCGCCAAAGCCCCAATCTCATCATGATGCTCGATCGATATCGGGTTCAGGTCAAAATGCCCTTCCGCCACCTTTTCCGTAACCGATACGATATCCCGGATTCTTTTGATCTCCCGGTTGAAGGATACGATCAGCAGCCAGATCATGACGAGCTCCGTCGCCATAATCGTCAATACCGTTTTCCACAGAAGTGAGGCAAGCGGTTTCTCGAATTCCGTCACCGGAACCTCGAGCACCATCGTCCAAGGGGTGCCTGCCACCTCCGAATAAAAAACCTGCTGCTCCCCTTTGCCTTCACCTGCTACACCGGAGCCTTGTTTATTGCGCAGCATATCCCCGGCCAGCTCTTTCAGAATGGAGTCGTTATCATTAATATTGCTGTTACCGATGGATAGAGGATCCGGATGGTAAATAATTTGGCCGTTTTGCGTGAACAGCAGAATCGTATCCTTCTGGCCCACCTTGAAATTGGTATACTGCTGAAAGGCCGTCTCCACCCGAATCGACGCATTGACAAGCCCGATCACCTTGTTGGAATCATCGTAAACCGGTACCTGAATGGTAAACAGCATGTCGTGCGTAGCCTGCCCGCGGAATGCATCCGACAGTACGCTTCTTCCTTTCAATGCTTCGGCAAAAGCCGGCTCCTGGCTTATGTTCATTTGCTTTCCGATAGTCAGCTTTAAATTCCCTGCTAGATCGGCGAATCCGATCCAATCGAAATTGCCCGGACTTCGTTCCATCTCCTTTTGCAAATATTGGAGACGGTCCTCGTCCCTCCCGAAACGCACCTTCTCCGTACGGCTCATGACCTCGACCTCGGCCATCCGGTTCTGAATCCATACGGATAAATTATAGGCCCGCGTTGAAATTTTGGCATTCGCATTATCCTTCAGTGAATCGCTGATCAAATACTTAGCGGATTCATAGTTGGTGACGCCAACCAATATGAACGAAATGCTGGTAATGATGAATACAAATACCATCATTTTAAATCGCAACGACCGCGTTTTCATAAGCTGCCTCCCATCAATTCTTGCCCCAAATAAAAACTCTTAAGAAGTTTCCCTCTTAAGAGCTGCCACCCATATATTTGTAACCGATTCCCCACACCGTCTTAATCAATTTCGGTTCTTTCGGATCGTGTTCGATTTTTTTGCGCAGATTGGCTATATGTACATCAATGGACCGGTCGTTCACGAACGAATCGATCCCCCGCAGAGCATTAATCAGCTCGTCTCTGCTAAATACCTTCTCTTTATTTACGACAAAAAGCTTCATAATTTCAAACTCCGAGTACGTCGTTTCCACAAATTGTTGATTGACAAAAATAGCTCTCCGTTCATAATCAAGCGTAACGGGATCCCCATCCTCCATCAGCTTCAGAAGCGGCATCGACTGATAAGCATAATCCTGAGGGTTCATATGCGTACGGCGAAGCAATGCAGCTACCCGGGCCGTCAGCTCGCGCATGCTGAACGGCTTGCACAAATAATCGTCCGCTCCGGCGACCAAAGCATCCACCCTGTCCAGCACGTCCGTTCTCATAGAGACAGCAAGAATAGGAACAGGAGAAACCTTACGCAGCTCCATGCAGAGATCAATTCCGTTTACGTCAGGCAGCACGATGTCCAATATGATCAGATCCGGCTGAAATTGCTCCAGCTGCAGCATTCCCTCTTTACCGTTGGCGGCTCTTTTTACAGCGTAACCTTCTTCCGATAAATACATTGTAGACATATCGCCGACCATATTATCGTCTTCAATAAGCAGAACTTTGTACATCTTCTGAACCACCTGTTTCCAATCAAATGTTAGTAAAGTGTTAGTAAACATAGGAGTTAATTCATATTCAATTGATACTTATTACACGATTTTTAAGTAAAATGTAGATTTGAGTCACCCTAGATAAAATTACCTATCCATACTATACTATATGTCGCAAAAGGTCGTCCATAAAATTAGACGAAAAAGTCCGCCTCCGCGCCGACAAAAAAGAAGAAGCCTCTCTGATATAGCAGAAGGCTTCTTTCACTATGGGTATTTGTTCCTATATGTCCGGTGAATACGTGCCTGCTGCGCGGGCAGAACGTTCCCCCAACCGCTGCCTCACGCTTCTCCGCAGCGATTCCACCGACTCCGCTGCGTTTTACCGGACCCCGAGTCTACCTCGTCGCAGCTCGTTTTCCGGCCGATAGAGCACTGCCGATAATGCCCGCATCATCGATATTTTGCGCTGTTGCAATGGCAAGTCTCTCCCAGTAGCCGCTGTATACCGATTGCTTCAACTGCTCTCTCATTGGAGCAAACAGGCGTTCGCCCGCTAATGCCCCGCCTCCGCCAATAACAATCATATCCGGGCTGTACATGGTAACCGCATAGGCCAGCCCTCTGCCCAACAAACGACCGGTGTGGTTCATCACTTCCACAGCTACAGGGTCGCCCAGATCATACGCTCTGGACACATCTGCCGCGGTAAGATGATCGATAGAGGTGTCCTTGAACCATTCCTGCAATACGCTCACTCGGCCCCCGCGAAGGAGGTCCTTAGCCTGTCGGGCCATGCCGGTCGCCGAAGCGACGGTTTCCAGGCATCCTGTCATGCCGCAGCCGCACACATAAGGAATGTGCTCCGGGAAAGTAAAGTGACCGATCTCCCCGGCCATATAGCCTCCGCCATAGTAAAGCTCTCCGTTGTTGACAACCGCCGCTGCCAGCCCGGTGCCGATCGTAATGCCTAACACATGCTCATAACCCTGCGCCGCACCGCGCACCGCCTCCCCGTACGCATACATCCGGACGTCGTTGTCGATAAAAGCGGGAATCCCAGTCCGTTTGCGAATTTCCTCCGCCGTCGGGACATCCTTCCATTTCAGATTGCCCGCGAACAAAGTGACTCCGCGAACCGGGTCGATAAAGCCCGGCGTTCCTGCTCCGATAGCGGAAATATCCGTAAGCGGCACATCGGATAATTGGAGCAGCTCCTTGATCATGCTTTGTATTTTATCAAAAACGTACTCGCTTCCTTTATGAGCCTCTGTCGTCTTCTTGATTTTGTTCATCAGACGGCCTTCTTCGTCCACAAGGCCGCACACAATGTTCGTGCCCCCAATATCCATTCCAATCAGCAATCCCATGCCTCTTCTCCTCCGCTCCCTGTTGCCTCGTCTATGCTATGATGAAAAGCCGGCCCTCTCGGCTACATATAAAGCTACGTTCGCTGCCTTCAGTGCGGCCTCCAGCTCCGGTGCCAGCACGGCATCCGTAATACAGCCGTCCAGAGCGGTCAGAGGGACAATACCGAATAAAGACGCTTTCCCCATCTTCGAATGGTCGATGACCGCAATGGTTTGGGCAGACCGCTTGATCAGCAGTTTGGCAATCTGCGCTTCCAGCTCGGAATAAGTCGTCACTCCCTGCTCGAGAGCAAAGCCGTCGGCGCCCATGAACATTTTGCCGATGTTCAAGTCCTCGACAATCTTTTCCGCGAGAGGGCCGCACAGCTCAAAGCTGTTTTTACGCAGCACCCCGCCCGTCAAAACCACCTGAACCCCGTCGCTGTCCGCCAGCTCCATGGCTATATTGACAGCGTTGGTAACGACTGTTATATTTCGGCGGGACTTAATCGCCTTGGCAATCAAATAGGTTGTGGTTCCCCCAGTCAGGCCTATAACGTCTCCTTCTTCGATTAAAGCTGCGGCCTTCAGAGCAATCGCTTCTTTCTCCACCCAGAGAAGCTGTTTCTTCTCATCAAAGGAAACTTCTCTCATGCCCGCTATGCCTTCAAATTGGGCGCCGCCGATGGTCCTTATGATCGCTTCGGTCCGGACCAAATAATCAAGATCACGGCGAGCCGTAGCTTCCGAACAATGAAATTTCTCCATCATTTCTTGTATTGTAATGCGTCCCTGCGTCTTTAGTACGTTCATTATTTTATTGCGGCGCTCTTCACCCTTGGATAATTCCTGATCACTCATACAACTCACTCCAACCGCTCGGGCATATCCCGGATTATGACGCTATTATATGGTTTTTCATTGACTTTTTCAATCAAAAGTATGCATTTTTATTGCAAAGGGTTTCATTGTTTGAGCGTGGGGAGGGAGTCAGGTATGGGGTTCCGGCCGCTGTCCGCAGCCCCGAAATTGTATAAATTCTGGCGTGGATACAAAAACGGGAGCCGTCCTTTAGACAGCTCCCGCTTTCGTATCATTGCATAATATTATTGTTGAATACCGGATTGAACCAAAGTGCTGATGGCATTAGCCGCATCTTGCTTGATTTGAGCCACTGCTTCTGCATCCAGGTTAGCGGCATTCGCATCGATGAATTGATTCAAGGAGGCTGTCAGCTTTTGTGTTAGCTCGGAAGCGCTAAGTCCGGCTGCGTCCGCCAAGCCTGCGCCTTGCTTCAGCGCATCCTCCACTTCATACAATTCCTTGTCCGCTAAAGTAGCCGCTTCGGAAGCAGCAAGCTTCAGCTGGTCTTGTACCTTCGCCTTAAGTTCTTCAACAGATTGTTTATTGGCGGTTGCCGTATAACCTGCGGTATGAATAATGGTTTGAATTTGTTGATGTGCTTCCGTTTGAGCCTGGCTTAAAGCGTCGGCTGCGATAGAAGCCTTGTTGGCCGCTTGTTGAATATCAGCATCCATTAATTGAACCAACGCATCGTACAGTCCGCTTTCGGACAAGCCTGTTGCCTGAACCAACGTACCGCCGGCTTGCAGCACATCCGTTACATCAATATAATCTTTGTCTGCGATCAGGGAAGCATCCGCTACAATGCGGTCAATTCTTCCGTATACGGCTTCGTATACTGCAGCCGTCACACTGGAGGAACCTGTCACCGAAGAGCCGGAAGTGCCGTGCGCAACAACCTCTGCAATCAGGAGCGCGCCTTGCGCTTTGGCCGCCTGAACGACACTTGGAGCAACATGTTTGTTGTTCACTGCATTATCTATGGCCTGATTCAATTGGGCAGTCAGCTTGCCAGCCAGGTCGCCTTGGGAAAGTCCGGAGGCTTCAGCAAGCGATTGACCTGCTTGAACACGGGACTCAATGTCGCTTGTCTCCTGATCGGAAATCGCAGCGGCTGTTGAAACAGCAAGCTTCAATTGATCCTGAACCAGAGCCTTCAAGTCTACCGCAGCTACAGGAGCAGCCGGTTTAAAGCCTTTTTCGGAAACGGCGGAAGCAATGGCTTCAGCGCCTTGAGTCTTTAACGCATCGACTTCAGACGCAGGGGCATCTGAATCTTCGTACAAGTGTGCAATGTCTTCATTCAAAAGCGCCGTCAGCTTGTCGTTTAATTCCGCAGCGGTCAAGCCTGATGCTTCAGCCAATGTTTGACCTTTGGCCAGTGCTGCATAGATGACAGCTTCCTCTTTATCAGCTAACCAAGCCGTATCACGTACAATGCTGTTAAGATGCTGCGAAATCAATGGTGAAGAGCTGTAGGCTGCCGAGATTTGCACCGCTTCCGCTGCGTACGCTTGTTGATTGAAGCTTCCTGCTGCCGCGAAGCTGCCCAGCAGTAACGCACAGGCTACGCCTCCGGTAATTGTTTTTCTTGCCAGTTGGTTTTTTCTCATTTTGTTTCTCTCCATTCCCACTATCTGTCTTTACTATTTCGTACGAGAAATATTTATGTAAAAATTTTTAGCTCAGGAAATACTTCTCGCTAAATAGTTTCTACACGAAATATATCACAATCAAAGTTAGTTGTGAATCCTTTTTTGAGGGTACTTTGTGAATAAAATGTGAAGGAATAGGGGCTAATTTTTATATTTCCTCGCATTGTCCCTGATTTTCATTAAGGTTTCGTTAAGCCCCCGAAGCTCATGTACATCAATCCCGGACAGCCATTGCGCAACCAAGTCCCGCTCCTTGCATTGCAGAGCCTCGAGCACTTCCTTCCCCTGCTCTGTAATCAGCATACAAACAACTCGACGATCGTCCTGAATCCGCTCCCTTCTCACATATCCGTTCTCTATGAGCTTGTCGCACAACAAGGTCACTGCGCTTGAGGAAAGAGACAGCTCCTCGGCAAGCTCGGATACCTTCAGGGGCTGCTTGGCCAGAATCGTTTCCAACGCGCTGACCTGTGAACCGGAAAAGCTGTTGTCCATCATTTTGTTGTAATGAACCATTTTTCGCATCACGTGCTGTAAGGTTACTTCCAATTGTTCGATCACTCGGCTTGTCAGCATATTCGCTTCGCCTCCATGGGGTCAAGCAGTGAAAACCCGCGCTCTCCTCAAAGAAGAAAACGCGGGATGCTCACCTGCTGTGTATTATTTATATACAGCCAAAAGCCGCTTGGCTTCGCCGAATTCGGTGTTTACAGACTCGTAAAGCCGAAGCGTCATATTGTTGTCCTGCTGCTCTGCTTTCACATTATCGAAGCGGATGTTGAGTTCACCGCTAACAACCTGATTCACACCGCCGCTTTGGGTAAAGGACAGATTTTGCTCCGCAACCGTGCGTCCGGCGCTATCCACCAGAGCCGCTTTCATTTTGGAAAAATCCTGATCCACCACGACATTGTCGGTTTGTGTGACATCTAAATGAAGCTTGAGCTTATAACCGTAAGTTAATTGCGTATTCGCAGCTGTCACGATGCTCGTTGTGGCCCCAATAGACCAGCTGTCCACCTTTACTTCAAACGGATAGAAGGACAGCACATCGCCCATTCCCGTCTTCGGCTGAGGCTCGGGCGTTACCGCAACATTCAGAGCGGCAATCGTCGATTTAAACGGGGCTGCCGTCTGAGGATCGGAAAGCTTCAGTACCAGATGATCCCCCTGCTCGGAGCTGGGAATAATGAATGCATAGCTTATGACCTGCGTCAGATTAGGCATCAATTGCTTAAGCCCGCTTACCTGACGGCTTCCAGCATAGCTGATGCCTTGCGGTGTATCCAATTCGGTGCCGAATATGGGAACCGGAATCGGCGATGTGCTCGTATTGGTCAGCTTGAACTTGGCCACAGCCGTTTTATAGCCGACACCCTGACTTTCATTCATCGTCACGTCCACTAAAGAGATGGCGACGTCAGGATTGATCAACGCATTCAACGGATCGAAGGAAATCGCGTTCTTCACTGTATAATCCACCGGTTGAATCTGCGAGACAGGCAGCCCTGCTTCCGGCAAAACCAATTCGATGCGGCCGATATTGTATTGGAATGGAACGCTTTGGCCTTTCGCATCTGTGATGGCGAAGCTTTCCGGTGTCAACACGCGAATCGTTTTGAGTACGGAATCCGGATCCGTTCCGATGGCGAAATGAATATACTTCTTCTCCTTGGGCTCGATCGTCACGCTCTTCTGTTCCACACGCGGACCTTGGAACGACGTGGTTCCATCTTTGCCCTCAAGAATAAGCTCCGGTACGGTTTCCGTCGAATCGCCTGTATTCTCCACAAGCATTTTGACAACATAATTTGTTTTCTGACCGTCATACTGCTTGCTTAGATCTACGGGAGTATAGGTCAGCGGAAGGCTGCTTGCTGCAATGGTAAAAGCTTCTCCCCACTGCTTGATCGAAGCCGGGTCCTGGATGACGGCATCCGCTCCGGCCCAGGCCTGCCCGGATACAGGTGTAGTCAAGACAACCGTTTCCGCTTTCGGATAGACGTTCCAATCGACATCAATCCATTGCAGCTCCGTCAAACGGATCGTTTTTTTATGCTCCAGCTTGACGAGGTAGCTCAGTTCATTCTCGGATTGAGGCAGTGCAGAACGGATATTGCCCGCACTGGGCAGCAGAGTGTACACGGCTCCGTCTTCCGTCCTCACCCGCAGCTCGTAGTCCGGAACCCGCTTCGTTTCATTGCTGTCGTTTTTCAATCGAATGACCACGCCGATTTTGACGCTGTCTGAAGTCCGCTCATTGAGTACACTTTTAACCTGCACCTGCAGTGCATCCGTCAACGCCTGGTATCCCGGAGCCTTCGCCTCGGCCACGTATCCTGGCTGCTCTGCCCCTACGGAGCCTGCGTATATGGATGCAGACGATAAAGCCAGCGATAGCGCCAGCGCCGTTTTTCCCCACATTTTATACATATATTGTTGTCTCCCACCTATTCAGCATAAATCGATTAATCTATCTATTTATACTTTTACTGGCTCAGGCCCCTTCATTCCCGGACCTGCCGCAGGACCTCCCTGCGATTCAACGGAGGCCGTCCCTGTACCAGGGGCTGGTTTCGCCTGCTCAACCGGCTGTTCCTTCGGCTTCTTCTTCTCCATCAGCAAAAACATGAGCGGGATACAAATAAACGCCGGAATCGAGGAAACGAAAAAGGTATCTGCGATACCGCGAACCAGCGCTTCCTTCGCCATCAATCCCGCAATCGTCGAAGTGGCACTGCCTGTAGCAGTAGCCGTATCCACCCCGCCCTGAGCCAGCAGCCCGGTCAGCTGCGAAATCAGCTGGGTCGCCGGCTCGGAGGTGGAAGGAACATTTTCCGCAATTCTTGTGTAATGGAACGTTTGACGGCTGCTCATGATAGAGGTCAGAATAGCAATCCCCATCGTAGACATGACCTGGCGAAATACGTTCGACAAAGGAGAGGCATCATTAATATGCTGCTTCGGAATTGACGCTAGACCCGAGCTCGTAATCGGCATCATACACATTCCAATAGCGGTTCCCCGAATCGTAAGCAATACGTTAATCCAAAGATGGGATGTATCTCCTGCGAGCCGATGAAGCTCATAAGTCGTCACGCCAAGCACGGATAGTCCGATAAGGGCAAGCGGCACGAGGCCGAACTTTTGCGCCAGCTTTCCGCTTAGCGGCATCATCAGCGCCATGGCTACCGATTGGGGCAGCAGCAAAATCCCCGAATCCAGTGCAGTCATGCCCTGGGCATTCTGCAAATAAATCGGCATCAGGTACGTCCCGCCCATCATTGCCATCATAAGAAGGCCGGAAATCAGCGTACTGGATGAGAAGCGCACATTTTTAAATAAGGATAAATCCAGCAGGGGACCTTTCTTTGTCAGCTCCACCCAGAGCAGCAGAGCAAAGCTGGTGCCTGCAATATAGAACAAGGTCACGATAAATAACGAACCCCAGCCTTCGGTCTGTCCTTTACTCAATGCCAGCAGCAGTGAGCCGAAGAACACGATCGAAAGGATAGCGCCAGGGATATCGAATTTCAAGTTTTTGTTTGTCGGGCTCTCCTTCAACAGCGCAAAGCATAGAATTGCAGCCAATACGCCGATTGGCACATTGACGAAGAAGAGCAGTCTCCAGCTGAAATATTCGACGATATATCCGCCGAGCGTCGGTCCAAGGGCCGGAGCGACCATCGCCGCAACACCCCATACCCCCATCGCCGAGCCAATCTGCTCCCGAGGCACGATAGTATACATAACCGCCATCCCGACGGGCATAATAAATCCGCCGGCTAGCCCTTGAAAAATACGGAAAGCGATAAGACTGGAATCGTTCCACGCAAATCCGCACAGCAATGAGCCAATGGTAAAGCCGATAACGGAAAGCAGCAGCAGCCGCTTGCTGCCGAATCTTCCGACGAGAAAGCCGCTCATCGGAATCACTACCGCAGAGGCGAGCATAAAGCCTGTGCTGACCCACTGAATGGTTGTTGTGGGCACGCCGAACACCGTTGCCAGCTTCGGAAGCGCTACGTTCGCCAAGCTGCTGCTGAGTACGGAGACGAAAGTCGCCATAATGATGGCAATCAGAGGAAGCCAGAAATTATTTTCCTTTTTATCGGCTTCCCCTTTTCCTGTGGGAGCTTGAGCTTGTTGAGCATCGTCAGCCACGTGATCTCCCCCTATTCGACTTTCACTTTACTGCCGTCCGTCAATGCTTCCGAAGGATTAATTATCAATTGCTGTCCTGACTTAATCGAAGCATTGTCTTTCATATAGGCCCAGTCCGCATTCTTGTCTTCTACACTCACTTCTACAGCCTTGGCAGTCTGGTCTTGCACGATATAGACGATGGTTTTGTTATCTTTTTTGACAATAGCGGATTTCGGGATTTCAAGTCCGCCTTGCTTGGAATCCTTCAAATGAACCTCAGCCGTCATACCGGCCAACAGAAGACCGTCGGGATTCGCAGCCGTTACTTTTACAGGGAATGTACTGGTATTCGTATTGGATACAGGGGAAACAAAATTAATTTTGCCCGGGAAGGTTTTGTCCGGTACATTGCTTACCTTGACATCCACATCCGTACCTGCCTTCAATGAACCGATCAAGGTATCCGGTACACTGAGCTCAATTTGAACCTGATCCATCTTCACCAGGGTCACCAAGGCAACCCCCGGCTGTGCCATTTCGCCAACGGAAATACTTTTCTTCACAATGACGCCATCCATCGGAGCCACGATCGTCGCATTGGTAAGAGCATTGTTGGCAAGCTCCAGGCTGGCATTCAGACGGTTCACATCCGCCTGCAGTGCTTCAATCGTATTGCCTGTCGCCCCGCTCCGAGCCAAATCCAGCTTCGATTTCGCCGCAGATACTTGAGCCGCAGCCGATTGCTGCAGAGCCAGGGCCGACTGGTAGGCCGCCTGCGCTTTTTCGTACTCCGTCGTCCCTTTATCCATATCCTCTTTTGTTACGGAAGCATTCGTATCGTACAGGTTGCGAAGCTTGTTGTAGGTTTTTTGGGCCAAATCAAATGAGGCCTTCGACGAATCGGCAGATGCCTTGGCTTGATCCGCTGCACCTTGAGCCTGCTGTACGGCGCTTTCCAAGCCTTGAATTTCCTGGCTTCTAGCTCCTGCCTGGGTATCGGCGAGCTTCGCCTGGGCAGCGATCACACCCGCCTCCGCCTGCTTTACTTGCTGTGTAAGGTCATCCGTTTCCAGCTGAATGATGACATCGCCTTTTTTGACCATATCGCCTTCATTGGCTTTCATTTCGGACACCTTGCCTGAAGTTTTGGCAACAATCTTCACCTCTTGATCCGGGATGACTTTCCCGCTCAAGCCGGAACCGCTGCTTTGACCGATCTTGATGGCTTTCACCGGCAATTCGGCTGCAGCTGCTTTTGGCGCCGCCGTTCCTCCACAGCCGGACAATGCTGTAATAACGACTAATGAAAGGATCGCAGGGATCCATGTTTTTTTCTTTGTTCTCATGGTGTTCGTCCCTATCCTTTCAAATGAATTTTGATGATTGTACTCATACCGGGAGCTAACGAAAGCCCTTCTTGATCATCAATCGAAATTTTAATGGGAACGCGCTGTGTTACTTTAGTAAAGTTGCCGCTCGTATTCGTCGCAGGAAGCAGAGAGAACGTCGATGCCGTTGCTTCGCCGATTTCCTGCACCTTCCCCATCAGCGTAACGCCCGGGAACGTATCGACGGTAAATTCAACCGGCTGACCTACCTTGACGCGGTTAATGTCGCCTTCTTCAATGTTTGCGTTCAGGTACAGCTTTTTCTTGTCAACCACCATGGCAACGGTTTGCCCCGGAGATACGACCTCGCCGGCTTTGGCCATCGTCTTGATGATGGTTCCGCTGATCGGGGAACGCAGCGACGCTTGATCCAATACGCTGGTCGCCAGATTCGTGCTGTCCTGCTGTGCAACGATTTGATCGGCAAGCACCGTGTCTCCTTCTTCCACCTGCAGAGCCGTCATTTTCGCGGAAATACGCGGCATCACTCTGTAGATATCACCCGCCACACGGGAATCCTCGGATTTAATGAAATAGTGCGATTGATACCAGAACCAATAGCCCCCACCCCCTGCGACAATAATAGCCGCAGCAAGGATGAGATAAAGTACTTGTTTCTTCTTCATAGAATCTCCTCAGCCTTCTTTATTTTCCAAGTATGAAGTCAGCAGCTCCAAGGAACGGATGATCGTATCCAGCTCTTCCGAGCTTAAATCTGCAAGTAATTTTTCATAAAAGCTCTCTTGGAAAAAGTGCAATTTTTCTTTTAAGCCTTCAATTTTCTCCGTTTTCTTAATCCAAACAATGCGCCGGTCATCCTCGTCACGAACCCGTTCCAGCCACCCGTCCCGCTCCAGCCGGTCGATAATGCCCGATACCGTACTATAAGAAAGCTGGGTATGCTCCGAAATTTGCCCAATCGTCTTAGGCCCGAAATACACTTGACCCAAGGCTGCAATCTGTGGTGTCGTCAAGCCCAGCTCCTTCAAATCCTTGCTCATAATCACATTAAAAATTTTCGTCAGTTTTCGAATGGAATGACCAATTTGCATTGCACGACTCATGATTTGTCCGCCTCCACTTTATTTCGCAAGCGAAATATTAATAGTTAAAAATATACCATAACATAGGTTATGGGACAACAGAGTCGTAGCATAACAATTGACCGCAATGCAGGCCCAAAGCAGCAAAAGAACTAGGCTTTTGGCGTAGTTCCAACATCCGTGCCGTATAACGGGCAGGCGTGCTCCATTCTTCTATGTACTCCCCCTTCATGACAAGGATAAACAGCTTCGCCAGCTTTCCAGATGGCATGCGTTTGTTAAGGCACTTCAACACTGAAGTCTTTTACCCTTATATATTTCGCATAGGAAATAATTCTATAAGAAATATACCATGACCTTAATGATTTGAAAAGTATATTTTTTACGAGTAAACGATATTTTAAAAATGAAAAATAAGCTGCTATAAGATGAAGCCCTATTCAACAAAGCCGAGAACGGCTCCCGCACGAACAGAAGCCGCCTTTTTTCAAAGACGGCTCTACCGGTTTATTCAGTTCATTGCATTTCCAATGCACCTATCGCAATCCAGTTCAGTACCCCTTGCAGCTCCGGTGAATATTTGCTCCGCACAACCTCAATAAGTGCACAATCGTTCTGCTTCTCCAGCACTGCAGCGTAGCAAGCCGATTGATTCGTCATCGCCACAACCGCATAATTATCGTCGGCAAAGGGCTGGTCGAACTGAATCAAAAGCTCGATAAACTCCTCCTCCACCCTCAGCTGGAACGGGACCAGCCCAAATTGCTGCACCGTTGGGGAAGCTAGCGGCGATTGCACCGGATTGAAGGAGAGATGCTTCGATGTCACAGCTCCCTCTGCGATATGCCGGGATTGTACCGACTCATCCGGCAGCTCCTCAGGAAACCGCTGAGCCTGTGCCTCTGGCTGCACTTCCGAAGCTTCCGTCACTGCCTGCTGTTCCAGCTCGGCATCCTCCGGCTCAGCATCTTCCAGCTTCGAAGGAACAGGCAGATTTTGCAGCTGCTCGAGCAAGCCAGGCTCCAGATGCAGTGCGGAAATGCTTCCGGGCAGCAGGTGATAACCGGAGATGGACTCCTTCTTAATATGCAGCCCATCGATTGAATCGTTAGTCAAATGCTCGGTGCCGATCGTACCTACCGCCAGCTTCGAGCCCGTGATGGAACGCTCCCTCAGCTTCGAGGTATCGACCGACTCTACCGCCAAATGGCGTTCTTCTACGGCGCCCGATGCCAGCTTCACTCCCGTCACGGACTGATCCTGCAGCTTCGCTGTGCCGATGGCCTCTACCGCCAAATGTCGGCTCTCTACCGAAGCGGCCGCCAGCTTCGCTCCCGTTACGGATTGATCCTGCAGCTTCGCTGTGCCGATGACCTCCGCTCCCAAATGGTCGCTTTGGATCGTCCCCAGAGCTACATGCCCTGCATGAACCGCTCCTGCCGCCAGCTTCGCTCCGGTGACAGCTCCATCCTGCAGCTGTTCCGGGCCGACTGCACCTTCGCCCAGCTCCTCGCTGCCAATCGCTCCTGCCGCGATATGCGCCGATTCCACGCTGCCCTGCGCCAGCTTCGCTCCCGTCACCGCTCCGTCCTGCAGCTGCTCCGCTCCTACCGAGCCTTCGCTCAGCTCCGCGCTGCCAATCGCTCCTGCCGCGATATGCGCCGACTCCACGCTGCCCTGCGCCAGC
>NZ_NMQW01000045.1 GCF_002234615.1 Paenibacillus rigui | reverse complement strand
TACAGAACGATTCCGTCCCCTCCGCCCGTTTTTCAGGGCCTTCCCAGTTCCTGGGGGTTCGCGGACTCAATCGAAATCTTTGCCGACCCACTCGTCTTCGGGCAGCGGCAGCGGCTCGCCGGAGAAGCGCTCCTCACGGAACGGCTCGGCCACATTGTGAAATCCATTGCTTTCCCAGAAGCCCGGACGGTCTTCCTTCATAAATTCAAAGCCGCGAATCCATTTGGCGCTTTTCCAAAAGTACAGATGCGGTACGATGAGACGCAGCGGCCATCCATGCTTCGGTGTCAGAGGCTTCCCGTCGTAGCTGTGCGCGAGCATAATTTGATCGCCCAGCAGATCTTCCAGCGGCACATTCGTTTCATAATCGTGATCGGCGTGAATCATCACATGCTTGGCTGTCGGCTTCACCTTCAGCAGGCTCAGCACATCCCTGAACAGGACGCCCTCCCATGTCGTATCCGGCTTGGACCAACGGGTTACACAGTGAATATCGCACTTCATCTTCGTTTGCGGCAGGGAGAGAAGCTCCTCATAGTTAAACACCCGCTCTTCTTCCACCTCGCCAAATACACGCAGCGTCCAGACAGCCATATCGTATTGAGGCACTTCGCCCTCATGCAGAATCGGGAATCGCTCGGTCCATACTTGTCCCGGCGGCAATCTGTGATCCAAAGCAGGGTCCGTGATGACGGACGGCAGCTTCATATTTTTAATCCGTTCGGCTTTATTATGCATCGTTCATCGCTCCTTGGGTTTTCAAATCCGCAGGATATACGAGCCCCATTTGACGTCTTGCTTCATCCATCATGTCCATAACGGCAGACGAATTTGCGAACGAATTGACAGCCGACTCCCGTTGGCCGCTGTTCAGGAGACGAATAAATTCTTCCATTTCGTAGAACATGTGGGCCTTACTGTCCAACTGGGGTCTTGAAATATTTTCGACTGAGCCGTCCCTGTAACGGATTTCGACCTTCTCGGGCGTGCTGATTTTATCCATGACAAGCGTCCCTAGCTCTCCCTGAATTTCCGAGGGCAGCGCGGAATCCGTAATTTTGGAATACATGATTACCGCATCCATCTCATCGTACTTCGCAATCAGACTGCCTTCGCCATCGACGCCGGAGCTTAGCAGCACTCCGCCCGCTTTGACCTCATTAGGCTTCCCGAACAGGACCACCAACGGGTAAATACAATAGACACCCAAGTCCATTAAAGCACCATTGGAATAGATGGGATTAAATGCATTGAGCACCGTGCCTTGCTTATAGGCATCATAGCGCGAGGAATATTGGCAGTAGCTTGCAACATAGCGGCGAATCGTCCCTATTTTATGCAGGTGATCCCGCACCGTCTGAAAATTGGGCAGCAGCGTCGATTTCAACGCTTCCATCAGCAGTACGTTGTTCCTCTGCGCGGCGGCGATCATCGCCTTAAGCTCTGCAGCATTGGAGGCTATAGGCTTCTCGCATAGCACATGCTTGCCATGATCCATCAGCAGAATCGCCTGCTCTGCATGATAAGCATTCGGGCTGGCAATATAGACCGCGTCGAAAGCGTCGCTCTCTGCCATGGCTTTCAGGTCTGTGAAGATCGCCTTAACATCATATTTGGCGGCAAATTCGCTCGCCTTCGCCTCCGTGCGGGAGTATACCGCGGTCAATGCAAAGTCCGGATGCCGCTGTGCCGCTTGAATAAGCTGCTCCGTGATCCAGTTCGTACCGATAACCGCAAATCGTATCATGTTGAATTTCCTCTCCTTGCATCGCTTGCTATGCACGTTAATCCTGTTATTTTAATATAAATTTGTCGAGCGCGCCTCTTTTTTAAGCTAGTTGTCCTCGGCATACCAAGGATTAAGGTGAATAAGCACCTCATCCACGTCGGGGTGGCTGCTCATAATCTGCTGCTTGATCTTCCGCGAAATATCGTGCCCCTGTTGAATTGTTAGCTCTCCCGGCACCCCGAGCCTGGCATCGACCAATATATAATGACCGTGCTCTCTCGCACGAAGCCGGTCAATACGCTTCACTTCCGGAACGGATTGAATCAGCTTGGCATATTCATCCAGCTTTTCTTGGGCGATATTTTTCTCCATCAGCACGTCAAACGCTTCATGCCCCATATGGACGGCCAGCTTCAATACGAGTATGGACACGACGATTCCTGCCAACGGGTCGCCGTAGGACAAGTAATGAATACCGTACGTTTCGCCGATCAGGGCGAGTCCGATCCCCACTACTGCCGCGATGGAGGCATACACGTCCGCCAAATGGTCGTACGCCGTGGCCATAAGCCCCTTGCTGTTCATGCGTTTACCGATCCGGATCGTATAGACGTACAAAACCATTTTCCATACGAATGAAATCACGGCGGCCCCAAGCGCAATATAGCTTGCTTTTACGGGCTCCTCGAAGAAAGCGCCGATCGCTTCATAAGCAATGTACAACGCAGCAGCGATCATAATGATGGCGACAACCGCCGATGCCAGAACCTCCGCTTTCCCGTGTCCGTAAGGATGATCTTCATCGGCCGGACGCTGGGAGATCCGCATGGAGGTCAGCGAGGCGAAGGTCGCTATGACATCCCCGGCATTGTGCACGCCGTCGGCCAGCAGTACCTGGCTGTGAAACACGAGACCGACAATGATTTTGATCGCTGTCAGTACAACATTGCTAATTAAGCTGATCCATATCGCCACAATGGAGGCATTGTTCTCCTTGCTCATCATTTGTTCCCCCCGGCACAAGTTTTTCCCAAAGGAAACAAAAACCCTTGACCGGTTCGGGTCAAGGGTTGGGAAATTTTAAATTTGGAACGTTTAAAAACCAATCTCACTGAATCATCCACGGATATCACCATACCTGTTTCTAAGCATCAACTTAATATAGCATGGAAACAAGCTGAATGTAAAATCCCTTATTCCATCTACGTTTGGTAGGACTATTTATGATTTTGCAATATGTAATCGAATGTCGAATGCCCGTTTGAAAATATTTCTTTAGAAGGAAATCAAGGGAAAATAACGAATTACACTTGGGATACCTAGGCAAGACGGGAAATGTTCTTTGGTATTTAGAATATAAAAAGTGGAGTGGGGCAAATGTCAGAAATGGAGTTAAAAAATCAAACAAATGAAACAACGGTGAAAGTGGTGACGGACGTAAGCCAGACTGAGAAAAAAACAAAAATGAAACGAATCTTGATCTTAAGTTCGCTTTTAATTCTACTTGCTGTAGGCGGTGTAACCACTTACGCAATAACCAAAAATTATAAGTACAGCTCGCTGGTACAAAACTACAATAAGGATTTTGAAGCGATCGAAGCAGCCAGTTCGACATTCAAAAAGCAGGTGGATGCGCCGCCTGCTGACAAGAAGACACTACAGGATGTCGTTACATTTTATAGAGAATTGAAGTCCAAGAACAATTTCGAAACTCAGGTGAACGAGCTTAATAATAATATCAAGTACGCTTCGTTGAAGGCCGAAAAGAAGGATTATAACGGCCTTGGTGTTGAAAAAACGATTGCCGAGTACAATGAGTTGATGAAAGATATAGACAAACTTCAAAGCGTTATGCAGCGGAGCGAGAATCTCGATAAGGAGATTAAGTCCCTTGGACCGTCCGATTTAGAAAACTATGAATATTACGACAAATTTCAAGATCTCATTCGTAAGAACAGTACCCTGAAGGATGAGGTGCTGGGTGTTGTATTATCGACGAAGTTAAAGGATGCCCAATCCACTTTCGTCGATGCCCTAAGCTACCGTGGCAAATTTTTGTCGGAACTCAGGGACTACTACAATGCAGCAAATTCTTACAAAAATGCGGTAGAGCAGTACGATAGTTATATCGGTAAAATCAAAGATTTTAAACAACAGGCTCAAAAGACTTCTTCTTACTATTCCCAGTCTACCTTGATCAAAAATGCCTACGCGGAAGCCGATAAAGCGGAGAAGCAAATCAAGTGGATGGACGATAAGTCGGCAGAGCAAAAAAGCCGCAAAAGCAACGCCAATAGCATGTTGGCTAAATACAATGAGGTTATGGGGATTCAGTCCGCAGAAGCTGCCAATCCGCTAAACATACAAGAACGGTCCCCGCGTCCCTTCGTCGGTGAAGAGAAGGTGAAGATTTTTGTGGAGGATTACTTGATTAAAGGGATCAAAGCTTTGGACACGAATGACTTTTCCTATGTGGAATCGTATATTGATACTAAGGGAAAAAAATATAAAGAGCAGTTGGAATACATGGATTACCTGAAAAACAAAGGAATCAAAGAAAGCTTGCTGGCAGTCGAAGCCAAATCCGCCGAAAAACTGGACGATTCCAGCTTCAAGGTCACCACCTTTGAGCAATATGACATCTTCTACGGCGATGGAAGCCGTAAAATAAAGAGCTTCACATCCAAGTACAAAATCGTAAAGTCCGGAAATAACGGATTCCTGGTAAATGAACTGCTTGAAACCAAAGAGACGGATAGTATAGATAAATAAGCTTCAAATTTATAATGATGTATACTATTCTCGTCGGCCATATGAGCTTGCATTTAGATAGATCAAATGCAGGCTTATGTAAAATAATACTGGGAGGTCATGCGTTGGTTTCCGCAATCGTTCTATTCGTTATTGCCGGCCTGGCCGAAATCGGTGGAGGGTACCTCATCTGGCTCTGGCTTCGGGAATCGAAGCCTTGGGGCTTCGGTTTGGCCGGAGGCATTATTCTGGTGCTCTATGGCATTATACCCACGCTGCAGACATTCCCTTCCTTCGGGCGGGTCTATGCCGCTTATGGCGGCGTCTTCGTGCTGCTCTCCGTCCTCTGGGGCTGGTGGGTCGACAAAAAAGCCCCGGACCTGTACGATTGGGTCGGGGCTGCCGTATGCCTGATTGGCGTCTCGATTATGCTCTGGGCGCCGCGGTCATAGACGGCATTGATATTTTATCCATTTCATAGCTAGACTCCGCTTCCTCCACTGCCGGCAGTGGAGGTGATTCGGCCTGCAAGCTGCTGCAGGTCCTGTCCCTTCAAGGCACCCTCGATCAGCTCGGGAAGCCGGTCCGGCGTACACCCGAAGCAGGGGATGCCGAGCTGCGCCAGCTTTTTGGCGACGGCGTCGTCGTAAGAAGGGGTGCCCTGATCCGATAAGGCCAGCAGGCACATCGTTTTGACACCGGACTGGTGCAGGTCCGCCAGTCTCCGGATCATCTCGCTCCGGTTACCGCCTTCATACAGGTCCGATACGATGATGAACATCGTCTTCTTCGGCTCCGTGATAAACGGCTCGCAGTAAGCGATGGACTTATTGATATCCGTCCCCCCGCCAAGCTGAATGCCGAACAGCATATCAACCGGGTCGTTCGCACACTGCTCGGAGAGATCCACCACCTCCGTATCGAAGACGACGACTCGCGTATCCAGCGAAGGCATGCTCGCAAAAATAGAACCGATGATCGAAGCGTAAATGACCGAGTTGGCCATCGAGCCGCTCTGATCGATATCCAGAATGACCGTCCATTCCTTGCTGCGGCGGGCCCGGTCGAAGAAATATACTTTCTCCGGTACCAACAGCTTCCGCTCGGTATCGTAATGCTTCAAATTTTTGCGGATCGTCGTCTTCCAATCCAGTCCCGTCGAGGACGGGAGCGGGGAATGCTGTCTTCGATTTAATGCCCCCGTCACCGCACGCCGGAGATCCTGCGCCAGCCGCTTCACAATTTCATCCACGACGGCCTGAACCAACTGGCGGGCCGTATCCTTCGTTTTCTCCGGAATTTTGCCTTTCAATGCCATGAGCGTGGCAACCATCTGAATATCCGGCTTGACCTGGGACAGCAGCTCCGGTTCGAACAGCAGCTGCGTCAGCCCTTTGCGTTCCATCGCGTCAGCCTGAATAATCGAAACGATATCCGTCGGAAAAAAAGTACGGATATCGCCCAGCCACTTGGCCAGCTGAGGAGACGATTTGCCGAGTCCAGCGGTTCTGCGTTGGCTGGAACCGCCTCTCCCCTCCAGCTCTGCCGCCTCCGAGGTGTCATCGTAAATGGCTGCTAATGCTTCGTCCATCAGCCTCCCCTCCTCATCCAGCAGCAGAGAGGAAGGCGCGTACGATTGCAGCTGTTCTTCTGCGGCGGCTCCCAGAATCAAACGCCAACGGGCGACTTGCTCCTTATCGATCTTCGTATTAGTCATCGCTACAGATCTCCAAAATCAAATTCATTGAGTCCATCGAGTGTCTCCTTCTCTTCCTCGCTGAGCGGCTGCTGCAGCACGGCTCCGGCCTCGTCTGCACCGATACCCCAAATGTCGCCGAGCAGCTCCGCGACAGCCGCTTTTTCTCTCGGCTCGAAGCCGCCGAAGGCTCTGCGCAGAAAAACAAGCGAGCGCTGGAACGGCTCCGGCTCCAGTGAGCCGATATAGGTATCCAGCTGCTGCCATAAAGCTTGCCGTGACAGCAGCCCGTAACGGTTGCGCAGCGATAGGCCCTCGAACCAGCCAGCCCCGAGATCGGCCGGAATTCCGGGCGATAACCGGCGCGATACCTCTTGAGCGCACTGCTCCTCGTTCATTTCATTGCGCTCC
Organism: Paenibacillus rigui; assembly: GCF_002234615.1. Classification (GTDB taxonomy): domain Bacteria; phylum Bacillota; class Bacilli; order Paenibacillales; family NBRC-103111; genus Paenibacillus_S; species Paenibacillus_S rigui. The sequence goes on along the minus strand of NZ_NMQW01000045.1, from coordinate 28,153 downwards.
AGCAGAATCGCGAATGCATAGCCTGAAAGCTTCGCATTGCGGTCGTCTCTCGCAGCCAATTCGTGCAGCTTCTGAATCCACAGCGGCTCATTTACGGTCTCGAAATGCTCCTGCGCAATGCCATGAAGCGAATGCATCGCCTCCAGCACGCCCTTGGCCGCATCGTCATTGCAGCCGGCGGCATCGGCGAGAAGCAGCGTGCCGCGTAAAAACAGCTGCTGCAGCAGCGGAAGCAGCGTGGCCGTGTCGAGCCGCCGCAGCGAGCCATAGCGGATCAGCACCGATAGCTCGTAGGCCGACGAGCTGATCTGCTGGAAGCTTCCCGCATCGACAGCAAGCTCCTGCAGCGTGCGCCTCGCTTGCTCCATCAGCTCCGGCAGCCCGCAATCGCAAGCAAGGCGGACAAGACGCGAAGCCTCCGCAATGTCGGCGCATTGCTCCAGCCGTTCATGCAGCACATAGGCCGCCGCCAGCTCGATCGTTTCGCCCTTCAGCGTTGATTCCACCGCTTGAATCTCGGCCTCCGGCGTCCACTGCAGCACCCAATGCTCTGCCCACGAGGCAGCGGACTGGCTCGCCCGCTGCTTGCGGGCAAAGCTGATGCCGAGCAGCTCCAGCCGGTGCAGCATCGTCGAGCGATGCAGATCGAGAAAGGCCGCTTCCTCCGATTGGACTCTCCGGTTCTCCCTGAGGTCCAGCTCCAGGCTGGTCGCTACCGAGGTTCTGTATTTCTCGAGCTTCAGCCGTTTGAGCTCACGGTTCAGGTCGTCCTGAATCGGTGTCTGGCTGACGCCTTCCGGCAGTCGGCCGATCGCGGTCCCGATATCCGTTCTGGCCAGCGCTTCAGCGATCGTGGACAGTTCTCCGTAACCGAGACACGTCGTGGCCGCGTCCCGCAAATCCTTCCAGGTCGGCTGGCTCCCTCCATGAAGCGATGCCAACGCTTCCGCCAAGCGTACGCCCTCGATAATCGATGCTGTCGAGCGGTGCGTCCCCTGCTCCCTCAGATGCGCGGCCACATGGGAAAAATACAGTGAGGGGAGACGGCTTAAATCTCCCCGCTGCAGGCATTCCCAGAGCAGCTCGAAATAAGCCGGAGCCGCATTTCCTGCGCCGTACCCCGAGTGCGAGGATAGCTTGTAGAATGAATAAGGCATAAGCGTCAGCTTCGTCGCAGCCTTCGGAAGGCTCTTGAGCTCCTTGTCCGTCATCGCCGGCAGCCGCAAATCCATCGCCGAGGCATGATGCGCCCCGGTCACGACGACCACCTTCGCGGGAGCGTGGCCTTGGGCCAGCGTCTCACGAATCCGTCGGCGCATATAGGCCTCGCGAATTTCGTTGTACGCGGACTCGGCCGGGTCGTGCTCCCACTCCTCCTGCTCCACCAACCGCCTCATTTGTGTGGAGTACTCATAAATACCGTGACGGTAGGCGTCTTTTTGTAAATTATGCTCAAAGTGACGCTCCCAGTAAGACTCATAATCAGCCTCACCGGACAGCTCGGCAATGCGTCGGTACAGCTCGTTTTGCTTTCTCGCGTAAGCCCGGTAGCCTGTCTCGCCGGCCGATTGGGACGGGGCTTCCTCTTTCGCAGCCGGTGTTAGGCCCTGATCCGTCTCTTTCGCCGAAGCCGGGGCCGCATCCGGGGTGACACCGCTCGTATCCGCAGTACGGCGCTCCCTCTTCTGCTCATACAATGCCAAGGCGGCGTGAGAGGGCAGGTCGATAAATTCCACCTGGGCTCCTTTGCGGTTAGCCCACACAAACGCCTGATACTCCGGCGAGTAATCAGCCAGCGGATACAGCAGCGTACGTACGGGGAGCTGGTCCGTATAGGCCAGGATCGCTACAGGAGGCACCACGCCGCGGGAGGTCAACGAAGCGATAAAGCCGCTCGCATCCTGCGGTCCCTCCACCAATACGGCTGTAGGCTCAATCTCATCCAAAAATGCCTTCAGGTGATATGCCCCTGTCGGGGACAAGTGCCGAATACCGAACACCTGCACCTGTTCCTCATCAGCGGCGCCCCTAGGGCTGCGGCTCAATCGTTCATCTCCGTGCACGCGTTGTACAAGCTTCTCCATGCCGCACCCCGCTTTTTCATCACATTTTCCAGGTACTCCTTCCATACGAGCCGGTCCTTCTCTTCATCCTTCACAATCGCACCCTGCAATCCTGCGGCAATGTCCTCCGGCGCAATAGTGCCGCTGCCGAAGCTGGCCGCCAAGGCCATGCTGCCGGTCAAGAGTGAAATCGCCTCCGCCGTCGAGATGACCCCGCTCGGCGGTTTGATTTTCTCCTTCCCGTCCAGCGTCTTGCCGCTTCGCAGCTCACGGAAAATCGTGACGACCTTCGTCACCGCTTCTTCATCCGGGAGGGCGGCATGAAGCTCATAGTTGGCTGCAATTTCGCCGACGCGCTTACGTACGATTTCCACTTCCGTATCGATATTCGCAGGAGAAGGCAGCACGATAATATTGAAACGCCGTTTCAAGGCGGCGGACATTTCATTGACACCCCGGTCCCTCGTATTCGCCGTTGCGATGATCGAGAAGCCTCTTGAAGCCGACAGCTCTCTTCCCAATTCGGGAATCGAGATCGTCTTCTCCGACAATATCGAGATCAAGGCATCCTGCACCTCCGAGGCGCAGCGTGAAATTTCCTCAAACCGGGCGATCCCTCCGCTTTCCATGGCCCGGTAAATAGGGCTTTTGATCAGCGCCTGATCGGACGGCCCCTGCGACAGAAGCATCGCGTAGTTCCACGAATAGCGCACGTGCTCTTCGCTCGTGCCCGCCGTGCCTTGAATGACCTTCGACGAATCGCCGTGTATGGCGGCCGTCAAATTTTCCGATAGCCAGGACTTGGCTGTTCCCGGCTCTCCAATCAAAAGAAGCGCGCGGTCGGTCAGCAGGGTGGCGATAGCCATTTCTACAAGCCTCGGGTTGCCGATATATTTGGGCGTAATTACAGTACGTCCCGCTTTCCCCCCCGTAATGAATGTCAGTACGGACCGCGGTGAAAGCTGCCAGCCTGCAGGTCTCGAATCCTGGTCCGCCTGCTTTAACGCGTTCAGCTCCTCCTCGTACAGCCGTTCGGAGGAAAGCCTTAAGACATCTTGCTTTTGATCCATGTCAACCATCCCGTTCCTTTCGAATCCGCATCGGACGCATTGTCCGGCTTGGCTTTTATTGTTTCAACGACCTCGAGCACCTGTCTTTTGACGCTGTCGTACTGCAGCTTCTCTGCAAACCGCTCCAATCCCTCCGCATAATGGCGGGGAAGCATGGACAGCACCGCAAGCTGAGCATAGTCCAGATAATACAGCTGCCGTGCCGTACTTTTCTCCAAATTCTCCATGAGCAGCTCCGGGGCGTCGGGATGCCCAAGCCGGAAAAGCGTCAGCAAGAGCGTAACGGTCTTGTACTGGTTGAAGGCTCCTGCCGCTTTACATTTTCTTACAAGGTAGGCGTTCAGCTTCTTATCGGGCTTCTCCGCCAGACGGCATACCAGCTCCTCCTCATCGATGGCAATGAACAATTCCAGCCATCGGGGATCCCACGCAGCAGCAGGCTCGGCCTGATCGCGGTTCCATGCTTCCGCAACATAGGAGGATACAGGTTCAGTATGATTGTAAAATACTTTAAGCAGCTCTCTCGAGGCCGCATCTCTTTTGTTTTTTATAAACCCGGCGTACCTGTCGTAAATTTCATTCGGAGCGAGGGTTCTTAACGCCGCTCTGAAGCTGTAGCTAACAAACCGCTTGCCGCCCGCTTCAAGCCCGAGCGTTACCGCGAACTGATCCGCTTCCGGCAGGCCCAGATTCAGCAATAGCTGCGCCGCAGCCTCCTGCGCATCCTCCGTTCCTTTGATCAGGAAATTGTTGTCGGTCAGCAGTCTTTGGAGCAGAGGCAAAATCGGCGCATCCTTCTTATCGTCCAAGCATTGCAAAGCCAGATGCAGCTCATGAGCGGAATCCTTAAGCTGCCCTGCATCGAGAAGGTTCAGCTTGGCTGCAAGCTCCTCGATATGCTCAATGACCTTCACCGTCAGGTCCGCATCCCGGGAGAGACGAATCGGATCTACGGCAAGCTCCCGGTCTTTGGACAGCAGCGCCCGGTACAACCGCTCCGAGGCGCGCGACGTCCCCAGACGGGCCAAGGCCGTGTAAGCGGCTTGGCGGACTTCTTTGCGCTTCTCATCCGCCTGCTGCAAAATCAGCTCCTCGTGCTCGGCATAATGCCCCAGCAGCTCAACCGCTTGAGCCTTCACCTCCGGTGCGCCTTCCGCCACGGCCTTCAAATACAGCTCGCAGCCGGAAGCGCCGAGCTGGTCATGGATCAGCTGCAGCCTTCGGGCATCCCCCTTGCCTCCCTGCAAATCCAGCTGCTCCTGCAGCGCCGGCAGGGCTTCAGCCCCCCAGGAAGGAATAACCTTGCGCCATACGAACTCGGCCAGCTCCGAATAGCTGTCATCCAGTGCGGCAACGGCAGGCCATAGCAATCGAAAATCCGTTAGCCGCTTCTCTTCATACGCTAGATTAAGCACTTCAAGGCGGCCGGGGCCTTTCGTCGTTAGCGCCTCGAGGACGGGCTTGATTTTCCGGTAAGGAATCCGCGTATTCAGCGTCGTGTCCGTACCCGTCACCTGTGTACGTGCTGCGGCTGCCTCCGTTTTGCCCTGCGTATACAAAATCGAACTAAGCAGCGTTCCCAGCTCCAGCAGCTTGCCCGCAGCCAGGCTCGGCTCCCCGCCTGCGGGTGGCTCCACCACCTGCTGCACCGCCTGGGCTACGCGCTGGAATACCGGAGCCGCTTCTCCCAGCTTTTGAAGCTGCGGCAGCATTTTTTTCAATCGCACATCCCCCGCAGCCACGGTGCTCCCCGCAATGAACAGGCGCCGCACCTCCAGCTGCAAATCAAACAATACATCTATACTCATATCCATCGACTCCAGTCCTTGAACATCAATATTGCAATCGGATAACCTCTGTCGGTGTAATGATGCTCAGCGGCTGTGCAGCCAAGCGGTTCAGCTTCATATCATGCCCGAACTTCACCAGCATCGTCTGCCCTTTCAAGGCCTCCTTCGGCAGCAGCGGGAGCAGCGGAGTCGTCCTCTCCTGCTCACCCGGCAGGTCGGCCAGCACCAGCGATTTCCCCTGCGGATCCAGCAGAATAAACAAATCTTCCTCCTCGGACTGCTGAATTTCATCAAACGCCAGCAGCAGCACAGGCTGCTTATCCGACAAAGGGTTCTTGATCTGGTTCTTCACCTGCTTCACCGCCTCAGGGTAAGAAGACCGTGCTCGGCTCTGTACCGACACATAGTCGTCCGGCTGTGCCGGGCGGAATGAGGCTTCCTCCCAGCGAATCCTCGCATTCAGCTCTCCCGGGTATACAAACAGTTCCGTCGGTTGTATCACATCAAAGACCGAATCGTCCTCACGGATAAATTTCGCCGCACGAAAAGGCCGGTACGTCCGCGTGATATGAATGTGTCCCGACTGCAGCTCCATCCAAACCCCTTCGTCCACATATTCGCCCCTGGCTTCATCGGTGTAAGAGCGAAAGGACAGCTGCAGCAGCTTGGTCTCCTTCTGCACCCGGTCGTGCTCCCGAAGCTCCGCGAGCTGCCAGGCATGGCCTAGCCATTCCTCCAGCGTGGTTTCCGTATCCATCGGCATGTCCGGATCGGCCATCCGTTGGATCAGATGCTCCCGCCCCTTCTTGATCAGGGTATGCAGCAGAGTGAGCTGCTCTACCGCTAGCGTGTAGATCGTTTCTTTATTGTCCTGGGCTTCCAGCTGCAGCAGCAATTGTTTAAAGGCCGCCTGCACGCCCGGTATGTAGTAGTTGCCCAGCTGCTTCGACTGCTCGGCAAGCATCTTCAACGTCTTGGCGTCTACGCTGCCCAATCCCGACTGCACCAGCTGGTGTACCAGCTTCTCCAGCAGGTCCAGCCCTTCGAGCTGGGCTGCGATTTTTTTGACCAGCGCATTTTTATTCGTTTTGCGCTTGCTTTTTCCAGCCTCTGTATCGCTGCCTGCCGATGCGGCGGCTTCTTTTTTCTTCTCCTCGCGCTTCTCTGCCTTCTCGCGTTTCTCAGCAATATCTGGAGGAATCTCCTCGGTATCAAAGGCTTGACCCGCCGTATATGCATACAACAGCCCCAGAATATGCTTGCATGGAAACTGGCGGCTTGGGCAAGAGCAGCGGAACACCGGGCTGTCCGGCTTGACGAAATCGGCTGAGCACCGGTACGGCTCCTTGCCGCTTCCTTTGCATTCCCCGAACAACAGCTCCCCGTCCGGAGACTTGCGGAGCTTAGGAAAGCTGTTCTTTCTGGCCAAATCCTTCCCATTCTTCATCGCTGCGCCGTTCAGCGCCAAGCCGTCTACATAAGATTCTGTTAAATAATTCATCTTGTACCTCTCGTAAAATAGAATAAATTCCACGCTCAACGCTTTCCATGTTATTCATCATTTCCCTTATTTATGATACCAAAAAAAGACAGCCGCGTCGGCAGTCTTTAGTCCCTTTTCGCCTATTCAGCCTTCACAATCCGCCAGGCTCCGCCCTGCCGACGCCCCCGCTTCGCCATATTCGCAATTTCGGCCAACCCCGGCGATTGAACAAGGAATAACCTCAATTCATGTCGAATGTATCCGGTATGAAAACGATATTTTACAAAACATCCCTAAAATATATTGTCACTGTCACAATGTTTCTTATCGTCCTTTTAGGCTTTCGGTGGCTTTGGTCCGAGGCGTTTCCCAATCCCGAGCATCCCCATGCTGTGCAGGGCGTGCTGGACATGCGCGGCTGGAACTTTGAGACGTCACCCGCCATCGATCTTGACGGCGAATGGGAGCTGTACCCTTCGTCCTTCATTTCAAATGAGGACACTGGCAAGCATTCGGCTCCCGCTTCCCGTTATGTTCAAGTGCCGGGAGATTGGCGCAGCGCGTTTCCGGAAGATACGGATTTATCGTACGGCTACGGAACCTACCGCCTGCGTATTTTGGTCGATTCGCCCTTGGACCAGCCTTACGCCCTCTGGTTCCAAAGCATCCAATCCTCCTCCGCTGTGGAAATCAACGGCCAGAAGCAAAAAGAAATCGGTCATCCTGCATCACAGGTACAATCCTATACACCAGGAAATATTTCATACGCAGTTTCCTATACTGCAGAGGCAGGAGTTCAGGAAATCGAGCTGCTCGTTCGCGTCGCCAATTTCGAGCATCCGTTTTACGGCGGCATTGCTAAATCCATTCGCTTTGGCTCGCAGGGATCCGTCGACTTCTTGCGCTGGTATTCCATCGGCTTCCAGCTTGCTTCATGCCTTATCCTGATGCTGCATGCCTTATACACCTGTATCTTATACCTGTTCAACCGGCGTGAAAAAACATTCCTTGCTTTCTGTCTGCTGCTTTTAACCGCAGCAGTGCTCACGGTTGTGTCTGACAACGACCATGTATTGCAAAATTGGTTTCCCATCAACTATATGTGGATGCAAAAGATCAGGCTGTTCTCCTACATGTGGGTTTCCTTTTTTATTTTGTATTTGACCCGGATCTTTTTCGGCAAAATGGAAGGCCGCCGTCTGTTTCGGGCGTATCTCCTGCTGCTCATTCTCTATTCCGCGTTCGTACTGGTCGTACCGCCTTGGCTCATTTATTATTCCAGGGAAGCCAAGATTTTCGCTTTTCTGTACTTTTTCCCGCTCGCCTGGTTTGTTTATTTAGCCGTGAGGATGGTGCTGCGCAAACAGCCCGACTCTATCTATTTGCTGCTTGCGATCATGAGTATTGCCTCGAGCATTCTTTGGGGAGCCTCCAACAGTGTGTATTATCCGATCGATCTGATCGCGGCAATCATCGTCTTCTCGGCTTACTGGTTCAAGCGATACTTCCGCAATGCCGAGGAAAACGCGAAACTTACAGCTCAGCTGAAGGAGTCCGATAAGCTGAAGGACCAGTTTCTTGCCAATACCTCGCACGAACTGAGAACACCGCTGCACGGCATTATGAATATCGCCCAAAGCATCATAACCGATAAGCGGGACGTGATCGACGCCAAAATCCTGGAGGATATGCGGCTTCTCGTCACGATCAGCAACCGCATGTCGCACATGGTGGACGATTTGCTCGATGTCGTCCGGCTCCGAGAGAAACGCATCCTGCTCAAGAAGGAGCCTTTGGCTCTCCAGCCGATCATTTCCGGCATTTTCGGCATGCTTGGTTATATGACCGGGGGCAAAGCCGTCCGGCTGGAAATGAGCGTTCCGGAATCCATGCCGCGGATTTTGGCGGATGAAAAACGATTGGTGCAAATTTTATTCAATCTGGTGCACAATGGGCTTAAATATACGGCAGAAGGAACGGTTACCGTCTCTGCCCTCGTCGAAAACGGCCAGGCCGTTATTCAGGTGTCCGATACGGGAGCCGGCATGGACGAAGAGACGCAGGCCCGTGTGTTTCTACGCTATGAGCAGGGACTTGACGGTAAAAACGATGGCCGCGGCATCGGGCTCGGCCTAAGTATTTGCAAGGAGCTCGTGGAGCTCCATGGCGGTGAAATGACGCTTCGCTCCGAGCCGGGCAAGGGCTCCGCGTTCCGCTTCTCGCTTCCGGTAGCGGAGCTGTCCAGCCTTCCGGATGCACAGCTGGACCACTACCTGGAAGCGGCTTCCACATTGCAGCTCCTGCCGGAAAATCCGGCCGGCGAGTTCCCCTCCTTGCAGCCTGAATCTTTGACTTACGCTGATGACGCTAAAGCCAACATCCTTGCCGTCGACGATGATCCGGTGAATCTGAAGGTGCTTGCCGGCATCCTTAGGACAGAAGCGTACAATGTCAAATTGGTTGCATCGGCGAACGAAGCGTTGGAATTGCTGGATACGCAGCCTTGGGACCTGATTGTAGCCGACGTGATGATGCCTTTCATGTCCGGTTACGAGCTGACACGAAGGATCAGGGAGCGCTTTTCCGTCTCCGAGCTTCCCGTGCTCCTGCTCACTGCACGCAGTGAGCCTGCGGACATTTATGCCGGGTTTAAGTCCGGCGCTAACGACTATGTTGCCAAACCGGTCGACGCCCTGGAGCTCAAATACCGCATCCGCTCCTTGACCAGCTTGAAGCAGTCGATCCATGAACGGCTGCGCATGGAGGCTGCGTACCTGCAGGCGCAAATCCAGCCTCACTTTCTGTTCAATACGTTGAACTCCATCATGGCGTTGGGGGACCTGGACACCGACAGAATGCGCAAGCTCGGTGATGCTTTTATTGAATACCTGCGCATCAGCTTTCATTTTTTAAACTCAGGCAAGCTGGTTTCGCTTCTTCACGAGCTCGAGCTTGTACGCGCGTATCTTTATATTGAAAAGGAGCGTTTTGGCGACAGGCTCAACATCGTATGGGAGGGAGATTCAGAGGATTCCGCCTTGCTTCTTCCACCGCTCACGATCCAGCCGCTCGTTGAAAATGCGGTCAAGCATGGTGTTCTGAGCCAGGCCGAGGGAGGGACGGTATGCGTCCGTATACTGAGGAAGGATGATTGTACGGTGATTGAGGTGAAGGACGACGGCAAGGGAATGCAAGCCGAGGGGATCCGGGATGTGCTGGAGCATCCGGTGAAGAAAGGGACGGGCGGCATCGGACTGTTCAACACGAACCGGCGGCTGACGCAAATGTACGGCAAGGGGCTATCCATTCAAAGCAAGGAGGGCCAAGGTACCTCCGTGTCCTTTATAATCCCGGCAAAAGGAAATGAGGCCCCTCAATGAAGGCAGAGGCAGCCTCGAATTCATAGTCAAACGATATTAGAGCAGCTTCGGCATACGCTTAGTCCTTGTACGGATCGAACTCATCCGCGCCCGCCATGCAGACGCCTATGGGCTTCAGTACATGCAGCACTTCAATCGTTTCTGCATGCGCGTCGAGCACATCCTGCAGCTTCCGGTAGACGAACGGACTTTCGTCCGTTCCCGCTCCGCGAAGCTCCACCCCGAATGCCTCCACGGCACGAAGCATTTGCTCGGTCGTAATTTGCCCGCCCGAACGGGTTCGGGTTTTCCAGTTCATTTTCCCTGCCGCCTGGGTTCGGCTCATCACGCGTCCCGCTCCGTGCACCGTGCTGTAAAAAGCAGCGCGGTTTTCGGCCGTATCCTTCCCGCGAACAATAACGGAGATGTCGCCCATGCTCCCTCCGATGAAGCCGATCTGTCCCGGCGCCGACGGGGTGGCGCCTTTGCGCACAACAACCGTTTCCCGCCCTTCGTGCTGCTCCTTCCATGCAAAATTATGATGATTATGCACTTCCATATCAGCCTCCGCACCGAGAACGGCAAGCACCTGCTCGATGACATAATCGCGTCCGGCATAAGCGTAGCGTCCGGCGAGCTTCATCGCTCGATAGTACATATCGCCCAGCTCGCTATCTAGCTGAAGCAGAACCGGGGCCTGATCCATCTTTTCTCCCGGGGCGTTAGCGAGAAAAGAGCGTCCTGCCGCCAAATTGATGAACCCGCTGGCCGTCTTGTGTCCGAACCCCCGGCTGCCGAAATGATTGGCGACCCACAGTCTCCCCGTAGCCGGTTCCTCGAACAAATCAACAAAATGATTCCCGCTGCCGACGGTTCCGAGCTGGTCGCGTGCCAGTGTCTTCAGCTTGTCATGCTCCTGCTTCCCGACGGCGCCGTATACGGCCCAGTCAGGGTCGTCGAACAGCTCGTGGTCGACCTTTTCGCTGTTCACGCGTCCAATGCCGAATGATATTTTACGGGCGATCCGATCCATGATTCCCGCAAGCTGAGGCTTGATATCCGTCGCGAGCAGATTCGTTCTCACGGCTTTATTGCCGCAAGCAATATCGTAGCCGACGCCGGAGGGAGAAATTTGCCCATCATACACGACAACGCCCCCGATCGGTTGGCTGTACCCTTTATGGTGATCCGCCATCAAAAGCGTTTGAATGGCTTGGCCCGTCTCCGAGCAAGTAACGGCTTGGGCAAGCGCCCCTGTATCGGGCTGTCCCCACACGCGAACTCCTTGTATATCCTGATATGCCATCTTGTATCTACTCCTTATCGCTGATTCATGTTAAAACTTCTTCTTCAAGCTGTATGCCTTCGATCCTCCCGATCATCGTCGCATAGCCTTTCACCGACTGTGCGATATAGGAAAGAATGGTGTCGCTCCAGCCGTAAATATAAAAGGTTTGCGGGTCTGCCGGTGGAACCATCGCAGACCGGTAAGGCGAAATATCCACGATAAATGCTTTGGCTTCCGCGTTTACCTTCGTGCGGTACCTCCGCAGCTCTTCATAAAACGGGCTCCCGCCGTTCTGCTGCTCATCCGTGATCATGATGATTTGGTCAACCTTCCATCCTTCCTTCGTCAGCTTGCGTACGGGAGCTCCCGTATCCGTCCCGCCTCTGGCGCGGATACGCTCCGCTTGACTGAGAATACTGTCGTACCGTGATGGCTTGGCATCCGTCACTTCCGTATCAAACAACCAGAATAGAGAGCTGCCCTGCGTTTTCTTGTACAGCGCTAACGCAAAAATCGAACCGATCTCCAAATAATCTCCTTGCATCGATCCCGAAACATCAAGAAAAATAGCCGTCCGTTCCCCTAGCTCCGGTAAATTGCCGAAGGTCAGGTCTACTGATTGACGCAGCGCATCGCGCAGCTCGGGATGGTCCACTTGACGATAAGCCGTTGCAAAGCGGAAAGGCAAAATTTTTGCTTTGCGCAAGCTTTCCACATCCGTCAATCGCCCGATAGCATACGATAGTTGATCCTTATCCTCGAACACGCCTGCCCGTTGAAGCGCGTTCAAATGACGCAGCAAGGCAAATGCGGGCATTTGGTGCAGCAATGCGCTCCACACAGCCCGGGATGGCTTCATGGCTCCTGTCACCGTTTCATAAGGCAGCTTCCCCCGCTCAATCCAGACGAGCTGCTCCTCCTCTGTCTCCGCCTGCTTCAATTGCTCCAGCGCATTCACCTGAGGCAATAACGCCAGGTTCGCCTCCTGCCCCCGCAAATAGCGGTAGAGCGCCTGCTGCTTCAGATCCGCAGGCTTCGGATGGGCGGTGGCTATAGCATCTCCCAGGCTGTAGCCGCGACCCCGGCCGTTATATTTTACAGCCCAATATTCCGATATGCCAGCCAGAAACCGGTTCACTTGACGTTTCACGGCCCTCCCTCCTTCTCCGCGCCCCATTCCTTGAAGGATGGTCAGGAAATCAAACAGATCGGAAGGGTAACGGATCACTTGAAGAAAAATAAGCGCAAACAGGTCTGTCCGGTAAGCCGATAAAATGGCAAGTCCGAACAGCGGCTGGAGCCGCATCAGCCCTTCATTCCTCGCGAAAACGATCGCCTTGGCCATAAACTGCGGGTTCGCTGCAGCCATATCGTGATGAAGCTGTTCGGCGTCGGCGAGCAGTTCCTTTTGATCGGCATAAAATGTGTTCGTTAATGTATTCGTCATCAGCGTCTGCACGTACTGCTCTTCCAAGGAGCGTGTGTAGGCTGGGTATCCGTCTTTGTTACGGGTTGTCGGCTTCATCGTGCCGAATAATTTTTTAGCAAAGCTCATGGGGGTTACCTCCTAAAAGCTTTCCGTAGGAAAGCTAACTTCGTAAGCATGTAGTTTCTCTGAAACATGGTGGGGTATTCTTTGGAAATCGAAGCGAGGAAAAGGTCGAAAAGGCCTTTGGGTGGCTCGCACCCTCAATTACTTTTCCCAATAAAAGTCGAAGGATCCCTTTCAGGCGCCTCGCTTCGGTTGGACTTATCATCTTCATGATCGAGGAAGAGGAGCGGAAAGGAACAGACTGCTCTACCATCTGAGCTATTCTGCCTTGGGCAGAAGTTGGACTCGAACCAACGACATGTCGCTTAACAGGCGAAGTAACCCTTCCTGGCGCCTCGATCATGATACTGTGCTGCCTTCACTCTTCGGTGCCGACCTCACAATGTAATCATAATCCGTAACTTGTACTACGAACATGGCGAAAGTATTACGACACGAGAGAAACTTTTCCATTTTCTCCATTTGTCTCCCCTGTTACAATAGGAACAAGGAATGGAAATCGGAGGAAACCCATGGCCAAGGAAAGCTTTGATAAAGAAATTCAATTTTTACGCATGATGGTTCTCACCAGCGGGGCTTACAGCAGGCAGCAATTTGCCGATAGACTCGGCATTTCCGTGCATACGTTCGATAAGACGATCCGGCGGCTCAAAGACATCGTCCAAACCGTGTACCAGCAGCTGCCTGAGGAGCAGGGCAAAGAGCTTGCGGAAACGATCCGCTACAGCTACTATGACTCGGCGGACCCGATGCTGCTGTTCCTCTTTCGCGCCAAATCGCTCAAGGAGTCCGAAAGCCACCGCATCTCGCTCCTTCTGGCGGCAATGCAGGACCAGGCGCTCACAGCCATGGAGCTGCTCGATGCTTGCTGCAGCGGCTTGCCTGCAGAATTGGCCATGCCCGACGAGAAAACGATCCGTCAGGATCTCAAATATTTGGAGACGGTCGGGGTGATCCGCAAGCTTGCAGGCCCTCGCCCCTACAAGTATATGCTGCACAACGACCTGGTAAATGAGCTCACAACGGAAGAGCTGTTAGAGCTGTACGACTTCGTCGACATTATGGCAAATACACAGGTACCCTCCGTGCAAGGCCTGCTGCTGCGCGACGGCATCAAGAAAGCGCTGAACCGCAGCAGGGAGGAATCAGCCGTCGGTACGGCCCTGCCTTTTTTATATAAATATCATTACTACTCCCGCATTTTGGATGAAGCCCATTTGTTCACCCTGCTGAATGCGATACAATCCCGCCGCAGGGTGCGGTTTATGTACTTCTCGCCCAAGGCGCAGAAAAGCTACGCCTCCCGCAACACCAACCCGCTGTTCGAACGGGAATCCGAGGGCAAACAGGAAACGACGCTCCCGCTGAAGGTCGTTTATGATCATCAATATGGCCGGTGGTATTTGCTGGCCAACCATACTCGGGAAGGCTTGCGGAAATTCAGAATGGAAGGCATTACCCAAATCGAGGAGGACGAGGCTGTAACGGAGGAGCAATTTACGGCATGCCTCAGCGAGTTGGAGCATAAGACGCAGCACAGCTGGTTAATCGATACGGGAAGGCCTGTCACGGTACGAGCGCGCTTTTACAATCCCGAAGGGGAGCAGCCCAACTTTGTAAAGGACCGGGTGCTGCTGCAAGGGCAATGGGGGCGGATCGTCGAAGAAACGAAGACCGATTTTGTGTTCGAAATTACGGTAAACGGAACGATAGAGATCAAGCCATGGCTGCGAAGCTTCGGATCAAGCTGCGAGGTTTTGGAGCCGGCTTCGTTTCGCCGGGAAATGATTGCTGAGTGGAAGGAGCTTCAAGCCTACTATGAGCCTGTTCGAGAAAATATTTAATTACCAGGTCTTATCCCGCCTTGAGGATTCGGGTACGTGTACAGTGACGCACCACGAACGGAGCTGGCTGAAGACCATGCTCAACCACCCGTCCGCTGCGGATGCATTCACGGCTGCCACCATGGATAAGCTGCGTGCCCTTCTACACGAGGATTCCCCATTAGCTCTGTCCGTCGGCTTCACGGAAAAAGCAAGAAGCGAGGAAAGACAGGTGTATCACCCCCATCTTCGCCCGCTTCGCAAGCAAATAGCCGCTCAAAACGCAATTCTGATGAGCTATCGTATCAAAGGCGGCCGCCTGGTGAGCGATCAGCCCGGTTTTCCTTATAAGCTGGAATACTCTATGGTCAAAAGAGAGTGGTATTTGCTGTGGTACAACCTCCGCAATCGTTCCCTGATGAGCACCCGGCTGCAGCATATTGCCGGTATCCAGCCGCATCCGCTGCCTCAAGCAGAAGCGGACAGGCTGCTGGCTGTGATTGAAGAGTTGATCGATAACCAAAAAACCTCGGCCGTCATCGAGGTCGTACGCGAATACAACCGGGAGCTGTCCAGAATTTTGTATGCTTTCTCCTGCTTTGAAAAAGAAGTGGAGTATGACGCGGTGAACGATACATATGCAGTCCGGCTTACTTTTCTGCAAAATGAAAGCGAGTATGTGCTCTCCAAGGCTCGCTTCCTGGGCAAAAGAATCCGTATCAAGGAAAGCGGCTACCTCCGTTCGCGGATGTATGAGTCGGCGACCAAGGCGCTCCAGCGCTACGGTGGGCCTCGGCTCTGATCCCTTCATCCCGGTATAGAGAGGCGGCTGCCTGATGGCCATCTCTCTGCGTTCCGCGGAACCCGCTTACGACGGGAGGAACCGCTCCCGAAGCGCCTCCTCCATCGGTTCATTATCGGAGAACAGGTCCGGGACCGCACGCAGCATCTCGGACAAAACCGCCTCCAGCTTCACCGCATCACACACACGCACAACGGCATCCCCGAGCTGTCCTTTGAACATCGCGCCCCGCTGCTCCAGCACGTCCTCCACCTTCCAAAAATGCTGCGACCAAGACAATCCGCAATGTCTGCGCGAAGGGACTTCGATTTCCGTACCATCGGGTGTGATCGTGTACAGCAGCTCATGGCCATCCGTCATTCGTCCCGGAATGTCCAGCCATTCCTCAACGCCGTGCATAAATGTATTCCGTCGTAAATCGACGCCAACCAATAAAATCGTGGCCTTCCGGTCCAGCAGCTTCCCCCAGACCGAGCCTCTGGCACATGGCGTATCGAACCGTTCGTCTCCTGCGGTAAAAGCTGCCGCATCCTTGCCCCGCGCCGCCACCGAATGCGTAGGATGCCAGGAGCGGACCACGCCGGGTCTCTTGCGAAACAGCTCGGTGAGAATGCCTACGCACGAGGAAGATTGCTCCACGTCAAATCGGGGATTATCCGCTTGAATGTAAGACCACGTGTGGGTCGGCAGCACGAGCAGCCCGTCCTTCATATAGTCAGACAGAGCATCCAGAACCGTATCCGCCCCGCCCTCGACTTCACCCAAGCTCTTCATGGACGAGTGCATGAGCACCGTACCTTGAGGGTTAACTCCCAACTGCTCCAATTGCTCCATCAGCATTGATTTCGTATAGATCATGTCCCGGGTCCTCCAATGAAATAGACTATACTGTGATTCTAAGGGGTATCCGTCTAAGCCGCAACCTGCAGCTTTTCAAGGAAACATGAATTTTATATAAACCTTCGTCCGCCTGCTTGAAAAAATCATTTTTTATGGTATGATATGTAACAATATTATTTTTCCTATGCGATGAAGAGATTTAAAACCAAGGGCTCTTATGTCCAGAGAGCGAAGGAAACGCTGAAACCTTTGCCTTAATCCCTTGCGTGATGTCGTCTCCGAGCTGTTGACCGAAAGCCGAAGCCCGCCTGACTTTAGCGGCTGCTTGGCGTGTAGGCTCGAACGGATTGAGCACACGTTATCGTGCTGCAGGTAAGGAGCCTCCTTACCTCTTGAGACCGGAGCTGCAAGGCTGCCGGTAAACCAGGGTGGTACCGCGAAAAGTTAACCCCTTTCGTCCCTTAGCGTTAGCATGATGCTGCGCTTTGGAATGAAAGGGGTTTTGTTGTTTTATCCATATGCTAGCGATGAAGAGAGTTAAAACCGGGGGCTCTTATGTCCAGAGAGCAGAGGAAACGCTGAAACCTTTGCCTTAATCCCTTGTGTGATGTCGTCTCCGAGCATGTTGACCGAAAGCCGAAGCCCCCTGCCGTCTTGTTTCCGGGTCGCTTGGTGTGTAGACTCAACCGGGATAGCACACGTTATCGTGCTTGCAGGTAAGGAAATCCTTACCTCATGAGGCCGGAGCTGCGAAGCTTCCGGTGAATCAGGGTGGTACCGCGAAAAGTTAACCCCTTTCGTCCCTTAGCGTTAGCATGATGCTGCTGCGCTTTGGAATGAGAGGGGTTTTGTTATTTTTCATAACTTTGCGATGAAGAGAGTTAAAACCAAGGGCTCTTATGTCCAGAGAGCAGAGGAAACGCTGAAACCTTTGCCTTAATCCCTTGTGCGATGTCATCTCGGAGCATGTCGACCGAAAGCCTGACCCGCAACACCAGGTCACGGTGCATAGGCTCGAACGGATGGGCACACGTTATCGTGCTGCAGGTAAGGCTTTCTTACCTCATGAGGCCGGGACCGCGAGGTTCACGGCGAATCAGGGTGGTACCGCGAAAATGTTCCTTTTCGTCCCTCAAGTCCAACAGCTGGCGACGTCTGCTTTGGACTGAAGGGACGAATTTTATTTTTGGAGGAGGCCATACCATGAAACCTTTACACCATGCTACGACAGAACGAGATGCTCATTCTCTTACTCCGCAGGAGGAGCTTGTGACAGGCTCTGAGATCCTTTTGCGAGGCTTGCTGCAGGAGGGGGTGGAATGCGTCTTCGGCTATCCCGGAGGGAATGTGCTTTATATTTACGATGCGATGGTCGGCAACCCGGACTTCAAGCATATTTTAACCCGGCATGAGCAAGGGGCGATCCATGCGGCCGACGGCTATGCCCGTTCCACCGGCAAAGTCGGCGTGTGCCTGGCGACCTCGGGTCCGGGTGCCACCAATCTGGTAACAGGCATTGCAACGGCCTACATGGATTCCGTACCTCTGGTTATCATCACGGGCAACGTGCCTACGACGGTGATGGGGACCGATGCTTTTCAGGAGGCGGATATCGTCAGCATTACGATGCCGATCACGAAGCACAGCTACTTGGTGCGCCGCGTTGAGGACTTGCCGCAGATTATCCATGAAGCGTTCTACATTGCGAATACGGGCCGCAAGGGACCGGTGCTGATCGACATTCCCAAGGATGTATCGAACCAACAAATGCGCTATAGACAAGCGCCTGAATTGGATATCCGCGGTTATCGAGGGGCCCCTGAGCCGGATACCGATCAGATCGAGCGGCTGCTTCAAGTCATACAGCAGTCCGAGAGACCGGTTATTCTCGCCGGCGGCGGTGTCGTCTACTCCAACGCTTCCGAGGAGCTGATCGAATTCGTCCATCGGACGCAAATTCCTGTAGCCACGACCCTCCTGGGGCTGGGCGGATTTCCGAGCGCGGACCCGCTGTTCATGGGCCTTGCGGGCATGCATGGCGCCTATACCGCCAATACGGCGATCCAGAACGCCGATTTGATCATTTCTATCGGCTCCCGCTTCGATGATCGGGTGACGATGGCCTTGAACGGCTTTGCGCCCAAAGCCAAGACGATCGCGCATCTCGATATCGATCCTGCCGAAATCGGCAAAAACGTTAAAACCGACATCGCTTGCGTCGGCGATATCAAATCGCTGCTCACGTATGCGAACCAGCACGCCGAATCGGCCCGTTCCGCGGCTTGGCTGGCTGAAGTTCAGCAGAACAAAGCTGATTATCCGCTGCGCTATAAGGATACGGAAGACGAGCTCAAGCCTCAGTTCGTCATCGAAATGATGCATGAAACAACCCATGGTGAGGCCATCGTCACGACCGACGTAGGGCAGCATCAAATGTGGGTAGGGCAGTTTTACCGGTTCAACCGCCCCCGTTCTCTTCTTACCTCCGGAGGCTTGGGTACCATGGGCTTCGGCTTCCCGTCTGCCATTGGCGCACAGGTAGGAAACCCCGACCGGTTAGTCATATCGGTCAACGGAGACGGCGGCATGCAGATGTGTGCGCAGGAGATGGCGATTTGCGCCATTCACAACATTCCGGTAAAAATCGTTGTTATCAATAACCAGGTGCTAGGCATGGTAAAGCAGTGGCAGGAGATCATTCATGAACAGCGATTCAGCCATATCGATCTGGCGGGAAGCCCCGACTTCGTCAAGCTTGCGGAAGCTTACGGGCTCAAAGGCCTGAGGGCCCGCACGAAGGCGGAAGCCCGTCGGGCATGGCAGGAAGCGCTGGATACACCGGGACCGGTGCTTGTGGAGTTCATCGTTCCGAAGCATGAGAATGTGTTTCCGATGGTTCTCAGTGGAACCGCACTAGATCAAATGTTATTGGGGGATTTCGAATGAGTACACATAGACAGCATACGATTGCTATCCTGGTTCAAGATCAGCCCGGCGTTCTGCAGCGGGTATCCGGATTGTTCGGCCGCCGCGGCTTCAATATCGACAGCATTACCGTAGGCCATTGCGAGGAGCCCGGATTATCCCGGATGATTATCGTTACGACTGGCGACGAGCGAACGATCACGCAAGTACAGCATCAGCTGATGAAGCTGATCGATGTCATCGAGGTATCGAACATCAGCACGAATCCGATGGTCGCACGGGAGCTTGCCCTGATTAAAGTCAAGGCCGAGCCGGCCCAGCGGCCGGAGCTTGTCGGTGTCGTGGAAACATTCCGAGCGTCCGTCATCGACGTCGGACCGAGCAATCTGATCATTCAAGCCATCGGCGATCTCAGCAAAATTGAGGCGCTGGTCGAGCTGCTCCGGCCTTACGGCATCCTGGAGCTGTCCCGTACCGGCGCAACCGCCATGGTACGAGGCAGCTAGGCAGGCCTGCGGGCCTTGGCTTGAAGCATCTGGTCGGAAGCGCGCGAAGCCCTGGCGTCTGTTGCGGCGCAGCGGGCGGCCGGTCAAATCCACACACGTTTAGCTTCCTATTCTAGCGCATCAAGCAGAAAGCCAGGGCTCTCCCATCCTTCAGAGAGCTCTGGCTTTCCTCTTTTTTTCGTGCTTCACCTGTCCCCGGCCCGAATACTTAGCTCGCGGTCCTTCAAGACAGCGTGTGTTTATCAAAATAGTCCGAAGTAAAAGTATGAAGAGCTCATACTTTCCTATCGGCCAAGCCGAAAAACGACTTTGCCGTTTCCGTGGCGGCTGCCGCCACTTCCTCCGGCGTCTTCCCAAGACAGCCCGCCACGGCATTTACAATATGCGGCAAAAAAGCCGGCTCATTGCGCCCATCCTTCGGCTTCGGCTCCAAATCGCGGGGCGTCAGGAACGGGGCATCCGTTTCCAGCATCAGGCGATCCGTTGGAATCCGCTTCACCATTTCGCGCAAATGCTTGCCGCGGCGCTCATCGCAGATCCATCCTGTAATGCCGATGTAGAAGCCCATATTCAAATACAGCTGCAGCTCCTGAGCCGAGCCGGTAAAACAATGGACGACCGCCCGCCGGATGCGCGGCAAATAAGGCTTCAGCACCTTCACAAAGTCGTAGTGCGCTTCGCGCTCATGCAAAAACAACGGGAGCTCCAGCTCGCATGCCAGCTTTACCTGCTCCTCGAACCAACGGCGCTGGACATCGCGCGGCGAGAAGTCCCGATTGTAATCGAGACCGCACTCACCGATGGCCACCACCTGCGGAAGAGCGGCCAGCTTGCGCAGCTTGGCCGGCGTATCCGGACCGCAGCTGCGCGCATCGTGCGGATGGATTCCCGCCGTACTGTATAACACCCCCGGGAACCGCTCCGCGTAACGTGCGGCCTCCTCGCTGTTCCTGATGCTCGTTCCGGTCATAATCATCGGCGCCACACCCGCTGCTTGTGCCCGGGCGACAACGTCATCGCGGTCGGATGCGAACGAACGGTGCGTCAGATTCACACCGATATCTATGATCTGATCATTCATTTTGCCCTGCCCCGCTTTCTTCGTTCGGGTACTTGCTGGTGCACGCAGCAGGAACGGCATCGGCCAGCCACACTTCATGCCCTGCATTGTAAAAGACAACCCCCTGCTGGCGGGCTGCTTCCGTATCGATAAGCAGCATGACAAGCTCCCCTCTGCGCTGTCCGGCAAGCGTAGCGAAATGCAAGCCCTCGGACATATGGACGTACTGGCGTCCCATCGGCCGAAGGCCTTCTTTTTCAATTAGCGGAGCCGCCTGAGCATTCGTCCCGTGATACAGCACCTTCGGAGGGACCTGCACAGGGTAGCTGACCTTTGCACGACTGTGTCCATAACGGGCCCGAATACTCCCATCCGTGAGGTCGAACCGTTGTTTTTCACAATGGCGTACGACCTGCTCCACATCCGCAAGCGTGACAGCCCTCCATCGCGGCTCAGAACGGAGCACCTGCAGCAGCTCTTCGACCCGGCAGGTGCCGTCCTCCGGATCCAGCCTCAAGCCGAACGCCTCCGGTGTATGCCGGAGCAGCTTCGTCATGAATTTGCTTAAGCTGATTTCCTGATTTTTAGTTAACATGATTAAACATCCTTTCTTCTTTCCTCTATTCTCCATCCCATGACCTGGCTAGATCTGTTCCTGCCATGACGATTCCATTCGTTTATCTCTTATTTCCTTGTTGATCCGCTCTTCCAAATCCGGCTTACATCGCCAGAAATCCGACACGCCGCTCTGTTTCCTCTTCCCGATTCCAGCTTTGGGTTCGGCCTTTATCCAGCTCTGCTTTCATTTTCTTAATAAGGACGTCCACGTTAGCCGTATGCTCATAGTGCCATTCCAGCGCAGCCGATACATACAATTCATTCAACTGGGCGAAGGTGAAACCAGCCGTCAATCGTGCCGCTTCCTCAACCTTCTCGGCTCCCGCCAGCTTATGCAGCCCTTTGTGCGTGAGATACAGCCGGCGCTGTTCGGCATCCGGCAGCCTGATTTCGTAGGCCCGATCGAATCTTCCTGCCCTGTTCATCAGCGCCGGATCGATGTTCTCGGGATAATTCGTCGTTCCTATCAAAAAAATCCCTTCCTTCGAGGTCGCCCCATCCAATGTGTTGAGGAAATAAGAACGTGCCTGCTGCGGCATAGAATCGATGTCTTCAATAATCAGGATCATATGGGCCATCCGTACTGCGCTATGAAAAACCTCCTGAATCGTATCGCTGCAAGTATGCTCGGTAATTTGCCAATAAGCTGCCGGAGCCTTCACGCTTCCAGCGATCGACTTGACCAAGGTCGTTTTGCCGTTCCCCGGCTTCCCATAAAGCAGGATTCCTCTTTTATACGGAATTTCGTATTCCTGATAAAAGCTCCGATCCTCTGCAAAAAACTGATCAATGGAGCGGTAAATTTCCTCCTTCACGTCCCGGCTCATCACGACCTCTTCCCGTTCAACCATCCGGGTAATCGGCGTCAGCTCTTTTTCTACACCATGAGGCCCATCCGTAAACACAGTGACCTCACACCGGTCCAGATCGCGGCGCCGCTGACGCGTATATGCCAGAAAATGCTTCAGCCTCGATTCATCCACTGCCCAAATGAAATCTTCGGAAAAAATCCCTTGTGCCCGGAAGACAGGTACACGTGCCATCGCTACTCCCCATGCCGGGTAAGCGAATAAATTGTTCCGCAGCGTAGGCAGGGTTCGGTAAACATACGCTCCTTCCTCAGGGGCGTAGGCGAACCCCTTTGCCTCCACATACGCGAATATCGGACCTACAACCTCCGCACCGCTTCCTTCCGAGTTTAGATCCTGCTCCAACAGCTCCCAATAATCCTCATTCCCGTCTTCACTGACAAACAATTCGAACGGCTGACCGTAATTTTCCTGAAGTGCCTGTTCTATTCCTTGAACAATTTGAGAATAGTCCTCATATAGGGTTTGACGCTGGGCATGATTCCCGCTATCCTTTGAAGGTTTGATAATAGCTGTAGTCTTCGGGATTTCCATTTCCATAAATTGATTTATTTTTTTCAATATTAAGCTCCTTTAACCGTCGCCAGAGGCTTGCATTTGGCCACCACACCGGCCAGCCCGGCTCCAACGACACTCTCGATGATTTGATCCACATCTTTATAGGCTTGCGGCGATTCATCCAGGATCGACTCCAAGGACCGCTGATTCACTACAATTTCTTCATCCGTTCCTACCCGCAAGGACGAGGCGAATTCATCGAGCGTTACGAGCCTTTTCGTGGCGCTTCGGGACCGGATACGGCCTGCTCCATGGCAGATGGAGTAATAATTGTCACTCCCCCCGGGGCGTCCTACCATGATGTAGGATGCTGTGCCCATCGAGCCTGGAATCAACGCCGGGTGCCCGGTCTCCCGGTACGGCTGCGGATTATCCGGGTGGCCCGGTGGCAGCGCCCGGGTCGCTCCCTTGCGATGAACCAAGCAGGAGCGGCCTTCATGCTTTTCCTCCCAAGCATAGTTGTGCATCAGATCGTACAATGTCGTCATTTCAAACTTCGAGCCGAACACTTCCCTGCCCGCCTCTCTTATCGCGTAGGCAATCAAATGCCGGTTGACGACGGCATAATTCAATGCGGAGTACATCAGCTCGACATACGTCTGAGCAGCTTCCTCCGATAGCGGAGCGTACAACAGCTTCGGGTCTGCGGTACCGAGGCCGCTCCGCTTCATCAATTTGGCTATCTCCGTACTGCAATACTGATTGACCGAGCCACCCCAAGCACGCGAGCCGGAATGGATCATAACGGCGACCTGCCCATCGAACATTCCCCATGCCTCGGCCACCTCGCGGTTCTCTTCAGCGATTTCGATCGCTTGAATTTCTGCAAAATGATTGCCGTTACCAAGCGTCCCAAGCTGCCGGTGCGAACGATGCCATACGCTGTCCGGAAACCGGTTCAACACCTCAGCGTCCACCTGGAACTTGCTTCGCTCCACATGCGTTAGTGCAGTCGCCTTGCGGGGCGTATAGCCGTCGGGAATATACTTCTTGGGCAGCCCGTGCAGCCCCTTCGTCACAATGGATTCCAATCGGATGTCCGAGAAATGGCCGCGGGTATGATCCTCTACCGGCAGCACCTTTTCAATCGCCTTCACCAGCTTACGCCGAAGCTTCACTTCCTTCAGCTCGTCGCGATGCACATTCGTCAAATGCACCCGCATCCCGCAGCCAATATCGCTTCCTACGATGGATGGCGACACATAACCGTCATCCATGCTCCAAACTGCCGTCGTCCCAATACAGGTACCCACGCCGACATGAACATCAGGGGTATAGCTCATATATTGGTTGTTCGGTATTTGCAGGTTGTTATTCGCCATCTCCAGCACTTTGTAGTCCAGAGCCTCGTACAGCGATGGGCTTGCATAAATATGCAGCAGACCTGCCGGCAGACTTACCTGCCGATAGTAATCATTAAGTATCATAAAAACATGTTCCTCTCTGTTGTAGAAATGGCTTCGCCATCTTTCCAGATGAACTAAAAAAACCGCAAGCCATGATAGCCTGCGGTTCTGCCTGAATAAGGCATAGCCCCCAAACGGGTTCCGAACGCAAAAAAGCCATGGACTCCTCATCCATGGCCGTTCAAACAGTAACTGCGGAATGTTCTATACAAAGAACGATTTCACCATCATTTTCTGTTCGTCACAGATCCCGTTCGAGACCGATGGATGAGCAATATTGTGTAGTTGTATTCAAAGGAATCGTGATTGCATGCATAATTCATCGGCCTCCTTTCATTTAAGTTACATTCATCATAAAGCTGGAATCCAGTATATGTCAATGGGGGTCAACCGGAAAGTTTCGTTATAACGAACTGTCGTACGGATTCCACATCACTGCTGCTGGGATATGTTGTCGAAAGTGATTACATTACCTTGCGTCGAACCGGCTTCTTGGTATATCGGTTGGCGTAGGAGGAAGCACAGTAAGAATCAGGTTTTACACGTGCAGCGTACATGCCCATAGACTCCACTCGCGCCACCATCTCCTGTACATAAAGGGACGTCTTGTTCACGAATGGCTCGGTCCCTGCATCAATATCGATAAACGTTTCAAGCACAGCCCCTTGGTACACGTAGGGAAGCAGCTGCTCTTCCATTCGCCGTACAGCATCCACAGAAAAATAACAGGCCATCTCCTGCGAAAGCGAGGTTTCCATCGTCAGCTTCTCTTTTAATGAGGTCAGCTCTCTAGGAACGATCACCTGCCGGTAGCATGCCCAGGCCCCCTTCCCCAGCCTCCGGATAATAATGCCCGTTATAAACTTCGTGCAGCCTTGATGCACTTGACTGTCAGTCCCGATCGCAAAATGAAAATGCGCCTTCGGGTCTTGAGCCATAAACCGCAGAATACGATGAACCACCTCATCGAACGAAAGCTTGCTTTCCGTAATGTTCTGAAATCTCAGATCCGGGTTCATGGTCATTCCTTCTTTTCGTGTCATAGTCGTCACCTGTACAATGTACATTCATCCTTTCGTTGTTAGTTAACGAACCAACCGCCTGCGTTACCTTCTCGCCATGCTCTCCATAAGACATATCATTTGCTATCTACTCTAGTTTATTCGACACAACGGCAATATGATCACCCGTAACGAGCGGATAAGCCTGTAACCCAAACCTAAACAGCTTGACCATCCTTCAAAATGTGCTTTCATACCAAAAAAGGCTGCCGAATCACGTAACTTTTCTCCGCTTGCCTAAGCCTAAAGAAAAGTCGCCGTGTCCAACAGCCTTGTAAGTCGTATGAGTTCGTTTACACTTGACCTGAAAAGCTTGCTTATGCCGCTATCAGGATTCCCCATTCACTTCTGGGAGCGAGAACAAATCTACTTAGACTGCTGGCTATGATTTTGTGATAAGCATGAAAATTAAAAGGGCATGCGTTCGAATACTGCAGCTGATGTCTAATCATTGTTCTTACTCCTTTCGGATTGGAATTCAAAGCATAGAAAGATTCACAAGCTTGTTCGTTTAAGTTGAAGCCATCTTATCATGGCCTCGACAAGCAAGTCAACCCAGTATTTTCATATCCTGTCAAGTTATCCCTCTGAGGCTTGCTGTCTTTGCTCCTCCTGGTGACGCTTTTGCCTTCTTTGTATGGATAAAGAGATCAAGCCCATAACAATCAACCCGCCGACAAATCCGCCAAAATGCGCGTACAAGTCAATATGTGGAACGATAATCGATTGCAAAAATCCGATCACCAGGATGGTAATGATCGTTTGCTTCGTTTGACGGTCAATGATATCCTTACGGAAAATTGCAAGAAACAAGTACGCCGCGTACACCCCATAAATCGCTCCGGATGCCCCGGCAGAAATGAAGTGATCCGGATGCAGCCACGCACTGGCCAAATTACCTGCAATCCCGGATAAAATATAAAACAACAAATATCTCCATGTGCCCAGCATTCTCTCAAGCGGCGGTGCAAAAACGTACAGCGTAAAGCTGTTGAAGAACATGTGAGCGAAGCCGATATGCACAAACATCGCTGTCAAATAACGCCACCATTCCGGTGTCATGCCCGGTAAATCAAACAAGGCTCCGAAGCGAAGCAGCGTCTCAGCATCTTGAGAAGACCCGGTCCATTCCATTAGGCCCAGCACGATCAGATGTACACAGATCAATACCGTCGTGACGGGATATAATTTTATATATTGCTTCAAGCTTTCGTTTCGTAAAAACATGCTGTTCCCCACTCTTTTCTGCAATAGTTTTCACCCTATTCCCATAGTATTCCCTAATAGTCAAAATTGCAAAAAGACACGTATATCAAGGGAAAAATCAAGGGATAAGCACGCCACTCCCACAGGACCGTATCAATTTCTGCACAAAAAAGACGCTTCATCCCCACTCCTGCAATGGTTTCAAAGCGTCTTGATTTGTTGGGGACACGGACGTCCCAACTACTGCCCTTTCGCGCAAAGGCTCCCAGCGCATGGGCCTTCCTCTAGAAGGCCAGGGCCTCTCCATGTCTTTACAACATATTGCGTCCTTTATACAGCAAAAAACCGCGAAGCATCGCGGTTTTCTCACTTCCTGTTATCGGGACGACACGATTTGAACATGCGACCCCCTGGTCCCAAACCAGGTGCTCTACCAAGCTGAGCTACGTCCCGATGATTATGGTGCCGGTAGAGGGACTTGAACCCCCACGGTTTCCCTCACGATTTTGAGTCGCGCGCGTCTGCCAATTCCGCCATACCGGCTTGCTGATGTTACTTTAAAAATAATGGCGTTCCCTGAGAGATTCGAACTCCCGGCCTTTTGATTCGTAGTCAAACGCTCTATCCAGCTGAGCTAAGGGAACATGAGAATGGAGGCACCACCCAGATTCGAACTGGGGGTAAAGCTTTTGCAGAGCTCTGCCTTACCACTTGGCTATGGCGCCAAATATTGAATGGAGCGGAAGACGGGAATCGAACCCGCGACCCTCGCCTTGGCAAGGCGATGCTCTACCGCTGAGCCACTTCCGCAAATTGGTGCGGTCGAGAGGACTCGAACCTCCACGGCTGTTACACCACTAGAACCTGAATCTAGCGCGTCTGCCAATTCCGCCACGACCGCAAAACCAATGAGCCATGTAGGATTCGAACCTACGACACCCTGATTAAAAGTCAGGTGCTCTACCAACTGAGCTAATGGCTCTTACTAAAAATGGTGGAGGCTGATGGATTCGAACCACCGAACTCGATGAGAGCAGATTTACAGTCTGCCGTGTTTAGCCACTTCACTAAGCCTCCGAGTTATACTACTGGTGCCGTCGAGAGGACTTGAACCCCCAACCTACTGATTACAAGTCAGTTGCTCTACCAATTGAGCTACAACGGCATAACTTTATCAAGAAAATGGTGGCTCGGGACGGAATCGAACCGCCGACACGAGGATTTTCAGTCCTCTGCTCTACCGACTGAGCTACCGAGCCTTACGCTCTGCTTGATATAAATGGCGGAGCCGACGGGATTCGAACCCGCGGTCTCCTGCGTGACAGGCAGGCATGTTAGGCCTCTACACCACGGCTCCACACGAGTGTTTTTAAAGCAAGGCGCTTCAAAAACAAATTGGTTGCGGGGGCAGGATTTGAACCTGCGGCCTTCGGGTTATGAGCCCGACGAGCTACCGGGCTGCTCCACCCCGCGTTATATTTAAGAATAGATGGTGGAGGCTGACGGGATCGAACCGCCGACCCTCTGCTTGTAAGGCAGATGCTCTCCCAGCTGAGCTAAGCCTCCATAACTGGAATATAATAAAATGGTGACCCGTAGGGGATTCGAACCCCTGTTACCTCCGTGAAAGGGAGGTGTCTTAACCCCTTGACCAACGGGCCGTAAAATGGCTCCCCGAACAGGACTCGAACCTGTGACAACTCGATTAACAGTCGAGTGCTCTACCAACTGAGCTATCAGGGAATGTTGTGCTTGGCGACGTCCTACTCTCCCGGAACCCTGCGGTTCAAGTACCATCGGCGCTGGAGGGCTTAACGGCTGTCTCTTGTACACCATTGACGCTGCCGCCGAATAGAGGGGGTGGGGATCTCACG
>NZ_NMQW01000044.1 GCF_002234615.1 Paenibacillus rigui | reverse complement strand
AAATGTGTATAAGGGACAGCCGTACATGTGGCTGAAACAAGCTGACAATGCGATCCTCAACCGAGTGAGTCTGATTCTGAAACATCTCCCGTTGCTGGCGATACAACTCGGAAATGATGAGTAATTGCCGATACTGCCAGCGATTGAGGCGCTGCAAACCACCTTGTTCTGCAAGAAGCTCAACGATACGAAGGTTACGTGAAACATAACGAAGCTGTTTGCCAATGGCTTTACGGATTTGCTTGGCTCCAACCCTCCGTCTCTTTGCAATGGATAGATAATGTTTCCGTGCATTTTCCCGATAGGTACGTGGCTTCTTTTCCCTACCGACATGGGGTTGGTGAAGGACATCAATGATCATTTCGAGCTTTTCACGGGCTTCATTCAGCAATTTAAGATCGGTTGGATAGGCAAGATCGGCAGGGGCACAAGTCGCATCGAGCATCAACTTGCCGCGATTTGACTTCACTGGCTCTGTCGTTTTCGTTGTTGTGGAATCGCCTTTTCCATCTGAAGGGGGCTCCGGCGGATCGTTGTCATCACGCTTGTTTCTCTCGGTTTCCTCTTCCAAGATCCAATCATTGATTTGATTCACCACCGTTTCACCAAGACGCTTCCGAAAATGGGTCATGAGTGAT
Organism: Paenibacillus rigui; assembly: GCF_002234615.1. Lineage (GTDB taxonomy): Bacteria > Bacillota > Bacilli > Paenibacillales > NBRC-103111 > Paenibacillus_S > Paenibacillus_S rigui. Next base: position 447 of record NZ_NMQW01000044.1, on the reverse strand, counting down.
GGATGAAATGGCGGCTTCTCCTGAAAACCTGGTAGGCCTAGAAAATACTGATAGTACGGATTTTCCATGATCTGTTCCACGGTTTCTCGGTCGTCTAACTGCATCCGTTCCTTGATGTACAGGGCTCCAAGCGCCATACGAACAGACAATGAAGTATGACCGCGCATCGATTTCTTGAAGGCCTTCGCATACTTTTCTTCGGCGCGCCACCAAGGAATGATCGCGGCCAGTTGAACCCACCGATTATCTTTATTCAACTTGCCACCAAAGGGCAAGAAAAAGTCTTCAAACAACTGAATTTGACTCTCTGTTTTCCGATACATCGCTTCCTCCAAGTGCACGGATTTTCCCATGAATTCCTTGATTTCCTTGCACTTAAATTCGACGCGGAACGCGTAAAACCCTTGCTACTATTGATTTTTCGGATTATTCAGCAAGCCCTAATTA
>NZ_NMQW01000043.1 GCF_002234615.1 Paenibacillus rigui | reverse complement strand
CGGACGTCGGCTTCGAGCAGGTGCTGCTGATGATGAACCCGCTCGTCACTTCCGTTGCGGAGGTGTTCGATACGTACTCGTATACGCAGGGCATTCTCAAAGGGCAGATTAGCGTCGGGGTGACGGTGGGCATGTTTAAGGGAGTTGTCGGCTTCATTCTTGTGATGGGCTCCAACTATGTAGTCAAAAAGCTCGGGCACGAAGGGATTTACTGAGGAAGGAGGCGGATCTGAAATGAGCTTTGCCGCACGTAAAAAGCTGGAGCTGTTTGACTATGTCAATTATACGCTCCTCGCTGTGATCTCGTTAATTTGTATATTTCCGTTTCTGTATGTGTTCAGCGTTTCGTTCACGGACCCCAAAGCGTATGTGCCGCTGCAATTTTATATCGTTCCGGAGCAATGGTCGCTGTCGGCCTACAAATACATTTTGTCGACGAACAGCTTTCTCCATGCACTGAAAAGCACCGTGTTCATCACGATCGCAGGTACGGCGCTCAATCTGGTCGTATCGTTCACTCTGGCGTACGCCTTGACCAAAAAAACGATGCCCGGACGCGGATGGATGCTGAGCGCCGTCATCTTCACTCTCGTCTTTCATGCGGGGATCGTACCCGGCTATCTTCTCGTCAAGCAGCTCGGGCTGCTGAACTCGTATGGAGCGCTAATCTGGCCTGCGCTGACGAATGCTTGGAGCTTGATCGTGATCAAGAGCTTTCTGGAATCGCTGCCCCCGGAGCTGGAGGATTCCGCCCGGATCGACGGTTGCTCGGACCTGGGCGTGTTCCTGAGAATCGTTATCCCGCTGTCGCTTCCCGCCGTCGCGGCATTTACGCTGTTTTTTGCCGTATCGCATTGGAATACGTACTTCAACGCCTTGATCTACATTTCGGATTCGAAAAAGTGGACCCTGCAGGTGCTGGTAAAAACATTGGTCATCGATTCGGACTCGATTGGGGTCGGCCAATCCGGCGGGGACGACCGGCTCGTGCCCCAAGAGACGATCCGCATGGCCTCCATCATGCTGGCGATGGCTCCGATTCTGATCGTATATCCTTTTTTGCAAAAGCATTTCGCCAAAGGCGTTATGCTCGGATCCGTCAAGGGCTGACCCTTTGAGAGAGAAACAAGCGAAATCCTTGCTGTAAGCTACAAAATAAGCTGCGGCCGCCGGCCCAACCGATGCCGGCGCAGCCATCCGGGAGGAAATGATGAGCCGTTCAACGAAAGCATGGTGGCAGAAGCCGCTTCGCGTTATTCAACCGAATCTTCAGGTAAGAGATACGGATCGGATTGATCCAGAGCGACTTGCGTCGCAAATGAAGGCGATGGGAGCGAACACGATCGTCTTTAATGTCGGAGGGATTTATGCCTGGTATCCTACCCAGGTAAAGCATCATACGGTGAATGAATATTTGCCTTCATCCTTCGATTTGCTGCAGGAGGTTATTGAGGCATGCCATAAGCACAATATTCGGTTTATTGCACGTTTTGACTTCAGTAAGGCGGAAGACTCGGTATATTTGCAGCGGCCGGAATGGTTCGCCAGACAGCGGTCGGGCGAACCGGTCACCATCGGGGGAGGCCGGCCCGGGAAATGGTCGCTGCTGATGTCAACCTGCATCAACAGCGCATACCGTTACGAGGCGGTAGCCGCACCGGTACTGAAGGAAGTGCTCGGCCGGTACGATATTGACGGCATCTTCTTCAATGCTCCGGGCTATGTCGCGTGCCACTGCGAAGGCTGCCGCCGAAAATACAAAGGAATTTACGGGCAGGAGCTTCCGGAGGAGGCGAAGGCTTTCGCTTCGGATTGGGCTTCCGTCTGTATGCGCGACAACATGGATCATCTGTATCAGCTGATCAAGCAGACGAGAGCGGAAGTGCCGATGATTCTGTACTACAATTTGTACAGGGATAATCTGTTTGATCGGGAACAGACGACCGATATGCTGTGTACGGAGCCGCAGGACATTTTGTCGCTTGGCCATCATCACATCCCCGAGTTCTGGAAGCCGGCGCTCAGCATGAAGCTGGGCCGGTCCTTGCCGGAACGTCCGGTTCCGTTCGGTATCGTGCACTCGAGTCCTGGAATGGATTGGCGCCATACGGGATTGCCCCCGGCGGAATACCGGTTCTGGCTTTCACAGATTCCTGCGCACGGGGGCAGCATCTGGCATTCCTTGACGGGGATTCCCGATACCATAGGGGATAAGCGCATTATCGATGTCGTGTCCGACTTCAATCACCGCGTCGAAAAGGTCGAGACGTATATGGAGGATGCGGTGAGCGTAGCACAGGTCGCCCTGATGTGGACGGCTGATGCCGCTGCGGAGGGCTGGGCCGACGGGCTTATTAATCGCCAAATTTTGTTCGATGTGCTGCTCCGGGAGCAGGCTACACCGGAAAGATTGAAGCCCTATAAAGCGGTCATTTTCCCTGAAGGGGTGAAGCTGACAGAAGCATTGATGAATGCGGTTACAGACTATGTAAAGGACGGCGGGTATCTTCTTATAGAAGGGGCGCTGCCTGACTGCAGGGAGCTCTGCGACCTGCTCGGGATCGCGGATGATGTCCAACCGAGCGAGCCGTTGACGGCTGCGTATTTGAGGTTCGAGGCGGGGGACAACCCGCTGCAGAAGGAATTGGAGCAGACCGAGCTGATCGCGCTGCGCGGTAAGGTGGTCTACACCCGGCCGGTCGGCGGGCGCACGAGGGTGCTCGCTACACTGGTGCCGCCCTTCTCTCCTTTGGATGGCGTAGGCGCTCCGCCGGAGCGTGCCTCTCTCCCGGTTACACATACGGACCTGCCGCTTGCGGTATGGTCGGAAGCGGGGAAGGGCCGCACCATGTACCTGCCGTTTTCCCTCAGCCATCTGATCAATGAATACAAGCTGGGAGAGCATTATCAATTGCTGTCCAACGCGATTCATATGGCCTTAGGAGAAGACAGCCTGCTGGAAGTGAGCCACTACCAGGGACTGCAGGTGACGGCCTTTGTTAAGAACGGCTCCTATGCGATCCATCTGGTCAATGGAGCGGGAAGACGTCCCTTGACCAACCTGCTTCCGCTCCATGAGCTGGAGCTGAGGCTGCGCTGGAATGGACAGCAGGTAAGCGAAGTGCGCGGGCTGATCACCGGGGAGCAGCTCCGGTATGAAGTGAAGGAAGGGAAGCTTGTGATCCAGGTGCCCCGCTTGAACATATGGGAATGCGTATGGATTGCATGCGAATAAGGAATATCGATTTCGGCAAGACGAGATGAATTGAGGGGGAAGCCAAATGAAATCGTTCAAACCATGGGGAGCAGGCATATCGGGATTGGTGGCTTTGTCTTTGGCAGCGGGCTGCTCAGGAAGCAACACAGCCGGTCAGAGTCCGTCCGCAGGACAGCCGGATGCCAAGGCGCCGCTTTCGATTAAAATTTTTGCCGGGCTGTACAACGAAGTGCCGGATATGAACAACGCTTACTGGACCGAGTGGCAAAAAAGAACGAATACCAAGCTTGACATCGAATGGGTGCCCGACGGGGATTTGAAGACAAAGGCGGATCTGCTCTTTGCCTCCGCCGATCTTCCGGAAGTGGTCGCTTCGCCCGATTCCACTTGGCCGACATTGAGAAGCGCGATCAAGAACGGCGCCTTCTGGGATCTGACGCCTTTCTTGGGCGACTTGAGCGAATACCCGAACCTGAAAAAAAATATGGCGCCGGACTGGCAAAAATATTTGTCGGTGGACGGCAAAATTTATGCGGTGCCCCGATCCCGTTCCCGTATCGATAACGGGATCAAAATTCGCAGGGACTGGCTGGATAAGCTGGGCATCCCCGTACCGAAAACGCTGGATGAGTATGCTGCCGCATTAAAGAAAATGATCGACAGCGACCCGGACGGCAACGGCAAGAAGGATACGCTCGGACTGATCGGCCACGGGGTGATTATTAACGACGGCGATGATGCCTTTGCGGCCGGCTTTGGCGCATTGGATCCTACGTATAACAGCGAAGGGGGCATGATCGATAAACGGCTGACGCCTCAGTACACCGAGATGGTGAACTGGTTCCGAGGCTTGTATTCGGACGGCATCTTGTCCAAGGAATTCGCCGTAATGAAGAAGACGCAGGCCGAGGAGCTCTACAAAACGGGCAGAGCGGCCTCCTATGCGCGAAGCGTCTGGTGGGATAAGGAATATGAGGATTCGATCAACAAAATGCAGCCGAATTCCAAAATATTGAATCTATCGCTCAAAGGGCCGAAGGGAGACGCCATCGTCCTGTCGACCGGCGTATCCGGAGGCTACTATATTTCCAAGAAGGTGCCGGAGGCGAAGGTGAAGCAGCTGCTGAAATATTTTGATTTCACGGCATCCGATGAAATAACCGATTTTGCCTACTACGGTATCGAAGGTGTTCATTACAAAAATGTCGGCGGTCAAAAGGTGCTGACGGAGCAAGGCATCAAGGAAGTGAATACGACCAGCAAGGGCGCGGGGGTTCTCGCCTATGCCAAATGGGGCAAGGTGGAGAGCGCTTCCGGAGATAAAGCCTATAACGACGCGAAGAAAAAAGAAGTCGAGGCTTACGACACGATCGGGAAGGTCGATCCGTTCCGTTACGTATACTCCCCAACTTTTAACAGCATTTGGCCAAAGTACGAGAGTGAATTCAAATCGATGGTAACTAAAGCGATCGTCGGGCAAATTTCGATGGACGAATATAAAGCTTATGTGGAGAAGCTCGGCAATTTGCCGGAAATGAAGAAAGCATTCGCTGAAAATGCCGAGGCCTATAAGGAATTTAATAAAAAATAATGGAGCGTGCTGCCGTACCCTGGAAAGGGCCCGCGGCAGCACTTCCCGAGTTACAGGAGGGAGGGTGGGCATGGCCTGGTGGACGACGAATCGGATGCGGCTCATCCAGAACAATCTTCGCGAGAGCGATGCAAATCTGGATGTGGAGCGGTCCATTGAGGAACTGAAGAAGCTTTCCGCCAACGTATGGATGATCAATGCCGGCGGCATTGTCGCCTTTTATCCGACGCAGCTTGAATACCATTACCGCGCGGCCGGTCAGCAGAAGGATTTGCTCGCGGAAGCGGTGGAGAAGGCGCACGCCAATGGGATCAAGCTCATGGCCCGGTTCGATTTCAGCAAAGCGCACGAGGACGTGTTTCACCGGCGTCCGGAATGGTTTTACCGGACCCGGGAGGGCAGGGAAGTGAACTATCACGGCATCGTGCATACGTGCATTAACGGAGCCTATCAAAGGGAATATGCACTCCATATTGTTGATGAAGTCATCTCCACCTATGAGGTAGACGGCATTTTCTTCAACATGTTCGGGTACCAGACACGCGATTACAGCGGCAGGCACTACGGTATCTGCTTTTGCGACAGCTGCAGGGTCCGCTTTCGCGAGTATAGCGGTCTTGCGCTGCCGGATTCGGAAAGCCCCGATGATCCGGTGTACCGGCAGTATAAGCAGTTTCAGGAGACAACGACGAAAGAGATGCTCGACCGCATTCACGCGTTGGTGAAGAGTAGAAGAGACGATATAGCGATCTCGACCTACAACGAGAACAAGGTGGATATTGTCCGCAAGGAATCGAACACCGATATTCATCGCCCGCATCCGGTCTGGCTGTACTCCGCTTCGGAAAATGTGCAGTCCGTAGAGGACTCGTGGGATGACAAGTGCGTCAGCAACTGCAGCATTAATGCGATCGATCTGGTTCACCGATTCACGGGCGTATCTGAGCATGAGATTCAGATTCGGTTGAAGGAAAGCCTGGCAAGCGGATCTGGACTCGATTTCTGCATCATTGGCGTGTTCGATGATTATCCCGATCGGGCGAATTTGCCTGCCGTCGCTGACATCTATAGGTTCCATCGGGAGAACGAATCGTGGTACGGCCGGTTCCAATCGATGTCGGGTATCGCACTGATTAAGCCGGGCGTCACGCAGCAGTCAGCTATGAAAGAGTACTTCGGCGTATACAAAATGCTAAAAGAGGAGCACCTGCTGTTTGATGTGATTCATCAGCACACGCTTGCCGAAGCGGGAGAGAGGCTGTCGGCGTATAAAGCCGTTCTGATTCCGGGCATCACCCACTTCTCGGAAAAGGAACTGCGGGTGTTAGGGCAAGCGCAGCATCAGGGAGCCTGTCTGCTTGGTACAGGCGGGGCATTTACCGGGGATGAGGCCGGCCGCAGGTTTTTGGAAGCATCGTTCGGACTCACCTATCAGTCGGTGCATGATTACAGGCAGGAAGCCGTGTATTTCCACACGGCGGACAAGAAGCTGTTCAGGCGGTTCCCGGACCGCGACTGGATTTTCCTCGACGGTCCGTATTACCGGGCAGCGGCGGGCGCATTGACGGTTCGGCAGCTCCCGATGGTCGAGCCCGCCACCTACGGGCCTCCCGAACGCGCCTTCGGGCATCGGCTGTCAGAGCAGGCCGAAGGCGCATGGCTTCAGGATGTGGGGAACCGGAAGGCGGTGTACGTTCCATGGCACGCCGGCGAGCTGTATTACAAGCATGGCTATGCCGACCATAAGCATGTGCTGCTTGATCTTCTGGAGCATGTGGCCGGGGAACCCTGCATCTTGAAGACGAATGCTCCGCCACAGATCGAGTTGTTTTTCCACCGGTTGGATGATACTACCTTGATACTCCATCTTCTCAATCTTTCGGGCTTCAATGGGGTGACATACGGCATACCTATACCCGTGTACGGGATCGAGGTTGCTCTGAAGGGGCTGGGGCCTGTACGGGAAGTGATGGAATTGACGAAGCAATCCAAAGTCAACTTCTGTAGCGCTGACGGGACTTCCACCATTCAAGTGGAGGCTGTGGCCGATTTTGCTGCGATCGTGATCAAATTATAGAGAGGAAGGGGAACCATGGAGAAGCTCGGTTTTATTGGTTTGGGCCATATGGGTCTGCCGATGGCACGGAATTTATTGAAGACAGGCAGGGAAGTGTACGGCTTGAACCGGAGCAAGGGGGCGGAGCAGCGCTTCGTTGAGGCGGGCGGCAGGGCAGGAGGCTCGATCGCAGAGCTGACCCGCGAGGCCGATGTGGTTATGACCTGCTTGCCTATGCCGCAGGACGTGGAGGCGGTCTATTTGGGGGACAACGGCATCGTACAGCATGGGAAAGAGGGGCAGGTTCTGATCGACTTTAGCACGGTGTCCCCCGGTGTCGTCAGGAAGGTTGCCGCCGCCGCCGAGCGGAAGGGAATGGCGTTCCTGGATGCGCCGGTCAGCGGAGGCACGGTGGGTGCGGAGACGGGGACGTTAAGCATCATGGCAGGGGGGAAGCCGGAGATTTTTGCCCGGGTGAAGCCGGTGCTCGAAGCGCTGGGCCAAAACATTTACCATGTCGGCGAGGTCGGCAGCGGGACGATAGTCAAGCTGATCAATCAATTGATGGTCGGCATTCATACCCAGGCCGCAAGCGAGGCGCTCGTTCTGGGGCAGCAGCTCGGTATCGATTCGGATACGCTGTTCCCGATATTGAATGCAAGCTTTGCGCAGAGCCGGATACTGGAACGCCATTATGTCCAGTATGTCGCCAAGGGCCGGTTCGAGGCGGGATTTGCAATCAAGCTGCTGCATAAAGACTTGTCTCTGGTCAATCAGATGGCGGACGAACAGCAGGTAGAGCTTGCGCTGGGCCGTCAGGCTTTAAGTCTGTTGAGCGAAGCAAGCCAGACCGAGCTGGCGGGGAAGGATATGTCGGCCATGTTCCTATATCAGCAATCGAAGCTTTTGGAGGCGAATGAGGGATGAAATATTTTGCGGTGTTTTTACCTATGCTGGATCAGGAAAAGAGCGGACTTTACCGGGAGCAGCACCTCGCTTATTTGGACCAAAGACGGAGCGAAGGAAGGATCTTTGCCAACGGGCGCTTTGCGGACGGCTGGGGAGGACTTGTTATTTATAAGGCTGATGCGTACGATCACGTAAAGCAGATGGTGGAAGAGGATCCGTATGTCATGTTGAAGGCGAGAAGCTATGAAATTCATGAGTGGGAGATTGTGATTGCCCGCACATGAGAAGGAAAGGGGTTCACAGCCCATGGCTGGCTGTAATGACTCTGCGGCTGCTAGCGGCACGCGAGAGTTTACATTCAGCCGACCTAAGAGGCGTCCATTTGTCATCTTCGATGACCTTTGCGACGGCCTCTTTTTTCTCGTGCGCCTTGTCCGACGGATTTCAGACAAATGGCATTTTATGCGCTTCCGATCTATATACATAAAGTATTCATAGGAAGCTGTCATGCTAGTGAAGTCGGAATCAGGGAGGTGCTTGGACTATGCTTCATATTGTGGCCTGTATAAAACAGGTGCCGGATACGAAGATCATCAAGATGAACCCGAAGACGAATACGATGGACCGGGCCAGCGCGCCGGCTATTCTAAATCCTTATGACGCCCATGCGGTCGAGGAGGCGGTGCGGCTGAAAAAAAGGTACGGCGGCACCGTATCCGTGCTTACGATGGGTCCGCCGCCGGCGGTGAAGGCCATCAAGAAATGTATCGAGATCGGCGCAGATGAAGGCTATATGATCTCGGACCGGGCTTTTGCAGGCGCAGATACGCTCGCAACGAGCTATGCGCTGACCAAGGCGATTGACAAAATCGCAAAGATGCAGCCCGTGGATTTGATTATTTGCGGCAAAATGACAATCGACGGGGATACCGGCCAGGTGGGCCCGGGCATTGCCAGACGGCTGGACATCCCTCCGTTGACATCGGTCAACAAGGTAGTCGAGGTGAACCGTGCCGACGGCTTCGCTGTCGTCCACCGCAAGCTGGAGGACGGCTATGAGGTGATCCGGTCGACGCTGCCTTGCCTGCTATCGGTAGAGAAGGAGATTAACGAGGTGCCGTATTCGACGATGCCGGACATGATCAGGGCGGCGCGCTACCAGCCGCATATTTGGTCGGTCAACGATCTGGAGGATGTGGATCGCGCGCAGCTTGGGCTGAAGGGATCGCCGACGATCGTTTCCTCCGTGTGGGCTCCGCAGAAGCCGCAGGGCGGCACGATGCTGGACGGCGACCCGCTGCAGCAGGTGGAACAGCTGCTCGGTATTCTGATGGACAAAAAAGAGCTGTTTGCGGCTAGGGGTGAACGATCATGAGTTTTGACGATTACCGTGGCATATGGGTGTTTATCGAGGTGAAGGACGGGCGCGTGGCTCCGGTGTCGCTTGAGCTGCTCGGCGCAGGACGGCAGCTTGCGGATAAACGCAAGACGGAGCTGGCCGGGGTGTTGATCGGTGACCAGGTGAAACCGCTTGCCGATACGGTGTTCACTTACGGTGCGGATGTGCTGTACGTGTATGATGCGCCGATATTCAAGCATTACCGCACGGAGACGTACATGAAAGCGCTGCTGGCCTGCACGGAGAAATACAAGCCGGAAATTATTTTGTACGGGGCTACCTCGACGGGCAAGGATCTGGCCAGCGCGGTTGCCACCGACCTGCCTACGGGGTTGACGGCGGATACGACGATTCTGGACGTTGAGGAGGACACCGGCCTGCTGCTGGCAAGCCGTCCGGCCTTCGGCGGGAACATTATGGCGACGATTCTGTGTAAAAAATACCGGCCGCAAATGGCTACCGTTCGTCCGAAGGTGATGAAAGCGCTATCTCCGGTGCCTGGCAGAGTGGGGCGGCTGATCGAGGAAGCGATCCCGCTGGAGGAGGAGGACGTCCGCACGAAGGTGCTGGACATTGTCCGCGCGACGACAGCGAAGGTGCGGATCGATGAGGCCGACGTCATCGTCGCCGGCGGCAAAGGCATGGGCAGCCCTGGCGGCTTTCAGCTGATACACCAGCTGGCGGCCGTGCTGGGCGCAGCCGTCGGCGCGAGCCGCGACGTGGTGGAGGCGGGCTGGATCGAGCACCACCACCAGGTGGGGCAGACGGGACTGACGGTAACGCCGAAGGTGTATTTTGCGATCGGGATTTCCGGAGCGATTCAGCATATTGTCGGCATGCAGAATTCAGGGCTGATTATCGCCATCAATAAGGACCCGAGCGCCGCCATATTCCAGTCCTGTCATTATGGCATTGTCGGGGATGCGTTCGAGATTGTGCCGCTGTTGATCGGCCAATTCCAGGCCACGCTGGACGCGTTGGCAGGGGAGGGTACCGAGCCCTTGACAGGCAGCGCAGCCGACTCCGACTGGGAGACGGACACGGCGGAGGAAGCGGACGATGCGGCGCAAACGGTCAACGGCGTGGAGGTAGCTATGGCCGATTCCGACGGCAGCGCGAACAAGCTGGAATCGGGGGGAGCGGGTACGCCAGCGGAATCGGCAGCCTCACTGGAGGCAGCAGGAGCGGGTGCGCCGGTAGATTCGGCAGCCTCACTGGAGGCCGCGGGAACGGGTGCGTCGGTGAGTTCGGCCCCATCGCTGGAAGCGGCGGAATCAGCAGCGGCAGCCAAGGCAGCCGCCCAATCAGCTGAGCCCACCGACCCTTCCCCAGCGGCGGATTCAGGTACCAAGACTGATGCAATAGGCGGAAAGGAAGACGAGCATGTCCGAAAAATTTGATTGTATCGTCGTCGGGGCAGGCCCCGCAGGGATTGCCTGCGCCTACGAGCTGGCCAAGGCGGGCGTTCATGTGCTGCTGCTGGAGAGAGGCGAATACCCCGGCTCCAAAAATGTCATGGGCGGCGTGCTGTACCGGCAGATGATGGAGGACATCATCCCGGATTTCCACAAGGAGGCACCGCTGGAGCGGCCTATTGTGGAGCAGCGCTTTATGATGCTCGACAAGGAATCCGCGCTCACCTTCGGCTACAAGGGCATGGAATGGGCACGAGAGCCGTATAACAATTTCACGGTGCTGCGGGCCAAGTTCGACCAATGGTTCGCGCAGAAAGCCGTGGATCAAGGCGCGCTGTTGATCAACGAGACGGTGGCGCTCGAATGCATCGTAGAGGACGGACGCGTCGTCGGGGTCCGGACGGACCGCCCGGATGGCGACTTGTACGCCGATGTGGTCGTGCTCGCCGACGGGGTCAATTCGCTGCTTGCGAAGTCGCTTGGATTCCATCAGGAATTCAAGCCTGACGAGGTGGCTCTCGCTACGATGGAAATCATTAAGGTTGACCGGAAGGTGATCGAGGACCGTTTCAACCTGGAGGCGGATCAAGGCTGTACCATCGAGCTGTTCGGTGATGCGACCAAGGGCATCCTCGGCACCGGCTTCCTCTATACGAATAAAGATACGCTGAGTATCGGCGTCGGTACCTTGCTGTCCGGCTTGATCAAGCACAAGATCAAGCCCTACGAGCTGCTGGAATATGTGAAGCAGCACCCGATGATCCGGCCCTATCTGCAGGGCGGCGAGCAGCAGGAGTATTTGGCTCACCTCATCCCGGAGGGCGGTTACCACTCGATGCCGAAGGTCGTGGGCCCGGGCGTACTGGTGGCCGGGGATGCCGCGCAGCTTGTGAACGCCATTCACCGTGAGGGCTCGAACATGGCGATGACGTCGGGGCGTCTCGCCGCCGAGACGATTGTGCTGGCGAAGCAGGCAGGCGATTATTCCGAGCGGACGCTGGATCATTACCGGCAGCGGCTGATGGACAGCTTCGTCGGGCAGGATTTGAAAAAGTACAAGGATGCAACGCATCATTTTGACAAATTCCCGCAGTACTTCGATCAGTACATCCCGATGATGAACCGGGCGGCGAGCCAAATGTTTACTGTGGACGGCACCTCCAAAAGGCAGAAGCAGAAAAAGATTTGGCAGGACATCGGCTCGATGAAGGATAAGCTGAAAATTGCCCGGGACGTGTACCGGGTGTGGAAGGTGATGAAGTAATGAGCGAGCAGGCGCAAGCGCAAACGAAAGGGCAGACCAAAGGCCAGTCGATCGAGGAGAAGCAGTATCTTCTTCGCTTTAATGCCGATACGAAGTCGCATCTTACCGTTTTGAGCGCAGACGTATGCCTGAATCAATGTCCTGATAAAATTTGCACGATCTTTTGCCCGGCGGAAGTATACAAATGGGAGCAAATACGGATGCATGTTGGCTATGAGGGGTGCCATGAGTGCGGGAGCTGCCGGATCGGCTGTCCCCACCAGAATATCAAATGGGAATATCCGAAGGGTGGTCACGGAATCGTCTTCAGATTGGGGTGATTCGAATGTTGGAGATCGGGGACAGTGTCATATTTATTCGGGACGGCGCACGGGGCATTATTCTGGAAGTGAAGGAGAACCTGTATCACATCATCTGGGAGGATCATTTCGCCAGCTGGGAGCGGGAGGAGCTGCTGGAAAAGGTGCAGCAGTAAAGCGGATTCGGTGCGGACTCAGGGCAGAAACCACGCCATGACAAGTACATTTCCGACGTTATTCAACCAAGTACATTAAGGGCTAGCCTCACTTAGAGGCAGCCCTTCTTTTTGTTATTCGGTGCCGGCGCCCTTGAGAGGGATGATACCGCCAAATGAGCCGGAGCAAGGCGATATTCAATGCGTAGACAAGCACGTAGGTGGGGAAGGAATAGGCCAAGCTCCAGTTGTTATAGGTAAACACACGGAAATACACCGACATTTTCTCAAGCAATGTTGTGATGATTGCGCATGCCAGCAGGTACAGCACCAGCTTCCCGTCGCGAAAGCGAAAGCGGTCGTATCCGTAAAGCAGCATAAACCCGGCGGGCGGATAAGTGAAAAGATAGAGCAGCAGGTCAAACCATTCATACTCGTTATAATCATTCACTTTGTACAAATCGTAGGGAGGCTTCCCGATGATGAAATCGGTCGTTTGCGCTAAAAACACGTTCAATAACCAGATCGTAACCAAGGTGAACCCTGTAAAACGCCGTGGCAGCGCCAGCCAAACGCACCAAATACATACGCTGGCTGCAATAATGAACCATTCGTTCGCATCGAATGCGGCCGGAGGATACAGGATCATAGGCCGGCCACCCCTTCCTTACGCATCCGGCTGCGCAGCAACGTCAAGTAGCCCCAAAGGACAAGCAATATCATGACATATCTTATGAGGGAGTAAAGAACGTTCCAGTGCAGGGCTTCAATAAAGCCTGCCTTGTTTATTCCCACGTCTACAGAGGTCATCAGCAATAAAACCGCTGCAACAAGCGCTATTTTACCTCCGGGATGGTACTTATCGGACAGCAGCAGAAGCAGTGCCCACAGAAGCAGGACAGGCATACAAAAAAGTCCGGGCAGCTTGACCGACCAGAAGGACTGCCAGGTTAGGGCCGGTCTAACGTAATGGAGATTAAGCGAAATGACGGTAAAGGACTGCTGCATCAATGCTGTTCCGGCAAAATAACCATGGAGCAGCAGCAGCGGCTGCATGCGCTTTCTCAGCAAACCAAGGGATGCGAGACAAACGATACAAACGAACAAGGAGATTAAAAAGTAGACCGTTAACATACGGAAGGGCTCCCAATCATTGGAATGGATGCGCATAGTATGTGACAACGATACGGTCGTTATACGGATGGAGACGGGGTTTCTACCGGCGAAACCGGCTGCGGTAATGCGTCGCCGTTTCCTGCATATGCTTCGTAAACTGTCTAGTAAAATAATGAATAGAGGAGAACCCGAGCTGATGGGCTATTTCGGTAACCGGCAGGTCCGTTTCCCTTAGCCATGTTTTGGCGCGGTCCAGCTTCACCTTCAGCTCATACGCATGAGGGCTGGTTCCCGTTTGCTTGCGAAACAGCTCGTATAAATAAGCGGTGCTGATCCCAAGGCGCCCCGCCCAATCCGTGACCGTGAAGGGGGCTCCGTCCCCCGCCTCCAGCCACTGCATCAGCTTTGCGATACGCGGATCGTAGAAGCTGGGGGTAGGCTTCATGGTGTATTGCATGTAGGGGATCAGAAAAGCCTCGAACCGTGCCCGAAGCAATATATCCGTGCCGATAAACGGCTCGGGGAACAGTCGGATCACCGACAGCAGCGAGTCCATCCATTCGGCATGGCGGGGAGGCCGGCTGTGTACAGGCAGAGTGATGGCTTCGGCAAACGATACTTTAACCGCACGGAGAGCCGGATCGATGCCCTTCAGATCATGGGTGTTCAAATGCTTGTCTCCCTTCTGCTTTGGTGTGGAGGGGGACAGCAGATCCACATAGACCGACGCATGAACCATAGGCTCCTGCGGGTCGGCATGAAAGGCGTGGATACGCCCCGGCTCGATGATAAAAAGATCGTAAGGCTCCGCGGCATACGCCTCCCCGTCGATCAAGACGGTTCCCCGCCCTGCCGTAATCCAGGTAAAAGCATACACGTAAGGGAAACGCGGCGGGACGTTCTGTCCCGGCTTGAACGGATAAAAGGAAGCGCCGACGACACGGGAGCGCAGCTCCGATAAAGAGATTTGCTGCGTATAGGACATAGGGGAAGATGACCTCCGGTTCAGGGGATGTCCTGTCGGACATCGTTCTTTTGAATGTAGACTATCATGCGGATGTCGCGATGGCAATCGGAAGCTGGATAAAAATGATCCTCCAATCGTGCAAATCGTAGACAAAGAGATAAATCCAGAGGAAGGCAGCGTTGATATAATAAAATCATGAATTTGAAGAAGAGGGAACCGTTTGCATTGGCTGCTGGCGATTGTTTATACAGTTGACTTGCGGACAAATCGGAATCTGGAGGGATAGAATCGTGAAACCGACATTTACCAAGACTGATTGGATAGGCTCGGCGTTTTCGGCTGTTCGAGGGACGGATGGCACAGAGCTTGCCGGGCTGCGTGTAATACCCCGCTGGCGGGGAAACACCGCCTCCTTTCGCCTCCATAACGAAGGGGCGCTGCCTGTTTCCGTTCAGGACATTGTGCTGCTGCAGGGCACCTGGCCTTTCGACGGGGACACCCCGTTCTATGGCGAAGGCTACAGCATGCTGTCCCAATACAACGGCACGATGGCCGAGCCGCTGCTGATCGGTGCCTACGACGACCACAAGCATTACAAGCTGCCGGAGACGGATGGCTTCTGTGCCGTATATAACTTCGCCCTGCTGTCACCGCAGTCTGACCGGCATGTGCTGATCGGCTTCACCTCCTGCCGAAGGTTTACGGGAGAGGTCCGGCTGGCCGACAGGCGATTCGAGCTGGTGCTCGATGGAGAGGGGCTGACGCTTGCACCTGGGGAGAGCTGGGAGCTGGAGGAACTGGCCGTGCTTGAGGGGAGCGACAGGGAAGCGCTGCTGCAGCAGTTTGCGGAATTCATTCAGAGCAACCATCCTCTTCTTGCTTCCCCCCGCGGAGTCCCAAGCGGCTGGTGCTCGTGGTACTGCTTCGGCCCGGCTGTGACGGAGCAGCATATTTTCGATAACCTCGGGGCGATCGGTACTCAGGTGCCGCAGCTGCGTTATATCCAGATCGATGACGGGTATCAGGCGCATATGGGCGACTGGCTGACGCCGGGAGCCTCCTTTAGCGACATGGAACGGCTGTGCAAGGAAATCAAGGCGGCAGGCTTCGAGCCGGCTATCTGGGTAGCACCGTTCATAGCCCAACGGGAATCGGAGCTGTTCCAAACCCATCCGGACTGGTTTATTCAGGATGAGGAGGGGCAGCCGTTGGCGTCGAACCGGATCTCCTTCGGCGGCTGGCGGCACGGGCCGTGGTACATGCTCGACGGCACTCACCCGGAGGCGAGGGCGTACCTCCGCATGGTATTCCGGACGATGCGCGAGGGGTGGGGCTGCCACTACTTCAAGCTGGACGCGAATATGTGGGGGGCGCTTCCGGGCGGGCGGCGTCATTTGCGTTCCGCGACGAAGGTCGAGGCGTACCGGATGGGGATGGAGGCAGTCCTCGAGGGCGCGGGGGCGGACAGCTTCCTGCTCGGCTGCAATGCTCCGATGTGGCCGTCCCTCGGTACGGTGCACGGGATGCGGGTGACCGGCGATATCAGCCGCAAATGGCCCATCTTCAAGAAGCTGGCTGCCGAAGGCTTCTCCCGCAATTGGCAGCATCAGCGATTGTGGGTAAACGATCCCGATTGCCTCGTGCTGGAAAATCGGGACATAAAGCTCGTCGATCCGGATGGTACCGTCCGCCGAGGGCCCTCATCCATTACACCCGATGAATTCGGGTTCCATGCGGCGTACATCATCGCCTCCGGGGGCATGGTGCTGTCCGGTGACGATGTGTGCGAACTGTCGGCCGCGGGACTGGCCGTCCTCCGCAAGGCGTTGACCACGCGCAATATCGCCGCGAGGTTCGACGACAGCAGCTTCCGCATCGGTCGCGTGCAGGAGCCGGACCGCGAGCTGCTCTGCCTGTTCAACTGGAGCGACGAGCCCTCCACGCTCGAGGTAGCCCTCCCTAAGCCGGTGCGGCTTGAAGATTTTTGGACCGGCGAGAGTCTGGGCTTTTACAGCGGAACGCTGACGGTCGCAGACATGGCGCCGCATTCGGGGCGCGTGCTCCTCGCTTTGACTTGAAGCGTTTGTATAAAAGCGTTGAAAAAACTTCCAAGAAGTAAGATGATAGAGTGGAAGCCCTTACAAAGACGCTATCAATCATGGTCGAATGGAGAGATGAAAATGCAAATCGCAGCACAGCTGTACACGTTAAGAGAGCATTTGAAAACACCGGAAGACATTGCAGCGACTCTAAAAAAGGTGAAACAAATCGGCTACAACGCCGTTCAAGTATCTGGTGTCGGTCCTATCGATAACCAGGCGCTGAAGGATTTGGCGGATCAGGAGCAGCTAACGATCTGTGCGACGCATATTCCATTCTCCGATCTGACGGACAAGCTGGATGAGGTGATTGCGAAGCATCAGCTCTGGGGCTGCAAGTATGTCGGGCTCGGAGGACTGCCGCAGGAGTACCGTGCAAGCCGCGAAGGGTACAGCTCCTTTGCGAAGCTGGCAACGGATATCGGACGAAAGCTGAAGGAAGCGGGCTTGACGTTTATTTATCATAATCATGATTTTGAATTCGTTAAATTTGACGGGAAGACGGGAATGGATATTTTACTCGAGGAAACGGACCCGTCCACCGTCGATTTCGAGCTGGACGTGTACTGGGTGCAGGCAGGCGGCGCCGATCCGGCCGAATGGATCCGCAAAGTGGAAGGACGGATGAAAGTCGTCCACTTGAAGGACATGATTGTTACCGGACCGCGTGAGCCCCGGTTCGCCGAGGTTGGGGAGGGCAATATGAATTTCACCCGTATTCTTGAGGCGTGCGAAGACATCGGTGTCGAGTGGGCAGCGGTAGAGCAGGATCAGACGTATGAGCGTGATCCGTTCGAGAGCTTGGCTATCAGCTTGCGCAATCTGCAAAGCAGAGGCTTCGGCTTGCAGGGATAGGCGGCAGGCTGGCGGTAAGGCCGGAGCGTGAGCGCAGAAGGCAGCTCCCGGTACGGTTCGGGAGCCCGGAGCCACCTGCTGAGATGGACTCAGGCTGCATAGCTGTTAGCCAGGGTGAGCGGGCAGCGCTAGGCGAGGGATGGCTCGCCAACAAAGCTTCTTGCGGGGAGCAGCATTAAAAAGGAAAGTCCTCCGGGCCAGAAGCAGGCACGAAGGACTTTTCTTATTTTTGATAACAAACTGGAAGAAATCACTTGAGACCCCGGTTTAAACGAGAACCTGCAATGGAAACATTGCTATTTCACGGTCCGGCCCCGTAGCCGCCGATCACGATAAGCTCCCCGTCGATGACCTGAAAAGGATGACGGGGGAGCCTGTTATTTGCTCCGAACCAGCAGGTCAATCGCTTCTTGAACCACTTTGCTGGAATCCCGCCCGGCTTCCCGTTCCTCGATGATACATTTCTCCAGGTTTACGGCTACCAGATAAGCAATCGCCTTATCTGCGGCGCTTCGCACGGCGGACAGCTGACTCACGACGTCCTTGCAGTGCTGCTGTTCCTCCATCATATTCAAGACACCGCGAATTTGTCCTTCAATGCGGCGCAGCCGCTTTTTCACATTATCATCGTACTCCATACCGATCCGACCCCTTTCATAGATACGTCTATGGGTATATAGTATCACTTCATGTACATAGAACTCAATGCTGGAAAAAGGGGCACACAGGCTAGAGGGGAGCCGTTCTTCGCGAATAGCACGATAACGATGGGCATAGCCATCGGACTTTCGCAGCGCTAACCCACCCTTTTGAACTGGCTTGTATACAAGCCGTAGTAGAACCCCTGCTGCGCGAGCAGCTGCTCATGAGTACCGCGTTCGATAATTTCCCCGCCGTCAATGACGAGGATTTGATCGGCTTCGCGGATCGTGCTGAGCCTGTGCGCGATAACGAAGCTGGTGCGCCCCTTCATCAGCACATGCATCGCTTCCTGAATGTGCATCTCCGTGCGCGTATCGACGCTGCTCGTCGCTTCGTCGAGAATTAGAATCGCCGGGTCAGCCAGAATCGCCCGGGCGATGGTGAGAAGCTGCCGCTGCCCCTGGCTCAGGTTGCTGCCTTCAGCGGACAGCTGCGTTCCGTAGCCGCCGGGCAGCTTGCGGATGAACGCATCCGCATTGGCCAGCTTCGCAGCGGCCTCGACCTCCGCGTCCGTGGCATCGAGGCGGCCGTACCGGATGTTCTCGCGGATTGTGTCCGAGAACAGATACGCATCCTGCAGCACGATGCCGAGCTGGCTGCGCAGGCTGTTTTTATCCAGCTGGCGAACGTTCTCGCCATCGATTGTAATCTCTCCGCTCTCGATTTCATAGAAGCGGGTGAGCAGGTTGACGATCGTCGTCTTGCCGGCCCCCGTCGGCCCGACGAGCGCAATCGTATCGCCCGGCTTCGCGGTCAGGTTCACGTGCTTCAGCACGGGAACTCCTTCCTTGTAGCTGAAGGTAACGTCACGGAAGACAACCTCGCCCTGTACGTGGTGCAAGGGCTTCAGACCGGCGTCCTGCTCGTATTCAGAGGCCGTATCGAGAATCTCGAACACGCGCTCAGCGCCGGCTACCGCCGATTGGATGACGTTGAACTGGTTCGCCAGTTCATTGATGGGGCGGCCGAACTGCTTCGAATAATTCAGGAAGCTGACGATGATGCCGATGCTCGTCATACCTTTGAAGGCAAGCCAACCGCCGATGGCCGCAATCAGCGCAAAGTTCACGTTATTGATGACGTTCATCACCGGCCCGACGGTCCCGGAGAAGATTTGTGCTTGAATGCCGACGGCGTTCAGCTTTTGATTAATAACGCTGAATTGCTCGGCAGCTTTGTCCTCCCTGCGGAACACCTTGACGACCTTTTGCCCGGACACGGTTTCCTGAATAAATCCGTTCAGCTCGCCGAGCTGCTGCTGCTGGGCGGTGAAATACTTGCGCGTCCGCTTCGCGATCTGTCCGGTCACGAGCATGACAAGAGGGATGGTCACGAGGCTGACAATCGTCATCCATACGTCCAGCATCAGCATCAGGACGAAAGCGCCCATTACGGTCAAAACGCTGGACAAGAGCTGAGTGACGCTCTGATTCAGCGTATTCGACACATTCTCGATGTCGTTGGTCGTCCGGCTCATCAGCTCGCCGTGCGTCCTCGCGTCGAAATAGGGGAGAGGCAGCAGCTGCAGCCTGGCGAAGACATCCTGCCGCAGCTCGCGGACCGTACGCTGGGAAACCCCGATCATGACGTACGATTGGTACCAGGTCATAGCCGCACTGAGCAGGTAGACGGCGATCAGGCTGAGCGACAGCCATACGAGACCGTTATAATCCTTCGGAATAATATATTTATCGATGGCGGTGCCGATCAAGTAAGGACCGATCAGGGACAGGCCGGAGCTGATCGCGGTCAGCATCAGGACGTAGACCAGACTGGCCCGCTGCCGGCCGAGATAGCCCCAGATGCGCTTCAACGTAAGGGACGTATGCTTCGGCCGTACCTTGGGCGCCATGCCTCGGGCTCCCGGTCCGCCGGAGCCTCCGCCCATGCCCATGTGCATCCCCATGCCGCCGATGGGCGGCATACCGGCAGGTCTTGCGCCTCCGGCCTCAGCCGGTCGGGTTGGTTGTTCAGCCATGTGCAAGCTCCTCCTTTCCGAGCTGGGAACGGTAAATGTCCTGATACACAGCGGAGCTGCGGTACAGCTCGGCGTGCGTGCCCTCGGCGACGATGCGCCCTTCGTCGAGCACCAGGATTTTGTCCGCATCGAGCACGGACGATATCCGCTGCGCGATCAGAAAGCACGTGCTGGTGCGCATCAGCTCCCGCAGCGCTCTCTGAATGCGCGATTCGGTACCGAGATCGACGGCGCTCGTGCTGTCGTCGAGGATCAGGATGGCGGGCCGGACGAGCAGCGCCCTGGCGATGGAGATGCGCTGCTTTTGCCCGCCGGACAGGTTCACGCCCCGCTGGCCAAGCAGCGTATCGTAGCCGCCCGGCATCCGGGCGATGAACTCATGCGCCTGCGCCGCTTGGGCTGCGGCCTTGACCTCCGCGTCCGTCGCATCCGGACGGCCGAAGCGGATATTGTCACGGATGGTGCCCGTGAACAGGAAGGACTCCTGCAGCACCATTCCGACGTGCGTTCTCAGGTGCTGCAGCTGAATGTCCCGCACATCGGTGCCGTCGATGAGCACCTGGCCCCCGGTCGTATCGTACAGCCGCGGGATCAGATGGACGAGCGACGATTTGCCCGAGCCGGTGGCGCCCAGAATGGCGACGGTTCTCCCGGGCTCTGCGGTGAAGCTGATATCGCGCAGCGCCAATTCCTGCTGGTTCGGATACGCGAAGGAAACGCGGTCGAACGTGACGCGCCCCTGCCGAATAGCTGCGTCGGAGGCTTGAGGGCGATCCGTAATTTCCGACTCGGTGCGGAGCACTTCATTCACCCGGTCTGCGGATACTTTGGCTCGCGACACATTCATCAGAATCATGCCGACCATCGAAAATGACATCAGCACCTGCGTCACATAGTTGATGAAAGCGACCAGGTCCCCGACGGGCATGGAGCCTTCCCAGACATGGTGGCCGCCGAACCAGAGCACCGCAACGATACTCAGATTCAGAATCAGCATCATGACCGGCATATTAATCGAGACGACGCGCGAGGCTCTCAGCGCGATGTCCATATAATCCTGATTGGCGGCTTGAAACCGCTTGTTCTCAAAACGGGAGCGCACGAACGCCTTGACGACGCGGATCCCGGTCAAATTTTCCTGCAGCACCGTATTCACTTGATCCAGCTTGTTCTGCACCATGGAGAACAGCGGGAACGCGAAGCGGATCAGCACGTACAGCACGAGAAAAAGAATCGGCAGCACGATGGCCAGCACCAGCGCGAGGCGGGGGCTGATCGTCACGGCCATAATCAGACTGCCAAGAGCCAAAAACGGGGAGCGGATGAGAATGCGCAGCGTCATCTGCACCATATTTTGCAGCTGAACGATATCGTTCGTCAGTCTCGTAATTAACGAACCGGCCGGGATGCGGTCCAGATTGCGGAAAGAAAACGATTGCACCTTCTGGAACAAATCTTTCCGCAGATCCGCGCCGAAGCATTGGGAGGCGATGCTCGAGTAAATCGTGCAGCCGATGCCTCCGAGCAGCCCGATCAGGGCGATGCCGATCATGGCCAGGCCGGTTTGTTGAATATGCGGGAGGTCGCCGCGAAGGACGCCCTCATTGATAATGCTGGCCATCAGCTTGGGCTGCAGCAGGTCCATGTAGACCTCGAGCAGCATAAAAAGCGGGGCCAATAACGATGCCTTCCAGTACGGCTTCAAATAGCCGCGTAATTTCCACATGCAGTGTACCACCTCATTTACGGTTAGGTTGATCCTTCTCAGTCAGGAGGCTTTGCTCGAAGCTCTTCATGTTGTCGTACATTTGCAGCAGCAGGCGGCGCATCATCCGTTTCTCCTCCTCGGATATATGCTGAAAGCACTGAATTTCCAGGAAGTTCATCGCTTCCTTCACTTCACTCAGGGCTTCCCTGCCTTTGTCGGTCAAATAGGCGCGGGAGATGCGCTGGTCCTGAGGGTCGGGACGGCGTTCCACATGGCCCGTTTTCTCCATCCGCTTCAGCATCACTGTGACAGTGGCGGGGGTAAGCTGCAAATGCTGGGCAATTTCCTTCTGGCTGTGCCCCTCGTGGCGGGACAAATGGAAGAGGAGCGGGGGCTGACCCGGATACACCTCTTGGTCGCGCAGAAGCAGGTGAACATTGCTGCGGCGAAGCTTCATCATTCGCGATAGGATGAAGGTAAGTGACTCCGATTCGTAAATATCCTGACGTTCCATTCGTTCCTCCAAAAAATTAGTTAGTCGACTAAATATAAGTGTAAAGGACTTCCAAAAGGGAGTCAATAGGATGTTGGGAGAAAAGCTGGAGCCCCATCTTCGCTCGTCTGCTGTACCTTTCTGCGGATTCCCGGAGCCAGAATCAGGCGGCAAGGATGGGGTAAGAGAGACATATGCTTCACTAAGAAGCTATAACTTTCACAACCTTCTGAACGACGGGTTATTTAGGCGCTTGGATATGAATCCCGCCGCCGTTTGCCTTCGTCACGTCCAGCTTCAAGATATCCGAGAAGAAGGCAAGAGGCACATACAGCTTCTCGGTGTGAAGGATCGGCGCGGTTCCCAGCTGAACAGGGGCCATTTTGTTGATCGTATAGCTGTCCTTGCCCTCCTGCACCGCTGTCCATTGAGCGCCTTTACTGAGCTCCGCCTGGCGCTTCTCCGCGTTCCAGGTCAGCTTGTAGCCCAGCGCCTCCGTCACGGCACGCAGAGGAAGCATGGTTACCCCGGCGTCGTTCACGTAAGCTTGTGCCTCGCCGGAGGGCAGCGGCTTCCCGTTCACAGCCAAGCCGCCTGCCGGCGCAGCTGCGGAAGAGCCGCCGGCCAGCGGAATGCGAAATTCCGGATTGCCGGCGGCGCCCGGGGCAATTTCGTATTTGCCGAAGACGATGACCGCCTCGCCGTTCTCTACATAGAACGTTTGAGCATCGGAAATACCTTGGAACGCATCCTTGAAGTAGTCCTCCGGCTTCGCTTGAATCGCCTGTCCAATGATGCCGTCAATTGTCTGCTTATAGCTGTCCCCGAACAGGTCCCGCAGCGTCAACGGCTTCGCTTCCGCCTCATTCGTGAAGTTATAGGCATCTACGCGAGACATTCCGTTGGCACCGCCTGTGTAAGTATACGTCATCACCTTCAAGGAGACACGGTTGGCCTCCTCCGGTCTGCCCGCTGCTTTGACTTCGTACCGGACGTCGAACCCATAAGGGCGGAACTCGTAGCCGCCGCTCTGCTTCGCTTCATCCGCATCCTGCTGCGCCTGCTGCTCCAGTGCAGCCAGCTCCTCCATCGCGTGCCGCTCAATGATGTCGTTCACTTCCGCCTGATAACGGGTATCCTTCATCCCGGACAAGACAGGGATGCTCAATTTTGCTATTAGCAGAGCATTCTCTTTGGTTACGTCTTTGGATGTAATAGCAATCGTGGAGAGAGGGGCTTGCGGAGCGATGGCCGCCGAGATCGGAACCGCCTGAACAGGAGCTTCCGCTGCCCAGGATACCGGGGTTCCCCCCACAAGCATGCAGCCGGCCAGGCCTAAGGTAAGTAATGGATAAGTGCGTTTCATCAGAATTTCCCTCCTGTAATCGTTGTTTACATGTTTATCATATCGTATCGGCTGCTGAAGAGATTTACAAAATAGTTACATTACCGTCGGCTGACAAAAGGCTTCCAGCTGATTTTATGCATAACAAAAACCACTCCCCGCATTGGGTGATATATCCAATGACGCAAGGGAGCGGGATTTTGTTGCAGTTTCCGGTGTCTGGAGACGGGGAAGCTTTAGAGAGCTGCCGCGAGCCGTGAGCCGCGAGCGTAGCTCACAGCATTTTGACCATATGGTCATACCGCTTTCCATGAATGGTTCGATGCTTGTCAGTCTCGTACCCGAGCCTTTGGTACAGCGCCTGCGCCCGGGTATTGGATTGCTCTACGTTCAGTGCAATTTTGCAATAGCACTGCTGCCGGGCGGCCTGCTCCGCGGCAGAGATCAGCTCGGTGCCGATGCCGCGGCCTTTCCACTGCGGGGATACCGCCAAGGCGTCGATGTAATATTCGTCCTCATCGGCTTCCTGATCCAGCACGGCCTCTCTGTCCGGCAAGAGCTCGTGCAGGCGGTCCAGCAGCGGCTGGTCGATCGCCTTGGCGTGCTGTCCGTGATAGCAAAGAATCATGCCTGCGATTTGCCGGTCCAGCACTTTGACAAGGACATGCTCGTAGCTTAGCCGGTTTCCTTCCCGGGTGAAAAAATAAGTGAGCCGCTCCACCGCTTCTTCATGGGTCGCCGCTCCCGTTAATTGATAGCCGATATCTTGAATGGCATCCAGAATCAAAGGGACGGTCGCCGCAGCGTCTTCGGGTGTGGCCGGTCGTATGATGTTCATGTTGGTTCCTCCGTTAGGACAATAGGTTGTAAGACAAAATGCGAGCTCAACGGGTGTCGGCGATTTCGTAAGGCAGATCAGCGGTTAAGTTTCTCATTCTGCGCCGATTTTCACAAACGCATGCCATCCTAAAAGACGGCAAAGCCGGTCATCCTCGTTTCGGGCAGGCATAGCCTCTCCAATTTTATGGAAAAATACAACGGGAAGCAAGGCAGACGGTACTTGCAGAAGAGCGTGATTCCTTGCACAGCGGCAAGTTTCGCATCGAAAATTATTGTATACTAGGATAAAACATACTCATCTATTCAATGGGACAAGACGAAGCGGGGAGGCGGCAAAGAGGATGCGATTAAGTGTATTGGACCAATCGCCTGTAGCGGTAGGCAGCAATGCGGTAGAAGCGCTGGCGAACACGGGACGGCTGGCGGAGGAGACGGAGAAGCTGGGATATCACCGGTTTTGGGTGTCGGAGCATCACTTTACGGCAAGCTTGGCCGGCTCTAGCCCTGAGGTGCTTATCAGCCATCTGGCGGCACGGACGACGAGGCTGCGCATCGGATCCGGCGGCGTGATGCTGCCTCACTACAGCGCCTACAAGGTGGCGGAAAATTTCCGCCTGCTCGAGGCGCTGTACCCCGGGCGCATCGACCTTGGCCTCGGCCGCGCGCCGGGCGGCATGCCGCTGGCAACGCAGGCGCTGCAGGAGGGCAAGGCAAGGGGCATCGACCGGTACCCGGAGCAGATGGACGATCTCATCGCTTATCTCCACGATTCGCTGCCGGATACGCATCCGCTGGCCGATCTGCGGGCGATGCCGCTGATCGACACGGTGCCCGAGCTGTGGCTGCTCGGCTCCAGCGGCGAAAGCGCCAAGCTGGCCGCTGAACGGGGGGCGGGCTTCGCCTTCGCCCACTTCATCAACGGCTATGGCGGTGCCGAGGAGATGCGCGCCTACCGCCGCAGCTTCCAGCCGTCCGTAGTTGGCGGCAAGCCCCGGTCGCTCGTCGCGATCCATGCCTTCTGCGGAGAGACCGAGGAAGAGGCGGATGAGATGGCGTCGAGCCTGGATCTGACGCTGCTGCTGCGGGAGAAGAACCGGCAGACCGCCGGAGTGGCGACGGTGGCGATGGCGCGTAATTATCCTTACTCCGAGTACGACCGGAGCCGGATCGAGGATAACCGCAGGCGGATGATCGTCGGCACGCCGGAGCAGGTCAAGGAGCGGCTTCAGCAGCTCGCCGAGCAGTATGAGGCGGACGAAATGATGATCGTCACCATTACCCACAGCATGGAAGCGAAGCTGAAGTCGTACCGGCTTCTGGCCGAAGCGTTCCAGCTGCTTCCGTCTAAAGCGGAAGGCGGTTCCCGTATATGACGACGAAGGAGCAGCTTGTGGTACAACTGAGACAGACCATCACAGCGTGCCGAGCGGACGAGGACCTGCCCTTCTGGGGCGAGGTGTTCGTCCTGCTGCATGAGCTGAAGAAGGTGCCTTCAAGCCAAATGCCGCTCTACGAGCTGGAGCCGGTAGGCGAGGTAACGTATGACCGCTTGAAACGCTTGTTTATCGTGCGTATCCCGGACATGGATATCCAAATGAAGGATGCGGAGCTGGCGGACGCGATCGTCAAGAAGGGGTTGTTTCATCCGAAAGCTCTGAAGGCCGTCGTACCGGAAAAGGGCTTCGGGCAGCCCGAAGCCGGGAAATCACCCCACTTCAATCAGGAAGGGGGTCCTTCGTAACGTAAATTGCTCTTAGATACCGGCTTATTAATTATTAATGGATTTCCTGCTGCTCCGCGCTTTCCTCCGGCCAATGCAGCTCCATCCAATCGAGCTCGTCGCGGACCCGGTCGGCAAAATATTTGTTCACGTAGCTTTTCACGAACAGCTCCCGCATCTCCCGGTTTTCCTCCTTGCGGAATAGGCCGACCCTCCGCAGCCGCTCGGAGGCCGGCTTGGTGGACCAAAGGTGAAGCGCCGTTTGCTCCAGTTGGATCTCAATCCGTTTGCGTGTGATGACATCGGCCAGCCGCTGCTTGCGCAGCTCCAGCCGGGACGGGTACAGCGGAAGCGGATGAAGGGGAAGCTCGGGCACAGTCCACTGCTCGTACATCCGCTCGAGCTCCTTCAGTTGGGCGGCTGCAACCTCCTCGAAGGCGGTCCGCATTTCCTGGACCAGCTGGTTTTTGATCACGTCGATGGAAGGGGCTTGCAGCTGTGCGGCGAGGTCGTAGTCCTTCGGAAACGGACGAAGCTCGCAATGCTCCGCCAGCTGGCCGAAGATGCCCTCCAGCGACCACCCTTTTTCCCTCCATTCATAGATGTATCGTGCGATTTGCAGGTCCAGCTCATCGTATACCTTCTCATGCCCTGCGCGGTTGATATAATGAAGCCGGCGCTCCTCCATCTGCTTGAACCAGCCGTCCACCGTATTGTGATGCTTGCCGATGACCTTCGAAAACTCCCTGATTTGCCAAAACGTTTCCATACAAACAGCTCCTTTTATTGGATTGTACAGATAACAATAGCCCGGTTCTCGTGCGGCTTTTGCGGTATACTTATGAATTCGATTCACGGTCGTGTCGAATCCTTCAAAGAATTATAGGAGGTTTTAAGAACAACTGTCGTCTGGGTTGGGGATTGTGTTCGATTTTGGTGAAGTTGTGTTCAATCCTCTCATTTTCGCAGCCGGAGGGCTCTTTTATACTGAAGGTACAAAGTTACTTTCTGAAGAAAAGGGTGAGCCCGATATGCGTACACAATCTACGACCATTTCCCAAAAGGCTCAAAAGCGGGCCTCCGCCTTCATATTGAAAGGCCGCTGGGAATCGCCTTGGGCCGGATATTTATTCATCTCCCCATGGCTGCTTGGCTTCTTGCTGTTAACGTTATGGCCGATGATCCGGTCCATCTATTATTCATTTACCAAGTTTACCCTGCTCGATGCCCCCGAATGGGTCGGCATGAGAAACTATGAACGGATTTTCAGCGACGATGAAACGTTCCGGCAATCGCTCTATGTTACCCTGATGTTTGTCGTTCTGTCTGTCCCGTTAAAGCTGTTAAGCGCCCTGCTGGTCGCGATGCTGCTCAACAAGAAGATTAAAGGCATCTCCGTGTACCGTACGTTTATTTATTTGCCGTCGCTGATCGGCAGCAGTATTGCGGTTGCGGTTTTGTGGAAAAATATTTTTGGAATCGACGGCTTTATCAACAAGTTTCTCAGCGTATTCGGCGTCAAAGGGATCAGCTGGATCAGCAGTCCGGGTACCGCACTCGGCACATTGATTATATTGGTGGCCTGGCAGTTCGGCTCCTCGATGGTTATCTTCCTTGCAGGGCTGAAGCAAATTCCGTCGGAGCTGTATGAAGCATCCTCGGTGGACGGTGCGTCGAAGCTCAGACAATTTTTCAACATCACGCTGCCGATGCTCTCTCCGGTGCTGCTGTTCAATCTCGTGCTGCAAACGATCGGTTCGTTCCAGATGTTCACGCAGGCGTTCATCATTACGAAGGGCGGTCCGGTCAACTCGACCTATATGTATGCGCTGTATTTGTACGACAGAGCCTTCGCCCGCTATGACATGGGTTACGCGTCCGCGCTGGCCTGGATTCTCCTGGTCATTATTGCGATTGCGACAGCCCTGATCTTCGCATCGTCCCGCTACTGGGTATTCTACGAGACAGAAGGAGGACGCAAGAAATGAGTTCAATCCAACGCCGAACCATCGGTTCTCATATCTTCTTAGCCGTATTCAGTATCATCATGGTGTATCCGATTCTGTGGTGGGTGGGGGCCGCATTCAAGTCCAATGACGAGATGAGCTCGCCCAATCTGTTCCCGACCGAATGGCTGTGGAGCAATTTCACGGATGGCTGGGTTGCGCTGCCGAAATATACGTTCACCCATTTCTATATCAACACGTTCGAGCTGATTCTGGGCGTTCTGATCACGTCCGTGCTTTCCTGCAGTATTGTGGCCTTCGGCTTCGCCCGTTTGGATTTTCCGCTCAAAAACTTCTGGTTCTCTATTCTGATGGTGACCTTGATGCTGCCGAGTCAGGTGACGATGGTTCCTCAATACATTATGTTCAATGCCTTCGGCTGGATTAACACGTACCTGCCGTTCTATGTACCGCACGCACTCGCGGGCGGCATCGGCGGACCGTTCTTTATTTTCCTGCTCATTCAGTTTATCCGGGCGATTCCGAAGGACCTGGACGAGTCGGCCAAAATGGACGGCTGCAGCTGGTTCGGCATCTACTGGCGGATCATTATGCCTTTGACGAAGCCGGCGCTCGTGACGGTTGCGATCTACTGCTTCCTCTGGAACTGGGATGACTTCTTCGGCCACCTGCTGTACATCAACTCGGTCGATAAATATACGGTGGGGCTTGCCCTCAAGCTGTTCGTCGACAGCCAGTCGGCCCTGCCTTGGGGCCAGCTGCTCGCGATGTCACTCGTATCGGTCATTCCTTCGCTCATCATTTTCTTCATGGCTCAGCGGCATTTTGTGGATGGCATTGCCTCCGGTGCAGTGAAGGGGTAAAATCATAGACGCTACTTATGAAAAGCTGCGATATTGTGCAGCTTTTTTGCCTTATTCCAAGCAGCCGTCTGTATCGGGCCTACCGTCTTGGATGCATGGCCATGGAAGGAGAGTCCGGATGAATTTATTCAAACGCGTGCGGATCGACCGCTTGTTTTTTAGCAGCTTTGCTGCCTTTATTTCGGTCCTATTGCTCGTTTTTACGTGGATCAGCTACAGCATTACGTCCCGGGAGCTGGCGGATACGACGTCGTACTACCAGCAGGATTTGCTCAACGAGCTGAACAAGCAGCTCGATATCCAGCTCAAATCGATCGAGCAAATGTCGCTCGCGGCATCGCGGAATATGAACACGATCGGTTATGACCCGTTTGAAAAGGATTCCTTCGAACGGTTTCGCCGCAAGGACGACATGCTGAGGATGCTCTCCAGCATCACCTATAGCACCACGATGGTGCAGTCCATTTATTTATACATCGATAATCCTTCGCTTACCGATGCCCAGGCACCTGTGCAAATTCTCGATATGCAGCATGTGCGGGACGAGCCGTGGTATCCCGAGATTCAGAAAAATGACTTCACCTGGATCGGGGAACGGACGCTGCCCACCTATTCGGGGCCGCAGCAGTTCGTCACCTTTGCCCGCAAGCTGTACAACAATTCCGACAAATACTACGGGCTGCTTATGCTCAACGTGAAGGCCTCGGCGATTGAAAGCCTGGTGCGGGGGGAGACGGACGGTAAAGAGAAGAACCGGCTGCTGCTGGATGCGGGAGGGCGAACCATCGCTGCGATCGGAAAGCCGGCGCTAAGCAGCACCGAGCTGGAGCTGATCGGCAGTAAGGATGCCAAGTCCAACTACATTCATATGCCCGCGAGTCAAGGAGAGGAGTCTTTGCTCGTCTGGAGCAAGGTGCGTTCCGACTGGACACTCGTCGAGATTACGCCATGGAAAAATATTGTGCACGGCAGTGTCCGCCTTGCTTATATTCTCGTCTCCATCGGCCTGACGGCGATCTTCATCGCTTCGTTCTTTACGTTGTTTCTGTCGAGGCAGTTCACAAAGCCGATCCGGCTGCTGCTCGCGATGATGGGGCGGGTACCGGCCAAGGGCGCTACGGTAGACCTGCCGGTCGACTATAAGAACGAATTCGGCAGCCTGTTCAACGGCTACCGCCGCCAGATGGAACGCATCGACGAGCTGCTGCAATCGCTTCAAGCGCAGCATAAGCGTCAGCGGGAGGCGGAGATTTTGGCGCTGCAGGCGATGATTAATCCTCACTTTTTATATAACACGCTGGATCAGTTGAATTGGATTGCTATCGACTCGGGACAAGAGAAGATCAGCAAAATTGTATCGCTCATGGGGAAAATGTTCCGCATCGGCCTCTCCAACGGGGAAACGGTCATCCCGATCCGGGATGAGCTGACGCATGTGGACTGCTACCTGCAAATTCAAAGTGTTCGCTGGGGAGAACGGCTCAAGTATTCGATTGAAGTCGAGGACGAGCTGAACGATCTGTATATTCCACGGTTAACGATACAGCCTTTTGTAGAGAATGCATTTATTCACGGGTTTCATGGAAGAAGAGCCGGAGAGGTCCGCGTCGAGGTGAGAAGAAGGGACTCGAACGTGGAGATTACCGTTACCGACAACGGCGTCGGACTGAAGCCGGGCTGGGACGCGCCGAAGCCGCGCAGGACGGGCGGTTACGGAGTCCGCAATGTGATGGACCGGATGGCGGCTTATTTCGGGCAGCCATATGGTGTGAGCATGCGCAATAGGGATGGAGAAGGGACGGAAGTGTTGATTCTGCTGCCTGCGATACACAACAAACTTGAGGTGGAGGAGAAGTTCCATGTGGAGAGTACTCATTATTGATGATGATTTTCAAGTGCTGGAAGGGATGAAGAAATCGATCCCATGGGAACGGCTGGAGGCGGAATGGGCAGGGGAAGCCATGGACGGGCAGGAGGGGCTTCAGAAAGTAAAGGAAACGAGCCCGGACATTATTATTACGGATATTTATATGCCGGTCATGAACGGGCTGGAGATGATAGAGCAGTTGAAGCAGGAGGGCTTCTCGGGAGAAATCGTCATTCTGAGCGGCTATTCCGACTTCCAGTATGCGCGCCAGGCGCTGCGGCTGCAGGTGAGCGATTACTTGTCGAAGCCGGTGACGATGGAAGAGCTGGGCAGCGTGCTGGAGCGCGTCATCCGTGAGCTTGAGAGCAAGGAGCTCGAGAAGCTGGAGCAGGAGGAGACCCGGCGCAGGCTGATGATGTACGAGCCTTTCGTGCAGAAGGAATGGTTGAAGTCGGTCGTGACAGGAACGCTGGAGCGGACGATGGCCGAAGAAAGCATGGAACCGGTAGACGTTGAAAGATGGCTTCGGCGCAAGCATGTCGTGATGGGGATCGAGCTGATGGGAACGGACCGCATCTCGAACCTGACGCTGACGGATTGGAGCTTGTTCCGATTTGCGCTGGCCAACATCATCTGTGAAGTGCTGGAGCGGGATTGGCCGGCATCGGATTTCATCGAGCTGCACAGCCACCATGCGGCCATTGTGTTTCACATCCCTCTCGGGCAGTCTGACGAGGAAGCTCTGGACCGCATTCGCCGGATTGGCGGCTATCTTGCGGAATGCACGCAGACCTATTTGAAGCTGAGCATCCGCACGGGGCTGGGGAGGGTTAAGACGGATTGGCGGCAGCTCTCCGACTCCACAGAGGAGGCCTTTCTGGACCTGCTGCAGCAAACGCTGACCGGGGACGAGGGGACCCGCATGTCCGGCATGTCCGGAATGTCCGGCATGGAGGAGCCCGCCTTTACGATTCGGCCCATCAAGTTTTATCAGGAGATGGCCGAGGCGATTGTGTACTCCAAGGAGGAGGCGACGCTTGCGATCGTGGACGCCTATTTGGAGCAGCTCCGTCAGATGCCGTCGATCACGCCGGCGTATCTGCAATACTTATGCACGGAGCTGTGGACCATCCTCGCCTATTCGCTATATAGCACAGGCGTGGTGCTGGATGACTTGTTCCCCGACCTTCCCGCTGCGCAGGAAATTGCCAAGGTTCACACGATCGAAGGGCTGAGGGAGTGGCTGCAGCATAAAATCCATGGCATCGCCTCCCACCGCGGCTGGAGCGAGCATTCCAAGCATAAGGACGCCATCGATTTCATGCTTCATTACGCGCACGAGCATTATGCGGAGGAAATCGGGCTGGAGGATTTGTCCAAGCAGCTGTATTTATCCCGCAATTATTTGAACCGGATGTTCAAGAAAGCGACGGGTGAAACGTTTACGAACTATTTGATCCGTGTCCGGATGGAGAAGGCCAAGGCGCTGCTGGCGGAAGGGAAGCACATGATCTACGAGATTGCGGAGAAGGTGGGCTACAAGAACGTCGCCTATTTCAGCTCGATTTTCAAAAAGCATTACGGTATGAATCCCAGCGAGCTCGGCAAAAAATAGTTTGTGCCCGATTGTGGTATAAATGTGTTCATTACTCTTATTTTTGTTGGACCCTTTGATTTATATAATGTAGCTAGAAGCGCTGCTGATGAATGGAGTTATCCGGCACCATCGTTCCTTTCGTCGGACGGCTTTGCCACCATGGACCTGAATACAGGAAGGGGTTAACAAGATGATGAACAAGCAGATAAAAAGATGGGGTTTGCTATCGGTTACAGCGCTTACAGCAGTGAGCTTGGCCGCCTGCGGCGCGAATACCAAGCCGAATGAAGCCGGTCAAGCGAGCGGGGATGCGGCAGCGGGCGGGGACAAGCCGGTCAAGCTGCGCATTGTGTGGTGGGGCTCACAGGCCAGACATGACGCTACCTTGAAGGCGCTGGATGCCTACACGAAAAAACATCCGAATGTGACCTTTGAACCGGAGTTTTCCGGCTTCGACGGCTATGCCGACAAGCTGGCAACCCAAGCTGCAGCGAAAAACGCACCTGACATCATCCAGATGGACCCGGCTTGGCTCGCTGAATACAGCGCCAGAAATCAGCTGGCGGATCTGTCCCAGGGCATCAATACGGCGGATATCGATAAATCACTCGTCGATTCCGGCAAGTACAAAGACAAGCTGTACGCGATTCCGCTTGGGAATAACGCGACGGGCATGGTATTCAACAAGAATGCGGTCGACAAGCTTGGCATTACGCCTCCGGCCAACGGCTGGACGTGGGATCAATATTTCCAATTCGGCAAGGATGCGAAAGCCAAGCTGGAGAAGGATAAATACGCGCTGATGGATGCGACGAACGATTATACGGTGTATTCCTCCTATCAGATCAGCCAAGGCAAAGGCTACCCGATTACGGTAGACGGCAAATTTAATATCGATAAAGACACGTACCTTACGTTCGTGAAAAAATATGCGGATTTACGCAAAGACGGCATCGTTCCTCCTCCGGATATCGCTACGACCGATAAAGAATCGGACGCCAAGATGGACTTGATGAACAATGACACCGTATTGATGAAACGCAGCTTCGCGGCACTGTTCCCGGGCTATGAAGGCGTGAAACCGGGGGCTTACACGCTGGTGACGCAGCCGAAGGGCGCTCAGTCCAGCGGCTTCCTGAAGCCGTCCATGTTCTGGTCGGTCAGCGCGGATTCCAAAAACGTCGAGGCCTCGAAGAAATTTATCGACTGGTTCGTGAACGACCAGGAAGCGGCGGATATTTTGACGACGACAAGAGGCGTGCCGGTTTCCAAAAAGGTGCTCGAATACTTGACGCCGAAGCTGACGGCTGCGGACAAGCTGCAAATCGAGCTGATCAAGAACGTAGCTCCGGATGCACAGCCGTTCAATCCGGGCGCCAAAGGGTGGAGCAACTATACCGCCAAGGACTTCAAGGATATCGGCGAAAAAGTGATGTTCGGCAAGATTACGCCGGAAGCGGCGTATGATGAATTAGTGAAGAAAGCGAAGGACTATCAATAAGATGATTACACTGACTGGATTTGCAGACGAAATATCACCGGATTTGGAAATACAGCTCGACGTATTGGCGTCGGAAGGCACTAGCCACCTGGAGCTGCGCGGCGTATGGGGCAAGAACGTGCTCCAATTGACCGACGAGGAGGCGGCGCGCGTAAAGGAACGGCTGGATGCACGCGGCTTCCGCGTCTCCTCGATCGGCTCGCCGATCGGCAAGATTCAAATCACCGATGACTTTGAGCCGCATCTGACCGATTTCCGGAAAGCTATCGAGCTGGCCCGTTATTTCGGGGCACCGTATATCCGCATCTTCTCCTTCTTCATTCCGGAAGGGGAGGACCCTGCAGGCTATCGCGAAGAAGTGCTGAGCCGGATGAAGCAGCTGGCCCGTCTGGCCGAGCAGGAGAACATCATGCTGCTGCATGAAAATGAGAAAGAGATTTATGGCGACAACGGCGAGCGTTGTCTGGAGATTTTGCAAGCTTGCGATTCCGACAAGCTGCGGGCGGCGTTCGATCCGGCCAACTTCGTGCAGTGCGGCGTACGTCCGATGTCGGAGGCTTACCCGCTGGTTGCACCCTACATCGAGTATATTCACATCAAGGACGCGCTGCTGGAGAGCGGCAAGGTGGTACCGGCCGGAGAAGGCGACGGCGAGCTGCGGGATTTGATCGGCACGTTGAAGCAGCGCGGATACAATGGCTTCATGTCGCTGGAGCCGCATTTGTCCGCCGCGGAGACGTTCCAGGGCTTCAGCGGCCCGGAGCTGTTCGTGGTAGCGGTAAGAGCATTGAAAAGCTTGCTTGAAGAAGCGGAGATCGAGTGGAACTAATTTTTTGAAGCTAAGAGAGCTGTCCCCTAGCAGGTGGGGGCGGCTCTTTTTTTGCTGCGGGCCGGAAATTATCCCGGAAGCTGGCGGGCGGGAGGGACCATGGTCCCTCATTTCTTGGCGTTTGCCTAGGCCTTTATAAAATTTTTGTCGAATTTTGGAAGGACTTTCTGCCTTGCATGTAGAATATCCAACTGTTGGGTAATTTGGATGTCATTCGCCACGCCTTTTATCCCAATGATTATATGACTAAAGGATGATTCCATTGAAACGTATCGTGAAACCACTTGCTGCGGCGCTTTTGCTGTCGCAGCTGCCTTTTTCTATTCTGCCTGCAGGAGCTTCCGTCGCGGCAGCGTCATCAGTCACCTCCTCCACATACGGGACACCGCAGTATACGCGTCTGTCCGTAGGTGTATCGAAAATCGATATCTCCCTCCGCACACGCTTCACGACAGGGATTTATGCTATGGGGGGGTTCGGGGTAGCAGATAATGTTACCTCCCAGTGTACCTACTGGGTCGAGGACACTGCTGTGGCGACTGTGAACAGCGAGGGGGCGGTATTCTCCGTAGCCGAGGGCAGCACGGTGCTGCACATTCAATTCCAGAACTTAACCGCAACCGTTCCGATTACGGTTACTGCGGAGGAGGAGCAAAATCCGATCACCCCACCGTTGTATACGGAGCCGGCGGTTCCCCAATCGACGCTGGATGTGTATTCCGGCGTCGATATGTCCAGGCTGGCTGCACACCGCAAGGCATCGCTGGACCTGCTCAACACACTGCGGACTGCTGTAGGGGCAGCTCCGCTTACGTTTGACGACAGCTTGAACAAGGCGGCACAGGCTCATGCGAACTACCAGGATGCAGACAAGCGGATGGGGCATGACGAAACATCCGGCAAGCTCTGGTTTTCCGGTGCCGGGCCTGGGGACAGGGCCAGAGCCTTCGGCTACGCCAGCTCGGGCGTAGGGGAGACCGTAGCGCCGACCTCAGCGTCATCGTCAGGGGCGACACAAATGCTCATCGATGCCCCGTTCCATCGGTTTATCTTACTGATGCCATCGTTCCGCGATGTCGGCGTCGGTGTATCGAACGGTTATACGGTGATTGACCCTGGGAAGAAGAGTATTATATATGACAGCAAGGATAACGGGCTTGTGTATTATCCTTACAATGGCCAAACCGGGATTCCGGCCTATTGGATGGCGTATGAAACGCCGAATCCGCTGAGCTCCTACGGAAAAGCGGGCGCCAAGGTAGGTTATCCGATTACCATCAGCACCTCGACAGGGAATAAGCTATCCTTCCGTAGTGCTCAGATTACGGATCCCTCCGGCAATAATGTAGACTACTATCTGGTGGATTCCAACAAGGGCGGGAACAGCTACGGACTCATATTCATACCCAAAGAGCCGCTCAAGAACAATACAACCTATAAGGTGAATGCCAGCGTTACCCTGAGCAGCGACTTTGAAAGCGGATCGAGCACGAACAAAACCTACGATTGGAGCTTTACAACGCAGTCGGACACCATTTCGACCCTGTATGCGAATAGCTTCCGTTCCTCGGTTCCCGTGGGCTCGAGCATCAAGGTCCCTTCCATTATGGCGAGAACCAGCAGCGGCAGTGAGAGTGATGTGACCTCTTCCGTCCAATTTACTACGGATTCATCGAAGGTGAAGATCAGCGACGGCATGATTTATGGGATTTCCGAAGGAAAGGCGAGGATTACGGCCACCTATGGGGGCGCGGCCTACAGCTTCGACTTCTCTGTAACACCGAATCAAGGCGGGGCGGTTCCCGGCATCGTGGAGCAGCTGGGTCAAGAACAGGGACAAGGAACGGGGGCGGCTGCTGCCAAAGCCATGAATTTTACGGATATTAGCTCCCATTGGGCACAGGCTACGATTCAATGGGCACAGCAGTATAGCATCATCGACGGCTATGCGGATGGAACGTTCCGGCCTGACGGTGAAGTGACCGAGGCCGAGTTTTTGGCGATGCTGTTCCGGATGTATCCGGGCAGCACTGAAGCATTGGATTCCGCCGGCGTCTCGGCATCCGGCGATTGGAGTGACAAGTATTACGGCTATGCCGCCGCGCTTAATCTGGGTCTGCAGGACAGCACGGCCAACCGGGAGCTCAGAAGCCAGGCGCTGAAACGCGCTCAGGTTGCACAGCTGATCGCCGGGGTGAGCGGGCATAACTATGCGAGTGATGACGATGCCATCCGCTTTCTGTTGGACGCAGGATACTCGCAAGGCAAAACGGCTTCTACGGTGGCAGGCTACGCGGGCGGTGAGCGGCTGACGCGTTCGGAGGCCCTGCAGTTTTTGCGGAATTTGCAGGAGCGCGGACTTCAGAAGCTGGAGAAGCGGCCGAACTAAGCAGATGCCGATCTGCAAGCTGGAAGTCCTTTCGGCTTCCTTTTATGGTATGATTACCCTGTTTGTTTGAGCGGTAGAATGACCTTGAGGGGGCTGGAGCATGCATTTTGAATGGACGACAATGTTTATTCAGCTGTTGTTGGCGGCATTTTGGATATTTATTATTTATGCGGTTGTGGTCTTGGTTCGAAATTCGAAGGAGAATACCCGCACGCTTCGACGACTGGAGGAACAGCTGACGAGGATGAGCCGGCAGTTGGAGGAGCGGGAGCAGGCGGAGGATAACCGGAAGCCGAAGGAGAATCAGGCCTGACAAGAGGTATGCAGCGGTGGCGAAGCAGAGTAAGCTGTTGAACCCGAAAGGGCTGGCTTGCCCGCAGCGTCTCTGGGGTCTAAAAGCAAGCAATCTAAAGGAGCTGCCGCGGGCGGCTCCTTTGTTGTTGCGTCACATAGCGCGTAAGAAACACTTGGGCGGTGCTTTAACCACGGCAAGCAGGCTGGAATCGTTCTTTGTGGGAATCAGCGCTAAATTTTGTTGCGATTGTATATGTAAATAAATACAACCGCCAAAGGGAGAGATAATAAAACAGCGGCAAACAAGATAGATTCATAGGACATCAGCATAAGCGACTCTCCTTATTCAAGTCTTTTGCCATTCATTAACCGGATGAGACGGAGTTGAATCAGCATTCGCTGCCTGTGAAAAGAACCATTTGACTTTTGGAAAGGTCGATGGTAAAGTAAACCCATAAACAAATTGTGCACAATTTAATCTTACAAAATCTAAATGAAGGTGGGAGGCAGATATGGAGCGCGAGCAACTGCTGAAGCTGGACAATCAGCTCTGCTTTGCCGTCTATGCTTTGTCCCGGGAAATCACGAAGATATACCGTCCCCATCTCGAAGAGCTGGGCCTCACCTATACGCAGTATGTGACCTTGCTAGCCCTTTGGGAGGAAGACGACATTACTGTGAAAGAGCTTGGTGCCCGACTGTACCTCGATTCAGGCACTTTGACGCCGCTGCTGAAGCGGCTGGAGCAAATGGGGCTTATTCGGCGGGTGCGCGACGTGAAGGATGAACGCAATGTATTAATCCAATTGACCGAGCAGGGCAAGGCTCTGAAGGAACGTGCGTACGAGATTCCAGAGAAGGTATTCTGTCATTTGGGCTTAGACCCTCAGGAAATCAGTCAATGGCGAAAGCAGCTGACACAGCTGACCCACACCATCCAACAATTCAAATCGGAGGAATGATCTTATGTCTATTTATGATA
Source organism: Paenibacillus rigui (assembly GCF_002234615.1). GTDB lineage: Bacteria > Bacillota > Bacilli > Paenibacillales > NBRC-103111 > Paenibacillus_S > Paenibacillus_S rigui. The sequence continues at coordinate 52,262 of NZ_NMQW01000043.1, read as the reverse complement.
TCCCAGTCACCAGCATTAGAGGAAAAGAAGGCTCCATGGCCGATTACAAAGGAAAAGTGCTGATTGTCGCCAACACAGCCAGCAAATGCGGATTTACCCCGCAGTACAGCGACCTGCAAAAGCTGTATGAGAAATACCGTGAGCAAGGCTTGGAAATTTTGGGCTTCCCGAGCAATCAATTTGCTGAGCAGGAGCCGGGAAGTCATACGGAGGTCGAGGCCTTTTGCCAAATGAATTATGGCGTAAGCTTCCCGCTGTTCGAGAAAACGGACGTGCGCGGAGCGGATGCGCATCCGTTGTTCCAATATTTAACGGAGCAGGCGCCGTTCAAGGGCTTTGATCTAACCAATGCCAGCGGCAAAATGCTGAACGCATTTCTGCAGGAGAAGTTTCCGGAGCAATTATTAGGTGATTCGGTGAAATGGAACTTCACGAAGTTTATTATCGACCGCGAAGGCAATGTAGTCGCGCGCTTCGAGCCGACAGAAGAGCCGATGGACATGGAGTCCACGATTCAATCGCTGCTGTAACGGTTCGACGGTTCGCTGCAGCAAGGTACCTGAGAGCAGAACGGAAGAGCGCCGCAAGCGACACAAACCGATATAAAATTGTTGCACGTGGAGCAAAATTTGTCGGACCGACCCGTTATCATTAAATAATTTGTCCAACTATGGGATGGAAGCCTGAACATAACGACATGTTTCCGCAGGAACGGAACAAGCAGCGCTCTGCAATCGGCAAATGGTTCGATAAGAAGCATTGGATGCTCTTGGGCCGTTGTCCAGCAGCTTGACGCTGCTGGGTCGAGTATAATGTAACAAAACGGTCGGGAAGGGGAGAGCCCCTAACCCGGCCGTTTTTGTTTTGCTGCAAAGCGCCAGGAAAGCCTGCATTTGCGAAACGAAAGCCTGCTTACATATCCAACGCGCGTGTTGCCGCTCTGCATGGCGGTCGGACCAACCCCAAGCGGACGTTTTGGTGAAAGAACCCTTCCCTAGAACGCTGCCGCTCATCTTCGTAGGGCTTCTTAAAAGGCTTCCTCATCTTACCCTGCTATTTTCCTGTTCATTGTCCCCAAATTTCCGTTTCGGTAATACTGTTCCAAGTATTCACCGTGTTACCGTGTCCGACAATTCGCACATACCGTGCACTTTGGTCGGCAATGTCAACCGTTTCGAGATTGAGCGTCGAACCGCTGCTGGCTCCGGTGTAGACCGTTGTCCAGCTCGTTCCGTCTGCTGACACCTCGATCTGAAAGGAGGAGCTCCGCACATCTCCTTGGTACCAGGAAATTTTGATCCGATCCACCGTTTTGCTGGGTCCCAGATCGTAGCGGATCCACTGCCCGTCGCCGTTGGCGGACCAGCGGGTGCTCAGGCTGCCATCCACTGTATTGGCCGGCACGTTGCCATCATCGCTGCTTGCGGTCACACTCGTCCCCGGTACGGACAGCTTGGATGAGGTGCTGCCGTTCGCGACTGTCACATTCCCGCTGTACATATTGCCTGACGGGCTGCGGGTATTGCCGGAGGCGGTCGCCGTTCCGTTCGCATCGGTCGTAACGACATAAGGCGCTGCCGTATCCAGATAAACGGTATTGCCGGTAAAGGTTGCGTTCTGTCCCCACCCGGTAACCCGTTGATGCACCTGGAAGGCGTCGACAATGATGCTGTTGTTGTTGCGGTAGCCTGTATTGTTGCGGATGATGTCATTGTTTCCTTTCACGTCGATGAAGCTGTCTGCAGAGTTGGCGCCGCTGATGCCGGTTCCGTTGAACGTGCAGTTTTCTACGATGGTGCCGGTCGAGCCTTCCTTGATATCTACATGCTCTGCCGTGACATTAGGTCCGATCGTCACATTGGTGATCGTGTTGTAATTCGTTGCTTTCACATAGGTTCCCCATTTGCCTTGGTCGGACCCGACATACACGCCTTCGCCATAATCGGCGGTCACTTGGCCCGTATCATGGACGTACGAGTTCTGAATCTTGTTATAGGAGCTGCCGTCGCGGTAATGAACGCCTTCCTCCCCGATATTGTACACCTCGGCTCCGTCAATCAGCGTGTAATTGGCGTTGTCCAGCATGATCCCTTTTTTGGCATTCGTCACCTTGAGGTCCTGAACGACCCAATAGTCGCCGGTAATATAGACGGTATAACCGCTGCCGGTTCCCCCGCCGTTCAAAATGGCCTTACTCGTGGCACTGGAGCTTTTGAGCGTGATCGGACTAGCCGCTGTTCCGTTGGCTGCCAGAACGAAATTTCCGCTGAAGGTAGTTCCCGCGTTTAAGACGATCGTATCGCCCGGCTGCGCGTTGGTAAGGGCGGTTTGCAAGCATGAGGCCGTGCTGCAATTGACTGTAGCGGCGTGAATGGGACGGGAAGTAAATACAACCATCAGCAGCAGGAATAGACAAATGGACAGGAATAAATACAACGTCTGGCGAGGATAAGGGAAATTCAACTTCATAGCGCGTGTGGTCATCGGTGGTTCCTCCTGAAAAATCAGATTGGGAAAGCGGTGAACTTGAAGCTCCTCCCTTCGAACGAATTACAGGCAATTATTGATAGCGCTTACAATAGTAGAGTATAGAAAACAAAAAGGAAAAGCTTGTGTAATTTCTATGCGGAGTTGCGATATTTTTAGGTGAGACGCCGATAGTCAAAAATAAAACAGACCGCCCTCTGATCGAGAAGAACGGTCTGTATGGTCTTGTACCGTCTGGGCACATTAAAAATCAAAGTTGTCCGGATCCGGTCCAACGCGTAAATCCCGGTTCAAGGCATCGATTCGTGTCATATCCTCGGCCGATAACGCAAAGTCGAAGACCGAACCATTCTCGATGATGCGCTGCTCCTTCGTTGATTTCGGAATCGTCACCACGCCATGCTGCAAATCCCAGCGCAAAATGACTTGAGCGACGGACTTGCCGTGCCGCTCCGCAATTTCCTTCAGTACCGGCTGCTCCAGCAGCTGGCCTTGCATGAGCGGCGACCAGGCCTCCAGCTGAATGTTATGGGACTGACAGTAGCTAAGCAGCGAAGCTTGAGTCAGCTGAGGGTGATATTCAACCTGGTTGACCATCGGTTTGATCTCCGCCTCCTTCATGATCTCTTCCAGATGATGGACCTGGAAATTGCTCACCCCGATCGCTTTGACACGGCCTTCCCGGTAGAGGGCTTCCAGAGCTCTCCATGCTTCTTTATATTTGCCTGCGACAGGCCAATGAATCAGGTACAAGTCGAGATAATCCAGCTGCAATTTGGCCAAGCTGGCTTCGTACGCGGCGAGAGTGGATTCGTAGCCGAGATCGGCATTCCAAACCTTCGAGGTAACGAAGAGCTCTTCCTGGCTCAGCCCCGTCTCCTGAAGGGCTGCCTGGATGCCTTGGCCGACGCTGGCTTCATTGCCGTAAATAGCCGCGGTATCGATACTGCGGTAACCGTGGCGAACAGCGGATTGAACAGCCTCCACCAGCTGGGTTCCTTCTTCGACTTTAAAAACGCCCAGGCCAAGCCAAGGCATACGAACTCCATTGTGCAATACGGTTGTGGACTGCAAATTGTGCAGATTCATTATGTGGTTCACTCCTGTATATTGTATTGGGGATAAGAAGGGTTAAGCCGACCGGTAGGCGGGCTCGGTTTCCGGGCTGCGGGCCGGTTTCTTTTCCAAGGCACGGCTCCAGGCTGTCAGGATGACAGCGCCTAGAACCATCAATGCGCCCACCCATGTCGTATGAATCAAGCCGATGGTATCTGTGACCACTCCGCCCAAGTAGGCGCCGATAGCAATGCCTGCGTTAAAGGCGGCGATATTGATGGCGGATGCGACATCAACCGCTTTGGGAACATAACGCTCCGCCAGCATCACGACGTACACCTGAAGTCCCGGAACGTTCATGAAGGCGAGCAGCCCCATACCGAATATCGTTATCAGGCCAGCCGCTTTGAACGGCGCGGTGAAGGCCAAGAGCAGCAGCACGAGGGATTGAACGGCGAACATGTAGAACAGCGCATTTACCGGCTTGCGGTTCGCGGCCTTGCCTCCAATGACATTGCCGATGGCAATGGCGATGCCGTACAGCAGCAGGATGGCGGCTACCGTATGCTCCTGAAACCCGGTAATGTCGTGGAGCAGCGGGGATAAATAAGTAAAGACGACGAACGTCCCCCCGTATCCAAGGGCGGTAATAGCAAAAACAAGCAGCAGTCGTCCGTTTGTTATCAGCTTAAGCTGATCCCGCAGCATGATTTTGGCTCCTTTGCGCAAATGGGAAGGAACCAAAAGCATATTCGCTATCAGAGCTGCAATACCGACGACGACAATGGCAGCAAAAGCGGCGCGCCAACCCCATTGCTGTCCGATAAACGTGCCGATGGGCACTCCGGTGACCGTGGCCACGGTAAGCCCGGAAAACATCATCGCAATGGCACTGGCCCGGCGGTTTTCCGGCACCAGATCCGCCGCGATCGTAGAGCCGATCGACATGAAGATGCCGTGCGACAAAGCGGAGATGACACGTGCGGTCAGCAGCACGCCGATGCCGCTCGCAGCGGCCGCAAGGCTGTTGCCCGCAATAAACACGATCATGATCCAAAACAGCAGCGTTTTGCGAGATATATTGGAGGTCAGTGACGTTAATACAGGAGCGCCAAAAGTGACGCCTAATGCATACAAAGTGACGGTTAAGCCCGAGGTGGTTACGGATATATGCAGGTCTTCAGCGATAAGCGGCAGCAGTCCCACGCTGATAAACTCGGTCGTTCCTATTGCAAAGGCACTAATGGCCAGGGCCAGGAGCGCCAGGGTGCTTCTTCTTTTATCTAATGGCATTCATCTCACTCCTATCTATAGATTCACCGGCCGGCAAATGCTATTATGGAGCAAGTGAGTAGAAAAGAATAGTACGTACTTATAAGTGCTATAGGTACTAAAAAGTGCCTATAAACAGCAGGAGGGACAGGTCATGGCGGAACCGAAGAAAAAATACAACATATCCGTTGAAGCGACGCTTGAGGTGATCGGGGGCAAATGGAAGTGCGTCATCTTATGCCATTTGACTCATGGAAAAAAACGAACCAGCGACTTGAAGCGGCTGATGCCCGGCATTACCCAAAAGATGCTGACCCAGCAGCTGCGGGAGCTGGAGGAGGACGGGATTATTAACCGGATTACGTATAATCAAGTCCCGCCCAAGGTGGAGTATGAGCTGACGGAGTACGGCTGGGGCTTGAAGCCGATCCTGGATTCGCTGTGCGCGTGGGGAGAACGGCATATCATTAAAGAATACGGCGATAAGTTTGCCGTGCTGGAGGATAGTATTTTGAATCATTAGCAGGGGAATTGCTGATGGATTACAATACTTTGGGCAGCTCAATCGTAAAAGAGAAATGACCATTCTGATGATGCAGCTTCAACTTGCTGCCATGCAGCTCGACGATATGGCTTGCAATGGACAAGCCGAGTCCCGCGCCGGACGGCATGTCGCGATCGTGCCGGGAAGGCTCCGCTTTGTAAAAGCGTTCGAAGAGCAATGCTTCCTGCTCTGTCGTGATCGGTTTTCCCCGGTTTTCGATAGAAAGGACAACCTGCTCACCCCTTTCCGCAAGCCGAATCGCAACCTCCCCGGGCTTCAAGGAAAACTTGAGCGCATTCATCAAAAGATTATCAAGGGCTCGAACAAATTTTTCTACATCGATCTGCACGTACAGAGCTTGTGGAGCTCCGATCTTGTGAACGGCAAGAGAATGCTCTTGAGCGATCGGTTCGAATTCGTTGACAATTTGCTCAACCAGGCTGCTGATATCGATTCTTTGAAAGGACAGAGTCACATCCCCGCTGGTCAGACGGGTATAATCGAACAGGTCGTCAATCAGCTTTTTTAGCTGCTGCGTCTTGTTGAATGCGTTGTTGATGAAGCGTTTATGCTCCTCCAGATCGCGATAATCGTCGTTTTTGAGCAAATTCAAATAACCGATGATGCTTGTCAGGGGAGTTCGCAAATCGTGAGATATGTGAGTAATCAGCTCGATTTTGGACATTTCTAGACGGCGTTCCTTGTCCATCATGGTATGCAGCTGTTCCGCCATGTAATTGATATTCTGCGCCACCACGCCGAGCTCGTCCTGGTTGGACAGCGGCACCCGGTACTTGAGATTGCCCTTGGCGATGGTCATAAGGCCGCTTGCCAATGTCTGCATGTAACGTACGATTCGCCTCGTGAACATAAAGAACACAAGCAGGAAGATGGCGATGAACGCCAGTAAAGAGGCGATGGCCGAGAGAGTGCTCCCTAACCGGTCAAAAAAGCTGTTTACGGTGATAATGGCCGAACCGATGAACGCAATCAAGAAGCTAAGGACAAACGAACCGACAATCCGGATTCGGATGCTCTTTCGGTGATCAAGAAGGGCAAGGAAGCTTCTAATCAATTTTGTATCCCACTCCCCATACGGTTTTGATATAGCGCGGCTCCCGGGGATTGTCCTCGATTTTCTCACGGATATTCCGCACGTGGACCATTACGGTATTGTCGGATAAAAATTTGTCCTCTTTCCACACATTCCGGTAAATTTGCTCGACGTTGAAAACCTGTCCGCGCCGTCCGGCGAGCAGCTTCAAAATGGCGAATTCGATCGGGGTAAGCGAAACCCCTTTGCCTGATACCGTCACCAGATGACGGTTTGTATCAATAATCAAATCATCGACCTCGAAGATGCCGTCGGCAGGGGCAACCTTGCCTGCCTGAAGAGCGTCTGTGAACGACTGTCTGCGCAGCTGTGCCTTCACTCTCGCGACCAGTTCCAGCGGGTTAAAGGGCTTGGCAACGTAATCATCGGCTCCTGTTGTCAGACCCATTATTTTATCGATATCTTCTCCCTTCGCGGAGAGCATGATGATTGGAATGTTCGACATGGCCCGTATCTGGAAGCAGGTCTTAATTCCATCCATGTTCGGCATCATAATGTCCAAAATGATCAAATCCATCGTTTCCTTGCTCAGCCATTCTAGCGCCTGGATACCATCCTCCGCTTCATATACACAGAAGCCTTCATTTTGCAAATAAATGCGAATGACATCGCGAATCTCCAGATCGTCATCCGATACGAGAATACGAATCGTCAAGCTGCATTCCTCCTCGGATTAAGTAAGCGTCCCAATGAAACCGGCAGCATACATAAATCGTGAATCAAGCTGACCCAACACAGAGCCGGTTACGAGGCACTGCTTGGGTGACATCGAAGCTGTGACTACACCCGTAGAAGCTGTACGTGTGAGCATCATCCGGTTGTACCAACCACACCACATAAGACATGATGGGACGAGCGACTGGAAGAAAATAACGGGTCTAATGCAAAACTACCATTTAACGAATGTCTCCGTCAATTAACACCAACTGGCCGAACTGTTGGATGAATGACAGCCGTGCTTCATAGCTCATGGCTGGAGGCTTCCTTTTTCCGGCACACATAGACGAACGCGGGCGGAACATTGAGCGGAACGAAATGAATGTGCTCAATCTCAAAATCCCGGCTGAGCCGTTTTCGCATTTGCTGCGAATATTGGAAGGCGATAAACAGGCCGCCCGGTCTTAATGCAGCCGTGACCTCCTGCATAATCTGTTCACGCAGCTGATGGGGGAAATTGAAAAACGGAAGCCCGCTAAGCACGCAATCAAGCCTGTCGATTCCCGTTTCCTTTAAGGCATTCCGGAGGCCGCAGGCGTCCTCATGGCAGGCGTAATCCGGAAAAGCCTCCTTCAGTCTGCTTAGCAGATGGGGGTCTTGCTCAAACAGAAGCACTGTCGTATCTCTACGCCGGACCGCATCCATGTGCCTGGTAATTGCGCCTGTACCGGCCCCTAGCTCCACAACGCTCGCAACCTTGCTCCAAGGAACAGGCTCCAGCATTTTTCTCGCCAAAAATGTAGAGCTTGGTGTTACGCTGCCGATTTGCTTTGGCGTACGCATAAATTTATACAGGAACAGCAGCTTCTCTTGCATAGCTCGCATCATGAAACATCGCCTCTCTCGCTCTTTACTTTCGACACGACCATCGTATCGAAAACTTCTTCAGAACAAGTGGAAGCAAAGTTGAAGAATTTCTGAAGATGAGAAGGGTTCATTAGGCAATCTCTATCGGTACATCGGCATCCTGACCCTATGAAAGCTAAGCAAAGACGCCGTCACCCACTCACAGCGTGGGTTGACGGCGTCTTTAAGCTTTCCAGCTCTACGCAGCTTCGGACAGAATTCGGGCTGAACGGTCAGGACCTGAACGGGCGAGGCTGCGGATAAGGCATGGGCGGCGGTGGCGGCATATAGGAGCTGGGGAACGGATTCATATCCTGAATCGCATTCACCGGATAGTGCTTGGTGGCAAACTGGGTGTGGTATAAGTACTCCATCACGTACACTTGGCCGTCGTACACGCTGCACAGCACGCCGCTGACCCCTTGACCGTTCTTCAGAGAAATGCCGACCGGCTTTCCGAGCAGGTAAGGCACCTTGTAGCTCCATGGCATATGCGGATCTCCTCCTTTATCCCTACCATATGTCAGGGAAAGGAAGAGGTGTCTTGGACAGTCCGCGCAGCCTAAGAAAAAGGCTTGCTGCCCGCTGAATAAGCGGTGCAGCGGGTTGCAAGCTCATTCGCGCCGCCCGCAGCGCCCCGCACACCGGGGCGCTTCATGGCGGTCAGCCACATTAGAACTTCACAATCAAATGGCTCAGAGAGCCATACAAATAAATTTGTGTCAGCAGCTCCATCCGGCGCTGCTTGTCCCCGGCGCCCATCGCAAGGAATAGCGGGAGAAAATGCTCGTAGTCCGGCGTCGCCCGTACGGCGTGAGGGGCCTGCTTCCGGTAGTCGAACAGGGAATCGGTGTCCCACGCTTGCAGATGCCCGATCAGCCAGTCGTCGAACTCCTTCGCCCAGGCATCCGCCTGATTCTCCGCGTGAAAGTTCATCTCGCGGAAGTTGTGGATCGTCGCGCCGCTGCCGATCACAACGATATCGCGCTCGAGCAGCGGGGCGAGCGCCTGCCCGATCTTGTACTGCTGCTCCGGCGGCAGCAGCGGGTTCACCGAGACGGCGATGACCGGCACGTCCGCGTCGGGGAACAGGTGGCGCAGCAGCACCCACACGCCGTGGTCGAGGCCGCGCACCTCGTTCGGCCGCGCGGACAAGCCTGCCGCGGCGAAGAGGTCGATGACCTCGCCGGCCAGCTTCCTGGAGCCGCGGGCCGGATAGACGACCCGGAACAGCTCGTCCGGGAAGCCGCCGAAGTCATAGATTGTTTCGTAGACGTCGTCTGTCGACGTCACGGACAGCTCGCGCGTCGTCCAGTGGGCGGTAAAGACGACGACCGCTTCCGGCTTGCCGAGCGATGCTCCAAGCTTCCGCAGCTCGCGGGTGTAAGGAATATCCTGAATCGCCAGCATAGGCGATCCGTGGCCGATAAAATATGATGCTCCCATGATCAACATCCTCCCAGGTATAAGCGGGCACAGAAGGAACTGGCTTCTGCTGTGACCCTGCTCTATCACGATTAATTGTAATTAGTAAGTTAGTTACTTTAAATAAATGTTAACATGACCGGAAGCCGGAGTCAATGCAATCTTTTCACAAATTGCCTGTCAGGCAATAGGCGTGCCGCTGTTCGCATCATGGGCGGGCAGACTGAAGCCGACATAGAAAAAACAAACCTAATCCCTTAAGTTTCTTCATTGTTGAAAGGGTCTCCCTATAGCATAATAAACTTGTGATTGAGAACAACGATACACGAGGGGGAAGCAAGGAAATGAAAACAAATCGCTTGGTTCATCTGGCGTTGGCAGGTACGATGGTATTCGGTCTCGCGGCCTGTGGAGGCGGTACCGGCTCCACGAACGGAAGCGCCTCGCCGAACGGCGCAGCAGGTGATGCCTCGAAGGATAAAGATAAGCAGGGTGCCGTGACAATTACGTTCCAGAACATTTATCCGGACCCGACCGCTCCCAACAACAAAGTGATGAAAAAAATCGTCGCCGATTATATGGCGGCACACCCGAACATCAAGATCGAGCTTGATTCTCTGAATACCGACCAGCAAAAAATGAAGCTGAAAACTCAAGCGGCGTCCAAAGAAGTGCCGGACATTACGATCGTCAACCCAAGTGCTCAAATGAAGCCCTTCGTGGATGCAGGCCTGCTGGCTCCGCTTAACGATATGCTTGACCAGAACGGCTTGAAGGATACGTTCCAAAAAGGCATTCTCGATTATTATACCTTTAACAATAACGTGTATGCGCTGCCGGACGGGAACAATATCGGCGTTGTGTATTACAACAAGGAGCTGTTCAGCCAAGCGGGCGTTGAAGTGCCGAAGACGTTCGAGGACATGGTGGAGGCGGCGAAGAAGCTTAAAGCCAAAGGCATCATCCCAATGGCGATTCCGGAGAAAGATACGTGGACCGGCTCCTTCCTGTTTATGAACATGGTGCTGAGAACGAACAACGGCCCTAATTTCTTGAAGGACGTACAGGATAAGAAGAAAACGTTCGAGGACCCGGCGTTCGTCGAAGCCGTTTCCAAGCTGCAGGATTTGGTGCAGGCCGGCGCATTCCAGGAGGGAGCCACTTCCTTCGACCTGACGGCAGGGGAGAACCTGTTCAAGACAGGCAAAGCGGCTATGTACTACATGGGGACCTGGGCAACGGGCAGCATCGATGATTCCTCGGTCAAAGGCAAGATCGGCGCATTCAAATTCCCGACGGTCGGCGGCAAAGGCAATCCGGATCAATTCATGCTGGCTCCGGGCAGCGGCTTTGCGATTTCGGCAAACAGCAAGCATTTGAAGGAAACGAAGGACTTCCTGAACTATTTCATGGTGAGCTTCCCGAAGGTTTCGTTTGAATTGCATAACGCGGTCGGCGTTGCACAGAAGGTTGAGGGCGATCTCAAAGCCGCAGGCTATTCCGATCTGGCTATGCAGGTTATGGATTTGTTCAAAAATGTTCAGGGCGGCGACCTCGCCTTCGATAACACGATGAACCCGGGCACAGCGCAAGTGCACTTGACCAGTATTCAAAATCTGTTCGTACAGAAGAAAGATCCGAAGGACGTGGCGAAGGAGCATCAGGCCGCTTTCGAAACGAATAATAAGTAAACGGTTATTTTCACGAAGGGAAACGGGGCTTGCTGGCCTGGATGTACAGGTTGGACCGGGTCACCGGTTCCCTTCGACTTTTTTTTCTGGAGGCGGTTCACAGTGAATGCTTTAAAAGTCCCGAAGCGAACGATTGCTCTGTTTGTGCTTCCTTGTCTGCTGCTCTATATCCTGCTTGTGTTCATTCCCATCCTGGTATCGTTCTATACCTCCATGCTGGATTGGAACGGGATCGGCAAGTCGAGCTTCATCGGACTTAACAATTTCAAAGAGCTGTTTACGAAAGACCCGGTGTTCTGGCCATCCGTAGGCAGGACGCTGTTGTTCGCTTTATTTTCCATGGCGGAGATTCCGTTCGCTTTGTTCGTAGCTATTCTCATCAGCCGTTATGTGCGTAAGCCGAATTTTCTTGTTTCCAGCTACTTTTTACCGGTCATTTTATCGGTCGTTGTCATCGGCCAGCTGTGGAAAACGATCTACAACCCCGCCTCGCTCGGCGGCATGCTGAATCAGCTGCTAATGGCCGTCGGTCTGGAGCATTGGACCAAGCCATGGCTGACCGACCCGAAGGTGGCGATCTTCGCGCTGTTCTTCGTTTCCTTGTGGCAGTATTTGGGGTACCATGTGCTCATCCAATTTACAGGCATTCAAAACATTCCTTCCGAAATTTATGAAGCGGCAAAAATTGACGGGGCCGAAGGGCTGACCGCCGACAGGTACATCACACTGCCAATGGTTTTGCCGATTTTTAAAATATCGATTGTATTATCCGTCATCGGCTCGCTTCAAGCGTTCGATATGATTATGGTGATGACCGGAGGCGGTCCGGCGCATGCTACAGACGTGATCTCCACCCATATGTACAACATGTCGTTCCTCTCCATGAGATACGGCTACGGAAGCGCCATGGCATCGTTCCTTGTGCTGGAATGTCTGGCGGTAACGATTGTGCTCAATGCCGTGTTCCGCAAGCTGGAGGACAAATTTTCTTAAGAAAGACAAAGGAGAGATCTACATGAGTGCAGTACCCGGTGTAATTACCGCTCCGACTCAAACCGTACCGCGGCGGAGAGCCGGCCGAACGAGAGGCAAGGGACTGGTGATCACCTTCCTGTCCGTGCTGTTCGTGACACAGGTGTATCCCTTATTCTGGCTTATCATCTACTCGCTCAAAACGAATGAGGAGATCCTGTCGGGAAGCTTCTTCTCGCTGCCGCATTCGCCGCAATGGATGAATTACAAGGACGCCTACGTCGCGGGAACGTATTTGAAATATTTGTTCAACAGCTTCCTCGTCACAGCCTCGACAATGGCTGTCGTCATCGTGCTGTGTTCGATGGTCGCCTATGCCATCACCCGGTTCCGGTTCAAATACAGCTCCGTGGTGATGCTGGTCTTTCTCGTGGGCATCATGATTCCCTTGCAGGCCACACTGCTGCCGTTAATGATTATTTTTAAAAACCTGGGCATCTTGAACACCTATTTGGCCCTAATACTGCCTTACATTTCGTTCTCGACACCGCTTGCCGTGTTCGTGCTGTCAGGCTTCATGCGGACGATTCCGCTGGAGATTGAGGAGTCGGCGGTGATGGATGGCGCGAGCATTTACCGGACCTTCCGCAGCATTATACTTCCGATTTCCATACCGCCGATCATGACGGTCAGCATTTTGACGTTCATCTCGATCTGGAACGAGTACATTATGGCCTCGACCTTCATCTCTTCGCAAAGCCTGAAGACGCTGCCGTTCGGCGTATACAGCTTCGTCAGCCAGTATTCGGTCAATTACGGAGCGATCGGGGCGTTCCTGGTGCTGGGGGCCCTGCCGGTCATGCTGATTTATTTCGTCTTGTCGGAAAAAATAACGAAGGGCATGGTCGCCGGAGCGGTCAAAGGCTAAGTGCCGGCTGCTTCTCAACCGAACAGCTCCTGTCGGGGCGATCGATAGCGGTGCTACATGGCGGCAGGCAGCTACATGCCATCCGCCGGTAGGCTGTCTGTCCTGCGTATCCGCATGGTTAACAGACTATTCGTAGTACTGGGTTCGTCGCTTGCGGGCTGACCCAGGAAAATGCGAGTGCCAATCGTCCGTCGTTATTGTATAGTAGGGACAGGCAGGACGAAAGGGGTTCGGGAAACGTGCGGCGCGGCTTTCATTCCATCTATAGTCGGTTGTTTATTTTATTTCTCGTTTGCATGCTGAGCCTGCTGATTATTGTCAGCGGGCTTTATTATAAGCGGTCTACCGATCAGGTTCACCAGAAAATCAGTGATATTGCGCAAAAAAACGTCTACCAGACAAGCGAGCTGTTCGATCTGTTGTTGGGTGGATACGACACGCTCACCAAGTCGGTGACGGGGAATTTCGATTTGCAGCGGCTGCTTCCGGACGATACGCTCAAGGATCCTGCGGTACGGGCTATTAACGAGCGGTCGATCGTCAATATTCTCGGAGCGAATTACTACTCCCGGGAGGATATTATCGGGATCCATGTCGTCTCCAAGAGCGGCACGCCTTACAGCTACGGCAACTATATGAGCGTTATCGATCCGGGCTTCCAGCAGTCGGATTGGTACCGGAAGGTGAGCGTCTCGACGGGAGAGCTCGTCTGGCTCGGCGTGCATGAGCATTCGGTCATCGACCAGAATGAGTCGCGGGCCGTATTTGCGTTCGGCCGGCAAATGTACGATCTCCATACGCATCAGCCGGTCGGCATGGTGCTCGTCGAGACGAATCCGCAGCAAATTTTGGCGGCCTTGTCGAACCTTCAGCTCGGGGCGCGCAGCGAGGTTTACATGCTGTCCGCGGACGGAGAGGTCATGGCGGCGAGCCGGGAGGAGCCTCAGCTGATTCATGAGCTGGATAGAAAGCTGCGACTGCTTCAGGAGCACGAGGTGCTGGTTGAGGAGCAGGGAGGCTATATGATCGTCGGCTCCCGCCCATCGCTTGCGGATTGGCAGTTCATCAGCATCACGCCGGAGGCGGACCTGAATGTAGAGCTGGACCGGATGAAGCAGTATTTGCTTGTGGTCGGCTCGATACTGGTCGTCGTTTCGACCGTATTGGCGACGCTCGTATCGAAGTCCTTCGCTTCCCCGCTCAAGCGGCTCATTCAAGAGATGAAGCAGGTGGAGATGGGAAATTTCCGCGGCGGTCCGGTGACCGTGAATTCATATGAGGAGATTAACAGCCTGGTATCCTCGTTCAACCAAATGGTTGGGCGGATGGATGAACTGATCGAGCGCGTCAAATCGGTATCGACGAGCGAAAAGAACGCACAGCTGCAGGCGCTGCAGTCGCAGGTCAACCCGCATTTCCTATATAATACCTTGGATATGATTTATTGGATGCTCGATGAGCAGGAGCAGGATAAGCTGGGCTCCGTCGTGCTGGCGCTGTCGAATATGTTCCGCTACAGCTCGCACTGGGAGGCAAACTCGGTCGTAACGCTGGAGGAGGAGCTGGAGCAAATCCAGCATTATTTGACCATCATCCAGCTGCGTCTGGACGGCAGGCTGCAGGTGGATATCCAGGTGGAAGCCCAGTGGCAGCGCATACGGCTTCCCAAAATGACGCTCCAGCCCATCATCGAAAACGCCGTGAAGCATGGGCTGGAGCGGAGGCAGGAGGCCGGTCTGCTGCGGGTATACGCGCAGGCCGACGATATCCGGCTGCGCCTGTATATCGAAGACAACGGGCCGGGCATGGACGCGGCTGCGCTCGCCCGGCTGCAGGCGTCGCTGGTCTCCGCCGGCGATGCTCCCGCTGCCGCGGAGGCTTCGGCTGCGCCGGGGACGGCCGCGACAGCGGCAGGGCAATCCGAAGCTGCCGACAGGCCGGCAGCTTCGGCGGCAGCCGCAGCCACGGCTGAGCCGGGCGATGCCGCCGCCCGGCTGCGGCAGGGCATCGGGCTGCAAAACGTGCACCGCCGGTTGCAGCTGATGTTCGGCGAAGGCTACGGGCTCGACGTCCGCAGCGAGCAGGGCCGGGGGACGGTCATCTGCATATCCGTACCTTCGCAGAGCGGGTCATGGAACAGAAGGGAGACGGGAACCTCATGAACATTCTGGTGGTCGATGATGAGAAGATCATCCGCGAAGGGGTCCGCCGGACGATCCATACCTCCTATCCGGAGGTGCGCATTTGGACGGCGGCTTCCCCGGAGGAGGCAATTGATACGCTTCGTAACGAACACATTGATATCGTGTTTACGGATATCTTGATGCCGGGCATGACCGGACTTGAACTGATGAAGCTGACCCGCCGCAGGCATCCGCACGTGAAATGGATCGTCATCTCCGCATACTCCGAATTTGCTTATGCGCAGGAGGCGATGCGGCTTGGCGCAAAGGATTATTTGCTGAAGCCGATCGGGAAGGAGAAGCTGATCAAGCTGATCGATTCGCTTGCAAGTGAGCTGCAGCGGGAAAGCCGTCTGACGATGGAGAATCAGGTGCTCCGCTCGAACCTCAAATATTTGCGCGAGGCGGTGTTCCAGCGCTGGGCATCCGGGCTCGACATCGGCCGATTCGATATGGTATCCGAGATGGAGAGCCATGCTGAGTTTTATCTCGTGATGGTTCGCTTGGAGAGCGAGACGCCCATTCATCTGGAGCATTTTATCGTCGACAACGTGCTCTCCGAGCTGATTGAGCAGAAGGGGCGCGGCTTCGTAGCGAGCTTCGAGAGCCACAGCTTGCTGGGACTTGTTACGCTCCAGGAAGGGACCGGCTTGGACTGCTTCCTGGTGGAGCTGCGCAGCCATTTGAATCAATATTTGAAAATTCCGTTTCATCTGGCGGCAAGCGGCCTGCTGCATGATTTTCAAAGCATCCCGAACGAAGTGAAGAAGCTGAAGCAGTGCGGCAGCGCGGCGCCGGGCAACCTGTATGAGCATCGCAACGAAAGCTCCATTGAGGTGGCGCTTCAATATATTCGCACCCACTATCAGGAGGAATTGTCCCTCGAGAAGGTGGCGTCCATTGTGTACCTGAACCCGGCTTACTTCAGCCAGCTGTTCAAGCAAAAGACCGGCCAAGGCTTCAAGGATTACATCATTCAGCTGCGGATGGAGCGCGCAAAGGAGCTGCTTCGGGACCCGTATCTGAAAATCGCCGATATCGCCGAACGGGTCGGTTACCAGGACATGCGGCATTTCACCCAGGTATTCCGCAAGAAGCTCACCGTCACCCCGACGGAATACCGTCGTCAGAGCGAGGGAGAGCTATAGAAGGGACTCATGCGAGGCTCGGGTGATACTCTCTTCTGTCCGCAAGCACAGGGGCAGCAAGCCTCCAGCACGCGGCATGGCGTTGCATTCCGGCGGTCAACGGGTCAACCGCATGTACTTTGGATGTCAGCTCCGGCCTCCCCGACTTTCCTAGGATCGCAGCTGACGAACGGCCAAGTTTGTAATGAAACTGTAATCTGATCTTCATCTTCCCTTAAGGAAACGAGCCTATAATAGAACTCGACCCCCTTTTTAATATATAACCTTTTAAGACCCGCAGCCCGTTGCTGCGGGTCTCTTTCTTTTTGTGCACAGCACAAAAAAATCCCCCGGGTGATCCCGGAGGATTTGCGTGATTTACTTGACTTCAAAAGAGCTTTTCAGGGAAACCACCCGGTTGTACACCGGCTTCTCCGCTGTCGTCAGCTTCGGATCTACATTGAAGTAGCCGTGACGGAAAAACTGGAATTTGTCCTGCGGTTGCGCATCCTTCAGGCCCGGCTCGACGAACCCTTGAACGATCTCCAGCGAGTTCGGGTTGATGTGCTCCAGGAAGTTGTCGCTGTCCCCGCGCTGTTCATCGAGAATGAGCGGCTCGTATAAGCGGAATTCCGCAGGCACCGCATTGGAAGCGTCGACCCAGTGGATCGTTCCTTTCACCTTGCGGCCGGTGAAGCCGCTGCCACTCTTCGTCTCCGGATCGTAGGTGCAGTGAATCTCGACCACGTTGCCGTCGGCATCCTTCACGAAGTCGTTGCACTTGATGAAGTAGGCATTTTTCAAGCGGACCTCATTGCCAGGGAACAGACGGAAATATTTGTTCGGCGGGTTCTCCATGAAATCGTCCCGCTCGATGTAAATTTCACGGGAGAATGTAATTTGACGGCTGCCCATCTCCGGATTTTCCGGATTGATCTCCGCCTCCAGCTCTTCGGTTTGTCCTTCCGGATAATTCGTAATGACCACCTTCAACGGACGCAGCACGCCCATCGTACGCGGCACCTTCAGCTTCAGGTCCTCACGGATAAAATGCTCCAGCATCCGCTCATCCACAATGCTGTAGCTGCGGGCCACACCGGTTTCACGCGCAAAGTTGCGGATCGCCTCCGGCGTGAAGCCCTTGCGGCGCAAGCCCGAAATCGTCGGCATCCGCGGGTCGTCCCACGCATCGACAATTTTCTCGTCGACCAGCTGCTTCAAGAAACGCTTGCTCATCACCGTGTTCGTTAGGTTCAGCCGGGCAAACTCGTACTGCTTCGGCTGCGCCTCCATCTCGCACTCCTGGATCACCCAGTCGTACAGCGGACGGTGGTCCTCGAACTCCAGCGTACAGATAGAGTGCGTCACGCCCTCAATCGCATCGCCGAGCGGATGCGCGTAGTCGTACATCGGATAAATACACCATTGATCCCCTGTGTTGTGGTGCGTCGTATGGGAAATCCGGTACAGCACGGGATCGCGAAGATTGATGTTCGGCGAAGACATGTCGATCTTGGCGCGCAGCACCTTTTCGCCGTCCTTGAACTCGCCTTTGCGCATCCGGTCGAACAGCTCCAGATTCTCCTCCACGCTGCGCTCGCGGTGCGGGCTGTTCTCGCCCGGCTGCGTCAAGGTGCCGCGGGTGAGGCGGATTTCCTCGGCAGTCAGGTCATCGACATAAGCCTTGCCTTTTTTAATTAGCAAAATCGCGCGTTGATACATTTCCTCGAAATAATCTGATGCAAAGAACAGGCCGTCCCACTCGAAGCCGAGCCAACGCACATCCTCTTTGATCGCTTCGACAAATTCCGTATCCTCCTTGGACGGGTTCGTATCATCGAACCGGAGGTTCGTGCGTCCTTTGAATTCGTCGGCCAGCTCGAAGTTCAGGCAGATCGATTTGGAGTGCCCGATATGCAAATAGCCGTTCGGTTCGGGCGGGAAGCGTGTGACGATTTCGTCCACTTTGCCGGATTTTAAATCCTCGATGACGATGTTTTTAATAAAATGAGATGATGCAGACGGGTTCTCCAACACAATCAACCTTTCTTGCTTCATAGTTTATCTTAATATAATACACAAAAACGGATGGAAATATAATGGCTGACGCTTTGAAAATATGATTTTTTCCCTACATTGGCCCGGCAGGCACCACAGGTGAGGGCGGGTTGTCCCTTAAAATATGTTCTTTCCCTACTATATTAATCTAGTTTTTTGAGGGTCCACTAGCATATGATATCTTATCCTAGCATTGGAAAGGGGGTTGCACCCGATGTCCACATCCTCCATCCTCAGCATTCTTGACAAAGTTAGCTTAGGCACACAAATTACTGTTTATTTCGACAGTGCCTTCCGTACAGGGAAATATCAAGGGATTAAAGACGGTAACGTAGTGATTACGACTAGCGCAGGTATCACAGTATATATTCCTTTGCGCAAAGTGGAAGCTGTCACATTCTAATCAAAGCTAGTAAAAAAGAGCCGCTGGTTTATTGCCAGCGGCTCTTGGTCCGTAGATAAGCGTATAAGCTTCTCATCCTTCGTCTATCTTGACAAATGCCGCCATCTTGAAAGACGGCAATGCCGATATCCTTGTCTACGAAACTAGCAAAGCTACACATTTTCCCCTGAGAGTACATACACCTTCACGTTGCGCTTCACGCCAAAATTGATAGCCTGTTTAACGTCGTCCATGAAGACGTCGATGCGGGCGCCGCGGACGGCGGAGCCGGTGTCCTCGGCTTTACGTATGCCTATACCGTCAATGAATACGGTGGTGCCGATAGGGATGACATTAGGGTCGACGGCGATTGTCCGTCCTTCCTCGGCCCGGCTGCCGCTGTAGGTAATACCGTAGGCGGAATGCGAGGGGCTCTTGCCCGTCGATTCGACGCCTGCCGTGTAGGCGGTCAGCGTGGAGCTGATAACCTGCTTGACCACTTGGCGTTCGCCGCCTGGCAGGGGGATAATCGCTTCGGAATCCGGAATGAGCAGCTGCTGCCCGACGGATAACCGCTTCGGGTCGGGAATATCGTTCTCTACCAGGAGTGCGGTGATAGAAATATTGAAATCACGGGCAATTTTGTACAGGGTATCTCCCGAGGCGACTTGATACTTCAGCGGCTGCGGCGTTGCAGCCGGCTCCGGCTCGGCCTCAGGAAGAGCGGGACCGAGCACCGGGCCCAGCTCCGTTGTTGAATCGTAAGCGATATAGGCAGGTCCGTACACAGCGGCCGCATCCTCATAACCTTCATCACCGTAGTAAGCGTAAGCACGGCTAGTCAAGCCGGGGGCTGCTTGGAGCAGCAATACGAGACAGATGAGCGTCATCCGGTTCAAACGGGTTCCAAACATGGGCAGGGATCCTCCTTCTTTTCAAGAAACTAGTACTAGATTTGCCTATTTTGCTAGATTCTAAACATCCGCCGGCAATAGGGGGCTTACTAGGCCTGCCTATTTTGCATATTTTTCAAAATAATGTATGGTAGTAACAGGAAAGCTTATGGAAGTCGGGGTGAGTGACGGATGCAGATGTGGAGCGACCTTTGGAAGACGATGAGCGATTGGATTCCGGTCATCAGCCTGCTGTTTGCTATTGCTATTATTTTCTTGGAAAGACGGAATATAGGGGTCACGTGGGCGTGGCTCATGCTGCTTTTGCTGCTGCCGATTATCGGTTTCATCATTTATATTTTCCTCGGGCAAAACCTGGCGAGACAAAAGGTATACCGGATGAGGCCGCGCATGCAGGAGCGGGTAAGGGAGCAGATGGACCTGCAGGGCGATCAGATGCAGCGGGGGACATTTGCCTATAACGAGCCGGCCATCGAACGGTTTCGGCATCTGATTTATATGAATCTGATCAGCAGCTACTCGCCGCTGTCGCAAAATAACGAGGTTACGGTGTTTACCGACGGTGTACGCAAATTCGAGACACTGCTCGAATGCATCGCCGAGGCGGAGCAGCACATCCATATTTTGTATTACAAAATCGGCAATGATGAGACCGGTCGGAGACTTGTGCAGGCGTTGAAGCGCAAAGCCAAGGAGGGGGTTCAGGTTCGGCTGCTGTACGACGATATCGGGTCGCTTGGGGTCAATCACAGGCTGTTTCGCGAATTAAAAGCTGCAGGGGGAGCGGTATATCCTTTTTTTCCATCCAAAATCCCGTTCCTCAATTTTCGGCTGAATTACCGCAATCATCGCAAAATCGCCGTGATCGACGGGAAGGTCGGCTTCATCGGCGGATTTAATATCGGCAATGAATATTTAGGTATGAACCCAGTGTTCGGGTACTGGCGCGACACGCACCTCATGCTTTATGGCGATGCGGTGTACCGGCTGCAAGTGCAGTTTCTGATGGATTGGGACATCGCTTCCAACGAGAAGCTGACGATGGAGCCGGTCGAGCTGTTCCCGGAGATGAGCCACACGCCCAAGACCGCGGTACAAATCGTATCGAGCGGGCCGAACTCGGAGAAGCAGCAAATCAAGAACGGCTACATCAAAATGATTTTTCAGGCGCGGAAAAGCATCTATTTGCAGACGCCGTATTTTGTGCCGGATGACAGTATGTTCAATGCACTGAAGATTGCTGTGCTGTCCGGCATTGATGTGCGGATTATGATTCCGAAGCGGGCCGACCATCTGCTGGTCCATTTTGCCTCTTACTCGTATTTGAGAGATTTGCTGCAGGCGGGGGCAAAGTGCTACTTGTACAGCAACGGATTTCTGCATGCCAAAACCATGATCGTGGACGGGCAGGCCGCTTCCGTCGGCACAGCGAATCTGGATCATCGGAGCTTTGAGCTGAATTTTGAGGTGACGGCGTTTTTATATGGGGAGGATGTGGCGTCGCGGCTGGAGGCGATTTTTGAGGAGGACATGAAGAACAGCGAGCTGCTCACCTGGGAAAAGTACGGGAAGCGCAAGCTGCTGACCCGTGCGGCGGAATCCATGGCGAGACTGCTGTCGCCAATATTGTAGCAAAGATAAAATCGATAGAGCGCTCCCTAGCCGGGAGCGCTCTGTTTTTTACCTGTTCAAATGGTACGGTACAGTCGCTATGACGATGTCCTTTTGAGTGAACAGATAGGTGCGGATGAGCAGACTGGTCTGATTGTGGAGAATGTTCTGCCACCAATGCTTCGTAATAAATTGCGGAATGAGTATAGTAATGTGATCCGACTCCGCGGTTTTCCATTCCACGGTCTCAATGAACTTGATGAGCGGCTTCATCACGCTCCGGTAACGTGAACGCAATACGATCAGGCGAACGCCCGGATTCCATTCCTCCCATTTTGCTTCCATTCTATGAATTTCTTCTTCATCAAAGGCGATATAGACGGCAACGACGTTATCCGTAAGCGACTTGGCATAGCTGATCGTATTTAATACGACGCGGGTAATGCCAGCTACGGGAATGACGATGGTGCTTCCTTTAATCACAGGCTTGTCCAGCGCCAGATTGATACGCAGCTCATTCGCCGTGTTCTCATAATGCAGGTAAATCCGGTGAAACAGCAGCATCACGAGCGGCAGGAAGACGAAGATCATCCACACCTGTTCGAACTTTGTGATGATAAAAATCAAGGTGATGGACAAGGTTGTCAGCATCCCAACCGTATTGATCAACAGCTTCACGATCCAGCCGGCCGGTCTCAGCTTGATCCAGCGGATCATCATCCCAAGCTGGGATAAGGTGAACGGGATGAATACCCCGACGGCGTACAGCGGAATCAAATTTTCCGTGTCCCCGTGAAAGGCGATGACCAGCAGCGCGGACAGCAAGCCCAAAATAATAATGCCGTTGGAGAAGCCGAGCCGGTCGCCGCGTACCATGAACATGTGGGGCATGAACTTGTCTTTGGCCAGCATGAAGGCAAGCAAAGGAAAGGCTGAATAGGCGGTGTTGGCTGCCAGGAACAAGATTAAGGCGGTCACGCCCTGAATGATAAAATAGATCGTGCCGCGGCCGAAGGTCGCATCAGCGATCTGGGAAACAACGGTTTCCTTCTCATTGGGCTGAATGCCGTACCAGTAAGCGAGCAGGCTGATGCCGATGAACATGGCACCTAGAATCGCGCCCATCATGAGGAGCGTTGAGGCGGCATTTTTCTCGGCAGGTTGTTTGAAATTGGGAATGGCGTTGGACACGGCCTCAACACCGGTGAGGGCGGAGCAGCCGGAGCTGAACGCTTTGAGCAGTAGAAAAAGACTGACGCTGGACAGCGTTGCGCCATAATGTGGGGCAGGTGCGGACACGCCTCCGGTCGCATAATGGATAATGCCGCAGACGATAAGCACAAAGATCGAAATGACGAATAAATAGACAGGCAGCGCAAGCACCGAGGCAGACTCTGTGATCCCGCGCAAGTTCATCAAGGTCAGGAAGGTAATCATGATCAATGAAATGAGCACCCGATGATCGTGCAATCCGGGAAATGCGGAGGTAATCGCGTCGGTTCCGGCCGAAGAGCTGACCGCCACCGTTAAAATATAATCAACAAGCAGCGACCCGCCGGCCATCAGCCCGGAGGTCACGCCGATATTGTCCTTGGATACGATATACGCGCCGCCTCCGGAAGGGTAAGAGAAGATCGTCTGACGGTAAGATAAAATCAGGATCGTCAACAGCCCCAGCACAGCGATTGAAATGGGAAGCGAATACCATAAGGCGGCTGCGCCTACGGTCATGAGGACCAGTAAGATTTGCTCCGTCCCGTAAGCGACGGAAGATAGAGCATCGGAGGAAAGTACCGCCAATGCCTTCAGTTTGGATAGCTTTTCGTCCTCCAGCGCGTTGGATTTCATCGGCTTTCCAATTAAGTAGCGTTTAAGCTTGCCTACCATATAAACCCTCTTTCTAGTAAAATAAAATGAACACTTGCAGGCACCACGAATAGCCAGGGAGAGCACTCCTTCGTCTCGGCGTCTTAACACCTGCAAGAAGCGTTTTCCTAGCATCGCTGAAGCCATGTATTACAGCTATATGGGTGATGATCATGTTGTTCAAGGCATAACGAATGAATTGTATCACCCATTGCAGCATCCGTAAATAACTGTTTTTATCCTGTCGATGGGGGGAGAAGCCATTGATCCGAATCGGACTTGCCGGGTGGGGGGATCATGATGATTTATATATGAATGGCGTGCCGCAGCGGGATAAGCTGAGGGCCTACAGCCAGCACTTCAATGTCGTGGAGGTCGACAGCTCGTTCTATGCCGTGCCGGCGCCCGCAACGTTCGAGCGCTGGGTGCGGGAGACACCGGACGACTTCCAATTCGTCGTCAAAGCCTACCAAGGGATGACAGGGCATCTGAGGGGACGCAGCCCCTTTGCGGATTCGGCGTCTATGTTCCAGGCTTTCCGCGATTCTGTACAGCCCGTCATGGAGGCGGGCAAGCTGCAATCTGTGCTGTTTCAGTACCCGCCTTGGTTTAACTGCACGCGGGAGCATGTCGCCTTGCTGCGCGACGCCAAGGATGCGATGAAGGGGCTGCCGGTGGCGCTGGAGTTCCGCCACCAGAGCTGGTTCACCCCGCAGCTGCGGGAGCGGACCCTCTCCTTCCTCGAGAAGGAAGGGTGGTTCCACAGCATCTGCGATGAGCCGCAGGCCGGCGACGGAAGCGTGCCGACCGTGCTGAAGGCAACGCACCCCGAGCAGACGGTGGTGCGGATGCACGGGCGCAACGCCGCCGGGTGGAACAGCGGCGGCCAGCCGAACTGGCGCGACGTGCGCTACCTGTACCGCTACAGCGAAGCGGAGCTCGCCGAATGGGCGGAGCGCCTGCGCCTGCTGGAGCGGGAGACCGCGAACATCGCGGTCATCTTCAACAACAACTCCGGCGGGGACGCCGCCGGAAATGCGAAGCAGCTGATGCGGATGCTCGGCATCGAGTATGAGGGCACCGAGCCGCGGCAGCTGGATTTGTTCTAAGCGGCGGGTTGGCGCTGCTCTCTAAAAGCCGCGCTGGAAGAGAGACGGAGCTTTGGCTGCGGCCCCCCGCCGACCGGGGAAGGGCACACCCTTGGAGTGGGACTATTCCCCTTGCTTCCAGGGGTGGGTTACGGGATTGACGTTACAGGCAAGGGATCAAGGAGCATAAAACGGTCCGTTTTGTTCCATAGTAAACAGGAATGCAATCCAAACCCAAGGAGGGGCATCCCTATGTCGAGAGCAAGAACCGATTCCAGCCTGCAGTCGCAAAACCCGATTTCCCAAGCGCAAAACTCCGTGCACAATGCGCATAACGCGGTTACGCAAGCGCAGAGCCATCCCACGGAACAGATGATAGAGCAGGCAAATACAGCAGTGGAGCGTGCCGAGCGGGCTGTCGAGCAGGCAGGCTTAAGCCATAATCAGCTGGCGGTGGAGCAGGCGCAGGCGGATTTGGCGGAAGACGAGGCTGCGCTGGCCAGCCTGGAAAACGACGGTTTTTCCAGTTAAACAAGCGTACCGTGGCCCGGAGCGGCGGGTTACGCCCTGATGAAGTGATGTTATGAGACCTTTGGCGCCATCCTCAGACGAGGGCCAAAGGTCTTTTTTCGTGGCGAACGCATGCCGTCATGAGCAGGGAATCATTATACATGCCAGAATTTATAATATTTCGGGGCTGCGGAGACCTGAGTAAAGGTTTTAAGCTGCTGGTGTGCGAAGGATGCCACGATCCGCAGCTTGTGCCGTAACGCTGTATAGGATACGGATTATTACATAGGCAGTCATAGATATGAATACCGAATTGAAGATCGTTTAGGGGGTAAGGCACTAACACAAAGCACAGAGTAGAACGGAGGGGGTCAGGTGTGGGGTGGAGGAGCGGAGCGTCCGCCTTTGAAACTAGTGTTCTACCGCTGGTTGGTTGGATTCAAGGAACACGAGTTTCAACAGAGGCCGGAACCCCACACCTGACTTCCCCCCACACACAAACGTATAGGGTCCGCCGAAGGACACCGCAACAGCGTTTTTCTTAATACTTAGCGTCCGATTGTCACATGGCCATCGCTTGTTTATTTTTACCAACTGCCTGGGCTTGTGCTACAATGAGGGGAGAATTGGAACATCATAACGGCTGATGGGAGGATAAGACAATGGCGCAGCCGCAAGTAGAGCTGGTGCTGGATGCACAGGCTCAATTAGGAGAGGGACCTTGCTGGGATGAGCGGAGCGGGCTGCTGTATTGGGTTGATATCGCCGGTAAAAAGGTGCACGCGTTCAACCCCCTCGACAGATCGGATCGATCCGTTGCCCTGGATCAAATGGTAGGTGCAGCTGTCGTGCGCGAGGCCGGTGGCTTGGTGCTTGCGATGGAGCAGGGATTTTATACCCTCGATTGGGATACCGAGCAGCTGACTGCTATACAAGACCCGGAGCCGGGCCAGGCGGGTAACCGGTTCAATGATGGGAAGTGCGACGCCGCCGGACGCTTCTGGGCGGGGACGATGGACAAGAAGGAGCAGGGACCGGCTGGCGCTTTGTATTGTCTGGAGTCGGATCGAACGGTACGCAAGGCAATTGAAGGGGTCACTGTGTCCAACGGGCTCGGCTGGAGCCCGGATGGGAGGACGATGTACTATATCGATTCTCCTACCAAACGGGTCGTCGCGTATGATTTTGATGTGGAGACAGGCAGTTTGACCCATCGCCGGACGGTGGTGACGATCCCCGCAGACGGAGGCTTCCCCGATGGGATGACGGTAGACGCGGAAGGCATGCTCTGGGTTGCGCAATGGGGCGGCTGGCAGGTGTCGCGCTGGAATCCTTATACCGGGGAGCAGCTGACAGCGATTCCCGTTCCGGTGGAGCGGGCCTCCTCCTGCGCTTTTGGAGGCGCGAACCTTGACGAGCTGTATATCACGACGGCCCGCATCGGCGCAACCGAGGAGGAGCTCGCCAAGCAGCCGCATGCCGGCAGCTTGTTCTGCGTCAAGCCCGGTGTCGCAGGGCTCCCGACCTACCGTTATGGCGGATAGCCATAACAAAGGGGAGGAGCCGGATTTGGCTGCGCTGGTTCGTCAGGTAGAGGAAGGTCTGCTGCCCAAGCTGGAGCTGGAAAGCATAGCCCCGCATGACCCTGTTGTCGTCAGGCACCTGCCCAAGCCGTGGAAGCTGCTCGGAGCAGGCAATTATGCGGCGGTGATGACGCACCCCGACTTCTTTCGGCTGGTCGTCAAGGTGTATGCGCCCGGTCGTCCGGGCCTGGAGGACGAGACGGAGGTGTACCGGCGGCTTGGCCGCCATGCGGCGTATTCCGAGTGTTACCATACGGGCAAAGGCTATTTGATTTTGCGGCGTCTCAGCGGGGTTACCCTGTATAACTGTCTGCTGCGGGGCATTCCGATCCCGCGACAGGTCATCTGCGATATCGATGCGGCACTCGCATACGCAAGAGAACGGGGGCTTAACCCGACCGATGTGCATGGCAAGAACGTCATGCTGCAGGACGGCCGAGGCATCGTCGTGGATGTGTCGGATTTTTTGGAGGAGGAGCCCTGCTCCATGTGGGACGATCTCAAGAAAGCATACGATCGGTTCTACTTTCCGTTCCTTCATCATCTCCCGATTCCCGAATTCCTGCTGACGGCTGTGAGAAAGGGATACCGGTGGCTGGGCCGGCGCGGCTGCTTTCGGATGCATTCCTGAAACTTCCTTTCCCTTGGCTCCGTACATATGGATAAGGATGAGAATCCGAAATTCGTTCGAGAGGTGGAAGGGAAATGTCCTTTTTCAAAAAGATGCTGGCCAGCGTCGGTATTGGCTCTGCCAAGGTTGACACGCGGCTCGATACAGACCATATCGCTGCCGGAGAAGAGGTTAGCGGTGTCGTTATCATCACCGGGGGCCAGCTGGAGCAGAAGATCGACAACCTGTACTTATACATCAAGACGCAGTACCAGAAAGAAGAGAACGATCACAAGGTGACGCGTGATGCGGTTATTGAGCGCGTGCTCCTATCCCGCGGGTTCACCGTGCAGGCGAACGAAACGAAGGAGCTGCCATTCGTCTTTACGCTCCCTGCGCATACCCCGGTCACGCTGCGGAGGTCGCCGGTCTGGGTGGAAACAGGGCTTGATATTGCCATGGCTGTTGACCCGACGGACCGCGATTACATTGAGGTCATGCCGCATGTCTACTCGCAGACGGTGCTGGATGCGCTGGATCGGCTGGGCTTCCGGCTGCGCGAGGTGACGAATGATTATGCTCCCCGATTCGGCGGCGAGCTGCCTTTCGTTCAGGAGTTCGAATTTGTGCCTGCCAGCGGCCCGTTCCGCGGCCTGCTGGATGAGCTGGAGGTACTGTTCTTCGTGCAAGAAGACGGATTGGAGCTGTTCCTGCAGATCGACCGCCGCGCTCGAGGGTTCGGCGGACTGCTGTCGGAGGCATTGGAGCTCGATGAAAGCTTCGTGCGCTTCCATCTGCCGGCAAGCGAGCTGCAGTACGGGGCAGACCATGTGGCCGATCAGCTGGAAGCCTTAATTCGCAGCTATGCGTAAGGCGCAAGATTCATAGCCGCCTCCTGCGGGTAAAAGAAATACAGACAGCCGGCGGCGGGAGATCTGGCGGATTTTTTTCACGGAAGCTTGCATAGTTTGAGACCTGTTCTTCCCATCCTATAAGGGCATATGCAGTGAACGGGCAGGCAGTGCCCGTCGCCGGTGCATTACTTGTTTTGTGAATTTTATAGAGGAGCGTGAATGTCGATGTCCAAAGAACTGGATAAAGTATTGAATCAGCAGGTAGCCAACTTCGGAGTACTGTATATTAAGCTTCATAACTTCCACTGGTATGTAAAAGGTTCCCAATTTTTCACGCTGCACTTGAAATTTGAGGAGCTGTATAACGAGGCTACGCTGCATTTTGATGCCGTTGCCGAACGCCTGTTGACGCTCGGCGGGAAACCGGTGGCTACAATGAAAGAGATGCTGGAGCTATCCTCCATTAAAGAAGCCGGCGGCTCGGAAAAAGCCGAAGCGATGGTCAGCACACTGGTTGAGGATTTCAATTTGGTGATCAGCCAATTGAAGGAAGGCATGGAGGTTGCCGAGAAGGCTGGCGACGAGACGACAGGCGATATGCTGCTGGCTATTCATTCCAGCCTTGAGAAGCATGTATGGATGCTGAATTCGTTCCTCGGCTAGGGCTGCAGCTAAGGCCAAGGTTGAATAAAGCCGGGTAACCATCCCGGTTCGATGGGAAGAGGTACTGCTTGCGAATGCGGGCGGTACCTCTTTTCGGTATGGAGGGGCTTTTTCCAAAGCACGTCTTCTACGGCATCGGATGACCGGCCGCTCGCTTTCCGCGCCGCGGATTCAGTATAATAGAGGAAACCTGTATACCCGAAAAGAACGGAGAATGTCCTTATGCAATCGTTAGTTACCCTGCTGGGCGAGCTGATGGATCGCCGTGAGCTGATTCAAGGCACCTTCAGCCAAGTCCGGAAAAAAGACCCCGAGCTTCCCGTCAAAGTCATCGTGAAGCCGATACAGCTCAAAGGGGAGCTGTACTACCAGTTCAGCTCCTTCGTCGGGCCCAAGGTGCTGCATGACAATCTGGCTCCGGAAGAAGCGGCAGCCAGGATGAGCCCGCTGCTGACGGACCAATTCCGTCAAGCCCTGCTGCAAACGGCCGAAGCCGATTATCATATCCTCATCAGCAAAAAAGGGAAGGTCGGCATTCTGAAGAAGCCGCCAACCAAGAAGCCTGTCACGGAGCTGTCGCATAACCGCAAAAAAAACTATGTCATCGAGGAAGGCTCTCCGGTGCCTTTCCTGGTGGAGCTTGGCATCATGAATGCCGAAGGCAAAGTGTTGGCGAAGAAATACGACAAGTTCCGGCAAATCAACCGGTTTGTCGAGATGATCGCCGACGTTGTGCCGCATTTGGCCCAAGACCGGACGCTGAATATCGTCGACTTCGGCTGCGGCAAGTCGTACCTGACCTTCGTGCTGTACCATTATCTCAAGGAGGTACGGGGCCTGGACATTCGGGTCATCGGACTCGATCTGAAGGAGGATGTGATCCGCCATTGCAGCGAATTGGCTGACCGTTTCGGCTACGACCGGCTTCAGTTTCTGGTAGGCGACATCGCACAGTATAACGGCCTGGACCGCGTCGATATGGTTGTCACGCTGCATGCCTGCGATACGGCGACCGACGCGGCGCTGGAGAAGGCGATCCGCTGGCAGGCGGACGTCGTGCTGTCGGTACCCTGCTGCCAGCATGAGCTGTTCCGCCAGGTGAAGAGCGACGTGCTCTCCCCGCTGCTGGAGCACGGCATCCTGAAGGAGCGCTTCTCCGCACTTGCGACCGACGCGATCCGCGCGAAGCTGCTGGAGCTGATGGGATACAAGACGCAGCTGCTTGAGTTCATCGACATGGAGCACACACCCAAAAACGTGCTGATCCGCGCGGTAAAGGGCAAGCAGCCTTCCGCCGCGGAGCTTGCCCCGCTTGCGCGCAGCTATGTCGAATTCCGCCGTTTTTTACAGGCGGATCCGTATTTGGAGCGGGCTCTGCAGGCGGAGCTTGCGCCGATTTTTGCCGAGGCCACCGTCCAGGGTTAGCGCTGTGTCAGTGCAAGCCGGATGAAGGCTTGTGTAAAGAATCTGCTTTATTTTAACCGAAGCCCGCTGTGTCTTTCCTCATATGTAAGTATTACATCTGCCGGTGCCGGATTTTCATTAGGGAGAGGACAGAGCGAGCATATGGAGACAAAGCTGGTTAAAGGCGGGATCTACGGGTTTATTGTCGGGTTGATGCTGGGCATCCTCTGGTGTCCTGATCAGATAACGACTCATGGTATGGGAGGGACGACCACCACAGTGCTTTTGCCCATGAGGGAATACGTGTTTAAGGTGCTGCGTATTGCCTGCTTGTGCAGCTTGGGGACCGTTGTGAGTGTGTATGGTCGTGAGTGGTATGTACGGTCGCAGCAGGGAGGACAGGGAGGCAATCGCACGGCCCCTTCCTTTTGGAGCGGTTTTATGAAGTCGTTTTTGTTTGTACTTGGTGTTCTGCTAATCGCTGCTTTAATTGCCGCCCTGTTCCGATAAGCCTTGTAAACCTGAAGGAGCGGGTCTCGTATCCGTCAGTTTGTTTGAACGCGCATCCGATTGGTTAATGAGTTCATAAGCATGAACCAACATTACCGGTCGAAGGAGCTGAAGCCATGCAGTGGGAAAGCTTTTATCATACGGCTCAAGGCAGCTGGGCCTATGCTTACAATAAAGAAACGCTTCATCTTCGCGTTCGCACCAAACGAGACGACGTGGAGGAGGTAGTGGCGGAGACGGGGGATAAATACGACTGGGACCGGACGTATGCCGAATACCCGATGACCAAAGCGGCATCGGATACGATGTTCGATTACTGGGAGGGTGCCGTAAAGCCCCCCTTTGGCAGGGTCTCCTACGGGTTCCGGCTAAGAGCCGGGTCCGAGACCTTGTGGCTGACGGAGGACGGGATTGGGAACCACCGGCCCATGCCGACTGGAGGGTATTACGACTTTCCCTATATTCATGAAATCGACTTGAATACGGTGCCGGAATGGGCGAAATCCGCGGTGTTTTATCAGATCGTGCCGGACCGGTTCGCTAACGGTAACCCGGGCAATGATCCGGAAGGCACCGAGCCTTGGGGAGGGCAGCCGAAGCTGGACAATATGTTCGGAGGAGATCTGCAGGGAATTATCGATCATCTCGACCATCTGGCGGATCTGGGTGTGAATGCGGTGTATTTGACACCTGTTTTCGTTTCCCCTTCGAATCATAAGTATGACACGGTGGATTACCGGCGGATTGACCCCCAACTGGGGGATAACGACCTGATGCGGGAGCTGGTAAAGCAGTGCCATGACCGGGGGATCCGCGTCATGCTGGACGCCGTGTTTAACCATGCGGGGGAGCAGTTTCCTCCTTTTCAGGACGTGTTGAAGTACGGGGAGCGCTCGCAGTATGCGGATTGGTTCCACATTCGCGGCTTTCCGCTCGAGGTGAAGGACGGTATTCCGAACTACGATACGTTCGGGTTCTATGGCACCATGCCGAAGCTGAATACAGCGAATCCCGAGGTAAAGCAGTATTTGCTCGATGTCGCTGAGTACTGGGTGAAGGAGGTGGAGATCGACGGATGGCGGCTCGATGTGGCCAATGAAGTCGATCACCATTTTTGGCGGGACTTCCGCAAGGTCGTTAAGCAGGCGAACCCAGAAGCTTACATCGTCGGTGAGGTGTGGAACGATTCGATCAAGTGGCTGCTCGGCGATCAATTCGATTCGGTGATGAATTATCCGTTCTCGAATCAAGTGCTGGAGTTTTTCACGGCTTCGGATATGGACGGTTATACATTCTCTAACGGGATCAGCGCGCTATTGATGCGGTATCCGCAGCAGACCAACGAGGTCATCTTCAATCTGCTGGGCAGCCATGATACTCCTCGGGTGCTGACCCGGGTAGGGGAGGACAAGCGCCGGCTGAAGCTGTGCGTCGTTTTTTTGCTGACGTATATGGGAACGCCGTGTATTTATTACGGGGATGAAGTCGGCTTGACCGGCGGGGCCGATCCGGACTGCCGCAAATGCATGGAATGGGACCCCGAACGCCAGGACCGGGAGCTGTACGATTTCTATAAGCTGCTGATTGCTCTGCGCAGAGAGCATGCTGCGCTGGTCAGCGGAAAATTCCGCTTCCTTCAGGCGGAGCAGGGCGACAGGCGGCTCGTCTACGAGCGGATCGACGAAGCAGAGCATTTCTTGGTCTGGATGAACAATACGGAGGAGACAACGACATTGTCGCATCCGATCGAGACGGACGATTGGCGCGATGCGCTGAGCGGCGAGGAGGTTCAGCCGGTGGATGGCATCATGCATATTGAGCTTGAGCCGCTCGGCTACCGCATTTTATACCGGGAATTGGGCTAATGGTTTCGCATTGCAAGTCCTTAGACCTGTGCGCCAGGCTGACCTTTTGGGGGAGGCGGCAGACAGGGTATTTTTGCCGTTTAGGCTGGCGGCCTGCACGTACCTATACGCTTCGCTCCACAGCTTTATTCCTGCCCCATGCCCCTGACGGC
This sequence comes from Paenibacillus rigui, assembly GCF_002234615.1. GTDB lineage: Bacteria > Bacillota > Bacilli > Paenibacillales > NBRC-103111 > Paenibacillus_S > Paenibacillus_S rigui. The sequence goes on along the minus strand of NZ_NMQW01000043.1, from coordinate 19,830 downwards.
CTTGTCAGGGGCTTCTTCATTTTTTTCGCCGATTCGTGCATGGTCTGCCGCCACAATGGTTTACACTAGCTTGTAGCGGGTTGAGGCGGCTGATACGTCTGCCTTTACATTTTATTGGATAATTAGAAGCTGCACGCAATCCTCCCATAAATTCCTATTTCGTTGCATTTCCCGTTTCAGCTGGGTGCTTAAAGGTTAAAAGGAAGTACATACATGTCATGGGAGGCGATCAACTTGAAGAAGAAAGAGTGTATTGCCATGCTGCTAGCCGGAGGCGAGGGACGCAGGTTATCTCCTTTAACGAATCAATTGGCCAAGCCGGCGGTTCCCTTCGGAGGGCATTACCGCATTATCGATTTCCCTCTAAGCAATTGCGCGAATTCGGACATTCGGACCGTTGGCGTGTTGACCCAGTACGCTTCAGAATCATTGCATTCGCATATCGGCGGCGGCGAGCCTTGGGGCTTGGCCGGCCAGCAGGATGAGGGGGTTTCCCTGCTCTCCGCACCCACATCCGATGCTTGCGGTTACCTTGGTACGGCAGATGCCATTTATAAAAATATTTCTTTTATCGACCGGCACGATCCCGAGCATGTCTTCATTTTGTCGGGTGACCATATCTATTCGATGGATTACCGCCTGATGCTTGCTTATCACAAGGAGAACGGAGCGGAAGCGACGATTTCCGTCATGGAAGTGCCTTGGGCGGAGGCGCACCGCTTCGGCATCATGAATGCGGATGAGAGAGGCTGCATCAAGGATTTTGTCGAAAAGCCGACCCGGCCTCTAAGCAATCTGGCCTCCATGGGAATCTATGTCTTCGAATGGTCTTATTTGCGGGAGCATCTGATCGAGGATGCGAACAATCCGAAATCAAGCCATGATTTCGGCAAGGATCTGCTCCCCCGTATGCTGCGCATGGACGGAAAGCTGTTCGCTTACCGGTTCGACGGCTACTGGCGGGATGTCGGTACCATTAAGAGCCTGTGGGAGGCACATATGGATTTGCTTGGCGGACAACCCCAGCTGGATCTGAAGAGGGAGAACTGGCCGATGTACAGCCGCGATCCTCATGTCGGCAGCCTTCGCTCCGTGTTCACAAGCAAGGATGTTCAGGAATCTCTGGCACACCGGGAGAGCTCGGTGGAGGGCAGCCTGCACCGGTCCGTCATTTTCTCAGGTGTACAAGTAGGAAAGGGCAGTCGTATCAACGACAGTGTGCTGATGCCGAACGTGACCATCGGGCGTCATGTGCGTATCTCTCATGCGATTATCGGGGAAGGCGCAGTCATTGAGGACGGCGCGGTCATCGAAGGGCACGAAGATGAGATTGCTGTCGTGGCCCCGTTTGCTCTCGTTGCCCGCCAACCGTTTGCAGATACGGCAGAAGAAGCCTCGCTGTTTGAAACGAATGGGGCGCACGCCGTTCACGCGCTGAGTGCTTCGGAGCTGTTCCATTAACCTGACGGGGCGGGCTGAATTCCCGGCAGCGAAAACGCCTTGATCCATCGGATCCCATAGTTCGTACTGGCAAAGGGAAGAACCGGATGAATGAGGTCTACGGCTCATTGAATAGACAATAAGGGCATTCCCCGAAGCCACTGCAATGCATGGCTTTCCGGGGAATACCCTTTTTTCAATTTGCGGCTTACGCCGTTTTGTTCTTGTTGTAGATGTCGAACGCTACGGCCAGCAGCAGCACCAGGCCTTTAATTCCTTGCTGCCAGTCGATTCCGAGCCCGATGATGGACATCCCGTTATTCATGACGCCCATAACAAGACCGCCCACAATGGCACCGACTACGGTCCCGATCCCGCCGGAAGCGGAAGCGCCGCCGATGAAGCAGGCTGCGATCGCATCAAGCTCGAAGTTTACACCGGCTTTCGGCGTTGCCGCATTCAGACGGGCGGCGAAGATAAGCCCGGACAGCGCAGCCAGCGCACCCATGTTGACGAATACCCAGAAGGTGACGCGTTTGGTTTTGACACCGGACAGCTTCGCCGCTTTTTCGTTGCCCCCGAGAGCATAGACGTGGCGGCCCATGACCATTCGATTCATCACGAAGGAATAAATCACAATCAGAATAAAAAGAATAATAAGGATGTTCGGTATCCCTTCATAGCTGGCCAGCACATAAGTAAATACGTTGATGATCACAATCATAGCCGCCAGCTTGGCTGTCAGCAGCCCGATCGGGAGCACCTCAAAGCTGTATTTCTTCTGATTTTTCCGCGTTCTTAATTCACTGAAGATTAACAGTACCGATAAGAGAATTCCTATGACGATCGTTGAAAGATGGAGAGACCCGCCTGTGAAGAAATCGGGCATGAAGCCCGAGCTGATCTTCTGAAACGCCCCCGGGAACGGGGAGATGGATTGACCCTTCAGCACGATCATTGTGAGCCCTCGGAACAGGAGCATGCCCGCCAGCGTAACGATAAAGGACGGGATTTTCACGTAAGCGACCCAAAAGCCCTGCCAAGCTCCGATAGCCGCTCCGATGAGTAGGGAAAGAATAAAAGCAACTGCGAACGGCATCTGCATATTAACCATGAAAATGGCCGATAATGCGCCGACGAAAGCCGCAATCGAGCCGACCGACAGATCGATATGCCCGGTGATGATGACCAGAAGCATCCCGATTGCGAGCACGAGAATGTAACTGTTTTGCAAAATAATATTCGTAAGATTCAAAGGCTTCAGCAGGATGCCGTCCGTCAAGATTTGAAACAATGCAATGATCAGGATTAACGCTATAAACATGCCGTAATGGCGGATATTGGACCGGAACATTTTCACTAAGCTTTCCACCGTGTGTTACCCCCTGCTTTTTGTCATGTACTTCATTAATGTCTCTTGCGTCGCTTCCTTGCCGTCCACTTCACCGGTCATGCGTCCTTCGCTCATTACATAAATCCGGTCGCACATTCCGAGAATTTCCGGCAGCTCGGACGAAATGATCAGAATCCCTTTACCCTCTGCCGCAAGCTGATGAATGATGGTGTAGATTTCATATTTGGCGCCGACGTCGATCCCGCGGGTTGGCTCATCCAGAATGAGAATATCCGGTCCGGATAAGATCCATTTGCTGAGAACGACCTTCTGCTGATTGCCGCCGCTTAAATTGCCCGTTTTTTGCAAAATGCTCGGCGTCTTGATATTCATCGCCTTTCGGAAGTTTTCTGCCTCGGTGATTTCCCGATTTTCATCGATGACGAGATTTCGGGACAGCTTATTCAAGCTGGCTAAAGATATGTTGCGTTTGATGTCATCCAGCAATATCAATCCGTAATGCTTCCGATCCTCCGTGACATAAGCGATGCCTTCGTCAATAGCCTTCGTAATTGTATTCAGTTGAACCTCTTTACCGTTTTTGATCACTTTCCCGCTGATCTTGGTTCCGTAGGATTTACCGAAAATACTCATCGCCAGCTCCGTACGGCCAGCCCCCATTAATCCGGCGATGCCCACTATTTCTCCCGCGCGAATATGAAAATTGACGTCGTCGATGACCTTGCGGCCCACCTGCTCGGGATGAAATACATGCCAATTCTTCACCTCGAAAATCGTACCGCCGATCTTCGGTTCCCGGGCCGGGTAGCGCTGAGTCAAATCCCTTCCGACCATTCCTTTAATGATACGGTCTTCCGTAATATTGTCTTGCTGTACATCAAGGGTTTCGATCGTTTTGCCGTCCCTTAGAATCGTGATGGAATCGGCAACCTTGACGATTTCGTTCAATTTGTGGGATATGATAATGGCCGTGAGCCCTTGTTTTTTCAATTCCAATAGCAGGTTGAGCAGATTATCGCTGTCTTCCTCATTCAATGCGGCGGTCGGCTCATCGAGAATGAGCAGCTTGACCTCCTTGGATAACGCTTTGGCGATTTCGACCAGCTGCTGCTTGCCTACACCATGCGAGGATATGATCGAGTCAGGCGATTCGTTAAGCCCTACTTTATTTAACAGCTCCCGGGTTTTTACGATCGTTTCGTTCCAGTTCACGATGCCGCGGCGTCCGCGTTCATTGCCCAGAAATATGTTCTCGGCAATAGACAGCTGAGGAATCAAGGCCAATTCCTGATGGATAATGACGATGCCCAGCTTCTCGCTGTCCTTGATATCTTTGAATTTGCAAATGTCGTTGTCGAACAAAATATCACCGTTATAGCTGCCATACGGATACACGCCGCTGAGCACCTTCATGAGCGTCGATTTGCCGGCGCCGTTCTCCCCCATCAACGCGTGGATTTCGCCTTCTTTGACCTTCAAATTGACATCTTCAAGCGCTTTGACACCCGGAAACGTTTTCGTTATGCCCCTCATTTCCAATATGGTATCCGTCATGTCCATTTCACCAGACCCTCTAAAATGTAATGAATGATTTAGCGGCGGACAGGCCGCCACTAAATCATTGTCGATGAGTTATATCGTGTTATTTCGCCAGCTGGTCCTTCGAATAGTATCCGGTTTCGACCAAAGCCTTCTCATAGTTGGTCACATCAACGGAAACCGGCTGCAGCAGGAAGGACGGAACGATTTTGACGCCGTTATTATACGTTTTCGTATCGTTGACCTTCACCTCAGTGCCCTTCAGAATGCTGTCCGCCATTTCAACGGCTTTTTTAGCCAACTCGCGGGTATCCTTGAATACCGTCTGCGTTTGTCCGCCTGCGATGATCGACTTCACGGAAGCCAGCTCCGCATCTTGGCCGGTGATGACCGGCAGCGGCTTATCCTTTGTTCCGTAGCCGACGCCTTTCAAGGAGGAGAGGATCCCGATACTGATTCCGTCATACGGAGAAAGCACTGCGTCTACCTTGTCGGTTGCGTACTTTGCGCTGAGCAGGTTATCCATACGGGCCTGTGCCGTTGCGCCGTCCCACCGGAGTGTAGCTACCTGGTCCATTTTCGTTTGGCCGCTGCGCACGACCAGCTTGCCGGAATCGATATAAGGCTTCAGCACGGACATCGCACCGTCGAAGAAGAAGTAAGCATTGTTATCATCCGGAGATCCGCCGAACAGCTCGATGTTGAAAGGTCCCTTGCCGTCCTTCAGGCCGAGCTTTTGCTCGATATAGGAGCCTTGCAGCACGCCGACCTTGAAGTTATCGAAAGTCGCGTAGTAGCTGACGTTATCGGTCTTTTTGATCAAGCGGTCGTAAGCGATTACAGGAATGTTCGCCTTTTTCGCTTTGTCCAGCACGTTGGTAAGCGATTCGCCGTCAATCGATGCGATAACCAATACGTTCACGCCTTTGGTGATCATGTTCTCGATTTGCGACACTTGATTCTCTACAACGTCCTCTGCATATTGCAGATCCGTTTTATACCCCAGCTTCTGAAATTCCTTCATCATATTGTCGCCGTCTTTCACCCAGCGCTCGGACGATTTGGTCGGCATTGCGATGCCGACGAATTTGCCTTTTCCGCCTTGATCCGTACCGCTGCCTCCGCCCGCTGCTGCCGTGTCACCGCCGGTTTTTGCAGCGCCGCAGGCCGCAAGGGCAAATACCATCATCAACGAAAGCATGAGTGTGATTACTTTTTTCATTGTGTTACCCCTTTCATTTCTCTTTGAATTAGGAACTGCTCTGAGTATATTAAAAAGGGGCGGGACCGTCTTTTAAAAAAAGAAACCTTTTTTATAAAAAACCAACTAAGTTAAATGATGGCGGAGGAGCATTCAGATTCGGCAGGAGTGAATCAGTGAAAGCAAATAAGGCACGAGCGTCTCATTGACGTCTCGTGCCCTGCCGCCTCGCTATGAACTGCTGCCGCCTTTGCGGTACTGGTTGGGCGGGATGCCCATCGCCTTCTTGAAGGCGGTGATGAAATAATGCTGGGTTTCGTAGCCGACCTTGCCGGCGATATCGTGGATCGTCAAGTCCGTGGAATTGAGCAGCTGCACCGCCTTCTTGATTCGGGTTTGCGTAACCAGACTGACGAAGGAGGTACCCAGCTCCTGCTTGAAAATGCGGCTGAGGTACACCGGGGATACCTGCAGCAGTCTGGCTGTCGATTCCAGCGTCAGATCCGGGTCTGAATATTGCTCGGCGATATGCCATTTGGCTCGTTTCACAAGGGGAGAAACGTCAGACTCCTTATATAGCTTCGCTTTGCAAATGCGGTAAACCTCCGCTATTTCCGTAATGGGCCCCTCCATAGGCTCGACCTGAAGATGAATCGGAATTTTCAGGTACACCTGGATGGAGCCGGCGATGTCGGAGAAGACGCTCTCGGCCACGGAATCCCATAGAATGGTGACGATCAATCCGGAATCATCCCGGAAGGTAACCCTTGGATAAGGCTGCAGCAGCTCGGAAATAATATTCTCGATCGCGAATAAAAACAGCTGCCGGTCATTTTCCTTGAGCAGCGGCCGATTGGAGCTCGTTTCCGGCCAACGCACGATGCACAGCTGCGCCGGACGGGCTGAAGGCAGCTTAAGGAAGCTGAGCTGCTCCTCAATCTCTCCCTGGGTCAAGGTGCCTTGAACCCATTCAGTGCAGAACCTTTCCCGCAGCAGCGGGAAATTTTTGCTGATTTGCCTGGAGGCCGATTTCAGAAGCTCATTCTGCTCCATAGTCGTTTCCAGCTCCAGCTTGACGCGCTCAAGCACTTTCCTCAGCTGCTCCGGATTCGCCGGCTTCAGGATATAATCGTCTACATTGAGGCGAATCGCCTCCTGCGCATAGGAGAATTCATCATGGCCGGAGATGATGATGACTTTACAGTCCGGCACCTGGTCCCGGATATGCTTGACCAGCGTAAGCCCGTCCATGATCGGCATGTTCAAATCGACAAGCAAAATATGAACGCCATGCCGAACGGCCAGCTCCAGCGCCTCTTCGCCGTCCTCTGCTTGCGCCACAACTGTCATGCCGAGCGCTTCCCAATTTACCGAGTTGTGGATGCCCTCCCGAATGATCGGCTCGTCATCCGCTATGATCACTTTCCAGCCCGCTGTTGTCACGGCTGACCTCCTCCTTTGTCGTAAGCGGCATACTGCCGCTTAATATCGGGTGAATGACCATCACGGTTGTCCCTTGGCCCGGCTCACTGTCGACAGACAGCCCGTACGATGGGCCGAAGGTCAAGCGGATTCTCGCTTGAACATTCATCAGACCGTACCCCGAACGGTCTCCCGTCTCTTGTAATTCCGATCCGTCCGTGAACAGCTCGTCCAGCTTCTTCCTTAGCTTCGTCAAAGCCTCCGGGGGGATCCCTTTGCCGTCGTCCGTTACCTTAAGCACCAGCTTGCCTTCCTGCTCATAGGCCTCCATCAGGATATGGCCGGGGCCTCTCCGTTCCTTGATACCGTGGTAAATCGCATTCTCGACAAGCGGCTGCAGCAGCAGCTTTAAGACGGAAGCCCCTTGAACGGCCGGGTCCAGATGAATGGAGTAGTTCAGCTTGTCCCTGTACCTTGTCTTCTGAATCTTCAAGTAGCTCTTGATATGCTCGATCTCGTCCAACAGCGGGATGATGTCGCTTCCTTTGCTCAGGCCGATCCGAAACAGCTTGGAGAGCGATTCCACGACTTCCGCTACATCGTCGACACCTTTATTCCTCGCCATCCAGTGTATCGTATCCAGCGTATTGTATAGAAAATGCGGCTTAATGTGGGCCTGCAAGCTCCGGAATTCGGCTTCCTGCTTCTGACGCGATTGGACCTCCGTAAGATGCAGCAGCTTGCTGATCTGGGCCAGCATCGTATTGAGGCTTTTGCCCAGCATGCCGACTTCGTCCTTCCGGTCCCCCAAATACCGGATGTTCAAATCACCGGATTCCGCTTTTTGCATCAGAGACATCAATCGAACGATTGGCCTGGAAATGCTGTAGGACAAATAGAAGGAGGCGAAAATCCCGAGCGAGCAAAGAATAAAGACGAAGCTGACCACGTAAAAGTTAATTTCCCTTACTTCGAGCACAGATTCCTGACTGGAAAACACCCCGACGGTCGTCCATTCGGTAAATGGGGACTTTTGGTAAATAAACTGCAAATTTTCCCCGTCCACCTTTTTTGAAAAGGTGCCCCCATTACTCCCCTGGAACCACTCGATAGGAATCTCGTTCAATAAATGATGCCTGGGCGCGTAGATTTCTTCTCCCTGGCTGTTCAACACCATTAGATATCCGAGCTTGCCCAGCCTCACGTCTTTCGCCGTCTCGGCAATGACTCTGAGCTTCAGGTCGATGAGGACAACGCCTTTCAGCTGCTGTGTATCCGGATCCAGAATGGCCCGCACCACCGAGATGACCTCGTTGTCTTTATAGTTCACGTGACTCGTAATGTTGCGCCCGGCCGGGTGACCTAATATTTTGAACAAGCCTTTGCTTTTGACGGCTTCCTGATACCAGGTCTCCTCAATAAGGCTGGCTGTACTGCGCGCATACAGCTCATTGCTGATGTAGGCACCCGCACTGTTCATAACGAGAATACCGGATATTTCGGAATGCAGCGTCGTAAATTCCTGTAGAAACTTACGCATGTTGTACATATTTTGGGCATCGTCGTTGTTTTCCAGAAAGCTCTGAACCTCGGGATTAAACGAAACGAGATACGTAATATTTTGCATATTGCTCAAATAAAACTCCAGCGTCGTATTGACTTTGCTGATCAATTGGAGCGTGTTGTCGGTGACTTGTCTCTCGATAATTTTCCCCGCCGTCAAGCTTGTGAGCGCACCCAAACCGATAGCAGGCAAAATACCGATCAGCAGAAAGTGAACGATCAGCTTGTAGCGGATAGGTAAATCATTTATTTTAAAACCAAACAGCCGATTGAACAGTCCGCCCGATCCTCCGGATGCCTTACTTCGCATAATAGTTGTCCACGTTCCTTTCGGTAACTACGGTAATTCCGGTATCCACGTAGGGCGGGAGCGGAGAAACCTCGGAGCCCGGCGCCGGATTCAGAAGCCCGTGCTTCAGCTGGAACAAAAATTGCAGGGACCAATACCCCATCTGCCAGGTGCCTTGAGCCATCGTGGCGGATACGACCCCAGTCTTTATCATGTCCAAAGTCGATTTATCCGTATCAAAGCCAATCAGCTTCACTTTGCCGTCCAGATGCTGACGCTGCAGCGTCTCGCCGATACCAACCGCGCCGTTCGCCTGGGTAGCGAAGAAACCGCTTACGTTCGGATGATCTTTCATAATCTCAGCCGCTATTTTGCTCGAATACGCCTGATCGCCTTTGCCGTCCTCGACAGCAGCGATCTTGATCTGCGGGTATTCCTTCTCTATCGTATCCTGAAACCCCTTCGTCCGCTCCTGATGGTTCAATTGGTTCGGCTGAGTGATGATGGCTAACTCGCCCTTGTTCTGGAGGAGCTCGGCCATTTTGTGGGCGGCCGTCACGCCGGCGCTGTAATTGTTCGTTGCCAGGAAGGAATACGCCTTGCTCGTTATCGCACCCGAATCGAACAGTACGACAGGGATGCCGGCTTCGACCGCTTTGTTGATCGTCTCCGACAGCTCCTGCGGATTGATCGCTGATAAGGCGATGCCAGCCGGCTTGCGGGCGATAACCTGCTCAAGGACGGTGATTTGCTCATGCAAATCGTACTGCGTCGCTCCCCGGTATTCTACAGAGACGTTCATCGTCTCGGCTGCGTCCTCGAAGCCTTTTAAACCGCTTTTCCAGTATTCGATTCCGGCCTGAAACGTAACCATCACATATTTCTCGTCGATGCTGCCGCGAAGCCCCTCCTGGGAAGGGTTCACGATCCGCGAATCCCGATAGTTATAATTGACCACGTAGAGAACAAAAGCCAGCGCGAGCAAAAAGTAAATGAACATGAATCTTCTCATCCGTCACAAGAACCCCCTTGCGAAATTACGAAATGTATCTTTCGGTATATCACTTTACCATAAGGAAAGCGCTTTATCGAGGGGGGATGGAAAAGGGAGCAATCCCAACAGCAGTTGGGTGCTATCTCTCAATGGCAGCATTAAGGATTGCAGCAGCCTTTTACTTCAATTTCGAAGGTTTGCGATAAATTAATGGAAGAAAAGGGGACGGTTTCCGTTCTGTTCCCCAAAAAGCTATGGTACAATAGACGCATCATAGGATGGCGAAAATTGTAAAATAAGAGGTGGCATGGTGAGAAGTTCAAATGAGAACGGCGGTGCCCGCCGATCGGCCAAGCATTGGGCATGGCAAGCCGGTACAGCCCTAGCTTCGATCCCTTTACTGCTGCAGCCCTTCGGAGCTCCAAGCGCATTGGCATCGGCGAACAGCGGCGGAGGGGAAACCGCAGCATTATATCTTGTTAAGAAGCATTCGCAGCAGACGTTTGAAGTAAAATTAAACTCCATCTTTCCCAATATAACGAGCTTCGCGTCGGTGGTATCGGACAACACAAATGTGGCTGAAGGGGTAATTCCTACAAGCTCCGGTTTACTACAAATTACGTCCAAGGGACTGGGAAAAGCGACATTTACCGTTACACCGCTGAACGGGTCGGATCTGACTCCGAAAAAGATTGCCGTGACCATGATTGATCCGGGACCGGATAACAAAATTGACATTTCCGACATTCGGAAATTAGTTACGGCGAGTCCCTCTACTGCCCAAAGTCCGGCGGATATGGCGAATTTGCTGAACGGTATTGAGGTAAGAAGCGTCAATGGCAGGCCTATAGTCCAGGATGGCGGCATAGCGGGACGAACAGTGACGGCGAATGAGACAGACTTTATCTACGCCGCTGAATTCAGCAAGTATTTCTCCGACCCCGAAGAAGAGGAATTGACCTACTCCGTCCGCTCCGGCAGCGAGACTATAGTTACGGCTTTCTTGTCGGATGGGGGGATTGTGATTGAGGGCCATCAGGCGGGGACGGCGGTTCTGTACATCAAGGGGACCGATCCGGCAGGGGGAACGGCCGAATTGGCCGTACCGGTAACCGTACTTCCTTCGGTAACACCACCGGTAAATCATGCGCCGGAGAAGGTAAAAGGGATCACCCGGTACGTGATCGACGAACAGGAGCCGCTGCGTATTTCTATGGATGCCTTGTTCCGGGATCAGGATGGGGACCAGTTGAGCTACACTTATACCAGGTCCGTGGGCAGCCCGGAATCCGTTACGAGTTCGGTGTATTCGATCGAGCCGTCGGAAGGGGAACTGCCGGATTGGGGAGCTACGGTCGTTCGTGAGGGGAACACGCTGCTGGTCAATGAGGCAGGTGAGAACTTCGACTCTGCCACCTTCATTCAGATTAGCGCGACCGATGCGGCACACCCGAATTCACCGGTTTCCCAAACCGTCGCCATTTATCCGAAATGGATGTATTATTCCGAGATTTTGGCGGATCGGATGGTATTTACCAATTCAAGAATGGAAATCGATTTGCATCAAAAATTTAACTACAGCACGGTTGCAGGTGCAACGTACCATTACTATTTACAGAATCTGAACCAAACCGTCACCACCGGCACTTATTCGAATGCTCATATCGAAGGCAATAAGCTCATTATCGAAGGCACGCTGGACAGCCAGTACGGAGAAATGTGGCGCGAAGAGTCGTATAGAGTCATCGGCTTGTTCGAGGATCAGGAGCAGACCAGTGAGATCATCGATTCGTTTAAACTAGGCGTTGAAGGGCTTCCTTACACCGGTTCTCAATTGGACTTATGGCGTCACCTCGAACATATGGAAGGACGCTGGGAGGAAATCGGTGATTATACAGTGACAGGCCGCTTCTTTGAAACGGTGGAGAACCCGATCTCCGGCTCCACGTTTCAGCTAGGCTGGACCTATGGAACGGAAGGGGAAGTGGCCATTCAAGCGTATCCTCGTGTTTTCGGGGAAACCACAGAGTATAACCCGTCCACTCCTGTCGTTACGTATAAAATCCGGTTCCTTCCGCACATTCCGTCTTCATGATGACTTCTATGTATTCATCGACGGTGGACGCGCTGCGGCAGGGACACTATGCGGAGGCGGAGCAGCTCGCCGCCGCCCTTGTCCGTCAAGAGCCGCTGGACGGACAAGGCTGGGTGCTGCTGGGTGAAGCCCTCCAGCAGCAAGGCTTCGGTCTCGCGGCACGGCGCGTATTCGATCGGGCCTGGCTGCTCGATCCGGAAGCCGCCTGGGTGACGCGGGTGCACGCAGCGCTGCAGCAGGTGCCGGACGGATCGCCAAGGGGCGATGTGGATGCTTTGCTGCAGGTGGAGCCGGTCACGGTAGCGGCGGTGATCATCGCCGGCAACGAAGAGCGGTGCATCGCCCGCTGCCTGCGGAGCCTGCAGGGAGCCGTGGACGAGATCGTGGTGATCGACTCGTCGTCTGACGGGACCGCGGCCATAGCGGAGTCTTTTCCGCTGGTTCGGCTCATCCGGGCGGAGTGGCAGGACGACTTTGCCCGGCAGCGTAATGTAGCTCTGGCGCATGTCCAGAGCGATTGGATACTTATGATAGACGCGGATGAGGAGCTTGTATCCGACGATGTTAGCTATGTCCGGCATATTGCCGGACTTTTCCATGCTACGGAGCTGCCGGCGGTGCTGCATGTGTGGCATCTGCATCAGCAGGGCCAACAAATCCGCCACGACTTTTCCCAGACCCGCCTGTTCCCGAACCGGCGCGGCTTGGAATACCGCGGCCGGATTCATGAGCAGCTCGCCGTCGCTGGGCAAGGCTTGTACGAGCAGGCTACGCTGCGGCGGATCGTTCGTCTTCGGCTTCGGCATGACGGCTATGACCCTGCGGTGCTGCGCGGCAAACAGACGATTGAACGCAATCTGCGGCTGCTGGCCAAGCAGGTTGCGGAGGAGCCGGACAACCCGGGCGCGTGGCTGTTTTACGGACGCGAAACGATGGCGGCGGGCCGCCTGGAGGAAGCGATCCGGCATCTGCGCAAGGCCGAGGAAGCGGCGCTGCAGCAGCCGCGCTTCGGCCGGCTGCTGGAGGTGTACCGGCTGCTTGCCCAGCTGGCATGGCGGCTGGGACAAGGACAAAAGCGTCTGGACGAAGCGGCAGGCTATTGCTTGAAAGCGCTGGAGCTGCAGCCGGATTATCCCGACGCCCGGTACATGCTTGCGCAAATCCGGCTGAAGCAAGCGGAGCAGCTGGTCCAGGAAGCGGGGCGGGAGCTGAAGCAGGCGAAGGAAAGCTTTCGAACGTACCGGGGGACCGTTTCCCCGGATTATACGATATTGGACGGCAAGGCGGATGCGCTGCTGGGGGATCTGATGCGCCAATGCGGCAAGCTTTCGGAGGCTCGGGAGCTGTACCGCGGCGTTCGCGGCAGGTTCCCGCAGCTGGAAGGGCTCGGCGCCCGCATCGCTTTTATCGACCGGCAGCAGCAGAAGCTGAACGAGAGCCATCAATCGGCGCCGCAGGGAGCCGCTCAAGCGGTAAGCAAACCAACAGCGAATGGGGAATAGACAGCATGGGATATCTTTTGCTTATATTGGCGACCTTGTCCTGGAGCTTCGTCGGTATTTTGGTTAAATCCGCCTCGACGATGGTGGACAGCACGACCATTACTTTTGCCCGGTTTTCGCTGGGCATTGTTTTTTTGGGCATACTTCTTTTGGTGAAGGATCGAAAGCTCGGCCTGAAGCTGGACCTGCGCTGGATCTGGATCGGGGCACTGGGCAAAAGCTGCAATTATTTGTTCGAAAATATGGCGATTTCGATCGGGTATTCGTACGGCAATATTTTGGTCGGACCGATCCAAACGGTTATTTTATTGCTCGTTTCCGTGTTTATTTTCAAAGAGCATGTATCCCTGCGGGGATGGATTGCCGGCGCTTTATGCATCATGGGTGTGCTGTGCATCAGCTGGAACGGTCTGCCGCTCCATACGATGCTGGCAAGCAACGGACTCACGACGCTGCTGTTCGTGCTTTCGGCGATCGGGACGGCTTTTCACGTGCTCAGCCAAAAAATGCTGGTCCAATCGATGGAGTCCGGCCCGATGAACTTCTCGATCTTTTTCCTGTGCTCGATTCTGATGGCGGTGCCGCTTCCTTTTCAAGCGCATGCAACAGGGGGGACGGTGCCGCTGTGGGGGATCGCGGCGTTGGTCGGTTTGGGGCTCATTACAGGGCTAAGCTTCAATTGGTTCGCCGAGGCGCTGAAAAGAGTCAGCTTCGCCGCAGCGGTCATCGTAAGCAACAGCGGCGCGCTGTTTACAATTCTATGGTCGTATTTGTTCTTCCACGACCGGATCACCGGGTATATTCTTAGCGGCGTCGGGCTGTTCATTGCGGGTTTGCTGCTATTGAATTGGCCGATGCGCAAGGCTCGGCTGGCGGCGCGCAAGCCAGGGCAAACGGCATCGGACGCCGGTTGAGTGCGCCGCGCAGGCTCGACCGGCCGCTTCGCTGCGCCGAAACGCACCTGGGATGACGGGCGATGGAGCAGGGATCGATACTGCAAAAGGAGGCCTCCTGACGAGATGAGCATGGACGATTCACAACGGCGATTGCATGGATTGCCGCCGGTCATTGATTCCGGCTGCCGGATCCTGGTGCTAGGATCGATGCCGGGTGCACTCTCCTTAAGCAAGCAGCAGTATTACGGGCATCCGCGCAATCATTTTTGGCGCTTGTTGTACGCTGTGCTAAGCGAAGAAGCGGTTGCGCCTGCTGCGTCTGGAGGATTTGAGGGGCCTGAAAGACCTAAAGAACCTGAAAGACCTGAAAGACCTGAAAGACCTGAAAGACAGGCCTACCCTGTCCCTGACGAAAGGTACGAGGAAAGGCTCCGCTTCGCGGTGAAGCATGGCGTAGCCCTGTGGGATGTGCTGGCAGCCTGCGAACGGGAGGGAAGTCTGGATGCAGATATCCGGAAGCCCGAGGCGAACGATTTCATCAGCCTGCTGCAGGAGTATCCCGCTCTGGAGCGGATATGGTTCAACGGGCAGGCTGCCGCTCAATTGTTCCGCAAACAGGTGCTCCCGCAGCTGGTAGAGCAAGGCTTGGATACGGGCCTGCAGTTCGGTGTGCTGCCCTCCTCCAGCCCGGCCCGGACACTAAGCTTCGAGACGAAGCTTGCGGCGTGGCGGGAATTACGGGAGATGGAGTAAGGCGTAGGAGCAGACGGCAAAGGCTTCTTTTTGCGGATGGCGGCAAGCTGCTTCCGAAGTCGAGGTGAATTCAAGGCTATGGCCAGCCTGCTCATTAAAAATGCCAGAAGCTTATTTCGATCCGCTCCGACGTATGTATCCGAATGACTGCGC
This sequence comes from Paenibacillus rigui, assembly GCF_002234615.1. Classification (GTDB taxonomy): domain Bacteria; phylum Bacillota; class Bacilli; order Paenibacillales; family NBRC-103111; genus Paenibacillus_S; species Paenibacillus_S rigui. The sequence goes on along the minus strand of NZ_NMQW01000043.1, from coordinate 4,629 downwards.
ATGCGCTTTATGAGTCACGGAGCCGCTTCATACGGCGATGCGACATTTCGGTTTGGAACGCAAATAAAGAGGGCCTGCGCCCTCTTTATTGTTTTTCCTTCGTAATGGCTCCGTTCAGGTTTTTGGTCGTCTTTACGCCCTCAACGGTATCGTTGACGAACTCCATGTCCTGATTTTCGGCCTTCATGGAGGCGGTGCCTTCATAGTTGCCTTGATGCTTTTTGTTTTCCGACATAAGAGGAACAACTCCTTTTTCACAGAAATCGTACAGGATAACCAGTCGTAACTTCGGAAAAAAGAGCACGCTTCGCCGGCTGCGGTCAGCGGGCTCTTGTATAACATTGCCAGCCAGCCTGTCAATTATTCCTCCCGGATGGAATGAGCCGCAGGCTTCGGTTGGTATACTACAACGTAGATATCCTTTAAACCTTTGAATTGGAAGAGCAGGAGGGTTGCCCATGGCAAGAGAAACAAGCAAGGTACCGTTCGGCTACAAGCCGGAGGACGAGAGCAAAGGGCTTCGGGGGACGGTATGGGTGTACGACAGCTTTGAGCGCTATGGGGAGCAGGAGCTGGTTCGCCTTTTGGCGGCTGTCCGTCTGAAAGAGGTCAAGCGTGTCGTATTTTATCCCCTGCATGAAGAGACGCTGCGTCGGATGGGAGAACGGGAAGCGGAGCCTTTTTACCGGAGAGTGGATGGGCTGGAGGAACTGCTGGAATCAGTTGATACAACAACTGTCGATACGACGATTGACCGCTGGGAAGGACGCCGCAAAAAATATACGCCCATGGATACGTCATTCCGCTACTTGGCCGACAAATATGCAGGTCCTCACTTTGCGGCCGTATCCCTTGAGACGGCGAACAAGCTGGCGGCCTTTGATTCCTTCGAGCCGTGGATCAAGAAGCTGCGTTTATGGATCGATCTGGAGGCGGGAACCGGCGCTTTGCACCCCAGACTGCACGCCTATGAGCATCGCTGGGATCCGATGACGTAATGAATCCGAAGCGAAGAGAGCAAAGGGTAGCCTGAAAATGAAGTCCCCCTGCGAATCTTATAGTACCGGGAAGCGTGATAAATAGCAGAACTTTTATTCACTTGGCTTCCAGGGTAAGGTTGCATCAGGAGGGGACTGGATCGATGAGAAAAAAAATCGCATGGCTTGTGGCCGTTTGCTTGGGCGTCGGGTTCATTTCCTACGCTGCGTTCGGCTTCGATAATAATACGGTATCCGCGGAGCTGTCGCAGCAGGCCAAAGGATCGTTTGTCAGGGCGGACGACAATGGCAAGAAGCTGGTCGTCAGTGTGGACGGCAAAGAAACGGTATATCCCGCGTCTTCTACAATCTGGGTGTACCGGGATATGCAAAAATCGGATCTGTCCCAGCTGAAGGCGGGCGATTCGCTTGAAATTATATTGAACAGCAAGGACCAGGCGGCTTACGTGAAGGCTGTCTCGGCTTCGGCGGACACAGCCGTCAATCCGCAGGGAGCCTCGGGCGCACCAGCAAGACAGTCCCAGCAGCCAGCCTCAGGAGCAGCTGCTTCGGAGCAGGCACAGGCGGGGACAAATGCTTTGTCCGCCGGCGCTGTGGCAGGAACGGCGGCAGCCGGTAGCAGCACAGGCCGTGAAGCGTCCGCGGGCGGAGCCCCTACCCCGGCTTCGGGCAGTACAGCGGCAGGGGCGGCACCCGCGTGGGAGAAGCTGTCGGTAGAATGGAAGAGCCGGGAGCTCGATTTGCGGGTCAAGCAAAGCGACAGCGGCTCGAAAACCGACAGCGAGCTGTATTTGAAAAGAAATGACCGTTCCGTTATTCATTTGAACGGCGAAGCGGCGGCTGCAATGATTCAGCTGCTGCTGAAGGGGCTGCCAGCGGATCACGCAGCCTTCGAGAAGGCGTTAAAGCAGAAAATTGCGACCGAATTTCAGCTGAAGGATACCACGCCGGAATGGAAGCTGGACGTGAAGTGGAAAGCGGCACCTGCATCCGTCTCCAACGCGACAGTCGTATCTCCGAACCCGCAGGGAAAGGCTAAAGGGCTGGATAAAGACAAGGAGAAAGAAACCGCCGGGGATAAAAATAAAGACAAAAGCAAAGAGGACGATAAAGGGAAGGGCAAAGAGAAGCCTCATAAGAACGATGGGGACGATGAGTAAGGCAGCTTGATCATTTTGAAAAGCTGGCGCAGCGGCTGACTGGAACGGGCAAGGGGTTCCGGGCAGCCGTTTTTTTGGATACTTTTCTTCTTGACGATGAGTTGGTCAATCTGAGCGATACTCCTCTCCTGCATCCTTACGATGGCAACCTCCCGGCACCGGTACGGGGAAATGTCTAGTAACACAAATACGCCCTTAAACTCCCCTTCTGGAGAGACCAAGGGCTGTTGAGCTTAACTACCCGTTATCTTGAAATGCTTAATCCTTTCGGAACCGCCGTATGCGGCCCCGCATGTATGGTTATGTGAGAGGTCAGGGGCTAGCCGCCCCTATCTACTCGATTATCCTTGGCTCCGCGTCCGGCGGGCCCGGCGTCTTTGGCGGGGCCTTTTTCTTTTTTATCCTCATCCTTGTGTTTTTGCGCGGCCCCCTGGGACTGCTGTTGAGCAGCCTGGGCAGCCGCCTGCTGCAGCAGCTGCTGCTTGTAGTCGTCCGGCACAGGAAACTCGGCGGCAGGCGCATCGCGCAGGGCCCGGCTCATGATTTCGCGGAAAAGCACGGAGGGTACCGCCCCTCCTCCTGTCGTCAGGTAATGGGTCTTGTCGGTTTGATCGTACCCGAGCCAGACAGCTGCGGTCAGCTCAGGGGTGAAGCCGACGAACCAGGCATCCTTCGCGCCGTTGCGGCCGATGTCGGCGAACTCCTGCGTGTCGGGCAGCTGCGTCGTGCCCGTCTTGCCCGCCGTCGGCCGCCCTAGCGCGGCGGCCTGTCCCGTCCCTGACTTTACTGCTTCCTCCAGCAGTAAAGTCAGGGTATAGGCCACTGCCGGCCGCGTGACGCTGACCGGCTGCGGCTTGGCCTCGACCAAGGGGATGCCTTCCTTGGTCGTGACCTTGGCGATGGCGTGTGCCGGATGCATCACGCCAAGGTTGGCGATGGCACTGTAGGCTTGTGCCATCTGTAAGGGCGAGACGCCCTCGGATAGGCCGCCGAGGGCCATGCTCAGGCTGCGGTCGGCCTGGCTGAGCGGGATGCCCGCCCTGCGGGCGAAGGCCATCCCCTGGTCGAGGCCGATTTCATTCAGCAGCCAGACCGCAGGGATATTCCAGGAGCGCACGATCGCTTCCTGCAGCGATACCTGCCCGCGGGTCTGGCCGTCCCAATCCTGGGGACGGTAGCCGCCGATGTCGAGCGGGCCATCGTACAATGGGGAGCCGGGAGCGTACCCCTGCTCCAGGGCCGGGCCGTATACCGCAAGCGGCTTGAAGGAGGACCCGGGCTGGCGTCTCAGCTGGGTCGCATGATTAAAGCCGCGGTATACCTGCGGGCCTCGGGTACCGACTAATGCCGCTATGCCGCCATTATGGTGATCGAGGAAGACGGCCCCGCTTTGCATCAGCTGGTCCTTCGGGCCGGCAGGAAACAGCGAATCCTGAGCATACACCTCTTGGGCCGTTTGCTGCAGCTGAGGCTCCAAATACGTATAGATGCGCAGGCCCGTAGTAAGAATCTGCTCCTCTGTAAAGCCATACAAGTCGCCGGCCTCCTGAATGACATAGTCGACATAGGAAGGATATTTGCCTTTAAGCGACTCCTGGCTGTTTTGCTTCAGCGCGATGGGTCGGGCTGCCGCCTGGGTATAGGCGGCAGCCGTAATGAAATGCTGCTCCTTCATCAGTGACAGTACCAGATTGCGCCGCTCCAGCGCTTTTTCCTTATTTTTGGCCGGAGAGTAGGTAGTGGGAGCTTTGGGCAGCGCCGCAAGCAGGGCGCACTCCTCCAAGCTGAGCTGCTGTACCGGCTTGGCGAAATATTCCTGCGCCGCGCCTTCCACACCCCAACGTCCTTCACCGAAATAAATGCTGTTCAAGTACAGCTCCAAAATTTCGTCCTTGGTATAGGTCAGATTAATTTTTAGCGCGTAGCCGGCTTCCTTCAGCTTCCGGCTCATGGTTTTGTCCGATTGCAGGAACATATTTTTGGCCAGCTGCTGGGTCAGCGTGCTGCCGCCTTCCGCCATGGAGCCTGATTTCAAATCCACCAGCAGCGCCCGGCTGATCGACCACAGGTCAATCCCGGCATGCTCGTAGAAGCGCCTGTCTTCGACCGCAATGATGGCATTGCGAAGATCCAGCGGGATTTGGTCCAATGGCACCGGCGTAATCTTCGACGACGAGAGCTGTGAGGCCGGCTGCCCGTTGCGGTCCATGATGAGCGTCGGTTCCGGAAGCGGATGCTCCAGCTTGCTGACGTCTAGCCCGCGGACCCACAGGTACACCGCTCCGGCACCGAGCATGCCGCACGCCAGCAGACCGATGCTCGTTCCGGCGAGGACGCGCCTCCAGCGGACTCGCCGCTTGCGCACCACAGCTTCGCCCACCCCACTCGTGCCGCTCGCCCCGCCAGCCCCACGCAGGCCGCTCTCGCTGTTCGTGCCGCTCGCCCCGCCCGTCCCACGCCGGACGTGCTCC
>NZ_NMQW01000042.1 GCF_002234615.1 Paenibacillus rigui | reverse complement strand
CGGTCAAAATCCCGGGACAAAGGCGAACGCTTACGCTTCTACAGAACGATTCCGTCCACTCTGCCCGTTTTTCAGTGGCCTCTCCCCAGTACAGCCAGGTTTCCTTTTTCAGTCATTCGATGAAGAACTCCGGGCCTCCATCACCACCGGCGGGTCACCCCGCTTCAGCTTAAGCGAGTAGTAGTGCTCCCCTAACGGGGAACGCTGAAGGCTTTCACTTTCACCAGTTATCGTACATGCCTGCACCCAGGCAGGCAGCTTGACAACCGTGTCCGTATCCCGTTCCGCTATCAGCACCGCCCGGAACATCCCTGCCTCCGTGTCCCACTCCAGCGAAATCGTGCCGGTATGAAATCTCCAGTCAGACAGCCTGCCCCGCTTCCACCGGCCCGGCAGTGCAGGCAGCAGCTTGACAAGGTCCGGCGAAACTTGAAGCAGCAGCTCCTGCACGGCGTTCACCCAGCCGAGATTGGCATCGAGCTGAACCGGTGCCGTCGGCATGTTCATCGATACCCCCATGCCCCGCCAGTCATTGTGCAGCGTGAACAGGTTCGGCAGCAGGCTGGATCTGGATAACACATCAAGGCACTTTAGCGCGCTGTCGCCGTCGCCGAACCGGGCATAGATCGCCGCCATGTGTACAAGCGACCAGCCGGTCTGCGCTCCGATCTCCCGCTTTCTCACCGCAGTCTCAAATGCATGGAACAGCTCAGGGTCCGATTCCTCCGTCACCTCATGTCCCGGAAATACGGGGTACAAATGAGATAAATGCCTGTGGGCGTACCGGTCCTCGAAATCCGGATGGATCCATTCGCTCACCGCTCCGTCATCGTTTACCCGATAAGCCGGGAGACGCTGCAGCAGCTCCTTCCATTGCGCGGCTTCCCCATCTTCTCCATCTTCTCCATCTTCTCCGCCCGCCCACTGATTCGCCTCGATCCAGTGCTGCAGCAGCTCCTTCAAAATCGCCACGTCCATCGTCGCATTGATGGCCGTAGGCATCGGATGCGCGAGCGGCCTGCCATCCGCCGGCATATAATTCAACGGCGTATTTTCCGGGGAGACGGACGGATATAGTTTGTATTCCCCTGTATCGGCATCCGTCACGAGGAAATCCTTATAAAATTGAAGCACCTCCCGCATGAACGGGAGCGCCCGGCGTTCCAGAAACGAAGCGTCCCCCGTAAACCGGGCGTGCTCGTAATAATGCTGTGCGAGCCAGCCGGCAGCCCCGGTCCAATTCAGGATGACCGGTACGATCTGATTCGGCACGCCGACTCCCGCCGTCGTGCCGGCCGGAATATAAATACCTCCGCAGCCGTACAGCTTCCGGGCATTATTCCGAAAGTCGTCCATCAGCGATTCATAATACCGGAACAGCGTCGGAACAAGCTCGCTTAAGCCGCCGACGTGGGCATGCCAGTACATCATCTGGATATTCTCATTAGCCATGTTATGGCTCCAGACCAGACGGTAATCGCCTCCCCACAAGCCGTACAAGCCGAACGGTTCGGCCTGTTCCGCCGTCGAGGTGCCGCTAACGAACAAATACCGCCCGTAGGCCCACATTTTTTGAATCAGCGTCTCGGGGGCCTCCCCTTCATAGGCATCCAGCAACATCCGTTCGCTGGAGCGAACATCAGGCTCACCATCCCCCAGCACAAGAGACGCCGATCGAACCAGCGGCTGATGCAGAGCAGCATGCCGTGTCAGCAGCCGGTCATAAGCATGGCCCAAGCCAGCCTCCCTTTCGTCCTTCGACGCTTCTGCCGGAACCGAAGCCGCTTGCCGAAGCAGACCGGCGAGCTCCTGCTTCAGCCGGGCCCAATCTGCCGTGCGCTGGCCTTGCACGAATACTTTGACCAGGACCAGCACGCGGCCGGCTCCCTTAAAGCGGATCCCCCCATCTGCCGCAGTGGTCTGCCCGCCTTCCGTTACAACCCGCAGCACCGCACCGAAATCGGTGCCGTCATCGTTTGCAGCGGCGTACCAAGCGTAAGCTTCATCGGCTCCTGTTTCAACGGAGCGCTCCAGCTCCTTATACTCCGGCGTATCCGCCCAACGGTCGCTCGGATGAAGCTGCAGGCCGATTTCCCCGGCTGCGCCTTGCCCGCCGTATCCCTCGATCGCATATACTATGCAATCATCGGCTCGGGAAACGAACAGCTTCCGCTTATACCGGCAAGCTCCGTCGGTCCAAGACACTGTAATCTCGCCGCTGTCCATATCCAGCATACGGCTGTACCCGCGGAAAGCATGCTCGCAGGGCATCGTCAGCTTGATCGCGGCCAAAGGGAACCTTGAGGCGAGCTTCGTCCCGTAGCCCCGTTCCTTCAGGGCGTCCGCAAGCTGCCAGCTTGCTTCAAGATATCGCCCTTCATCCATCAGGCTCCGTGTCCGCGCCAGCGTAGAGCTGACATCGGGAAGCTCATCCCTCTGTCCCCAATGCCACAGCTTCGCGTGATTCAACAGCACTGTCTCCTCCTGAACGCCTCCGAAGACGGAGGCGCCAAGCACGCCGTTGCCGGCAGGCAGCGCCTCACGCCACAGATTGCGCCACCAGGAGGCGGGATAGCTCATCATCAGCTTATCCCCGTATTGCTCATTCTTATCTGCCATGGGCCTACTCTCCTTTGACTGCTTCGGTTAAATGGAGTCAACCTTGCTCCCGAAGCCGCTCCAGCTCAACAGCAGCAAGCAGCAGCGGGGCAACGCCCATCAGCACGTCGCTGACAACCTCTTCGCTTAAATAGTATGCGTAAGATCCGTCCCGGTACTTGCGTCCGCCGAGTCCCGCACCGTGGCAGATGGCATGCAGGTGCACACCCTGCTCATCCTCGGTAACGAAGCGTTGCAGAATCCCTTCATAGGCCCGCTCTACGACGCTGCGGTCGATCTCCGCCAAATAATGAAGCCGAATCCCTTTGGCAAGCGCATACGTCAGCATGCAGGAGCCAGAGGACTCCAAATAATTGCCTTCCCGGCCGTTGCAGTCCATCACCTGATTCCAGACGCCGCTTGCCTGATCCTGGGCCCGTACGACCGCTTGAGCCATCCGTTCAAAGATCCCCATCAGCTGACCGCGCTTCGGATGATTGGCAGGGAAATGCTCCAGCGCATCCACCAGCGCCATGGCGTACCAGCCCATCGCCCGTCCCCATACATGTCTCGATCGTCCCGTCACACCGTCGCACCAGCGCTGCTCCCGGCTCTCATCCCATGCATGATGCAGCAGGCCTGTCTGCGGATTTCGCGTACGGCGTTCGACCAGCAGCAGCTGGTGCGCCGCCTCATCGAACCATTCCCGCGCATCGAAAGTGCTTGCATACTCGGCCATGAACGGCGAAGACATATACAAGCCGTCCAGCCACATTTGGAACGGATATATTTTCTTATGCCAATACCCGCCCTCGTCCGTCCGGGGCTGTCCGACAAGCTGGTTGATGAGCAGCTGCGCCGCTTTCTCATATTTCGATTCGCCGGTTTCGCGCCAGAGCCGGAGCAGATGCTTCCCTTTATTGATATGATCCAGGTTATAGTCCTCCAGCGTATAGCCCTGTATCGAGCCGTCCTCCTGGACGAATACGTCCATATGCCGTTTAACTATCTCGTGATAGTGCGGCTCGCCCTGCCAGTCCCCCAGCCGGCTGATTGCCGTAAGCGCCATCCCTGCAACATATCCCCACTTATTGGCGATCTTCGGATGGTAGCCGTCCTGACTTTGCGACAGTATCGTTTCGGCAATCTTCACGGACATCCGTTTGTTCTTCGTGTACAGCACGGAAGCCACCATGGCTTATGCCCCCTTTTCATTAAGATCCTGTAGTAGTAAATAGCGGTAATTGGCTAAAGTCCTCGGGTACATCGACCAGATACAAATTACCGTACCCGTTCTTATCGCTCGTAAACAGCACGCGCTTGCCGTTCGCGTCGAAGCGCGGGTGGGCATGCACCTTCTGCGAATGAAAGCTGCAGCGCAGCTCGCACAGCACCCGCGGTCCATCATAGACACCATCTGCCTTGCGCCAAATACTCAGCGTCTTCACCGCGCCTTTGCCGTCAACAATGGCCTGCCCCAAGCCGTCCGCATAACCGTGCCATGTATCGAAGCCGAATTCCGTTTCCTCGAGTCCTGTATTGTCGTATCGGATGCTGCCGAAAAAATTCGTCCCATTCACGCGGAAGCCGTGGTAGCCGATGGTCACGCCGTCTGGGTAAAAAAATTCATGGCCGACCTTCTCCCCTGGCTCAAACCGTTCACGGATTTTCCATGCGCTGCCGGTACGCAGATCCAGCCCCCAGATGCGATGATCGACCAAATGCCAAGGGCCCTCATGACAAAATGTCAGCAGCCACGGCTCCTTTGACGACGCATTGATATGCGTGATGAACCGATTGGCTTCATAGACCTTTTCCGCACCGCCCTTTTCGGCGTCGATTCGTACGATCATGCTGTGTGGGGCCGCTTCCATCAGCTCCCGGTGCCCGACGTAGCCGTTGCCGAGATCCAGCCGGATGCGGTACGATAGATCCTCCTGCACGCAGGTGCACACATACTTCCCATCGGCGCAAGCGCTGACATTGCCCAGGTGGTATCCTTGGGGCGCTTCATATACAACGGTTTCGTCATAATGCTTCAGATCCAACCGGATCAGCTGCCTCCCGAGCTTGACGAAGGCCGCACTCCCATCCGGCAGCAGGCATGCGTCGAGCTGATCGTTGTCGTTGTAATCGGTCAGCTGTGTCATCAGACCGCTTTCGACGTGCATACTGTACAGGTTCGTGCTGTTGCCGCGGTCCGAGACGAAGAGCAGCCGCTGCTCTCCGTCATACCAACCGCTTTCGGTAAAATATAAATGATGGCTATGCGCCTTGTAATCCGTCAGCTGCGTTACTTCCAGGCCTGTGAACCGGTCCGTCGCCGTTTTCCGTTCCGAGAGCCATATTTTCCCCTTCGCCATGCTATCGCCTCCCAAAGTCATTTTTGACCTGATCCCCCCGGCGAGCCGGGGGGATCGGTCTCTTTTCCTACAGCCAAGGCTTCAAGCCTTCCCATTTCACACTCCAGCTGCCATCCTGCGGAAACCCGGGGTTTTGCGCCTGCGAGCCGCCTTCCCAGCCTGCCGCCATCATGGCGATGGCTGTCAATACCCCGCCATTCCCCGGCAGGTATGCCGACAACCCTGGACGCTGGTAATTGTGCCCATTGGTCAAATAAGTGTTCTTCGCAGCATCCATGAGCAGGAAATCTACCGCCAAATCCGGCTCGCCGAGCCGGGCTGCCGTCATGGCGCACATCGGGAAGTCCCAGCCCCAAGCGGAGCCCCACTTCCATACCTCCTTGACCTTCAACAGCGTATTGAGCATAACGTCGCGGTCTATCCTTGTTCCGGGCAGTATGCCCAGCGCGCCGAGCATCGAGGGATGGTCGTGGTTTTTGGCAGTAAACGTATCCGGGCACAGCTCGTGGGCAAGATACACGCCTTCGGCTTGCGGCGGCTCAGCCATCGCCCCGGCAACCTCCGCCCATTTCGGATCAGGCGTTTCCTGCAGACGCTCGGCCCAGCGCACCGCAATCTCAAGTCCGTACTTCCAATACTCGAGCTCATATGGCGGATTTTTACTGCCCGCCAGCGGATGGCATTCCTGGGCCGGAATCAGCGGAGGACCGAGATCGTAAACCCGCTTCGTTTCATCCCAATGTGCGAATGAAACCATGAAATCGGCCGAGGCGTACACAATCTCGCGGAACCGCTCCAGCAGCTCCTGCGTCGGCTCAGCCTTGTAGCAGAGCTCCGCGAGCGCAATCGGGTGCGGCTGCTGCCAGATCAAGCCGGGCGCCACAGGCGACGGGCAGGGCTTGCCCTCGAAGTCGACCATTTTCGGCCAACGGGCCCCTTCATAGCCTTGAGACTGCGCTAGATCGAAGGCAACCGGCAGGATACGGGTGTACCAATCCATGCTCCTCAGCAGAATGTCCTCCCGTCCCCACAGCGGGAAGTGCGAGGCATGCCACCAGTGCATCTCCAAGTGGGCCTTGCCGAACCAGCTGTTATACATCAGTCCCGTCTCCTGCGGCGGCAAGGAGCCTCCGCTGTGCATTGCGCACAGAAACTGCGACAGCACGACGCGCCGTTCCAGCTCGTAAGCCCGCGGATCGGAGCTGCCCGAGAAATCGATCGCCGCTCCGCTCAGCCAGAACTTCTCCCAATGGAGCGAGCTTGCGGTAATCATCTCGTCAACCGATGCGAGCTGAGGTGATTTGGGGGCAAAGCCTATCGAGAACTGAAGCGAATCGCCCTCACCTGCGGACGGAAACAGCGTGAACTCGTGTGCTCCCGTCCGTTCAAGACGGCCCGCACTCCAGGTCCAGCGCGCCTCATACGCGTCTTCATCCATCGTTCGCTCCAGCAGAGCACCGTTATCGCTTCCTTCACGAAGCTCCGTCCGGTGTCTGTCGTCGTGATCCCAGTCGGGGAACACCGCCTTGGCCCAGCTCGTGTTCGTCATATCCGGCGCCGGGAAGCGAACGAACACCTGCAGCCTGCCTTGCCCGATCAGTCCCGATGCGACCCGTACGCCAATTGCATCGCTGGAAGGATCGCAGACCGTCTTCACATGAACCGGTATACCCTGCACGGTATATTCGCTTGTCAGCACCCCCGTCCACAGATCGAGCTTCTGACTGATGTTGGCTACATCCCCAGCCTCCGCCGTTTCCCCCGATTCCAGCAGGAATCGAAAAGAGATGCGGCCCAGCTGCAGCCGGTGCGGGTTCATCCGCAGCCAGTGATAGGCTTCCGCTTTATCCCCGGGCTTCATCGGGTATCCGACCAAACGACCGTGCGTTTCGAACATCTGGTATTCGGCGTCCTGATCCGTAAATTTCCCGTGACCGCCCGTATAATGCCAGCCCCAGTTGGACTGTGTGCCGAGCGGTACCTCATATTGCTCCGGGAACGTCTGCAAGCCGGTGATGTCGGCGCTGAACGCAAATTCGCCATTTCCTACGGAGAAAGGGGACAAGGGATCCCATTTGTGCAATTCCGGATTATGCCGCTGTACAATTTTTTTTCTGTCCATAGGTTCGTCTCCTTAAGCTCATATCGCAGCCGGACGCCATACGGCCTACTCCAGCATCGCGTCCATCCTGGTTCTCATCATATCCCGGTACTTGCCCGGGGTAATATCCTTGAATTTGCGGAAGCTTCGGATGAAGCTGTTCTCGTGCTGATAGCCGACCATGACGGCGATATCCGAGATCCTGTATTCCGTCTTCACCAGCAGCTCGGCGGCACGCTCCATACGGAGCCGGGTCAAGTAATTATAGATGGTCTCCCCCGTCTCCTGCTTGAAAATCTGACTCGCCAAGCTGCTGCTGATCCCAACCTCATCGGCAATCTCTGGAATGCCGATCGGCTCGCTCAGATGCTGCTTCATATGCTCGATCATGCGGTGGCAGGTCATGAAATCCTTGCTGTCAATAAGTCTGCGGAAGCGCTGCACAAGCGGCAGGACGCGTCTGCGGAGCTCCTCTTGAATGTCATCCAGATGGAGCGTATCGAACCGCTCGAAGGTCCGGTCGGAAGCGTCTTCGTCCTCCGCCAGCCGCAATCGGTCAATGCGCTCCAGCGCTGACCGAAGAAACGAAAGGGCCGCAGACGGGTACCCGTACTGCTTTCGCACCTCGGCAACCAGACGTTCGATCGCCTCCAGTGAGCCGGATTCCTGGCCGGATTCGATCTGCCGCAGCAGCTCCTCCAGCCAGCCCTCGTCGGCAATCGCCTCCCTAACCTCGTGACCCGACACCTCATGAAAGGGAATCATCTGGCCATACCCTTGATACAGACGGTAAGTAAGCGCATTCTCCGCTTCCAGCATCGCTTGGCGCAGCTGGGTTATCTCCGTCTGAGCCGTGCTGACGCCGACCGATACGCTGAACTTGAGCAATCTGGCAACGACCTCGATGGATTCCTCCAGCATGCGCTCAGGCCGCATCCCGGCATCGCGGGGCTGAACCAGTATGGCCATCTTGTCTTTGCCGAAATCGGCACAGACGACCCGCCACTTTTGCTCGAACAGCTCGGCGACAATGTTGGCCATCGCAAATTTTAACAAGGACTGATCGCCGCCGGAGAAGGTCCGCGACCATTCCTCGTACCGGTCGATCGAGATGATCGCTACGGTAACCGGCTCAGCCGACCAATCGCCGAAATAGCGGGCCCACTTCTCCTCGATCTCCCGGCGGCCCGGCAAGTTGCCGGTATAAATATCATAGAGCAGCTTGGAGGACGCCTCCGACATCGTCTCACGTACGAGCTGGGACAAGTGGGCGTGGTTGCTGAGCAGCTCTCCGGCCAGCTTCTCCAAATCGATGCCCTCGGGACTCGCGTTCTTGCGCTCATAAGCGCTGAACAGCTGCCTCAGCCTGCGGACCGGCCGGAACGCGGCGACATTAATATAGAATATGGTCGCGCTGCCGAGCGCAAGGGCCGCCAAGGATACGGACAATACGACATTGCGGACCTTCTTGGACTTCGCCAGCAGACTGTCCTGCACCACGATCGAGACGTATTTCCATCCCGTCACAGGGGAGACCAGCTGATTGACCAGCAGCTGGCGGTTCTGGTGTGTAATATCTCCGCTGCCGTCCTCGCGCAGCTCGACCAGAGCCTGCCGTATCGCTTCTTGATCGAAATCGTAATTCGAAGCGGAGTACAGGATGTCATCCCGCTCATCGATGATATAGCGCATCCGGTTCAGATTGTTCATGACCGGAGGGTTCAGCTTGGCGAACAGCTCCTCCGCCTTGAGATTGACGGCGACGATGCCCTTAAACTGTCCTTGAAGCATGATCTTGCGGAACAGCGTCACATCGGAGCCCTTGCCGGCGGCCCCCTCCGGCACCTGACGCTTCTTGATCACGGTCATCCGGTCACCGAATTCGTCGGCCACGCCGATCCATTCGGAGTCGATGAAGTTCATCTTGCTCGAGCTGTAGCCCTGAGGAATGGCCACGAAGCTCCCTCTTGTCATGTCATAGACATAGATGCTCTTGATATACTTGGAATTGCTGATCAGGGTGGACAGCAGCTGATACAGCTCCGAAATGTTGCCGTATGAATTCTGCTCCCGCGTGGTCAGAAACTTATAAACATTATCGCTCAATGCCACCTGAATGGCGGCTTTGTCACTTTCTTTGATAGAATCGTCGATGACGTTCATGTTCAACTGCAGCATTTGGCGCTGCGGCTCACTCAGCTCCTCCTGCAGCACCGACTTCGACGTATAGTAGGAGGTGAGACTGACGGCCAGTATAATAAAGAACACCGAAACGGTTAAAATGAGTACGAACCGGGTTTGCGTATTCGCTAAATTGTATTTCAGCCACTTTTTGAGGGAATGCGTCACGTTGGAGGTCCCACCTTATCAGGAGATCTTAATATTATAGCGCGATCCGGCCCTGGTGACACGCCCTGTCCCGCATTCCTTGCCCCGTACTGTTTCAGCCCTTGCTGTCCAAGCTGTCCAGCATCGCCTGCGTTTCGATCCCTGCCAGAAGGACGATTCCGATGCCGTGCGTATCATTCAGATTCCAGCCCAGGTCATGCTTATAGTAAGCATTCGAGTAGGACCAGCTGGAGCCCTTGCATACGCCGTACAAATTGCCGTGCTTATCAATAACACGCTCACATAACCCGCTCCAGCCTGCCAGCACCGCTCTCACGAAGGCTTGAGGCTCTTGCAGCCAGCCGTGACGCACACCGAGTGCGAAGCCGTATATGAACATCGACGTGCACGACGCCTCCTCGTACGATTCTGGATCGGTCAGCACCTGATGCCACAAGCCATGACGGCCCTGCAGCCTCAAGTATCCGCCGGCCAATTCCCGGTAAAAGCCGAGAATGTCCCGGTAGCTCTCATGCACCTCCGGCAGTACGGACAGCAGCACCGCCAGTGAGAAGAACACCCACCCGTTGCCCCGGCCCCATGTCGTCAGAGACGCTTTGCCTTGGCCCACATCATAGACATGGGACATGATTTGCCGGTCCGCCATGTATAAATATTTTTTGTACAGCAGCAGCTGGCGGGCGGCTTCCTCTACATAGCGCATCTCCCCGGAAAGCTCGGCGTAACGGCATAAAAAGGGAACGCTCATATACATATCGTCGCACCACATCGTATTGTGCATGCTGGGGGAGACCCCGATCCGGCGGTAAAGCGTCCCATCGTCCAAACGGTCCTGCACGTTCATGATGTAATGGGCAATGTCGTCGGTGACCGCACGCGAGCCTTTCAGCGGGCGCACCCGATCCGCCAGGATGGCAAGAGCCCCGAAGGAGCCGCAGTCATCCAGGCTGTCGATATGGGACAGCTGATTGTTCAAGCCGGCCGCGCCAAAATGCTCCCGGTCCCATAGCGAGTAGTCGTACGTGGAGGTCGCGAACTCGACATGGCGGGTTACGTAATCCGCCAGTTCACTGCGCTTCAGCAGCCGGCTTGTTTCCAGCAGCCCGAATAAGGTAACGCCAAGCGGATAGTTCCAACGGCCGAACAGCTCGTTCTCGAGAAACGGACGGACATGCCCCCCAGGCTCCTCCGTCTTCCAGAACACCTTGCCTGAAGCTCCGTCAGCCACGGTATCCATGCTCATATACTCCTCGGCACGCACCTCGGCTTCGGCGGAAAAAGGCCCCAGGTGCAGCCACACACCCGAATAGCCGCGAACCTTGACCGGGACGGCCAACGCTTGCTGCGTCAGCTCCGCATTCAGCTGAAAGCCCCAGCCCCTGCTGCCGCACGTGCTGTAGGCCGTCAAATGGCCGCCTTGCTGCCACGCTTCCAGTTGAAAACTGAACGGGGCGGCGCACCCGATTTCGAAGACCGTCCGGCCGTTCCATTCAAAGGTTACGGGGCCGTAGGCGGTTCCCGATACAGTTAGGGGGTCTGACAAGGCCAGGCCGCCCCGGACCTTCGTCCACGAAACGGCCTTTAAGCCGGGCCGCAGGCCGTAAAGCCGTTCCAGGCGCCCTTGCCCTCCGCCTGCCCGAAGCGGCAGCCATGCGGCTTCTGTTGCCGCTTCCGTCTGCGTTCCAGCCGGAATGTGCCTTAGCGGGCGGTCAAGCGGAGCCGTATAAATCCAGCCTTCCTCTCCTTCCCGTTCAGTGGACGGGGCGAGGAAGGCATACGGCTTGTTCTTGCGGTTTCCCGTTCCGAATTCGGCTCCGCTGCGGCCGTCTGCGCTTTTGCCCAGCTCCAGCACGAAGTGATTCCACCCCCGGACGAGTCCGATCTTCAGCTTCAGCGGCTGCGCATCCGCCGCTTCCTCCTCCGGGGCCGAGCCGAAGCGTTGTTCCCCGTTGTGATATAATCGGACCGGACCGAGACAGCGAAGCAGAAACACGAATTCGTGGGGCTGATCGATCCACAGCTTGGCCCATGCATAAACCCGCTGGTCCGTACGCATGTCCGGAAACATGCGGTCCATTGGAAATGTATACGTGTGGTTCTCCAGCTTTCGGATTTCATTGGTCCGCGTCATCCGGTACACCGGTTCATGAGGCGGATGCTCACCGACGTAGCGTTGGGCCATCACATTCAGTACACGGGGGATGTCCGTCCCACCCGTTTGGGCTGCCATACTTTCCTCCGGGTCGAAATATCGGGTATCCGCTGCCGTCATTGTCCCTCTCCTCCTTTGCCGCTCAAGCTAAGAGCCGGCTGCCGCAAGCCGCCGCCCAGCACTTCTTCGATTGGGACCGGACGATGCTCCTTCACCGAGCGCCATACCGCTTCCCCGGTCGCCACCGAATACGCTCCGTCCACGGCGCCGGATAACATCCGGAAGGGCCGGCTGCGGTCCTCGCCCAGAAACAAATCCTCCAGCAGCAGCGGGTCTCCCCCGCCGTGCCCGCCTTCCCGATGCACGACATGGATCGTTTCCTTGGAGCCGAACAATGGGAAGTAATCAATGGTCTGCACCGGCGTCGGGAACGGGGTGCGGCCCGGCATATGATATTCCGTGGTCTCCAAGCGTCCCTTCGTGCCGTTGATTGCCAGCCGGTACCCTTCGTACGGCAGCGAGAAATTGACCGAATAGCTGAGCAGAGCACCCCCATCGTAACGAACGGTCGCGGTATACGTGTCCTCGATATCGATTTGCGAATCGAAGATGCATTGATCCGGGCGGTAATCGGAGTAAGGAAACTTGCTCTTCTCCGCATCCAGCGAACCGAGATGATCGTCCTGCACACGAATATTTTGGCTGCGTGCGTTCCAGCGGGAGTAATAAGCACAATCCTGCGTCAGCTCACAGGTACTGCAGAAGCGGCCGTCCTCCTTCCTCGGGTTCGCTTCCCCTTCCGCCCCGTAATAATTCAAGGCGCCGTAGGCGAACGCCTCGACCGGCTGCTGCCCGATCCACCAGTTTACCAGATCGAAATGGTGCGTGGATTTATGGATGGACAATCCTCCCGACAGTTCCCTGACCCGATTCCAGCGTTTGAAATAACTGGAGCCGTGATATGTGTCCAGGTACCAATTCAGGTCGATCGACGTAATCCGGCCGAGCTTGCCCTCGAGAACCATTTCCTTGATCTTCGTATGAATCGGCGCATAGCGGTAATTGAATGTAACCGTGACCGAGCCTTTGCTTGCCTGTTCCGCTTCCATCACGCACCTTGCGTCCTCGCCCGTCGTCACCATCGGCTTCTCCGTAATGACGTCCAAATCCTTCCCGAGCGCCGCGATGATATAGCGGGCATGCGTATCGTCGCGTCCGGCGACGATGATGACGTCGGGCCGCGTCTCTTCAACCATACGGTCAAAATCGTGCTCTCCGTAGGTGGGGACCTCCGTATGCTCCGGATATCTCGTACGGAACAGCTCGAACCGGGCCTCGTCCCGATCCAGCAAGCCGACGAGCTCGCAGCCCGCCGTAAACGTCGTCAGAATCGGCTTGGCGAACATCCCCAGCGCCCGGCCGCTTACCCCGCAAATGGCATATCTCTTTTTCATAAGCTACCTCCCTTTCCACACGTTCACTGATTTCGTTATTCCCCTGCAGCTTCAAGCTTTCTCAGCGCGTCAGGGCCCGCAGCAAACTAAGCAGGTTCTGCTGCGGACCTCGCACCATCTTATTGCTTCACTTTTGCATACCATTCCTGGACGCGCTGCGTGACTTTGTCGCCCCCGGCTTTGTTCCAGCGGTCAACGAACTCGTCAAACTTGTCGATCGGCCAATCCCCAATGACGATTTTGGTTAAATATTCCTGGAACAGCTTGTGCGATTGAATATCCGGATAGCCCTCGTACACCGTACTCGGCAGACCGTCTCCGGCGATACGGCGCGCATCGGCCGTGCTTACTGCGAAAATATCCTGAACCATCTTCTGCATATTCTCCGGAATCGTTTCCTGAATCCGGGTGTCCATGTCCTGCTTGGTCGTCAGATTGCGCATACCGAGCGCTAACGGACGGCTGTCCTCCGGCGGCAGCAGCACCTTTTTCCCGTTCACGACCTGATGCTGAAGCCCTTCAATCCCGAAGTTGATAAACTCCTTGTTGTTCTGATCGTAGAAAAAGTCGAGCAGCTTCAAGGAGGCTTCCGCCTTGTTCTTGGCCGCGGCAGGAATGATCCATTCCGGCTCGCCCATGCTCTTCATCGTTACAAAGCCTTGGAAGCCGTCTACCTTAGGCATCGGCATGCCCACGATATAAGCGTTCGGCGCTCCCTTCAGCATCGCAGTATACCGGTCCCGGACATTGGCCGGGAGATGGTACCAGCTGCCGATCAAATTGTTGTTGATCTTCGCCTGCCACACGTCCCCCTTGTTCAGGAACGTCTCGTTATCCAGCAGCTTCTCCGCATACAGCTCGCGGATAAAGCGGATCGCGGCCTTCATATTCGGCGTGACGCCCGCATATTGGATTTTGCCGTCGTAGATATCCCACTCCGGGTTCCCTTCCCACATCGCGATCCCGTACATCCCGAACAGGTGGTCCATCCACTTGCCGAATTCCCGGCCCGAGGTCGGCAACTCGTCTTTTAGCCCGTTGCCGTTGGGGTCCTTGTCGCGGAACGCCCGCAGCACTTCCTTATATTCCTCCGCCGTCTTCGGAAGGGGCAGGCCGACCTTATCCAGCCAATCCTTGCGGATCATCGGCGCGCGCTCGGGAACGAGGAACACCTTCGGCACATAATAAATGTGGTTGTCCGGCGAAGCCGAACGAACAATATCCCACGCTTCTTTGGGAATGTTTTTCCATACATTCGGCGCGTATTTCGGAAGCAGATCGTCTAACGGCAGCGCGCCTCCCTGCTTGATCAGCGTTTGCTCAATGCCGCCAATCGGACGCAGAATATCCGGCAAATCGTCCGAGGCAATCATCAGGTTAAGGAACTCTGTCGGCTCCGAGCCTGGCGGGGTCGTCGTGAGCTTGTATTCTACGCCGGTCTTCTCGGCTACATATTTGACATGCGCGTTATTCGAATCAGGGATCGAGCCGACGCCCATGTGGCTTTTGAATACTTTGACCTGCACGGGCTTGCCATCCTTCCCCCCGCCTTCCGAAGCCGACTTATTGTCCCCCGATGAGGTACAGCCCGCAAGTGCGGTAACTGCAAGCAGTGAAGCAGCGGCGGCCGAGGCGGCGGCTTTTTTTCCAAAAACATGTTTTCTCATCTGTAAATCCTCCCTTTTTTTAAGCACTGTGTGCGGATAAACGGTTCAAACGGTGAAGCGCCAGCATGGCGGCTTCTGATGGGGCCTATTCCTTGAGCGAGCCCAGCATAGAGCCTTTGACAAAATATTTTTGCAGGTAAGGATACACTAAAATAATCGGTATCGTCGCGAACAGAATCGTCGCCGCTTTCAGTGTCGTCGTATTGAAATCATAATCGCCGAGAACCAGGTTCACTGCTGCCAGCTCCTCAGGCGATTGCAGGTAAGCGCGAAGCTTCATTTGCAGCGGCCATTTGTTCGGATCGCGAATGAACAGCACCGCCCGTTGAAACGTATTCCAATACCCTACCGCATAAAACAGACTGACGGTCGCAAGCACCGGCTTGGACAGGGGCAAATAAATCCGGAACAGAATGCCTGCATCGGTACAGCCGTCAATCCGGGCAGAATCGTCCAGCTCCGCGGGAATCCCCATAAAAAACGTCCGGATAATGATCATGTTAAACGTCCCGATCAAGCCTGGTAAAATAAGCGCCCACAGCGAGTTCATCATGCCGAGCTCCCGAACTGTAAGGAAAAAGGGGATCATCGGCGCATTGAAGATCATCGTGATGATAATGCCAAGCATGATCGGCTTGCGGATCAGAAATTCCTTGCGGGCTAACGGAAACGCTGTCAGCATCGAGAACAGCATGCTAAGCAGGGTCCCGATAACCGTGATATAAACCGTTACGCCGAAGGAGCTCCAGAGTCCTTTATTTTGAAAAATGTGCTCCCAGGAGCCCCACGTGAATTCTACAGGAAGTAGAAACACATGATTCGAATCCGCGGCGATCGGCGAGCTGAGCGATACGGCCAGCAAATGGACCAACGGCATCAGCATCGTTCCGGCTGCCGCAGCAAGGAATACATAGTTTACTGCTTGAAAAAGCTTCTCTCCGTATGTTTGCTTCATCACCACAACCCCTGTTCTGCTTTTCGCGCCATCCGGTTAAAGATCCACAGCAATGTGAAGCCTATCACCGACTGGAACAGCCCGATGGCCGTAGAAACGCTGTATTGTCCCTGCAGCACGCCTGAGCGGTACACGTACGTCTCAATAATATCGCCGACCGAATACGTCATAGGCGTCAGCAGATTAAAGATCTGATCGAAGCCAAGCTCCAGAAAGTTTCCGATATTCAGCAGAAACAGCACCAGAATCGTCGGGAACATAGTAGGCAGAGTAATGTGAATGGTCTGCTTCCACCGGTTCGCCCCGTCCATCACGGCCGCCTCATACAGATTCGGATTGATGCCGGCAATTGCGGCGAGATAGATGATCGTCCCCCAGCCGACGTCCTTCCAAATGCCCGACAAGACGACAATGGTTCGAAAATATTGCTGCTGCTGCATAAATAATATCGGTTCGAGACCTAACCAGCCGCGGACCATATTGGCCACACCCTGGCTGGAGAGCAGTTCGAACACGATGCCTCCGACAACAACCCAGGATAAGAAGTGAGGCAGGTAAAACAAGCTCTGCACGACTCTCTTGAACAACATGAGCCTCACTTCATTGAACAGCAGCGCCAGTAGGATCGGGGCCGGGAATCCGAACAAGAGATGATACAGGGCGATGGTCGCCGTGTTTCTCAATACATGGTAGAAATCCTGGTACGTAAAGATGAACTTGAAATTGTCCAGCCCTACCCAGGAGCTTCCCAGCATACCCTTGAAAATTTGATAATTTTGAAAGGCAATGACGCTCCCCGCCAATGGCACGTACTTAAAAATAAGGTAATAGACGATCCCGGGAACGATCATTAAATACAGGATCCAGTGCTTTCGCATATTTGCGAAATACCGGTTTTGCGCAGACCTCGTATGTTTCGCCGCTTGATCTGCCATGCCGGAATTTGTTTCAGTATACGGGTTTGCCACTACCGCAAGCCTCCTTCGCATCTTGTAGGGCCATCTTACCTGCAGGGGCGCTGCCATGACAATCGTTCAATCCTCCAGCCAATGAACCGATTCGCGATAGGGATGCTTTTGCAGGATGTGAGGGTCCGATGGAGAAAATGATGCTCCGCGCTGTCTGCCGCCTGCTGTATAAACTGCGCCGGAGGCCGCTTAAATCATGCAGCAGACCTCTATGGAGGAATTGTTTATCGGATAGAGCATCGGTTCATTCCCAAGCTTACCGGCCCCTGTCTACGTGAACAGCAAAAAAACGACCTGCACTCCAACTAGGAAATGCAGGTCGCTGCTGTATATTTTCAATATGGATCGATCCTGTTTTCGTTCTAATTATTGCCCCATCCCTTTGGCCGGGGCTGCTGCCGATCGCAGGCTCCGGTACGTAAAGGAGCAGACAATCGCGACAACGACGACGGCCGACATCCCCCAGAATACGTTCGCGTAAGCGTTAGGGAGCGGAAGGTCCTTTTGCCATACCAGCGCACTGCCGGTAACCGCCACACTGAATGCGCCGCTGAAAAACTGTATCAGCTGGAACAGCCCCATCCCCGCTCCGACCTCCTCCTTGGAGAGGCGCTGTGACATTTCGTTGGACACGCTGGTCGTCAAAGCGGTGAAGCCGATGCTCATCAGCATATAGATCAGCATGATCGCGTAGATGGTGCTGCCTGCGAATAAAGCGAACAGCACAGCCGAGGCCATAATGAACCAGGAGGCATATTTTACGAAAATGCCGTTACCGAAGCGATCGATAATTTTGCCGATCTGATTGGAAGCGATCATGGACAGCAAAGCCCCCGGGAAAATGATGAGCCCCGATTGACCCGGCGTCAGCTGGTACAGATGGGCCAAAATCTGCGGCATCAGAAACAACGTTGCAAAATTGTTGAGGTACGATACGACACCAAGCGCACTTAAGGTCATATAAGGCTTGTTGCGAAACAGCCCCGGTTGAACGAACGGGCTCTCCGCCCGGTGAATCCGCAGCCAGAACAAGTACAGCGCAGCGAGGCCGATCACCAGCAGCACCCACAGGCGCGTTGTCAAAAACAGCAGCATCGCGGTCGTTCCGATGCCGATCAGCACCGCTCCGGCGAAGTCGAAATTCACTTTCTGCGACAGCTCTTTGGGCAGGAGCCGGAAAAAGACCGGTGCCAGGAACAAGACGATGCCCGTCACAGCAAATAAGTAGTTCCAGCCCATGTATTGAATGACGACACCGCCGATGACGGGGCCTAGCCCAAGCCCGAGGGAGCTGGCGGACATCACCATGGACATCGCTTTGCCGCGGCGCTCCGCAGGGATAAAGCGCGTCAGCAGCACGATGCCCAGGGCAGGAACCGAGGCGGCTCCCGACGCTTGAATGAGCCGCGCGGTCAGCAGCAGCGCAAAGTTATGGCTGAAGAAGCCGAGAATCGAGGCGCCGCCGAGGGACAGGAGACCGACCATCATTAATGTACGTATCGGCAGATAATCGGACAACCGGCTGTACGTGATGGAGGAAATGGCGAACACAATGGAATAGCCCGTTACAATCCAGGACGAGGAAATCGAGGAGAGCCCGAATTGCAGCGCCACCTGGGGAAGCGCAAGATTAAACATCATCGTATTCATGACGACCATAATAACCGTAATAGCTAAAAGACCCGTAACCAGGCCCTCTTGAAAGCCCTGCTTCTGAAGACCGGACGCAGGGGACGCGAGTTCGTTGTTCATAGTACCTCCTTGAAAACGGAATCATTTTGATAGTTCTAATATTATCGAACAATTGAAGTATAACACCCCATATGTTACAATTCAATCAAAACTTTGGAAATAAAAGGTCTTTTTAGGGAGGCTTACTTTGAAAATTTTACATCATCCCCACCGAGACGATATCCATTTAAGTTCTGTCCTTTATGCGCTGAGCGATCCGATTCGGCTTGGTATCATCAGCGTTCTGGCTCAGACTGGCGAGCAGCCCTGCAACTATTTTTGCGTACCGGTAGCCAAGTCGACGCTGTCCCATCATATCCGAACCCTGCGGGAGGCCGGTGTCGTCTTTGTCCGCATCCAAGGCACGCAGCATTTCGTTACCATTCGCCGCGCCGATATGGACACCCGCTTCCCTGGGCTGCTGGACGCCGTGCTCGGGGCCGCTTCCGATGCGGCGGACTTTTCGGCCGACCCTTCTTCCCCGTCCGACGGCGTGACGTAACAATAGTCCGCCTGGCCAGGCTGCCGCAATGCCTATAGAACCGATGTGCTTCCATTCTATAACATAGAAAAAAGCCGTGAGTCTGCCATCGTCCCGTACGCAGCATCTCCCGGCTTTTTTCCTATGTTGACTTCATTATACCGCCAGCTTCTTATCCAAAATCTCATAAATATCGGTATGCGCGTAGGCATGGGCTTCGGCAACCGCTTTGCAGGCTACTTGTCCGCAAATCACATTAATCCCTTTGGCTAAAGCTTTATTGTCCAAGGCCGCCTGCCGGAAGCCTTTGTTCGCAATCTGCAGGCCGTAAGGGACCGTCACATTCGTCAGCGCAAGCGTCGAAGTTCGGGCTACGGCTCCCGGCATGTTGGCCACCGCATAATGAACAACCCCGTGCTTCTCATAGGTCGGCTGGTCGTGGGTGGTGATCCGGTCGATCGTCTCGATGGAGCCCCCCTGATCAATCGCCACATCGACAATGACGGAGCCTGGGCTCATTTGCTTCACCATCGCTTCCGTCACGAGACGCGGAGCCCGCGCCCCGGGGATCAGAATCGCGCCGATGACGAGATCCGCCTGCCTTACCGCTTCCATGATGTTATACGGGTTCGACATCACGGTCTTGACCCGCCCCTGGAACAGGTCGTCCAGCTGACGGAGACGGTCCGCGTTAATATCGACAATCCGGACGTCGGCACCGAGACCGACCGCCATTTTGGCGGCATTGGTGCCGACAATGCCACCGCCGATGATAGCAACCTTCGCCGGCTCCACGCCAGGGACGCCGCTCAGCAGCACCCCTTTGCCTCCATGGGCCCGTTCCAGAAAATGCGCGCCGATCTGGATCGACATCCGCCCGGCCACCTCACTCATCGGCATCAGCAGCGGCAGGCTGCCGTTATCCAGCTGGATCGTCTCGTAAGCAATCGCCGTCACCTTGCTGTCGACCAAGGCCCGGGTCAGCTTCAATTCCGGGGCGAGATGCAGGTACGTATATAAAATGAGTCCTTCGCGGAAATAGCCGTACTCCTCCGGCAGCGGCTCCTTCACCTTCACGACCATGTCCGCAGACCACGCTTCTCTCGCGCTGGACACGATTCGGGCACCTGCGCCCAAATAATCCTGATCCGTAAATCCGATGCCGTACCCGGCATTCGTCTCCACCCATACCTCATGCCCGGCCTGGTGAAAAGAGGCCGCCGTGCTGGGTGTCAGTCCGACCCGATGCTCATTGTTTTTAATTTCCTTCGGTACGCCTATAATCATAACGGCTTCACCTCTTCCATAGTTTGTTTAAGTGCTGCGAGGAGGAAATCCACATCGTCGTCGGTAGAGGAAAGCGGCGGAGCAATCGTTAATACATTATTGAAGCCTGCTACCGTATCTCCGTTTTTTCCGATCAGGAGTCCCTTCGCCTTACAGCCTGCGATGATTTTCCCTACGGCCGCCAGAGGCAGCGGTTCCTTCGTCTGCTTATCCGCAACAAGCTCGATGCCAAGCATGAAGCCGAAGCTGCGCAAATCGCCTGTGAACGGGTGCTGCAGCAGCTCCGCCGTCTGCTCCTCCAGCCGCTGTCCAAGCGCGCGAGAGCGTTCTACCAGCCCTTCCCGCTCCATGATCTCGAGATTTTTCAAGGCGAGAGCGCAGGCGGCGGGATTGCCGCCGAACGTATTGATATGGCGGAAATGGTCATACGCTCCGGCACCTTTAAACTGCTCATAGATGTCCTTGCGCACCGCCGTGGCGGACAGCGGCAAATACCCGCTCGTCAAGCCTTTGGCCATCGTCACGATGTCAGGCTTGATACCGAAATTCATATGCCCGAATTTCTCGCCCGAGCGGCCGAAGCCGCAGATCACCTCGTCGATGATCAACAGCACGTTGTGCTTCACGCATATGCGCTGCACCTCCGGCAGGTACGACGGATGAGGCACCAGGATGCCTCCGCCGGTAATCGCAGGCTCCACGATGACGCCGGCAATCGTTTCCTTGCCCTCCCACACAATCTTCTCCTCGATCTCGCGGGCGCAGAACAGGCTGAAAGCCTCCGCGGACATGCCCTCCGGGCGTCTGTAGCTGTCCGGCGGGCGGACATGCAGGAAGCCCCCGCCGAGCGGCTCATACATATACTTGCGCTGCGCCTGCCCTGTTGCTGCCAGCGCCCCCATCGAGCTGCCATGGTAGGCACGGTAGCGTGAAATAAACTTATACCGGCTGGGCTCTCCGTTTTGCTGGTGATATTGGCGGGCTATTTTAAAAGCAGTCTCGTTCGCGTCAGAGCCGCTGTTCGAGAAGAAAATGACATACTCCCCTTCCAGCCACTCATTCAGCTTCTCCGCAAGCTGAATCGCAGGCCGATGGCTCTGGGTGAGCGGGTAATAAGCGAGCGCCTTCAGCTGCTCGTACGCCGCTGCCGCCAGCTCCTCCCGGCCATAGCCGACATTCACGCACCACAGTCCGGACATCCCGTCCAAGTAACGCTTGCCTGTGCTGTCCGTAATCCAGGAGCCCTGCCCTCCCGTGACAACCATCGGGGGGACTTGTTCATTGTAGGGAGACATCGCATGCCACAAATAGTCCCTGTCCTTCGTGACCCAATCCTTCGTTTCGTCGTTCCCTGCCATGGACAATCCTCCTCGAATCTCGGCTTCATTCCTTCCTTACTCACAAGTATAGGGCGCGCTTCCATTGTTTTCTTTAGACATAATGTTAAAAGTACCGGCGTTACTTTTTACCATTTCCTTACCTATGGGATAAAACCTGCCATGAACCCTGGTCGTTTCTCCCCAATTGGCTTTGATGGGGGCTTTCTCATATGCAAAAAGGACTCGAGGTAGCACCCCCGAATCCTTAGCCTACAATCACATAACAATCCCGTTTGACGCCTCTATACATTCAACAATTGATATGCCCTCAAAGCAACCTGCAGCGCCAGACGCTTGTCCGGCGACATGTAGTCCTCGCCCAGCAGCTCGGCAATTTTGTCCAGCCGGTAATACAGGGTTTGTCTGACAATAAACAGCTTTTGCGCCGCCACCTGCTTGGAAGCATCGTGATCCAGATACACCTGCAGCGTTCGAAGCAGCTCGCCGCCCTTGTTCTGATCGTACTCGATCAAGGGGCCTAACTGGCTCCCGACAAAAGCCTGCAGCATCGTCCGGTCATGAATATGAAACAGCAGCTGGAACACGCCCAGCTCATCAAAGAACAAGACTTTCTTCTCAAAGCAGGTGTACAGCACAAGCGCCTGGATCGCTTCCTGATAGCTGACCGGCGCGTTCATCAAGCCTGTATAAGCAATGCCCACTCCGATCAACAGCCGTTCTCCCCCAAATGGCTCCGACGCATGGGTAAGGAGCAGCGAGTCAAACACCTGCTGCAGTCTGGTCTTGGCCCCGGAACGCTTCACACTCAGGTCGATAGCGACGACAACGAGCCGGTTGTTTTTGATCGTGATGAGCGGGTAAAAGGAATGCTGCGCCAGCAAGGGGCGAAGCACCATCGACAAATGGATGCCCGCAGTCATCGATTCCTGCCCTTCCTCTGCCGGCTCCTGCGAAGGCTCAAATTCAATCAGGCACACGTGCAGGCTCCCTTCGTTCAGCCTCTTGAACTCCGTCCCCATGAACGACTTCAGCTGCTCCTCATCCTTCAGCCGGGAATGCAGCAGGTCGTCAACCCACAAGTTTTCCGTGTACAGCTTTTGCTCGTCGATGTACCGCTTACGGAGCAAATCCTGTGCAATCGACAGCGTTGCGGAGTCGAGTATCAAATAATCGTATTCCTGCGGCCTTCGGGCGAGCACCATCGCAACATAAGCCCATGTTTTGCCGAGCGCCCCGGCGGGCTGTACGATGACGGTCTGCTCCTCGTAGTCCAAATGATACGGAAAACGGTCGGTTTCCTCGGCCTCAAGCCTCCTTAGGGAAGCTTGCAGAAATTCCACCAGCAGGGACTGCTTCGTCTTCGGCAAAGCCGGTATGCCAACCGCCTGCCCCGTCGTAGGCAAATAGATCACCTGCGATTTCGTGCTCGTGTGAAGCAGCTTCAACACGTTGGAGGTACCCTGTGAGGTTAAAGTGAGCCGATGGAATTCCCTCGACACCCTCTCCAGCTCCTGCAATGTTTTATGATGCGAATTAATAATGAAGGAATGCACGTCTTGCGTAATATCAACAAACCGGACAGACCCGGGAAAAATAATCAAAGGAAATTGATGCTTCTCAGCCGCTTCAATCATTGCCTCAGGCACCGCGTTCAAATACGCTCCCAGCTCGATCACAAGACAGGAGACATTTTGCGCAGCCAGCCGCTCCACATAGCTGACGCCGACCGCAGGGTCGGATTGGAAAGAAATACCCGTCGTCAAAATCATTTCTTCCCCATGCACCAGTTTATCGAAATGAGACACTTCAAGAATATGTATCCACCGAACCTGGCGGTTCAAGCCGCCTTCCCCGGCCAAAACGCATGCCTGGGCAAAGAGAGGCCGCTGCAGCACATCCTGAACGGTAAGTATAAAAGCCGAATCCATGTACCTCCCCCTTCCACCGGATATTCTACGGCCCCGGTTCTCGGCACCGTTTTTCCATTGCTATGGCATTTTGTTATCTATAAAGGCTTCTGCAGCTTGTCATTGGGCATCGTTGTGGAGATCACGGGGGACAGCCGGGCCTTTCCAAGCATCCAGTACGAAAGCACCGCTGTCACGCAGCCCAGCGCTCCGACAATGACAAAGCCTTCCCGAAGCGTCAGCCAATCTCCGGCCGCGCCCATAAACAGCGGTCCTATAAACATGCCCAAGCCGTATATCGCCTGATAAAATCCCATCGCAGTCGCCCTTTTTCCCGTATCCATATGCTTGATGCTTAACGACATTAATACCGGGGACGTGAAGCCGCGGCCAAACCCTGCGATAGCCTGCGTCAGAATTAACAGCCACAACGCCTGCGTGAAAGGAATGAGCACCGTAAACACGCCGGTCAATATAAAGCCCACAATAATTACCTTCCTCTCCCCGAGCCGGCGCGCGATATACCGCCCTCCGACCCATGCAGCAATCGCCGTAGGCAGGGTAGAGCCGAAGGTCAGCAAGCCCATATCCAGCTTCGTCGCGCCAAGCGATTGGGCGTACACGGGAGTGAACCCGAAGACGGTGGCGAAGGTAAGAATCTGAAACAGGATGGCCAGAAAGGATACGATCAGCAGCGTACGATCCCCTGCAACCTGAATAACCCCCTCCATCGTCAATTTCGGGGCATGATCCTCGAACTTCTCTACGATAAACAAAGCGCCGAGCATCCCGATAAAACCGACCGCAGCGCCGATCCAGAAGGCGGACTCCCAGCCGTAATGGTCTGCGAACCAGCCGCCGCACAGAATGCCCAGCATCTGACCGACCGAATTGTACATGGAGATGGTGCCCATAGCTTTGGTCGTCTCCTGTTTAGGATAATAGCTGGCAAACAAGATGGTAAAATCAACCCAGGTCGCTGCGGCGGCTCCCGCTATAATCCTCAGAAACAAGATCCAGGTCAGGTCTTGGGTCAGCAGGATGCCTACACCCGAGAAGACGGAAAAAAGCAGACCCGCGATAATAAATATTTTACGTTTGTGGATGCGGTCGGAGACAACGCCAACGGGAATCCGCAGCAGCATCTGGCTGAGTCCGTACATCCCGACGATGACACCGGCCAATTGACTGGACGATCCCAGGTCCATAACGTATGCCGTCAGGATCGGCACGCACGTATACATTGAAAACCAAAACAGAAGCGTCACACCGCAAAATAAGGGAATGCGGTAGCTCGATTGATCCGATATGGGATGCATAGGGTCTCCTTTGGCTGGAAAACGTTTTCTAGAGCAAGCGTCCCTTCTATTTTAACGCTAAACCTGCGGTTTGACACCTGTTTGTTCGCCATTGCGAGAATAGAAATCTATATTGACACGCACAAAATAAGTTGTATAATACAACTATATTAGTTTCATTATACAACTAAATCAAATTGAACTGGGAGCTTTCTGTTCCTGTTCTATTTCTCAAGACGGCCTTTGGCTGTGCTTCATCAGCTCCGCATAGGACCGGATTGGGGAGAGAATAGTACAATAGACGATCCCGATTGGAGGGTTACTTCCTTTATGTCTTCTGAAGCCGCTTATCAGGAAATTCACAAGCGATCCGGAACCTTCAGCCAGCCGTTGGCTGTATGGGTGGTCGCTTTTGCTTGCGTGATCTCTTTTATGGGGATTGGTCTGGTGGATCCGATCTTGCCCGCTATCGCCAAAAAAATGGACGCAACTCCGAGCCAGGTGTCGCTCTTGTTTACGAGCTACAATCTGGTGACCGGCGTCGCCATGCTGATCACCGGCTTTGTATCCAGCCGCTTGGGCACGAAGTGGACCTTAATTACCGGTGTTTTTCTCATTATTATTTTCTCCGCGCTCGCTGGTAATTCCGACACGATTAATGCCATCGTTTGGCTGCGCGGCGGTTGGGGGCTCGGCAACTCGTTGTTTCTGGCCACTGCCTTGTCCGCCATTGTAGGATTATCGACCTCCGGCACGGCGCAAGCCATTATTTTCTATGAAGCCGCACTTGGTCTGGGGATCGCCGTCGGCCCGCTGCTGGGCGGGGAGCTCGGCTCCATATCTTGGAGAGGTCCTTTTTTTGGAGTTAGTGTGCTGATGGGCGTCGCATTCCTGTTTCTTCTCTTTATTATGCCCAATGTGGCCAAACCGAAAACCCCGAGCAAGCTTTCCGCTCCGTTCAAGGCGCTTAGCTATCCGGGGCTGCTGACGCTGGGTGTCGTCGCCTTTCTATATAACTTCGGCTTCTTTACTCTAATGGCCTACTCGCCTTATGTGATGGAGCTCAACGAGCACGGCCTCGGATACGTCTTCTTCGGTTGGGGCTTGCTGCTCGCCATCACTTCGGTTTTCGTCGCACCGAAGCTGCAGCAGCGGTTCGGTTCGGTGCCATCGATCATCACGGTGCTGTCCACGTTCGCACTTATTCTGATTATCATGGGCAGCGGCGCCCATACCCCTGCCGTTATTATCGTCTGCGTAGTGATCTCCGGGATGTTCCTCGGAATTAACAATACGTTGATCACAACGGCCGTCATGGAATCCGCTCCAGTGGAGCGCTCGGTTGCATCCGCGGCCTACAGCTTCGTCCGCTTTATGGGCGGCGCCATCTCTCCTTGGCTCGCAGGAAAGCTGGCTGAGTGGTTTAATCCCAGCGTACCGTTTCTTTTCGGCGGCGTTATGGTGCTTGCCGGCGTACTGTTCATTGCCGTGAGGCGTAAGCACCTGGCAGACATCGACTCCGCGATTACACACCATTAATTCAACTGACCGGAGAAGCTTATAAATTCGATTGTGGCAAAAGAGGGCATGGAACGACCACCCGCTCTACCTTGGGTAGAATGGAGTCGTTTATCCATGCCCTCTTCGTGCTGTCTCATCTTAATTTCCGTTCCCGGCGCAGCAGGTACACGAAATAAGGTGCGCCGATCACTGCGCTCATAATCCCCACGGGAACCTCTCTCGGGATGATAATAATGCGCCCGAGCAGGTCCCCTAGCAGCATAAGATCGGCGCCGATACATGCTGCTAAAGGAATGAGCCATTGGTGCCGGCCGCCGACGATGCTTCTCGCCATATGAGGGGCGATGAGCCCGATGAAGCCGATGGCACCGACCGCCGATACGGAGATGCCGGCTAGAGCGACAGCCAGCAGCAGAAGCCAGAAGCGCTTCCTAACGATGCTCAAGCCGAGAGAGACGCTTGTCTCCTCTCCGAGCTGGAATACGTTCAACTGGGGAAAGCTCCTCCAGGCGATCGGAAGAAGCACAACGATCCACGGCAGCAGCGACCACACCTCTTTCCAGCCCCGGCTCCATAGGCTCCCCGACATCCACAGCAGCGCCATGCTGATATGGGTTGGATGCGTCACGAGCAGGTACTGGATGGCGGCCTGAAAGACCGCCCCGATCGCGACGCCTACCAGCGCCAGAGTCGCGGGGGAAAGCGTCAGCCGACGGCTTAGCAGCAGCAGGGCGGCAAAAGCGGCCAAGGCTCCTGCGAAGGCAGCCACCGGGACGATGTAGCCCGGGGCCTTCGGGAACAGGAACAGGACCGCCGCCGCGGCAAAGCCCGCCCCTTTGGTGATCCCGATGACATCAGGGCTTGCCAATGGATTGCGAATGAGGCTTTGGAGGATGACGCCTCCGACAGCCAGGCCGAATCCGGCCAATATGCCAACGATGACACGCGGCAGACGGACCTCATGGACGATAAAATAAGACGGGCTGTCCTTCGACAGCAGGGCTGATCCTACTTCGCCGATAGGAACTGAAACCGTGCCTGCGCTGACCGAAGCAACCGCAAGCAAGAGCAGAATCAAGCCTGCGATACCTAGAGCCGCTCCTTTACTCATCCGCGCGTCCCTCCTTTTCTGCGGGCCAAATAAATGAAGAACGGCGCGCCTATGGCCGATGTGACGATGCCTACCGGCGACTCGAACGGAAACGCGATGAGACGGCTCAGCAGGTCGGCGTATACGAGAAGCACCCCGCCGAGCAGCCCGGTGAGCGGAAGGAGCACGGTCAGCCGGCTGCCCGCCCAAGCGCGGGCGATATGCGGCACGATGAGGCATATAAAGCCGATGGGGCCGCAGATGGCGACCGACGACCCGGCGAGTACGATGACGAGAAGCATGCCTATCGCCCGGATCACCGCCACCTTTTGCCCCAAGCCCGCCGCAATCTCATCGTCCATCAGAAGCAGCTTGAACGAAGGCAGCATACACAATGTCAGCAGAAGACCCCCGAAGAAAAACGGTACCAGCGTTCTTACCTCGGTCCAGCCCGCTTGATTCACGGAGCCGACCAGCCAGAACATCATGCTGTCCGTCGAATACTGATTTAAGATAATGAGGCCTTCCGTCAGTGAAGACAGCAGGAAGTGGACGGTAATTCCGGCCAGCGCCAGCCTGACGTACTGCTTGCCCCCATGTCCGGTCAAGGACCACACCAGCAGAGCCCCCAGGACCGCTCCCGTGAAAGCAAACAGCATCGATCCCGGCAGAGATAGCCCCGCAACCGCGACCAAGCCGAAGACGACGGCGAAGGAAGCTCCGGCATTGATGCCGAAAATATGCGGGGATGCAAGCGGATTTCTCGTCGTCAGCTGCGTTAACAGTCCGGCTAACGCCAGCTGAACTCCGACCATACAGGCGGTCAGGGTGCGGGGCAGGCGAAGCGTTTGGATATACAGATGCACTTTGTCCTGTGCCTGAAAGGTCAGCGCCTCGTACAAGGTGCGCCAGGACACCTGGGCCTGCCCCCACTTCAGGCTGCAGAGCATGCCTGCAGCCAAAAGGAGAGCAGAACCCGAAAAAAGGAAGAGCAGAAACCTTGAGCGGTTCTGCTTCTCCATTCGGATAGATGGATCCATCTTATTTCTCTCCTAAAGCTTTCACGAGATCTTCAGCTATCTTCTCGCTTCCCAGCATCCCCCGGGATAACGACCAGTCGCGTCTTTCAACGGTATACATTTTGCTGTTGGCTACCGCGTCGATTTTCTTCCACAACGGGTTGCTTTCCCATTGGTTGACAATCGTCACCTTCTCGGTCGGCATCAGAAACATCGCCTGCGGGTTCGTCTCAACCAGCTGCTCCAGTGTCAGCTGCGGATAGGCCGCATCATTCTTGACCGGATCCGTGAAGCCCAGCATTTTCAACATTGAGCCGGAATAGGAATGGTCCGAATGGCCGAAGAAGCCCTTCGGGTTCACCACGGCCGGAAGCACGGTCAGGCTGGCGTTCTTGATCTTCTTCTTCGCCTCGTCCATCTTCGCCTGATGCTCTTGAAGCCGCTTCTTCCCTTCCTCTTCCTTACCGACGGCTTTGGCGGTGATCAGGAAATTTTTCAGCATCTGGTTGTAATCGGCTTGAAAATCGTCCAGCGCAACAATCGGAGCGATCGCTTTCAGCTGCGTCAGCGCATTTTTATGCTTGTTAATATCTACAATAATGAGATCCGGCTTCAACGAGCTGATCAGCTCGATGTTCGGCTCGTAACGGGAACCGACGGAGGTGTACTTCGTTAACTTACTTTTGACGGCATCCATGAACAAATCCGGGCTGCTGTCGTCGGCAATGCCTACCGGCTGAACGCCCAATGTCACAAGCATATCCGTAAAGCTGAAATCCATCGTAACGATCCGCTCCGGCTTCTTCGGCAAGGTTACAGTGCCCAGCGCGTCATCGACAGTAATCTTTCCGTCCTGGGAGGCAGCTACTGGCGCAGACTGTTGGCCGGCGCTGCCTGACGGCGCCTGTGAGGTGGCGGATGAGCCGCAGGCGGCAAGGTTAAGAATCAATACAAGCATTAATGTGAAATGAAGCGTACGGCGATGAATCCTATGAAGCATATGATGTTCCTCCTGATAATGATAATTATTCTCAACTTATTTTAGCCGCAACTCTCCCTATTGACCATATCTAATCTTTAGATAGGACATGTTATATTTTTAGATTTACTGCAGGCTCCTCTGGTACGCCGTAGGCGAGCAGCCCGCCTCCTGTTTAAATATACGGCTGAAATGAAAATAATCCGCAAAGCCGACCCGCTGCGATACTTCCTTGGCCGTTAACCCGGTCTGCTGAAACATTTGCTTCGCCTTGTCGATTCGAAGCCTGCGCAAATATTGCGTCATGGTCATCCCCGTATGCCGCTTGAACAGCACCGTATAATGCCCTTCACTCATACCGGCCCGCGCTGCAAGCATAGGGAGACTCAGCTTCAGCATATAATGCTCGTTCATATAGGATAAAGATTCCTCAATCGATACACCCGACGCCGTTTCCTCCTGCGTCATGTGGGTTTCGTACAAAAAAATAAACAGCATCCGCTCCAAGATAAGGCGCTTCCTGAATTGCTGCGCCGCCTCTTCCTCGGCAGAATGGGTATGGATTTCATCCGTTGTGCGGACCAGTTCGTCCAGCATGTATTTAATCTTGACCTCGCTAAGCGTGCGAAGCGGCCCTTGCAGCGTCCAAGCGCTGTTGTCCGGGAACACGCGGTAAGTGATCACCATATATTCCGCTTCTTTGGTCTTGGGAACTTGAAGGGTGAAGGGGCCGTGCAGGGGATGACAAGCATACCCTTGCGTAACCACGGCCGGGTCCCCGTCCGATGCGGTAATCGTCAGATGCCCGCTCAGGACAATAATCAACACATGACGGTGTTCCACAGCTTCCAAGGTCTGATTAGCACGACTCAAACCAATCTGATCCAACACCGGAATCATCGCAACAAGCTGTTGAAAATTCATCCGCTCTCCCCCTTCTCCTTCTTCATTCCATCCTGTAAAACCTCATCATAACACTTAAAAAACCGCAGGAAAAGGATGACCTTTTCCTGCGGCTATCAGTTGACTGCAGCTTTATTTCTTCATAAAAATCCGGTACATGATGACCGCCGTTTCGGCTCTTGTTGCATAGCCCTGCGGCTGGAGTCCGTCATTGCTTCCTTCAACGAAACCTGCCTTCACCATCGAGGCCACCGCTTCTTTCGCGTAGGAAGCCACTTGCGCATGGTCCTTAAACTCTTGCAGATCGGCAGCCTTCCCCTGGTTATGCAAAAGACTGCTTGCTTGAAGCGCTCTTGCACTCAGCACCATCAGGTCCTGTCTCGTAATTTGCGCCCTCGGATCAAATTTGTTGTCTCCAATTCCATCGGAGATGCCGAGCTTTTTGGCAATACCTAACGCTTCAAAGTAATAATCGCCCGGCTGCACGTCGCTGAAGTTCGAATCGAAATCGGCCTTCAAGCCAAGCGCACGAACAAGTAAGGTCATAAAATCCGCTCTGGTAATATGCTTCTGCGGCTCGAACGTCGTCTCCGAGGTGCCTTGAATAATGCCTTTGGAGGCGAGCTGCTGAATCGCAGCCTGGGCCCACGCATATGACTCTGTGACGTCTTTAAAAGGATGTCCTCCCGGAGCTGGAGCCGGATTCGGCGTCTGTCCCGGTGTCGGCGTTACGGACGGCTTCCCATCGGACCCAGGCGCTGCCGGCTGTTCAGGTGCCTCAGGCGTACCCGGATTCCCCGAGCCTGTGCCTGTGCTTCCCGAGCTGCCGCTCGAATGATCCTTTTTCGGCCCGCGGGTGGTGAAGCCCCAAATGTCCGATACGGTATGGCCGCTGTTGCCGTCCTCCACGGCTGCGTACCATTGGTAGTACCGGTTCGCAGCCAAGCCGCTCCAATATACGGAGGCCTGCTGGGAGCTTGCCACGCCCTCCGCTTTCCCGATCTGCTGGTCCGTGTACACCTTCACGCCCATGTAATCGGTAGCGACGCGTTTCACCATCGGCTTCAAATCGACGTCCAATGCAAATTCATCTTTACCCGGGTATTCCTTAGGGTCGTAGTAGTTATAATCGTCCAGGTAAGGCGAATACGTTTTTACGTAAATTTTATTGTTCTTGATATCGAATTGCAGGAGGCGAATGTAGCCGAGTCCACCCTTTTCTGCACCTTGATAGTCGGCAAGCATTTGGTACACATTGCGGTCCGGTATCCCGTCACCGTCATCGTCGATAGGATCAATCAACTCCTCAGCATCGTGGTAATGACCTGACAATACCGCAAAAACATTCTTATTCGGCTTGACGACCCGTTCGAAAATAAGATCCGAAACCGGAGCGCGGTTGCCCGATACAAGCAGGTATTCATGGAAGTTCAGGATCGCTTTGCGGTCCGGATACTGCTTCACCACTTCGTTAACCCACTCAATCTGTTCATCCCCGATGTTCCAGCCCATGTAGACGACGATAAAATCGTTGCCGCCGGCGGAAATCAGATCATAATGACCGCGGTTGTTTTGATAGGAGCCGCCAAAGGTCGGCTGTACTTTAAACCGGTTTTCGCCAAAATATTTCCAATACTGCGTATAGTCGGAGGTTTGGTGGGATACGTCGTGATTTCCGGCAAGTACACCATACGGAATTTTCGCATCCTCCAGTACCTTCATGTCCTTATCGGCCTCAAGCCACTGGTACTCCTTATCGGCCTCATCGACAATGTCCCCGGTATGAATCACGTATTGAATATTCATATCCTTTTGGTGATCGACAATCCATTTGACGTTGCCTTCATATATTTCAGGGTAGCTTTCCGAATAATACTGCGTATCCGACATCCAAACCATGGAGAAGTCATATGGCTGCTGGGATACGGGAAGTTCGTCCTGCACGATCGTATGAATCGTTCCATTCACCGAATAATCGCCGGCTTGAACGGTAGCAAGCAGCTCAAAATCTTCCGTACCCGCCACTCGGGTATCCAGCTGCTTCCATTGATTTGCAGTCGGGCTCCACGCATATAGGCTGACTTTACGGCCTTCCAATGATTTGCCCTTCCACTCAATCTCTACACGGTCCGTCGGTTTGACCGCATCGTCCAGCTTTACTTCAAAACGGTGGTAAGGAAACTGCTCGATCGAATCGCTTTCCAAATATTTTCCATCCACTTCACGAATCTGATTGTACTCTTCTTCCGACAAAGGCTGCTCTCCAGCCGGCTTCAGCTGGCTCGGCGGCTCGATATCCGATGCATTCTTGAATGCAGTCAAGCCGTCCCTATGGTTGGCATCATAACTAAAGCCTCTATAGAAGCTCACATTCATCTTGTCGTTCGTCGGGTCCGTCACCTTCACCGTCAAGCCCGCATTCTGCTCCACATTGGCCGATTCGTTCTGCGGATATACGACCTCCGGCTGCAGCGGATTTTCTTGCGGCACCTCGAAGCTCACTTTCTTCTCCGCCGCGTTGCCTACCTTATCCACCGCATGAATGACCAGCTCATGCTTGCCCGCCGACAGCTCGGAGGAGGTTGTCGCATAAGGCAGCATTAATTCCTTGCCGTCCAATGTCACTTCGGTCTTCTCTACACCTGCCAACGCATCCGTGACTTGGGCGTCGATGGTCAGGAAGCCACGGTACGTTTGACCGTCCTCGACCGACGGAACAATGACCGGTGCCGTGTTGTCTACGATAATTTGGGCCGTTACCGCCCCGTACACCTCGCTGCTGACAGTAACCTGGTGCGGCCCGTCCTGTACGGCCGCCGTGTTCCATGCGTACGCCTTGGACGCTAACTTATTTGCCGGCAGGTCAAAATTAAAGTCTACGGCAGGGAATCTTCCGCTGCTGTCGCCCATTTTAATCTCCTGATCCTTGTTCGCGTAACGGCTGTCCCAGTACTCCGTACCATCCGCAAACACAAGACGCACATTTTTCACGGTAAAATCGTCTTTATTCTCCTCCGCACGATCGTCAAAAGGAGAAGATTTCGAGCCCGCACGAATGGAAATCACGTTGCCGCTCTGCTTCAACCGGTCGGACTGAATCGGAACCGATAGCGTCGTGTAAGTATTAATCGGGTCTTGGAACGTGTACAAAATTTCTTTACCGATCGTTACGCCATTTTTGAAGTAGTAATTGACGCTGTTCGCCTCGAAAGCGAAATATGCGTCGTTTTCCACCGCAGGAAAGGCTGCAGGGGACAAGTCTTGGCCATCGATAACCAGCTTCAGTGTATCCGGTCCCGCCTGTTCAGCCGTCCCCTTCACCACACGGGTTCCTTTGACAATCTCTCCGTTCTTCACGTTCAAGCGCAGATCGGACCGTTCCTTTCCTCCTGTAATCTGCACCTTGTACTTCGGTGACTGAATTTCATTCGTGCCATCGGAAACGGTAAAATAGTATTCAATTTCCGATCTTCCGATTAAATCCGGCGAATACAGCGTGTAATGGTAAAGAGAGTCATTGTAGCTCTCCAGCAAATACCGTTTCGTATATTCCATCTGCTTGTCAGACTTGTAATAAAGAGCCATCGTCTTGACCTGCCGATCATCCTTCGCATCCGCTTTGATCTCCAGATTTTTCGACTGATCTATCGCTTGGATGCCAGTCAGATCTGCAAACGTCGGTGCCGCGGTATCCGGCTTGACGATAATCATTTGATCAGGTGCCTGCCCCGGCTCCACACTGCCAGGTGTGGCCTCCTTGGCTCCCGCGCTGTATTTGATCATGGTGGTGCTGCCATTCATCGGGAACTTGTAGTAAACTCCTTTATTTTCCTTCGTTTCATCCTTCAAGGATCCATCGTAATAGGCCGAGGAAACATCCACATGCGTGTTGGTTGCGATGGCGACGCCTCTTTTGGACGTATTAGCCATGCCATCCGAGTACACCTTCACAATGTTTTGATTCTCCACCAGGCTTGTGTGATACAAGGTGTTAAAATCGGCAACGGTTTTGCTTTTATTCTGGCTGTTGATGACCCAGAACACAAAAGGCTTTTGTGCGGGAATGACCAAATCCTCCTGGTCCGACGGCCAAATGATATCCGCATCCGGGCCGGAATCCGTATACCGGTAGTACAGCTTGTAGTCTTTGAACGAAATCGGCTGGTTCGTATTGTTGTAGATTTCGATGAACTCATAGCCGTCGGCGGAGCCTACGTTCGTACTGTTGGGCACGAGCTCCGTGATCAGGATCGGCGGCACCTTCGTGACATCGAAGTCAGGCAGGCTGACGCTTACCGTATACGTGTCCGTTTTCACCGTGTTCGCACTATCTTTCACCTGCAGATAATATTGCAGCTCGGCTTCATTCAGTGCCTCTCTCGGAATGACGGCGCGATATTCATCGCCGCTCGCCAGATTCAAAGCTACAGAAGTGAATGACGTCTGGGAAGCGGTCTTGTAGAACAGCTCCGCCGTCAATACATCCTGGCCGTTTCCGCTCTCCGGGTTCGTAATTTGGGCGGTGATCATCAAATTCTCCGCCGTTCCGGATTGTGTAACCGGCGTATGGGTAATGACCGGAGGCTGATTCGGAAGCGCAGGTCCCTGCGTTCCTTCATCCGAGGCCGTCCCCGGCACTTGAGCAGGGATCACGGTTCCAGGCGATGCAGCCACGGTGCCGGGGTTCGGCATCATCACCTGCTTGGTCGTACCGTCCACAGGGTAGGAGTACAGAATGCCCATATCTTTTACCGTCTGAATGTCATTCTGATAAGAGGCCGATGCCAATTCTTTTCCCGATTTATCTTGAATAACCAATGTTCTCGGTTGGCTGTTATGCATGCCGCCGCCACCGCTCAATCGGAACAAATTGACATTTTCCTGTAAATTCGTATGGTAATTGTTATTGAAAGCATCTGCCGTTTCATTCGTGTTATCCGCGTTCATCACCCACAGTACGATAGCCTGTTGAGCTGGGATCGTCATATCATTGTTGTAGACAGCCGACCAGACCGTATTGGAGCTGTCGCTGTCATTATGATAAACCAGATTGTAATCCTTGAAGCTTACCGGCTGCTTGGAGTTGTTATACACCTCGATAAATTCATAAGCATCAACCGATTTGCCCGACAGATTCGTACTATCCGGTACAAGCTCCGTAATAAGCAGCTTCGGCACCTTAGCATAATCTACCGTATCGGCCGCATGAACCGTCACGGCGCCCAGAGCAGAGGTGGTGAACATGCCCAGCAGCATCGCGCCGGACGTCAGCATGGAGACCCATCTTTTCCTTTTGGTTAACTTATTCAATTCCATTGCACGCTCCTGTTTCATTGATGATCGGATCCATTCCTTCTGCGACTCAGGCTTCGGCCTTCTGTGGAAAACTCCACAAGGGATGCCTGAAATGCACCTGTCTGCCCTCCCTCATCCTGAGGAATGTATCGTTCTTGTCCGATCATAAC
Organism: Paenibacillus rigui; assembly: GCF_002234615.1. Classification (GTDB taxonomy): domain Bacteria; phylum Bacillota; class Bacilli; order Paenibacillales; family NBRC-103111; genus Paenibacillus_S; species Paenibacillus_S rigui. Next base: position 21,723 of record NZ_NMQW01000042.1, on the reverse strand, counting down.
CAGGAGTCCGGCAGGTGGCTATACACACCTTTTGCGATCCTTTGCCGCAATTGCTCCGGGCCTGTAAAGCTTGTGTGAAGCGGTCCATCCGTAGAAACGGGAAGGCGGCATAAAAACAGCCCATACCGTTTACATGCCTTTTAAGCTACAATTAGAGAAAGAATGATTCGACAAGTTTCTACATAAAAGGAGCGCTTTGCCGATGAACGCGACACCTGTCCGAATCTCGCTGTTTCGGAGAATGCTGGCGAGCTTTGTCATCCTGATCCTGCTGTTTACTCTGTGCGACTTTCTTATTTTCTCGGTTGTCAAAAAGCATCTGCATTCCGAAATGGTGGAGCAGAACGGGTTAAAGCTGCAGCATGCCGCGGAACGGTATCACTTGCATTTTGAACGGATCAAATCCGTTCTTTTCGAGCGATACACCGACCGGGATGTCACGAATCTGGAAACCCAAATTGTAAAAAAAGCAGCCTACGAGCAGCTCAAAACCCGCCCTATCGTGCAGGATTTGCAAAATACGGCGAGCCAGTCGGAGCTCTATCTCGATAATTTGATTTTGCTGTTTCATGCTTCTCCTCTGGCCGTCAACAAATACGGTCCGGCTTCTCCTGAGGAAACGCTTGGCTCTCTTTATAAAAGCGGCAGCTATCCGTTGAGCTATTGGCACGAGCAGTTTGAGCGTAAGAACAACTTCATGCTTCACCCGGCCGCAGACTTCTACAACGCCAAGGAGGAAGCCGCGCCGAAACGGCTCATTCCTTATTCGATCAAGCCCCATATGGCCAGCTATATGCTAATCGCCATGATCGACGCGAACCGGATGCAGCAGGGTATCCTGGGAGACGCATCGGATGCGCAGCTGACCGTTCTCTCTGCGGATCAACGTCCGCTCTTTCAAACCGGTCGTCCTGTGCCTGCCGTCGATGAGCAGGTTCTTGCCGGTCTTGCAGCAATCGACAACGATACCCATTACACCGTACAGAACGGGAATTATTATTTTGCATCCAAAGATGCCGGAGGGCTGCAGTATATTCTGACCGTCCCCACCCGCGAGTTCAACGAGAAGCTGAGGCATTTGAACTGGATGATGCTGCTTGTATGGGCTGTCACCGTGCTGCTCGGGCTCCTGATCTCCGTCCTGTTCAGCAAAAGAATTCATAAACCGGTCCGGCAGCTGCTTTCTTCCATATCCAATCCGCAGGATAATGGCCCTTTGCATAGTCAAATCCATGAATTTGATCTAATCAGCCTTAAAATTCAGGGACTGCTGAGGGACAAAGAGGATATTCGCGGAGAGCTCCAGCAGCAGCAGTCCGTACTGACCAGCTTCGACTACATCTCCAAGCTGAAAAGCATCAACCAGGAGCTGAACAGCTGGCAGAGCATTCAAGGAAACGAGGAGAGCTTCGTCGTTGTGCTGTACGAGCTGCGCTTCCGCCCGGTCTCCTTTATCGACCTGCCGATCAATCGGGAGCAGGCCGCCCAGTCGATCGGGGAGCATCTGAAGCTCGTCACCGACGAGCGCTTTCCCAACTCTCATACGTTTCAGATGGAGAAGCATCAGTTTCTCTCGGTCATCCCGGGGAATGAGAAGGAACAGATTGTGGCGATGGTCGAGCAATTGAAGCCGATTCTGGACCGCGACCGGCGCTACTGTCTCGTAACGGCGGCAATCAGCTCCTGGTTCAGCCATGCTTCCCAGTTTGGGCATGCTTACCGTCAGGTGCAGGAAATGGCACAGCAGGCCAAGCTTCTGGAGGAAACGCAGCTTGTGACGGAGTGGCAATCGAGCCGATCCGCCTATGCACTTACGCTAACCCAGGAGCAGGAGCTGACGGCGGCTCTGCAGTCCGGCAATGAACAAGACGCCGTTGCATTAGTGGAACGCTGGTTAATGACGCTCCATCAAGAGGAAGCTACGGTTCTGTTGTTCCGTTTGCTGGCTCACAACATATCCACCCAAGCGCAAAAAATATTGGAGCACTACAAGGTGGAGGCCAGCACCTCCTGGAGGCTGAAGCCGCTGATGCAGCAGCTCGCGGAATGCTGTACGTTAGAGGAGTATACGAGGACATACCGAGAATATTTGCGGGCGGTGTCTGCTTTTATCCGTGAGAAAAAGGAAGCCGCTGATCCGATCATCGATCATGTCATGAGCCTTATTCAAGAGCATTATGCGGAGGATATTTCGCTCGATATTTTGGCGGGACAGCTGAATCTGACACCTGCGTACGTATCCACCTATATCAAGGAAAAAACCGGGGTCAATTTCATGGAGCATCTGCACGACACCCGGGTGCGCCATGCGCAGGAGCTGCTGATTCATACGGATACCACGATTCAGGACATCGGCCTGCAGGTCGGCTACCGCAACATCTCCTCATTTAACCGCATGTTCAAAAACCGTACCGGACTGTCGCCGGGGGAATACCGCAGAACGCATTTGGTGGCGAGAAGCTCCTGACGCTTCACCGACCGATCCGGGATTATGCTTCGCAAAAAAAGAAGAACGCCTCGCGGCGTCCTTCGCGCATGATTTACGTTGGTGCATAGAAAGGGATGGATGTGGGATTCCGACCGCTGTTGAAGTCCGTGTTCCTTGAATGAAAGGTTCTCCATCCCACACTCCTCCCTTCTTGTTCCACTCTGTGGTGCTTTGTGCTGCTTTGTTACCCCCTATTCGGTCTGAAAGCCGGTATTCCCCTTATTTCCAGACAACCTGTTCCCCATAATCCTTACCCCAGCTGTACATTAGCCTCAGAATCGGCATCAAGCTTTCCCCGTACTCCGTCAGTGAATATTCCACCCGCGGCGGCACTTCGGCGTATACTTTACGCGCCACCAACAGATCCTCCTCCAATTCGCGCAGCTGGTTGGTAAGCATTTTTTGCGTTATCGAAGGAATGAGCTTCTTCAGCTCGCTGAACCGCTTCGTCCCTTCAAGCCCGAGATGCCATAAAATAATAAGCTTCCATTTGCCGCCGATGACCGCAAGGGTCAATTCCTTTTCACAATTAATCATCTTCAAATCGATTCGCTCTTTTAATTGACTCGCCATATGAGCAGATCCCTCCTGCGCTTATTCATTTTATATAAAGCTGCCTGCCTGTAATACCTGTGAATATACAATAGTATCATGACGGTAACTACACCACTTTGAAGTGCGTACTTCCTTTATCGAAAGCATAGTCTTAGAATAAGTGTTGTTCAAGCGAAAAACAACTATTTGTCTAAGGAGTGAATAGCATGCAATTACAATTAGCATTGGATTTAGTCAATATTCCGGAAGCCAAGCAAGTGGTCAAGGAAGTGGAGGCTTATATCGACATCGTAGAAATCGGGACGCCCGTTGTCATAAATGAAGGCCTGAAAGCTGTAAAAGAAATCAAAGAAGCGTTTCCCGATCTGTTGGTGCTGGCTGATCTGAAAATTATGGACGCCGGGGGCTACGAGGTCATGAAAGCCTCCGAAGCCGGAGCGGATATTATTACCGTGTTAGGCGCATCCGACGATTCGACCATATCGGGAGCCGTGCAGGAAGCCCGCAAGCAAAACAAAAAAATCATGGTCGACATGATCAACGTGAAAAACATCGAAGAGCGCGCGCAAGAAATTGACGCTTTGGGCGTAGACTACATTTGCGTGCACTCCGGTTATGATCACCAAGCGGCAGGTAAAAATTCCTTTGAAGAGCTGAATGCGATCAAGCGTGTCGTGAAAAACGCGAAGACAGCCATCGCAGGAGGCATCAAGCTGAACACCCTGCCGGAAGTCATTAAAGCGAATCCGGATCTCGTCATCGTCGGCGGCGGCATTACCGGACACGAGGACAAGAAATCCGTTGCCGCTGAGATGCAGAAGCTGATTCAGCAAGGGTAATCGCCATGACGTCGAAGCCATCGATGAGAACAAGCGATTACACGAGTGCCATGATCAACGAGCTGCAGCGGACGCTCGAGCTGCTGTCGGAGGAGTCCGTCGAGCAGCTGGTGGAGAGAATCGCCAGAGCGCAAAAGGTGTTCGTCGCCGGTGCCGGCCGCTCCGGTCTGATGATGCGCGCCTTTGCAATGCGGCTTATGCATATGGGCTTTGCAGTGTATGTTGTCGGTGAAACCGTCACACCGGGATTAGGACCGGACGACCTGCTGATCATCGGCTCCGGCTCGGGGGAAACGAAGAGCCTCGCAGTTATGGCCGCCAAGGCCAAAGGCATCGGCGCCTCGCTCGCTGCGGCTACCACGAACCCTGAATCAACCATCGGTCAAATATCCGATGTTGTGATTCAAGTACTAGCCTCCCCTAAGGAGGCTTCGGATCAAGAGTCCTTTACGATTCAACCGATGGGCTCTCTCTTCGAGCAGAGCCTGCTCCTGGTATTCGATTCCATCATATTAAGGATGATGGATCGACAGGAGCTCGACGGCTCCGCCATGTTCGGCAGACATGCCAACCTGGAATAATGCATACAAAAACAACGCAGTGTTCTGCCATCCCGGCAGTGACTGCGTTGTTCTTTTTTTGGCAATCTATTATTTCTCATCAAATCCTCGTATCGCGCAGGTGCTTGATATCACTCATCGGCGGGCGTCCGAATGTGCGGGCGTACTCCCTGCTGAACTGGGAAGGGCTTTCGTAACCTACGCGAAAACCTGCCGTGGCGGCATCCAAGCCTTCCGTGAGCAGCAGCTGGCGTGCTTTTTGTAGTCGAATGACCTTTTGATACTGCAGCGGGCTCATTGCAGTTACTTTTTTGAAATGCTTGTGCAAAGCTGTGGGGCTCATGCTTACCGTTCTTGCCAACTCTTCGATGACGAGAGGCTCGGTATAATTACGGTTAATCAGATGTATCGCTTCGGAAATGCTTTGTGCATAGCTCCCGATCACGGCGAACTGTCTGAGCAGCGCTCCCTGCTCGCCCTGCATCACCCGATAAAATATTTCGCGGATGATAAGCGGAGCAAGCATCTCGATATCCATCGGCGTATCCAAAAGTTTGACGAGCCGTAAAATCGCATCTAATAAGGGAGGCGTGGATTGGTTCACCAAAAGGCCTCGTCCCGTCTCCCCGCTTCCCAGCGGACGGGTCTTCTTGACGATATCAAGCATGACATCGGGGGTCAGCGTTAATTGAAGGCTTAAATACGGAAGCTGCGGCGACGCATCTGTAATTCTCGCGATGACCGGCAGGTGAACGGAGCTCACCATATAAGCAGCCGAATCGCACCGGTAGCTTTCCCCTGCGAATATAGCGGTCTTGGAGCCTTGGGCGATGACATAAAGCGCGGGAATGTTCATGGTATTCGTCGGCTCCGATACCTGGGAAGCACGTCTGAAACAAAGGTCGGGAATCGCTGTATTGTGCTTGCCATCCATGGACGTGTGACGTTCAATCAATCCGGCCAATTCGTGTTGATAGCTCGAAACGGCAGGCGTGGAAACGAGTTGGCTCATCTTGCTTACCCTCCTTTTGCTTCCAATCTGTGAGGCTATTGTAACCAAGTGGGGCAGGATTAGGCAAGGAACGCGTCAGAATCGTCTACCTGGGATCTATTGATTTTCCCTATAATTCAAAGTGAAAACCAATATTAAACGGAAGAAGGATTCGATGATGAGCTTGGAAAAGAACGAAATTACGTCTGGAATCAAAGGCAAAGTCGTCGCTATTACCGGCGCAAGCAGTGGAATTGGTGAGGCCGCTGCACTTCTGCTTGCCGAGCGTGGAGCGAAGGTCGTGCTTGGGGCACGCGGAGCCGAGCGACTCGAGTCGCTGGCGGCACAAATCGTGAGTCGGGGCGGTGAGGCCGTTTATGTAAGTACGGATGTGAAACGACCTGAAGACCTGTCCCGTCTTGTCGGGTTGGCATGCGAACGGTATGGCCAGCTAGATGTGCTCATCAACAATGCAGGCATTATGCCGATTTCCCCCCTAGATGACCTGCGTGTCGAAGATTGGGAGGCCATGATCGACGTCAACATGAAGGGTGTGCTGTATGGCATCGCCGCAGCGCTGCCCGTCTTTCGCAAGCAGAATGCCGGACATTTCGTGAACGTCGCCTCTACAGCGGGACATAAAACCGTACCGAACCAATCGGTCTATTCCGGTACGAAGTTCGCCGTTCGTGCAATTTCCGAGGGGCTGCGTCAGGAGGCAGGGGATCAGCTGCGCGTAACGATCATTTCGCCGGGTATCGTACGAACAAATTTCACGGATGGCATGACAAATAAGCAGGAAAGGGACCGGCTTGCCACCGTCCGGGATACGCTGGCGATGCCGCCGGTTGCGGTTGCACGCGCAATTGCATTCGCAATTGAGCAGCCGGCCGACATTGATGTGAACGAGATCGTGATCCGCCCCACTGCACAGATGTAAGCCTACAGACTCCCCCAAAACGGGTCCGGTACACGCTTCGCAAATTTCAACAAAAAAAGAGTGACTCTCAGGTCCGCTGCTTGCGGAAATAAAGTCACTCTTTTGGACATTATTGGACGGTGCCCTGGCACCTGTTCCTTTTAATACACATCGCGCTGGTAGCGTCCTTGCTCCTGCATAGCATTCAGGTACGCTTCCGCCGCTTCACGGGTCAACGCGCCTTCTTGTTCAATGATATCAATAAGCGTATTATGGACATCTTTCGCCATGTGCTGCTTATCTCCGCAAATGTAGAAGTATGCTCCTTTGTCCAGCCATGCAAACAACTCTTTGCTGTTCTCCAGCATTTTATGCTGCACATATACTTTTTGAGCCGTGTCGCGGGAGAAGGCAGCGTCTAACCGGGTTAGTACCCCATCTTGCTGATATTGCTCCAGCTCGCTCTTATATAGGAAATCCGACGCTGAATGCTGGTCTCCAAAAAACAGCCACGATCTCCCTGCCGCTTTATTAACCGCCCGTTCCTGGATAAAGGAGCGGAATGGCGCAATGCCTGTCCCCGGACCCACCATAATAATATCTTGGTCTTGCGACTCCGGCAGATTAAAGTGCTTGTTTTGCTGAATAAATACCGGAATCGTATCTCCTTCAGGAAGACGTTCGGCACATTGAACGGAACAAACGCCTTTTCTTACGCGTCCGTTAGCCGTGTAGCGCACAGCGCCGATGGTCAGATGCACTTCCTCCGGATTAGCAGCGATGCTGCTTGCAATGGAATAAAGCCGCGGCGGCATTTTTCTGAGCAAAGAGACAATCTCTTGAGCAGATGCTTTCCACGGACCGAAGTCCTGCAGCAAGTCCAGCAAATCGCGTCCTTCCATATAGGCTTTCAGTTGATTTGCATCTTCGCTGGCTACAAGCTTTTGCAGCTCTTCGTTATCTGTCAGCCCTGCTGCCTGCTGCATAATTTTTTTCGTCAATAGCGTAATTTCAAAGTGCTTTAACAGCGCTTCTTTTAAAGGAAGGGGCTCCTCTTGCTTATTAATGACAACAGGCATTTCTGCATCCCATTTCATTTCTTCAAGAAGGGCGGCCACGAGCTCCGGATCATTTTCGGGGATCACGCCAAGGCAATCACCGGGTACATAGGAAAGGTCGGATCCTTGTAACGACAGCTCGATATGCCGGGTTTCTTTACTGGAGCCAGCTCCATTTAAATTTACATTCTTAAGCACTTTCGCTTGGAATGGATTTGTCCTCGAAAATGCAGCTAGTCCCTTTTTAACTTCAGTAGATTGCATCATCTTCACCTCAATAATTATATTTATCTAGGATAACACATGAAGAAAAAATCAGATATATTTTTTTCATTTACATTTCTAAATATTTATATTTTTAATTTATTTTACTAACCTAACCTGACCGGCCTCTCCCCATACCTTCTCCTATGCAAAAAATACCGGTGGAACGCCCCCCGGCACCGATAAGCAATGATTCAATTCTTTACATAATGAAGGGGCCAGGCTCATTGCGCCGATATCTTTTGCAGCTGCAGCTTGGACTCAAGCTTCACTGTTTTTTCAATATTTGAGCTCTTGTCAGCCCCACGCTCACCCGGCTAGACGACCGTCAAGCTGGACACGACATCCAGCCTCCGAATCGCTTCCACCGCAAGCGGCAGCTTGTCCGGCTTCACGCTTTTCAGCTTGAAGGCGAGCAGCATTTTACCTGCTTCCTGCGGAAACCGATGTTCAGGCTCCATCGGCTCGATCCTCAGATCGGATATTTGAATCTGATGCTCTCCGAAAATCGTAGCAATCCGCCCAAGCGATCCCGGGGCATCATAAATCGTCATCTCCAGATTATGATACCGGCGGTTGCGAAGCAGATGCTTTTCCCATTTGTTCAACGCATACAGGCTGACGAGCACCATGCCCGTACAAACGAATGCCCCTGTATAAAAGCCCGCTCCGACACACAGGCCAATCGCAGCCACCGTCCAGACCGAAGCCGCGGTCGTCAGGCCTTTGACCGCACTGCCGTTGCGCATAATGGCTCCCGCGCCCAAAAATCCGATGCCGCTGATGACCTGCGCAGCCAAACGGGCTGGGTCGACCCTTACATTAGGCTCCGACACGAACTGCGTAAACCCGTAGATCGACATCAGCATAATGGTTGCCGATCCAAGGCAAACCAGAATGTGCGTGCGGAAACCGGCCGCATGATTGCTCCACTCCCGCTCCATGCCGATAAGCCCTCCCAGCACGGCTGCCAATACCATACGAACGATCAAATCCAGATGGGATATTTCCCAGGTACTTGCCATCGGCTCAAACACGGCACTTCTCCTCCTTCGCTTAAAGCATCCCGTCACCTTTATGCCGACGGTATATTTCCTGTCATCTGCCTTCCATAGTACTCAAGCCGCTCGCGCGTAACCATGTCATTACCGGGACAAGCTTGTGTTTTTTTGCTCCCATCTGCGTTGTCCAGACCGTTTTTGCCCATAAACACGGCTTCTTTCAACGATCTCCGTTGACGAAGCCCGAAGGAGTACGCTAAATTGAGATTAAAATCTTTTTCGATGTCAGTTTATATGACGTAAACTTAACGATTGTATTGTCGCTGCCGCGGAATAGCCTCGCTTCGCCTTCAGCAAGTGACGTACAGCCGAATCGCGCTCAACAAGCCCATGCAGGAAAGGACTGGGCTCATTGTCCCTACCCTTTACGAACAAAGTCAGGAGGCCTCTTCCATGCCATCATCCAGGGCCAAACGTTCCATCCACAGCAGGCTCGTCCTGCTCGTCGCCTTGTTTATCGTGCTTCCCTTTGCCCTTATCGGCCTGTTGGGGTATGAACGGTCCACTACGGCCATCGAGCATAATGCGATTCAGTACAGCGACCAGCTCGTCCGCCAAATCAACAGCCAGCTTGACGCTTATTTTACAACGCTGCAGCAGACGACCTATCCGCTGCTGATCGATCCGTCTATTCAAGAGTTCGTCAAGCTGACACCGGACGAGCAGTATCAGCGCATCGTGCTGAACCGGGTGATCCAGGACGATTTATTCACCAATATCGTGTTCGGCCGCCCTGATATTTACAGCATCTCCATACTGACCGAGCAAGGAATCGGCATTTCCAAAAACGCCAGCATCGAAGCCAAAGAGATGTATCCTGTCTACAGCGAGAGCATGCAGGGCGCGACCTACAAAATTTTGGGCGTATCGCTGCAAAATTCCGTCCCGGTCTTAAATGTCGTCCGCCGGTTTTCGGATACCCGGACCTATCAATCGAATGCCCTGCTCCTTATCCAGCTGCGCATGAACGAGCTGATCCGCATCATTGAAAAGGTGAAGCTCGGCACGTCCGGCTTCGTCTGGATTATGGATGAGAACGGCAGAACTGTGTACCATCCCGATCCGCAAAAATGGGGCAGCGTCGAATACCCCGACCTTCTCGATAAGCTCAAGCACGGCAACAGCGGCTGGTTTACTACGGCCGGCAAAAGACTCGTCATCTACCACCAGTCCGACCTGACCCACTGGGTCATGGTGTCCGAAGTTCCGATTTCCGAGCTGACCGGCAATATAATCGGTCTCCGCAATGTGACGCTGTGGCTTGGAAGCGTGCTTATCGCCTTCATCCTGCTGCTGCTGGTCGGGTTCTCTCTCAAGCTGACCCGGTCGCTGACCTCGCTGCAGCGGCTGATGCGTAGGGCGGAGAACGGGGATCTGAACGTCCGCGCCCCGGAGAACGGGCTGGAGGAAATCGTCGAGCTGAACCGAAGCTTCAATAACATGGTCAGCGAGATCAACCGGCTGCTCGGAGAGGTACAGTCCTCGAAGCTGAAGGAGCAGGAAATGCAGCTGAGGCAAAAGGATTCCGAGCTGGAGGCGCTCCATTCGCAGATCAACCCGCATTTTCTGTACAACACGCTGGAGATCATCAATTCCCACGCCATCTTGGCCGACATGCCGATGATTAGCCGAATCGCCACGTCGCTCGCCGATTTATTCCGCTACAGCGTGGGGAGTCCGCGGGAGCAGGTGAGTCTGCTGGAGGAGTTGACGCACAGCCGCAGATATCTTGATATCCAATCCGAACGCTTCCCCAGCATGACGATCGGCATCCAATGCGCGGAGCACCAGTTATCGCAGGTCCGTTCCGTGCGTCTCGTCATCCAGCCGGTCGTTGAGAATGCATTCAAGCACGGGTACCAGCAGCACAAAATGCGCCCCGAATTCATCGGCATTCACGGAGAAGAACGGAATGGGCGCTACGTACTGACCATAGAGGATCGGGGAAAAGGAATGCCCCCGGCGGTGATGGAGCGGTATAATGCCGCTTTCGCCAAGGATGAGCCTCCCGCAGACCGGCCCGACGAACGGATGCCGAGCATCGGCCTGTGGAATGTACACCAGCGGCTTCGCCTGACATTCGGCAAGCCTTACGGCCTTACGATACGCAAATCCGACCTGTCCGGAACCCGGGTGGAAATTTGGCTTCCCTACGCGGAGCAAGGAGGACCTCACGATGTATAAAGTAGTCATCGCAGACGATGAACACATGATCAAAAAAAGCTTGGCCAAAATGATCAACGAGGCCGGACTCGGTTTTCAGGTCGTCGGCGAAGCCGAGGACGGCCGGGAAGCCCTGGAGCTGGTCACGGCCCTGCAGCCCTCCCTATTGATTACGGATATTAGCATGCCGGTAATGGACGGGCTTGAGCTCATTACGGAGCTGAAGCAGGGCACGGCTCCGATGGAAACGATCGTCATCTCCGGCTATGACGATTTCGACTACGTGCAGCATGCGCTGCGGCACGGCGTATCGGATTACCTGCTCAAGCCGATCAAGCCCGAGCAGGTAATCCGCATGCTGGAGCGCGTAGCCGCCAAATGGCAGGCGGAGCAGCAGGCGGCCAGAACGCGCAGCGACTGCCTGCCCGTCTGCCGGTCGCTGGCGGTAGAGCTGGCGGAGCGGCTGTGGACGCTGAACGAGGAGGGGATCGCCTCCGGCCTCGAAGCCGTTCACCGGCAGGCCGCGGAGCTGGCCGGAAGCAGCTACCAGCCCGGGCCGTTTTACTTCGATTTGCTCTCTTTCCTGAAGGAGGAGCTTGTGCGGTTGAGCGGGGGCGGGATTGTTCCGTCAGATGTACCTGTGTCCCATCGGGAGGAGCCTCCCGTCCCCGAAACGGCCCCAGAGCACGCGCAGGCAGGATTGATCGACGCCTTCGTCCTTCAGACGGCGGAGGCGATCCGGCAAAGCCGCAATTGGGGCTACCAGAAAACAATCTCCCGCGGCGTCCAATTTTTGCAGGAACGATTCGCTGACGAGCATCTCACCCTCCAAACGGTCGCAGAATACGTCGATATGTCCCCCTCTTACTTCAGCCGCGTGTTCAAGGAGCTGGTGGGGGTCGGCTTCATTCAGTACCTGATCCACCTGCGGTTGGAAAAGGCCAAGGAGCTGCTCGGCGATCCCGGAGCCAAAACGTACGAGGTGGCATTCAAGGTGGGATACGGGGATTATCCGCATTTTGCGAAGGCGTTCAAGAAGCGGTTCGGGCTTTCCCCGTCGGAGTATAAGAAAAAGATGAATTAAGCACAACAAGGAGATCCGCTGAGCCTCGGCTCTTCGAGTCTCCTTGTTTGTTTTTCCATCACCTGATTCACAGGGCTCACCTGGGCCTCTCGGTCATTGCCTCAGCTTCCCGAAGGAACTCCGTGTCCTGGCTTCGCAGCCTCCAATGCCGCTTCCCGCTGAAGGCGGGTTAGCTTGGGGCCCCTCGCTACGTAGTACAACAGCCCGCAGCCCAGGGCCGCGCTGATCGTACAAGACAACGTCATCCAGCCTGCTCCTCCGTAATTGAGCAAATAGCCGTTCACCAGATTGCCGGTAATTCCCGCCATGCCGACAAACACCATGTTGAAGACGCTCTGTCCCGTCGCCTGCATATGCTTCGCCACAACGACGGAGACATATTCGACCGCGGCAATATAGAAAAAGCCGAACGACAAGCCCTGCAGCACCTGCACGGAAAGCACGACCGCAGGCACCGGGAACAGCCACTGCACCCCCCAACGGACGATATAGGCAGCAGCGCCGAGCAGCAGCACGTTTTCCCTGCCGACCCGCGGAATGACGCGGGAAGCCAGCAGCATTGCCGGAATGTTGGACAATGCGGCAATCATCAGCCCCACGCCGGCGAGCGCGTAAGAACCGCCAATGGATTGGAACGCTTCGACGAAATACGTATTGAAAGCCGTCAGCGTCTGATTGACCATGAAGCAGCCTGCCAAAAAGAGCAAAAACCGTCTGTCCCGCAGCAATTCGGCCATCCCTTCCCTGAACGTTGCGGAGACGACCGCCCCGCTCTTCTGCTCCGGCAGCAGCAGTACAGTCATGACTGCGGTCAGATTGATCGCAAGAAAAGGAATCCAGAGATACGTAATGGGAACATGAGCCAAAAAGAGGCCCCCGGCGTAACCGGCCGCAGCATTGCCAAGACTTTGGAAGCAGCGAATCGTGCCGTACGACGTATTCGCTCGTCTGGCCGCGGTCACCGCGTAAGAATCGGCAATCGGCGCCTGCGCGGCGGTAAACACTGCCGACAGGGCATACACCGTCGAGAGGAGCAGAAGCCCTCTCGCATTGTAACCGGCCGCCAGCAGCGCCGGCACCGCCAGGCTGAGCACCAGCACGAGCTTCGTCCGCTGAAAGCGGTCGACGAGCGCTCCCCATACCGGCTGAATCGCAATAATCAGCAGCGAGCCGATCGACATGACCCAGCCCACCTGGCTGCTGGTCAATCCGTTGTGGACGAGCAGGGAGGTCAAATATGGATTCATCAAGCCTCCCGCCAGTCCGGTCATCAAGTAAAAGCCTCGCAATTGAAGCAGCATTCGCGCCGTTTCTTTCATTATGTCAACCTGCCTCCCTTATTCCGTACGACGCTCCCGACTGATCGACTATAGAAGTCTCAGCGTAAAGGTCCGATCCATTGGGGTTAGCAAATTGACATGCACATAAATGCAGCCGGGCGGATGAACGTCCTCCCAAATGTCGGATACCTTGTGCTCGCAGCACCCGGACGAAAATTCAATGGCATCGTCACCGCACCGGTATCGGAAGGAGCCGCTTTTCAGCAGGTATCGCCATTCGCTGATCCGCTCCAGTCCGTCGCCCTCCAGGCGCCCTTCCACACCGAGGACGAACGTTAGCTGCGTAAGCACATCCTCCTGTTCGCCGGAGACGACGCGCAGCTTCCACTCGTCCCGGGAGCGCGACAGCTCAGCGGACAAGGCGTGCCGCTGCAAATGAGTGATCGGCCGGTGCTGATGCGGCAGCAGATACCACGGGCTTGGCTCCAAGCTGACGGAAGCCAGCCCCGCCGCTGCAGCCGAGCTTGCCCATAAACCAGCCGCTACGCTCCCTGAGCTTGGATTTGAGGCGCTCTCGAAGCTTGCATCCAAGCTTATGCTTGAGCTTGCACGCAAGCCGGCGCGTAATGAGCTTGCAGCCGAGCCCGCACCGGTCAGCAGCGAAGACGGGATCGGGCCGTTGTAGCCTTTTTCCTCGATCTTCTCAAGCTTAAACTGGTCGAGCTCCTCCGATGCCGTCAGCCGGTCGAACACGATCGTCCCCGGGGCGAAGGAGGAAGCCAGCTTGATCCCGAGCAGCCGGGCCTGCCCGTGCCGCAGCGAGAAAAACGAAGGCGCCTGCGACATCACTGTCATGCTGTCGTCCAGCTCGCGGATGCGTACAAGGGGCGCCCCGAAGTGCAGGTGCAGCCGGCTGTAGCGCACTTGTCCATGATGGCCCGCGCTTTCCAGCCGGTCCACATACTTTTGCATCGGATAGTCCAGATGAATCGGCTTCACGTAGCAGTTCGGCAGCGGCGTTCTTGGCAGATCCTGCAGCCCGCGGGAATACAGCAGCGTTCCGACCGCCGGATGATTGTTCACGCCTTCTCTGAATTTATCCAGAGCTTCGCCTGCTGCGTCCGACATGGCCGCCATTAATGGATCCCGGTCATGCTCCGCCATCAGCCGGCAGATCAAAAAATAGTTCGATAAATCGAACGTCTGCCCCAAATCCTGGCGTCCGGAATATTCCGTCACCACATCCCCGTTCGGATGGATCATATATATCATCATCCGCAGATTGCGGCGTACCGGCTCCAGCAGCTCGGGCTGCCCGAACACTCTCGCCGTATGATACAGCGAAATATCGCTGACCGCGTTATAAATTCCATTGCTGCGCTCGGTCCACTCGCCCTCCTCCGTGATGTCGATTCCTTCCGCCAGCCAAGCCTGCGCCCGCTGCTTCAGCTCCGGCCGCTCGAACAGCTCATACAGCATCGCCAGAGCCGCGGTCAGCACCCAGCGGTGATTGGGCGTATGGCATCCGCCGGTGAGCATCGCGGGGATCGTTCGCTCGAGGAACAACCGCACGTTCAAGAGCGCCGGCTCCGCTTCCGGCCACGCCTCCCGCTTCAGCAGCTGGTATACCTGCGCGAGGCCCGTCACAACAAACGCCGTGTCCGGCGGTGAATGAAAGTTCGTTGCACCAAGCGAAATCGTACCGTCCGAATGCTGCCGGTTCAGCATAAATTGCGATGCCAGCCCAAACGCCTGCAGCAGCTTGGCATCGCGGTAATAGCGCGATTGCGGCTGGACGAGCGAGGCTGCCCAGGAAGCCATCACCACAGGCGTGCCCAAATGGTGAGGGCGGGCAATCCCGCTCGCCTCATCGACGACACCTCCGTTATATTTGGAAGCTGCGTCCATAATTTGACGCTTCCACCCGGCCTCCGTCCACCGGTCATTGCATTCCGTAAGTTGTACGAGGATCGGTTCCATGATCATCTTCCCCTATCGTTCTTCGTCTTCTACCCTAATTTATGCAGGAGGGCTCTCCCGCCGCCTTCACCCTAAGGAATGCAGAAGACGGTGGAAGAGCCCTATACCTATACCATGAGACATGTGCTTATTTTTTCGATTGGTTGTACCATTGCGTCGCTTCTTTGATCAGCTGGTCGCCTCCGCGTTTTTTCCAGTCGGCAACGAACTTGTCGAAGCCGTCCGAGGACTCCTTGCCTGTAATGACCTTCGCGGCGAATTCCAGCCACAGCCCGTCGAACTTGAGCTCCGGACGCGTCTTCAGCGTAGGCAGGGCCGGTATGCCGTCGCCGTCGTTCACACGGCCTTCTTTTTTGGATATTTCAAGCGCCTGAACGACCTTTTCGTTTTCCGGCTTGTTCTTCATGAATTCCGGATCGCTCAGGTACGTAGGGCCTGTGAAGCGGAACCATTCCTGACGCGCAATCTCCTCCTGCACCGCCGTCGCATCGCTTGCACTCGGATATTTGTATTTGATTTTGCCGTTCTCCATCGTGTAGTTGTCACCCTCGATACCGTAAGTGACGAGTCGCTGTCCCTCCTCCGTAAAGAAGAAGTCCATGAACTTAATAATTTCCTCCGGATTTTTGGCCGACTTGGAAATGACCCACGTTTTCGGATTGACAACGGAACGGATCAAGTAACCGCCTTTGCCGTCAGGGCCTACCGGAGACGGGATCGGAACCACGTTGGCATCCGGGCTGTTCTTCTTCACCTCGGCCGACCACAGCTGCGCCTCTTGGGCGGAGTGTGACCAGAAGCCGACAATGCCTTTCCCGCGGATTTTGGCATCCCAGTCTTTGCCCTGCTGCACGAACGATTCATTATCGAACAGCTTCTCGGCGTACAGCATCCGGTGGAAATCAAGCGCCGCCTTCATCTCCGGCAAAATGAAATTCGGCACCAGCTCCCCGTTGACGAGCTTCCAGCCCTCCGGGTTCACCCCGTAAGCGCCGAAGAAGGCGTCGCCGAAGCGGAATTTCTCCCTCGCGGACCAAGGCAGCTCGTCCTGCTTGCCATTGCCGTTCGGATCTTTATCGCGGAACGCCTTCATCACGGTGACGAATTCATCGAGTGTCTTCGGCACCGGCAAGCCGAGCTTGTCCAGCCAGTCCTTACGGATAAAGCTGGCTCCGCCGTAAGGGGCGGGCTCCAGCGTAGGGATACCGTAGATCACGCCGTCCTTGCTGACGGTTCCATACTGCCACGCTTCCTTCGGCAGCGCTTTTTTCATATTCGGCGCGTATTTATCGATCAAATCGTTCAGCGGCAGCAGCACTCCCGCATCGATCGCCGGAGCGACCTCCGTCGAGTTAATCCCGTCCGTTTGCAGCAGATCCGGGATTTCGCCGCTGGCGAAGATGAGCTGCAGCTTCTGCTTGAACTCCGCGTGGGGGATCAGCTCTACCTTCACGTTCGTTTTGGAAAGCTCCTTCAGCTTCTTCATATACTTGTTCTCATTGATGTTAGGGATACCTTCGATGTAAGGCAGACCGTTCGTGCTTTTGCCGATCGTGAAGGACGGCGCCCTTCGCGGCATCTCCCGCTTTTGAAGTAGTCTGCTTGTCGCTTCCGCAGCCGGCCAGCGTAAATCCGAGGAGCGTCGTGCCGGCCAGAATGGCGGCAGGTTTGTTCAGCTTGGTTCTCTTTTTCATAGAAACCTCTCCCTTTATCTGTGTGATTATATCGTTACCCTTTGACCGAGCCGAGCATGGAGCCCTTCACAAAATGCTTCTGGATCATCGGGTAAATGATCAATACCGGCAGCGTAGCAAAAATGATCGTAGCCATCTTGATGCCTTCCATCGATTGCAGGGCGAAGGCCGCCCCTTGCATCATTTCCTCCGCATCCGCCCCGACCAGGAGCTGTCTCAGCTTTACCTGCAGCGGGTACAGCGCCGGATCGCGAAGATACATGACCGCATTATAGTACCCGTTCCACAAGCTGACGGCGTAAAAGAGGCCGATCGTCGTAATGGACGGCAGGGAGATCGGGAGCACGATTTTCCACCACAGCTTGTACTCGCTGCATCCATCAATCTTCGCCGCCTCCAGCAGCCCGGTTTCAAGATTTCGGAAAAACGATACCATAATAATCAGGTTATACGCGCTGACCGCCGAAGGAATGATGAGCGACCAGAGCGAGTTCAGCAGGCCGAGGCCTTTAACCAACAGGTAGTTCGGAATAACCGGGATCTGGAAAATCATCGTAAATACGATCAGCAGCAGCATAAAGCTTCGCCCCTTCAGCTCCTGTCGCGACAGCCCGTAGGCCATCAGAGAGGTAAGCAGCAGGCTGACCGCGGTACCGACCACCGTAATGTAGACGGTCACGCCGAATGAGCGCCAAATGCCGGGATTGCTGAACACAGCCATATAATTGTCGATGTTGAACTGAACGGGAACGATCGTGACTTTTCCTTGCAGAATCGCCGACCCGCTGCTGAATGACCCCGCGAGAATGTTCAGGAACGGGAACAGCATCGATAAAGAAATGCAGGCAAGGACGATATAATTGCCCGCGATGAACGCTTTGCGCGATATGCTCATGCCAATCATAGTTTTGCTCCTTTCACCGTTAGGCTAATATAACGAATTGCCGGTTGTTTTCTTACTGAGCTGATTCGCCCCCATGACCAGCACAAGACCGATGACCGATTTGAACAATCCGACTGCCGTCGTATAGCTGTATTGACCTCCCAAAAGACCGATCCGGTAAATGTACGTATCCATAATTTCACCGGTTTCCGTAACCAGCGGGTTCAGCAGCATATAAATGTGCTCGAAGCCGAGATCCAGCATGCTTCCGATCCGCAGCAGCATCAGAACCATAATCGTCGGAAGCAGACTCGGCAGCGTAATACTGATCACCTGGCGAAGCTTGCCGGCTCCGTCCACATCAGCCGATTCATACAATTCCGGGTTGATTCCTGCAAGGGCCGCCAAGTAAATGATTGTTCCCCAGCCAACCTCTTTCCACATCCCTGACATGACGATAATACTTCGGAACCAGCTTGTTTCCTGGAGAAAAAAGATCGGCTCGATGCCGAGCAGCTTCAACAATTCATTCACCAAGCCTGAACTCGGGGAGAGAATGTTAATGACCAGCCCGCCGACGATAACCCAGGACAGAAAATGCGGCAGGTAAAGCAGCGTCTGAAACGTCCTTTTGAAAAAAGTGCGCCCCACTTCGTTTAACAACAAGGCCAGCAGCAGCGGCGCGGGAAATCCGAAAACGAGCTGGTACACGCTGATCAGCATTGTGTTTTTGAATACCTGATAAAATTCCGGATAAGCAAACAAATTGGAAAAATGCTTGAGCCCTACGAACGGGCTGCCGGTGACACCGTTAAACACGTTATAATCTTGAAAGGCAATGACCGTTCCGAGCAGCGGCACGTATTTAAAAATAATAAAGAACAACAAACCCGGCAGCACCATCGTATAAATTTCCCAATGCTTCCATAGGTAAGACTTCTTTTGGACCTTGATACGCTTTTGGTCTGGGGAGCTGTCGGCTGCCGGCTCAGGGAGATTCGTTTCCGTTAGGCCCGCTATTGATTTCATTTCAGTTCCTCCTCATGCATGATTGACGGTTGAATGGGCTATTCGCTGCCCTTCTGTGAGTGGGGGCTTTCTGTCTCCTATTGTATATGACATGTTATATATATTGACATGTATTTTCCCGTTTAACGTTGTGTTTTTTTGAAGCAGTGCTTTTCGCAAAAAACATGTCATGTATGCTGACCAGATGAACGGCTACGCTGCCTCAAAAGCGCCTCTCCTTAGCCTGTGAGCTCAACCGACCACCGTGTCGAGACACGTTCCTGGAATTCGCGAGCGATAGTGAAGCAGAGGCTTTAAGCCCACGTTATGATCGGCTATGCAACGCAAAAAAGCCCGGCTGAAATAAACTCAACCGGGCACATTTATTACAACCTTATAAAGCCTCTTCTATCTGCCAAACCTGCGGTTTTTTTTATTTATCACAGGGCCGGTTGTTTTTACACATTGCTCTATTGCATTGTCAATGCGTACCTTTATACATAACGGGTATTGCTGCTGCTATAAGGATCATACCCATAAAAGCGGGTGCGGCATGACCAAGTGATACATAGATTTGACCTCCAATGATAGGCCCAATCATTCTTGCTAAAGCCTGAATAGATTGGCTGCCTCCTTGAATCCTTCCTTGTTCACTAGAATCGACAGACTTGGAGAGCATCCCATTGAATGAAGGCCCAAAAATGGAATCACCAAAACCAAATATAAACATTCCAGCGATAAAAAGAGGATAGAATGAGAACAAAGCCGATACTGCAATAAGACTGTAGCCTATCATCTCCGAAACCATTCCAAGAATTGCTATCTGTTTATCATTAAGCTTTATCAAAAGCTTTGGCATAAAGAAACTCTGTGAAATGATGTCTTGGAAGCCCATAATTGAAAACATAAGTCCGATTAGTGCAGGCTTCCAACTGAAAGTATCTATTGTAAATTGTGAGAAAACGGCCTGTAAAGATCCGTTGGGTATCCAAAGTAAGAACGCTGAGATAAGCAGCCTTTTTAAGTTTTTCATGGAAAGTACGTTTGCAAGCTGTGTAAATGGATTCAGTCTTACAAAGGTAATCTCTTTCAGTCTATTTTTTTTGCCAAGGCTCTCAGGCATAAGAAAGAAACCATAAACAACATTCAATAAAGTGATGATTGCTCCGAAATACATGGGTGCAGAATAACCAAACTTGGCAAGTAATCCGCCTAGAGTTGGGCCAATGACGGTGCCTACACCTACAACCGCACTCACCCATCCAAAGTATTTGGTTCTCTGTTCTGGAGGAATGATGTCTGCAAAATAGGCGAAGATCATACCTACGCTCCCGCCTGTTATCCCTTCTATGATGCGCCCGGCAAATAGTACCCATAGAGCTCCCCCTATGCCAAAAACCAAGTACCCGATTGCGGAACCCAAAAGGCATACTAAGAGCAATGGACGACGGCCATATTTGTCGCTCAAAGCTCCAAGTCCGGGGGCCGCGAAAAACATGCAAACTGCATAAACAGAAGTCAACAGCGTAACAACTATAGCTTGTTCTCCCGGATTGCTTGTATAAGGCTGCACTAAGAATGGGACGACAGGGGTTATGATACTGAAGCCCATTCCGCAAAGAAACACAGAGATAAGACCGAATATTAAAGCGTGTTTATCTACGGTTTGTTCCGTGTTCTGTTCATTGTGTGATCTAAATTTGAACATTTTCATGCTCCCCTCAAAAATTATTATTTTGTTTCCTAGTCAACAAAAAAATCGTATCGTAGTTTTGTTTCCTTGTCAACAAAATAATAGCCATAAAAATGCAGCCTGTTCTCGAGAAGAGCTCGGCTGCCTGTGGTTTCATTTTCACTATTCAAATTTATTCCGGCTTCATATCTATACCCAGTTTCTTTATTTCTGCGTCCAAATGACTTCTATACTTGTTAAGGAAGCGAAGCATACTGTCAAATTGTTCCTCGGTTACCTGCTCAAATACGGCTTTATCCCGTTCTTGGAACTCTTTGTGCAGTTCCTCATGGATTTTATAAATTACTTTCCCTTGCTCCGTAATCCTAAAATAGATTTCTTTCTTGTTCTCCGGCTTCTGGTAGCTTTCGATAAGGCCCTTTTCTATAAGCTTCTTAGTTAATTTACTTATGGCGCCGCGAGTCATATAAAAGGCCTCCGCAAGTTTTGTCACGTTGGAATCTGCATTTCTTCCAATGTATTCGATACAATGTACTTCAGAAGGCTTATAACCCTTAAGACTGTCTTCCATCTTAAACTTATTAAGATAAACCATCTTGTTTAATAAGTCCCTGAAACCCATCATGACCTGATCTTCTTTGTTCATGGCCCGTCCTCCCGCTCGTTGGTGCAATATTATCTTTAAAATGGAATTGATCTTGTTCCTCGGTATATTTATTATAAGCAACATGGCACAATAAACCACCCCGAGAATTTGACAGTTGGATCACGAGGAGAATACCTGCGAAGAACTTGCATGATATGTATAGCAGGGGATCGTGCGATCTTTTTCCTTTAGAGGAGAACATACTAACGAGCTGCTTCCGAGTGGCATCGGGTTTCTTCACTTAAAATGTAATAGGGATCTCCGCCAGCTAACGGAGATCCCTATCGTATTTCAGTATTCAATTGTTATACTCCTTCCTGATACTCGTGGATACCCGCGCTCTGCACGCTTCGCCTTACACTTTCCCATTGGGCTATCCCCTTCCGATTGTTGTCGGTTATGTACCCGCCTATCCTTTCACCGGATACGCTTCGCCTATCGCTTTCCCATTGGGCTATCCCCTTCCGATTGTTGTCGGTTATGTACCCGCCTATCCTTTCACCGGATACGCTTCGCCTATCGCTTTCCCATTGGGCTATCCCCTTCCGATTGTTTTG
>NZ_NMQW01000041.1 GCF_002234615.1 Paenibacillus rigui | reverse complement strand
AACTGGGCTAAAGGAGCTATTGAGAACCTTGTAGCGGCAGGGGTAATCAAAGGCTACGATGACGGTACGTTCAAACCGGATAAAACGATTACACGTGAAGAAATGGTTGTCATGCTGTCCCGCATAGTAAATCTTAACGACTTGGCGAAGGACACTACAAAAGGCAATTTCAATGATCTGAATGGTTCTTATGCAGCCGGTGATATCAAAGCAGTAGCGCAGGCAGGTATCGTTAGCGGTAAAGGGGATGGAAGATTCGAACCCAAGAGCAATGCCACACGTGCAGAAGCGTTGCAGATCATCTTGAATGTGCTGGAGCTTAACCCACAGTTGAAGACGTTGTTGGATTCACTTAGCTAGTATCTGTGAAGGACGCCCGATCGGGGCGTCCTTCATTTCGTTATAAACGAAAAACCCCAGCTCGACTGGGAGTTCAAAAAGCTTATAGCTGTGAGTAGTCATCCCTTGACCTTCAATGATAATAGCCCGACCCAATGATTCGTAATAGGCAAATCGAACGCACCTTGTCGGGTGTATTCGATTTCGCCTTAGAGATGATACGCATATCCGTATTTATCCGGCACCTTTGTGATTTCCCTGATGTTATGCAAAGACAAGGTACGACCCACCGCAATGAATACAGTAAGGTAAGTAAAATAAGAGCCTGCTCTTGGTGGGCCTTTGTGTTTACATCGTGTTAGAATCTATTTGAATCCAGTACGTTCGAGATTTGGTCTAACTTATTTTCTTATCCCTCATGATAAGGATGCGATAATAGTAGTTCCGTGCAATTTGAGCTTATTGTCGTGCAAGTATTGTTTAGTAATCGTGATCGAATGTAGGATCGCTAACAAGATAATGTCAAACTCATGGTGTATAATTGATTGATATAGTAAAGGGGATTCGAATATTCGCGTAGAATAAGTCTGTGGAACTATAGCAAAAGAAAACCTGGTTACCAGCTTGGAAGATAAGCTTTTCATCGTGATGTTTGTGTTCAACGCCCCACAGATATTTGCAGGGCACATTTTCCTTTAATGATGTTATTGTTTAGATAATTAACTAACATATCGCGCATCTTGTAGATTGGGGTCGGTTTCACAATGAGGGGGATTCTCCGGTTCGGTTCTCGTACTATCTTGCTTTATATAGCTGCTGCCGTTGTTGTTGGTTTGGTTGCAAGCTATGTCGTCATCCCTGCTCCGGACTCCCCTAAGCTCCAAAGTAAAGAAGGCATTCTGGATTTAACGCAGGTTCATGTCAGTGAGAATCCGCAAAAGTTAACAGGGGAGTGGGCGTTCTACTGGCAAGAGCTGCTATCGCCTGAGGAAATACAGACTCGTTCGGCAAGGGAGGGAAATAATAACCGCTGGATCAGCATCCCGAGCTCCTGGCCAGGCTATCGGTTAGATGGTCAGCAGTTGGACGGTACAGGCTTTGCAACCTTTCGGGTGGTCATTGAGCTTAGCGAGCAGGATCGAAATGAGCGGCTTGCTCTGCGGCTGCCTACCATCTTTTCTGCGTATAAATTATGGGTGAATGGCGAGCTGCTGGCGGAAGTTGGCGTGGTTGGTCAGGATAAGAGCAGCGTGACACCGCGTCTGGCAACGAAGCTGGTGTTCTTCCAGCCCAGGAATGACAGGGTGGAGCTGGTTATGCAAGTAGCCAACTTCCATCATAAGCGAGGCGGCATCACCAAGTATATAGAGCTGGGCGGCAGTGATGTGTTAACGGTCAGGACCAATCTGAAAATTGCCTCAGAGATGTTCGTAACTGCAAGCCTGCTGGTGATTGGCGTATATCACCTGCTGTTGTTCGTGCTACGACGCAAGGACAGGGCTCCATTGTATTTTGGTCTGTTCACCTTGTTGCTCGGTATCCGATCCTTGCTGGTCGGCGAGCTCTTGCTCACACAATTGTGGCCAGCTTTTCCATGGGAATTGCAGTTCAAGATCGAGTACCTGATTCTTTGCAGCAGTGGTTATATCATCACGATGTACTCTGATTGCATTTTCCCTAATTATGTGTCGCGATGGTTTCGTCTTGGCAGCCGGATCGTAACCGGCGCACTCTGTCTAGTTGTTCTGGTGACCCCTGCACTAATATATTCAAAATTGTTACTGATAATCGGTGTAGTCGTTGTTCTTCACATGGTGTATCTGATGGTAGGGCTGGTCCAATCGGCTGTGCGGCGTATGGAGGGAGCGCTGATCTTCCTGCTGGTGTCGGTGGTTGCTCTTGTTACCGTCATCAACGATTTTTTATATTACAACGAATGGTCACGAATCGGAAATACCTCTCCGCTTGGTCTGTTGGTGTTTACGATCGCACAGATGATGCTGCTTTCTTCCAGATTTACGAGGGCGGCATCGAACGAAGAGAGGATTGCACGTGAGCTGCAGGATGCTAACAACAAGCTGACCGAAATGAATATGAATTTGGAACGGACCGTGCAGGAACGCACACAGGCCTTATCCACAGCTCATGATGATCTCCGCACTTCGTATGACCGGTTGCTTCATTCCGAGCAAGGGAGAAAGAAGCTCCTCGCCTATATTACGCACGATCTGCGTACGCCGCTGTCTAGCATGCTTGGTTATGTAGAAGCTGTGCAGGACAGGGTCAAGCCGGAACGTAATGAACAGTACCTGAAGTATATCCGGGATAACACGATAAGGATTAACCGCATGATCGAGGAGTTGTCCTTCTTGTCGCATCTGGAGACAGGACAAGTCTCGTACCAAATGGAGCCGGTTCATGTGATTCACTTCTTGCGCCGGTTCTATGAACAATATGGGCTGGTTGTGCGTGACGCAGGGTTGGATTTCATGCTGGATATCGGAGATGTGGAAGATCAAGGACCCAACTTGGCTGTTGTCGAGATGGATGTGCAAAGACTAGAGCAGGCGTTGTTCAATCTAGTGTCGAACGCAATGAAGTTCACCTCTAGGGGTGGGCTGGTGCGTCTTGCGCTAGCTGTGGACGAGGTGAATCATACCCGCTATGCGATAATCAGCGTACAAGATTCTGGCATGGGTATTCCGCCAGATCAGCTCGAGCAAATCTTCGATCGCAATTACAGGTATAATCGACCGGGTATGGAAAAGGGAGTAGAAGGCAGCGGGCTCGGGCTGGCGATTTGCAGGGAAATCGTACAAGCGCACGGAGGGACGGTTCGAGCGGAGAGCGATGGTCAGACGGGGTCGATATTCTATGTATCGCTTCCTTGTATTGTAGAAGAAGGAAGGTGACGGTGTGATGGACACGCACAAAATTATGATCGTCGATGATGATCCCCATATATGCGAGATTGTTCAGGCGTATTGCGAGAGGGAGGGTTTCATATCCTCCTACAGCTATAGCGGGACAGAAGCCATGAAGCTGCTTGAGTCTTTCGAGCCGGATTTGATTGTACTGGATGTACTGCTGGCTAATGAAAACGGCATTGATTGGTGCAGGAACGCACGCAGCTACACGAATGCGCCGATCGTGTTTCTGAGCAGCCGTGAGGAAGACGAGGTAAAAATCAGCGCATTATCCGATGGCGGTGACGATTATGTGACCAAGCCTTTCAGTCCGGGAGTACTCATGGCCAAGATCAAGGCTCATCTTCGCAGAGTGTCGGCGGGCAGACGGGAACAACTGCTGGAGTTACCGGGTTTGACGCTGGATTTCTACGCGCAGTCCGTCAACATGGGTAGTGAAACCATCTTTTTATCGAAAAAAGAGTTCAGTCTACTGTCCTATATGGCACAAAACGTGAATCGCGTCGTCAGTGTCGATGCGTTGTTTCAGTTCATCTGGGGAATGGAGAGTCTGGAGGATACGAGAACGGTTGCTGTACACATCAGTAATTTACGCAAAAAAATCGAGGCTGACCCTGCCAATCCTGAGAGAATCGTTACGATTCGGGGGACAGGATATATGCTGGTTGCCAGAAGTGCGTTGCAAGTGCAAATTTAAGGTTTTCTTTAAGTTTCATAGATAGGCTAATCAACCGTGATAGAATAATGGAGGCTTTTGACGAATCTTGTATGTTTCGGGTGGTTGGCGTGTTTGTATGAAAGTGATCGAAAAAGCAATCTTAAGGGTGTATGTAACTAGTAGAACAAGTAATCCGTCTGTTAATTTATATGGTACGGATACAGCTAAAATGGAAGGATGCGCTTGGGGATACGGATACGAACTTCGACGGGGCGCATGACGTAACGATATCTGGCGTGGCCGCGCCAGTCTTGGTGTAGGTTAAAAAAGGGGGAACCAATTTGAAGAAGATAGCGGTATTATTGTTGGCTTTAATTGTATGCGCACAAACCTTCGCTCCTGGTACAAGGTCATTCGCATCATCCGTAGAGGGGATTGTTATGTCTTTATCTACGAACAAGTCTGTCGTTGATTCGGGTGAAGAATTCAGCTATCTCATTAACTATTCTGCCTCATCAACTAGTGGAGACTTTACAAACCCTAGTATTTCATTGCTTGTGCCGACAGGAGTAACATACACGGGAAAAACGGACAGTACGATTACGACGAGTACAGTTACCGATTCAATTGATTTTCCGGGGCAAAAGAAGGTCACATTTCAATTTAAAGGCGGGATTTTGCCTGCAGGCTCAGCCGGTCAGCTTGTGGTAAAAGGGAAGTTTGAGAATTACGTTACGCCCGATGGCACATCGGCGGCCACGAAAGCTGAATTCACGGCAACTGACAACAACGGCGATCTTGTTTCAATGGAATCCAATGTGGCGACGGTGACTTCCCAGGGATCCGCGCCTTGGAGTATAGAAATCAAGAAAATCGCTCCAATCGTAGAACCTTTTAAAGGCTCCGATGTGCAGTATGAAATATCCTTGAAACCCAATATCGGAAACGGGAACGGATTGCTGGATATTACAAATATCGTCGTTACAGCAAGCTTAGATAACGGCGCAGTATTCGTTTCGGCTGACAATGGTGGGACGCTCGGTCCAGATAATACCGTAGTGTGGAATTTAAGCGACAACCTTCGGAATGAGAAGAAGCTGAAGCTTGTTGTCAATTATCCTGCATCCATGACAGCGATTGAAGCAGCTTTACGTGCAGAGATGCAAGCAACGCCTCTTGGTGGAACGCCCGCTACAATTAGTTCCAGTGTCACGCATGTCTTCGCAGCATCGCCAATTGATGCGGGGACCTCGTTTAATTTCTATACCAACGAACAAGAAAGATCACCTGGTCAAACCGTAAGTCTGTACCTCTCTGGCTTATCCAACAAAGCAAACGTATCGGTGGATAGTGGTGTATTAGAAATAATGACGCCTACACTAACGGAATCGGGTACACCGCTCGGACTGCAACTGCAAACGATCAAATCAGCCCTTTTTTCAGGTATTTTGGAATATGATTTGTATTACACGTTAGACCCTTCATCGGGTGTTTGGGAATATTGGGGCAAACCGAATGCAAACACTGCCACAACTTATGACGCGACAGCAATCGGGAATATCAAAGGTATTCAGGTTAGATTTGGAACTTTACCGATAGATTGGAGCCAATTGAGTAATTTCGAGTTTACGTATTTGCTTGATCCCACGACTCCCGTGCCCTTGAATTCAAGCGATAGCATCCGTTCGTCGGCTAATTTTAGATATGTTTTTGACGGAGTTCCGAAGTCAAGTTCTGATGATAGCGTGACTTCCATCGTAAATAATCGTCCGCTGCTCGAGCTGCAGAATACCGTTAGTAAAACAAGCGCAGCTCCTGCGGAAACCGTGACTTATACCTTATCGGTTACGAATCACGCTCTGCTAAGCTCTGACGCGTTGGATAACCCTGTCATCCATACGATTTTGCCGGCCGATCTGGAATACGTTCCTGAATCGTGGTCAATTGTTAAACCAGCAGGCACTCCCGCTGATCCAACCTTCACAGCAGTGCCCCAACCTTCGGGTGAAACGAAATTGACCTGGAGTTGGGATGATAGTAACCGGGGAAAACTGTTCATCGGCGAAAATGTACAGATCCAGTTTAAAGCGAAGATAAAACCGGGAACAGCAGCCCAGATCGTAACGAATACGTTTGGCGTAGCATCGCCGAATTACTTGAATGACGTTAACTACCGCAATCAAAAAACAGCCGGTACGACGACTTATAGCGTGGAAGCAACAAGTAGTATAAATGTTGAAGAAAGTACCGCTCTCCAATCCCGGATGTGGGTAAAGGGAGAGTTGGATGCAAGCTGGTTGGAAACGACGGGATCAACGACTCCCGGCGGACAAGCGTTGTATCGATTGGAAATCCAAAATATCGGCAATGTCGCAATGAAGGAGCTCGCCATCGTAAATCCGTTTCCGCGCATTGGCGATACTGCTGTTCTTAATGGCAGTATCCCGCGTGGAAGCCAGTGGGGTCCCGTGCTCATGGGAGCGGTCAATGTGCCAAACTATGTGACGGTGCAATACTCAACAACGTCTGGCATCACGATGAATCCGACAACAGCAGCGGATAATGGCATCTGGACGGCAAGTCTTCCTACTGATCCGACATCGGTAACAGCAATTAAATTGATATTTGATAGCAGCTATGTGATCAATCCACTGAGTACGACGACTTTGGAATGGGCGATGAGAGCGCCAGTCGGGGCGCCAACCGGCGGCGAGACCGCTTGGAATTCTTTTGCTTATCAAGTGAAGAATGCATCAGGGCAGTCCCTTTTACCGGCAGAGCCTAATAAGGTCGGAATGAAGATTCTGAGCTCGCCGAAAGCTTCGATCGGAAATTTCGTCTGGCTGGATTCGAACGAGAATGGAACGTTCGACGACGGGACAGAGACGGGGTTGGATGGCGTAACCGTCGAGCTGTACGACGCAAACGACACCAAACTGGCAGCAACGGTTACCTCCAACGATTTTCAGAATCGGCCAGGCGCTTACTTATTCCCGAATCTCGAACCAGGTAATTATAGGGTGGTCTTTAAACCGGATTCTTCATACGAGGCAGTGAACTCGGACCTCATTACATTGGGAGCCGGGGAAAATTACCTTGTCCTTGATGCAGGGATCGTGCCTAAAAAAGGGAAGATCGGCAACTTGGTATGGATCGATGCGAACGAGAACGGGTTGCAGGATGCGAGTGAGTCAGGGTTGAATGGCGTAACCGTTCATCTATACAACGGGTCAGGCACGCTGCTGGCCACAACGACATCAGCAACGTATAACGGGCAAGCCGGGCACTATGTATTCGATAATCTAAATCCGGGTAATTATCAGGTTGAATTTGTATTGCCGTCAGTTGAATACGGATTTACAGGGGAAACTGCAGGTGCCGATCAAACGATAGATTCTGATGCCAATCCGGCAACCGGGAAGACATCGGTGTTCTCGCTGGCGCTAGGGGAAAAGAACCTCACGGTTGATGCGGGTATCACTCAACTACCGCGGTCTGGTACACAAACAGCTACAGCATCAGCAGCAACGCTGACACCTGTTGCTGGCGCAGACAATACGATTACGCTGACTGTTAAGGATGCGCTTGGGAATACGGATATGAATTTCGACGGGAATTATAACGTGACCATCTCTGGCACGGAGCAAGCGCCGAAGGGTTCATACGGAAGCTTTGGTGGAACGGTGTTAAAAGGTGGAACGCAGACGATCAGCGTGAGCTTCACCGATGGCGGAGCTATGCCAGTCTTGGTGCTGCACAAGGCTGACGAGCAGACGATTGGGTTCAGCATCGCTGACGTAGCGACACCAGCGACGAACACGCAGGCGATTACGCCAAGTGTGGGTAGCTTGTCGGCGATGGCATTGACGCAGGATATTACAGCACCTGCAGCGAATGGCGGTCAGTTCGCACAGCAGCCGACCGTGACGCTTGTCGATGCATTTGGCAATATACGAATAGGGGATAATAGCACGGAGGTGACCGTGCTGAAGAAGGATACGGGTGCGTGGACGCTGACTGGAACCGCGACGGCAACAGCGAGCGCAGGTATCGTAACCTTTACGGGTCTTGGCGCAACGAACACAGCTGCGGTGACGGGGGCGCAGCTCGCGTTCGATGCAACAGGTTTGACGCAGATTGCGAGCCAGACGGTGACGCTTCCTGGGCCTGGGGTAACTGCTCCGATTGTGGAGTCTGCTACAGCGGGAGACAGCCGCGTGCGTTTGACTTGGAGTGAAATGCCTGGATCAGTCACTTACGCCGTATATCAGGGGACGGCTTCTGGCACTTATGGGGATGCGATCGCTACGGTGACTGGGACGGTATATGATGCCGTCGGATTAATGAATGGGATAACTTATTATTATGTTGTGAAAGCCATAAATCCATCTGGAATAAGCGCAGCATCCAATGAAGTGAGCGCGACGCCGCAAGTTTCAACACCCGGAGCACCGATACTGGATCGCGCCACACCGGGGAATAGACAAATAAGGCTATCATGGAGTCCGGTGATCGGTTCCACAGGGTATAAAGTATTCAAGAGTACGACTTCCGGAGCGTATGGATTAGAAGAAGCTTCAGTCAGTGATTCGGTATACGGCTATGATGTAACCGGACTAACGAATGGCACATTGTACTACTTTGTTGTTAAAGCTACGAATCCGGGGGGAGACAGCGTTGCGTCTAATGAAGTGAGTGCAACATCTCGAGCTGTTTCGGGACGGGGGTCTGCTCCAGAGCAAACACCCGTTCCTCCACAGCAGACGCCTATTCCTACAGAACAGACACCTGTTTCTCCACAGCCTAAGGTTGGTGTATTTATCAGTAGCATTGTTAATGAAGCCAATTTAGTAAATACGATTGAATCCAAAGTAGCGGAAGCGAAGGAAGCAAACGCTACAATTGATTTTGCTGACACGCAAGGGCACTGGGCGGAGAAGACGATCGATATCTTCGTCAAATTGCAACTGATTGATGGCTACGAAGATGGTACGTTTAGGCTGGACAGTCCTATCACACGCGCTGAGTTTGCAGTGATTCTGAATCGCGCGTTCAATATCCAAGGTGGCAGCAATACGAGTATTGTATTGAAGGACATTGGTGACAACTGGGCTAAAGGAGCTATTGAGAACCTTGTAGCGGCAGGGGTAATCAAAGGCTACGATGACAGTACCTTCAAGCCGGATAAAACGATTACGCGTGAAGAAATGGTTGTCATGCTGTCCCGCAT
>NZ_NMQW01000040.1 GCF_002234615.1 Paenibacillus rigui | reverse complement strand
CGTCCTAAACACTTCGAGATTTGGGGAGGTTCTCCTTTTTTCATGTCTTAAAAACTCAAGCTGCTCAAGGCATTCAATTTATGAAATTGATTCAGATAAAAAAAGTATAAGTTCTCAACCTTCGTCTACCTTGACAAACGTGTGCTATCTTGAAAGACGGCTAAGTCGTTTATCCTTGGTAAGAAGGGTGGTCAAAAAGTATTCTCTGTAAGGGAATTGGAATAAGGAGGCTTTGACGCTATAATCTATAGAGGGAAAACTATTATTGCGGGACGCTGTCTCGTTCATACCAAGGACAAGGAGTCATCGACATGGGAAAAATTCTTATTTTCGGACATAAAAATCCGGACACCGATTCAATCAGCTCGGCATTGGTCTATGCAGACCTCAAAAGCAAACTGGGTGCTGACGTAGAGGCGGTTCGCCTGGGCAATATCAGCAGTGAAACCCAGTTCGTGCTGGATCATTTCAAGGTTGCTGCACCTCGTCTTGTGGAAGCTGTAGCAGGTGAAGCAGAGGGCGTTATCCTCGTCGACCACAACGAGCGTCAGCAAAGCGCGAACGATATCGATCAAGTCCGTGTGCTGGAAGTTATCGATCATCACCGCATCGCGAATTTCGAAACAAGCCATCCGTTGTACTATCGCGCGGAGCCTGTAGGCTGCACCACAACGATTTTGAATAAATTGTACAAGGAAAACGGCGTAGCCGTAACCAAAGAAATTGCGGGCTTGATGCTGTCCGCGATTGTCTCCGATACGCTGCTTCTGAAATCACCGACCTGCACGGAGCAGGACGTAGCTGCAGCCCGTGAATTGGCGGACATCGCCGGCGTAGATTTGGAAAGCTACGGCTTGTCCATGCTGAAAGCGGGAGCAGACCTGAGCGACAAATCGATCAGCCAGCTGATCTCGCTGGATTCCAAGGGATTTTCCATGGGCGCTTACAAAGTGGAGATCGCACAAGTCAATGCGGTTGACGTGAACGATGTGCTGTCCCGTCAAGCCGAATTGGAGGCGGCTCTTTCCGGTATTATTGCCGAGAAAGGCTTGGATTTGTTCGTATTCGTCGTTACGGATATTTTGAACAACGATTCCATCGCTGTAGCGCTTGGCAACAAGGCATCCGCGGTAGAGCAAGCTTACAACGTGACGCTGGCAGACAACAAGGCTGTGCTGAAAGGCGTTGTATCGCGTAAATCGCAGATCGTTCCTGTATTGACTGAAGTATTTAATAAGCTGTAAGAGCTTATGCGTTTCTAGAAAGATAGCTGCCGGCACGAGCTGCCGAGCAGCTTTTTTGCGGTGTGCCCAATTCTTTACCTCCCATTTAGCTTATTTTAAAGCGATTTTAAGGTTCAGGCTGCAATATTAGATCATAGCCAGTGGCCAATACATCATTTCATAGATTCGATCTAAATGGGAGGGTACAATCATGGATAACAATCGCAATGATGAACAATATAACTATTTTTATAAAGGCGCATCAACATCAGAGGTATACCGTCACGAGCCGGATAACGAGAACAGAACCAAGGAGCCGATCGATGTGACGCCGCAGCGTCCGGGCCGATTTTTCGGATATTCGGGGGAAGTCAGCTTGAACTCCGGCGGTAAAGGTCCTGGTAAAAAGCGGAGCGCTCTTATAAGCACCTTCGCCGCTTTTATGGCGGGAGCCTTGGTGGTCAGCAGCCTGATGTTCGCGGCAGACAAGTATAATCTCTTCACAGGGAACAGCGCCGCAGCGGCACCGACCCAGCAATCGTCGACTGCGGGCTCGTCCAACGGCAGCGGAGCCAAAACCGCTTCGTTGAATACGATAACGAACGGAAGTGTCGCAGACATCGCCAAGCAGGCAGGCCCGGCCGTCGTAAAAATCGAAACGAAAGTAAAAGCAGCAAATGCCGGCAGCAGCTCGATGTTTAACGACCCGTTGTTCCGGCAGTTTTTCGGCAATAACGGGGGCGGGCAAGGTCAGCAGGGGGGCTCCGGTCAAGACTCGAACAGCCTGCAGCCGGGAGGTATCGGTTCCGGCTTCATATTCCAATCGTCCGGCTACATCTTGACCAATGAGCACGTTGTGGATGGGGCAGCCGAGATTGAAGTGACAGTCCAAGGCTATGACCAGCCGTTCAAGGCGACCTTGCTGGGCAACAGTTACGATCTCGATTTGGCCGTGCTGAAAATTGAAGGGGACAAAGAATTCCCGACACTGCCGATAGGCAATTCGGACAATACGCAAGTAGGGGATTGGGTTGTAGCTATCGGGAACCCGTATGATTTTGACTACACGGTGACTTCCGGCGTGATTAGTGCGAAGGAGCGTCCGATCAGCATCCCGGATGACAAAGGAACCCGCAACTACAAGCATCTGCTGCAAACGGATGCCGCTATCAATCCGGGCAACTCCGGCGGGCCGCTGCTGAATATGAACGGTGAGGTAATCGGTATCAATACCGCGGTCAATTCGGAAGCGCAAGGGATCGGCTTTGCTATCCCGACCAGCACGATCAGCTCTGTACTGGAAAACCTGAAGAATAACGTAACCATTCCGAAAGAGCCGTCCCCTTATATCGGGGTTAGTCTGCAAAACCTTACAAATGATATGCTGTCCGAGTTGAATCTGAAAAATACGGATGGAGCTTTGGTTGCCGATATCCAGCCCAAAACGCCTGGTTTTGAAGCGGGTCTTCGCCAATACGATGTCATCGTAGCCGCAGATGGAACCAAAATTACAAGCACGACCGAGCTGACCAAGAAGGTGCAGGCAGCCAAGGTTGGGGACAAAATGCAGCTGACTATCATCCGCAATGGAGAGCAGAAGGAAATTACGGTAACGATCGGCGACCGGAACGCCAATTTACAGAAAAAATAACAATGGAATCAGCCCGATGATGGAGAACGAGTCCATCTGCAAAGGAGCTTAGCCAACCGACTTTACGTGGTCTGGCTAGGCTTTTTTTGTTAAACCTTCCGAATTGACAAATGACAATACTTGGAATAAAGTAAAATTATAACCTGGTATTAAT
Source organism: Paenibacillus rigui (assembly GCF_002234615.1). GTDB lineage: Bacteria > Bacillota > Bacilli > Paenibacillales > NBRC-103111 > Paenibacillus_S > Paenibacillus_S rigui. Next base: position 9,401 of record NZ_NMQW01000040.1, on the reverse strand, counting down.
ATCAGTTACTAATTTATTTGAAAAAAGGGGGATCCGTATTGAACATGTCTGAGGAACAGCATGAAGACTATACTATTGACGTGACGCCCATCCGAAGAACGATTGCCGAACGTACCCGCCGGAGCCTGTCGGAGGTTCCGCATGCTTTTATGATGATGGAAGCGGATGTGACGAACCTGGTTCGGCTGCGCCATGCGGCGAAGGAGCGCTTCCTGCAGCAGGAGGGTGTCGCCCTGACGTACTTGCCTTTTCTTGTGAACGCGGTGGTATGCGCGATTAAGGAACATCCACTGATGAATTCCATCTACGTTAATGATAAAATAATGGTAAAAAAAGACGTGAATCTATCGCTGCTTGTAGGGACAGAGCATGCGGTATGGGCTCCGGTGCTGAAGCAAGCGGACCGGTTGAGTATTGCCGGACTGGCCATTGAAATAGACAAGGTTACGAGGAAGGCGCGTGAAGGCAGACTGAAGCTGGAAGATTTGCAGGGCGGGACCTTTACCGTCAACAACACAGGCTCATTCGGCTCGATTTCCTCCTATCCTACGGTGAACCAGCCCCAGGCAGCGATTCTAACATTCGAGTCCATCGTTAATAAGCCGGTTGTTCTCGATGAAATGATTGCTGTTCGATCCATGGTTCATTTATGCTTATCGCTCGATCATCGCATCCTGAATGGCACGGTATGCGGCTCTTTTTTGCAGAGCGTACGGGGAAACCTCGAGAATATTCAATTGAACACCCAGCTCTATTGATGGCGTATTTTTTTTAGCAAGCCAATAAAAGGATAGGGGAGAGAAGGAAATGAACAAGAAAAAAATATTGGCGGTCTCCGGAAGTCTTCGGCAGCAGTCGTCCAATACGGCGATTTTGCAGGCGGCTGCCCGTATCGGCTACGATCGGTTCGAGTTCACTATGTACAACGGAATGGGCACACTTCCGCACTTTAACCCTGAAATGGATTTGGAAGGGGATGCTGAGCCCGCCCCGGTAAAAGAACTGCGTTCCCTGCTTCGCGCCGCGGACGGCGTGTTAATCTGCACACCGGAGTACGCCAATGGGGTTCCAGGCTCTTTGAAGAATGCGCTGGATTGGATTGTATCCTCAGGCGAATTTTACGATAAGCCGACGGCCGCTATCAGTGCCTCCCCTAACCCCCTCGGCGGCGATAAGGCGCATGCCTCGCTGCTGCTTACACTAAAGATGCTTACCGCGAAGATCGCGGAAGGGGCCACGCTGATGATTCCGATGGTCAGCAAAAAGCTGAATGCAGCAGGAGACGTGACGGATTTGCAGACGCTGCAGGCACTGGAAGCGTTGCTGTATGCGCTGGAGCGGGAGATTGACGACAATACGAAGACTTCACCCAATTGAATTGGATACCGTAACCTTAATATCATTAATCAATCCATCTGCCAAAGGGGTGACAAAAGATGGCTCCACATCTGTCAACGTTTCGCGCGCTGGTCGCGGAGCAGGGTGCCGCAGGGGAACGGTTTCAGCTCACCGTGAAGGAAATGAATGCGCAGGATCTCCCGGAGGGGGAGGTGCTGATCCGGGTACAGTATTCGAGCCTGAACTACAAGGATGCTTTGGCGGTTCAGCCCCAAAGCCGAATTGTGCAGCGTTACCCGCACATTCCGGGTATTGATCTGGCCGGCACGGTCATATCCTCCGAAGCTCCGCAGTTCCAACCCGGGCAAGCCGTGATCGTGACCGGCTTTGGCCTGGGGGTGTCGCACTTCGGCGGCTACAGCCAATGGGCCCGCGTACCGGCCGATTGGGTGGTTCCGCTGCCGCCGGAGCTGTCACCTGCCGAGGCGATGGCTGTCGGCACGGCTGGCCTTACCGCGGCGATGTCCATCGACGCGCTGGAGCGGCACGGCCTTGAGCCGAGCCAAGGCCCCGTGCTGGTGACCGGCGCCACCGGGGGCGTCGGCAGCTTCGCCGTTGCGCTGCTCGCGGCGCGAGGCTACCGCGTAGCAGCCTCCACCGGCAAGGCGGCGGAGCAGAGCTACTTGCGCGAGCTGGGAGCGCAAGAGGTGCTTTCGCGCAGCGAGCTCCAGCGGGAGGCCGTCAGGCCGCTGGAGAAGCAAGCGTGGGCCGCAGCGGTGGACCCGGTCGGGGGCCGCTCGCTTGCGTTTATTCTCGCCTCCATTCAATATGGAGGCGCGGTGGCCGTCAGCGGGCTGACCGGAGGCGGAGATATTCCGACGACGGTGCACCCGTTTATTTTGCGGGGCGTCAGCCTGCTGGGCATCGACTCGGTATACTTCCCGCTGGAACGCCGCTATGCCTTATGGGAGCGGCTGGCAAAGGACCTGAAGCCAACGGGTCACCTAGATCGTATCGGATCACGTCGGATCAGTCTGGAGCAAGTGCCGGAGGCCGTAGAATCCATCCTGAGCGGCCAGCTCAAGGGCCGGATCATTGTAGAGGTGTAGAACAAAAAGCCACCGCCGATAAGGGGTGGCCACTGGATAAGCTGCGGCTCCATTGTCGCGCATGTTCAAATACGAAAGAAGGCGCCCCTTCCTCATAAAGCTGGAATAGGGGCGCTTCTTCGTATTTTATAGAAGAATGCTTGTAGGGTTTGGTGGATGACTTAGGGTTAACATTCTGCCCCGGTCATCTCGTTTGTGAACATTTTCTTGTATTCCTGCGGGGTCAGCTTTTTGGCCGACTCTGATGCGTAGTGCAGCTGCAGGGCACGGCGGCGCTTAAGCGAGAAATTCGGTGGAGTCCCATGATGAAGCAGTCCGGAGAAGATGAGAGCGCCGCCCGGCTTCAGAGGCACAGCGACGTCGCGCTCGACGTGAACGCTTACATCGCAAAGCTGCCAATCCCGGACCGCGTAATGGGGGACGGCCCCTTCCCGGTGTGAATAAGGGATAACGTGCATACAGCCGTTATCTAATTCCGCAGGGTCCAAGGCAAGCCAAAGACCGATGACGGATTGGTCATAGGCGAGGTTGCCGTAGGCCATGTCCTGATGCCATGGCTTTTCCGCTCCACCGGTCGGAGGCTTGAGAATAGCCTGATCCTGGGCAAGACGGGCGCCTTCACCGAACAGCTTGGCCATAGCCGCCATCACATCCGGATGATCCGCAATCGCTTTAAGTCTCGGTTCATGCGCGACATAATCATGGATTTTGCGGGCGGCAAGCTCAATTTCCTCTTCCGAATGAAGCTCGGATCTCGGCTTCACGAACTGAATTTTCGACCCTTGGGAGCGTCCGTATAGGATGTCCATCAATGCTTCCAACGCTGAGGCGACTTCCTCCGCGTTCAACACTTCGTCAACGACGAGGTACCCTTGCTCCCAAAACTGTTTTACGTGCGCATCCGTTAACTCGCTTAGCTTGGCCAGACGGTCCGTCGCCACTGCATCGTAACGGTACAGCGTATCTGCAATCGTTCGCGCCAGCTGCTGCTCTTCCTCGGTTTTATAGGCGTATAGCGCTTCTTTATCCTCGGCTTTACTTGCCATCGTTAGCATGCCTCCCTTTCATTAACTATCTCTATGGTATCGAAAGAAAGGCGTTCACTGAATGGCCGCATCCTGCAATTTTTTATACTTAAACCGATATGCAAATTTATGGGTTCGGTGATTTATGCGCTTCGGAGGGCTGGGACTTCCATTTGAATACGGATGGCGGAGAGCCGTAATGCTCCTTGAACTGCTTGCTGAATAAATACACATTCGAATACCCTAAAGCCTCGGATACCTGCGTGACATTCATCGGCGTTTCCATCAGCAGGTGCATCGCCCTTTCCAGACGGGCCTTCGTCATATATTCCTTCATGGACGTGCCGGTATGTTTTTTGAACAAAATGCTCAAATATTCCGGAGATAGCTGCACCTGCTCGGCAATTTCCTCGTGGGACATCCGTCTGCCGAGATCCTCCCGAATGTAACCGATTACACGGTTCATTAACTGTTTATGCTTCCCGGTGGAAGCCGAATCGTCGTCCAATTGTCCCCTGAATAAATGAAGCAGCAGTTGGGAAAGCAGCAGCTGAAATTCAGCCTCGTACCAGGGGCCATCCCCGTGAATGGTTTGCAGGAGACGGTTAAGCAGCACCTCAAAAAAGAATGTGTCGCCAATGCGTGTACACCTTTGCGGCATAAGCTTCGGGTCGTACGGATTTCCTTGAAGTGAATCGATAGCGCTAAAATGAATAAATATGACAGTCAACCGGTCCTCCAAATCCTGTACCGCCTCCGGCTTATCGCCGGGACGTACGAGGAAGCAGGTGCCTTTGGCAATAGGATAGCTCTCTCCGTTGATGACCATCCGCCCTTTGCCGGACATGGCATACCATAGATCGTAATCGGTCAGAGGCTGGGGGCGCCAGTGCCAGCCCGGCTCACATCGGGCTTTTCCGGCTTGGGTGCTGCGGATGAAGTGAATGCCTGCCAGCGGCCAGCCGCCGCTTCTCTCCTCGGGTGATAACGGCATCAATACAAATCTCCTTCACAAGGGTTATCCAGTTTTTTTATATACAAGTATACCACCTGAATTTCGGTCATTGGAATGCTTTGAACCGAGATATCGGTCAGAATCGCATGTTCTTTGAGAGATCGGGAACCCTAGGTAGAAATGACAGTAAACGAGGTGAAAGCCCATGCCGATGGCTGAAGTGAACGGGGTAAAGCTGCATTATGAGACGGCCGGTGACGGAACACCGCTGATTTGCATTCATCCGCCATTATTAACAGGAGAAATATTTAACTATCAAAAGCAGCAGCTTGCACCTATATGCCGTATTATAACGTTCGATGTTAGAGGCCATGGACGAAGCGAGCCCTCCAGCCTTAAATTGGACTATACCTTGATTACAAAAGATATTGTAGCCCTCATGGATCATCTTGATCTGGATCAGGCTTATCTTTGCGGCTATTCGACGGGCGGGAGCGTAGCGATGGAGGCCATGCTTCGATACCCCGACCGGTTTCTCGGAGGAATTCTAATTAGCTCCATGTCTGAAATGACGGATTTGTATAATATAGGCAGAGCTTGGGCGGCATCGGTCTTTGCCAAGCTGAAGGCGACCAAGCTGTTAACCGCTGCAATCACCTGGGGAAATGCGGATACGAACCGCACCTTTCGCGAATTGCTCCGATGTGCCGTCGTTGGCGACCGGCTTCATCTTCACCAATACTTTGAGGCTTGCTGCCAGTATCATTGCACGAGCCGGCTTCGGGATATTCATGTTCCAGTCCTGCTTGTATACGGTGAAAAGGATCGAAGTTTTCATCGCTATGCGCGAATTTTGCACCAACAGCTTCCGGACAGCCAACTGCATTACATTCCCGGAGCCAAGCATCAGATTCCGACGAAAAATCCGGATGCACTCACAAAGCTCATACGTGCCTGGTTTGCAGAGCTGTTGGCCTTACACGATAGTCCGCAGCACAATCAGACGCCGGTACAGGGACGCTCCACTGAGGCCCCAGTGCATCCAGCTCCGTTAGGGGTGGTTTATCAGGAAGATGGGAAAGAAGTCGAGAGAAGCTTATAAGGCGTCTCCATGAAAAAAAAGGCGCTCCTCCCACACCAAGCGTGGATTAGAAACGCCTTCTTTTGCTTAAAAAATATTTTACGCTTGCTCCTTTGCAAATCGGATGAATCCACACAAAATTCGCTGCGCAGCACGGAGGAGAACTATGTTTATGTTACTATTTTACCGTCTTATTGTACTGAGCGATCTTAGCTGTAATTTCCTTCGCGGCGCCGTCCAAAGCTTCCTTCGGCTGCTTTTTGCCGTTTAATACTTCTTCAATAGCGCCTTCCGTCAACTGGCGGGCCTCAGGGAATACACCCATTACCGCGCCTTGTGTTGCCGTATTCGCTTTAGTAGCGTGAAGCTGGTCTACCGCTGTTTTCAGCTGAGGGTACTTGGCCAGGTTGTCTTTCACGGTTTGCTCGTCATAAGCTTTTTTCGTGATAGGGAAGTAGCCTGTGTTTACATGCCAGTAGGCTTGCTGCTTAGGCTCTGCCAAAAACTTAATGAATTCCCAAGCGCCCTTTTGCTCTTCTTCGCTGCGGTTGTTCAGAATGTACAAGCTTGCGCCTCCAACGATCACGCCGCCGTCCTTTGCATCAGCCGGCTTCGGCAAATACGCAGTTCCGACCTGGAACTTGCCTTGGGCGCCGTCTACAATGCCGCGCAAAGAGCCTGTAGAATCCAAAGTCATGCCGATTTGACCGGCCAGGAACGCTTTTTTCGTATCGTCTGTTTTACGTCCGAGGTTCAAGGATGTTTTATCGTCCACCATTTGCTTCCACCATGTCAACGTTTTTACAGCCGCATCGCTGTTAACCATGGATTCGGTAGCCAGCCCTTTGCGTCCGTTGCCGTTATTCAGCAGCTCCGCACCTTGATTGGCCAGAAACTGCTCCATGAACCAGCCGTAAATGGCGAATGAACCGCCGACTTTACCGTCCTTCGTCAAAGCTTTAGCGGCTTGAGCAACTTCCTCATACGTTGTCGGTGCTTTTTCCGGATCCAGACCGGCTGCTTTGAACATGTCTTTATTGTAGTACAGGATCGGATTGGAAGTGTTGAAAGGCATCGCGTTCAGCTTGCCGTCAATTTTGTAATAGTTCAGAATGTTCTCTTCGAGCTGGGACAAGTCATATTTATCTTGATCGATAAATTTTTGCATCGGAGTAATGGCTTTGGAGTCGATCATGAACCGGCTGCCGATTTCATAAACCTGAATCAAGCTCGGACCGCTTTTGGAATCCATCGATGCTTTCATTTTGTTCAAGCTCTCATCATAAGTGCCTTGAAAAACCGCTTCAACAACGACATTTTTCTGCGATGCATTGAAATCGGCCACCAGCTTGTCCACTGCTTTGCCGAGCTCACCGCTCATCGAGTGCCACCATACGACCTTTACCGGCTCTTTGTTTGCTGCGGGCTTCGCTGCATCTTTATTGTCGCTGCCTGCTGCAGGCTGGCTTCCGCCGTTTCCGCATGCCGCCATAAACAGCATCACGAAAGCGAGGCAAAGCAGGATAAGGCTTTTTTTATTCCAGTTCTTCATTATGAAACTTCTCTCCCTTTTAAAAAAGTTTTTTATATATAGAGCCTCCCGAAAAGGAGGCACTATTTCCTTTTTACAGTCCTTTCAGCCCTTCACGGCCCCTGCCGTAATACCTCGTACCAATTGCTTGATGCCCAGAACCAGCAGGAGAAGAGAAGGCAGCATAACGAGCGTGACACCCGCCAGTACAAGATTCCAGGATGTCATTTCTTCAAACTGCAGCATGCTGATGCCGATTTGCACCGTGCGCATTTTTTCTCCGTTCGTGATGAGCAGAGGCCACAAATACATATTCCAATGGGTCAAAAAGGAATATACGCTCAGCGTAGCTAGCGCAGGACGGGACAGCGGAAGCACGAGCCGGAAAAAGCTCCGCCAATGACCGCATCCATCGATTCTGGCTGCCTCGAACAGCTCCGACGGAAGCTGCAGGAAAAACTGCCGCAGCAGGAGCGTACCGAACGCCGAAGCAAGAAAGGGGACGATCAGTCCTTGATACGTATCGAGCCAGCCCCAGCTTTTGACCGTCAAATAATTCGGGATCATCGTAACTTCCCATGGAATCATCATGGTGGATAAGAATAGTGCGAACAGCACGCTTTTGCCAGGGAAACGGAGAAAGGCGAATGCATAAGCCGCCAAGCTAGCCGTGAGCACCTGACCGACCATGATGGCGGTGGAAATGAGAAAGCTGTTCGAGATGAATTTGAAGATAGGCACCATCCCGATAACCTTAAGCAAATTGTCCCAGTAAAGCCCGCTTGGAACGAGCTTTGGCGGATAAGCCGACGATTCTGCAGGCGTCATGAACGTTGCGGATACCGTGAACAGAATCGGATACAGCACCAAGGCGGCTGCAGCAATAAGTACGATATAGACCAAGGTGCTTTGCAGGCGTGAGGTCATTGGTAGTGCACCTTCTTTTCAAAAAATTTAAACTGAATCAATGTAAGAATTAGAATTATGGCGAACAGGACAAGCGCCTGCGCACTCCCCATCCCGAAGCGGAAATTGACGAATGCATCCTGATAAATGTTGTACACGACGACGTCGGTCGTATTCATCGGCCCGCCTTTGGTCAGAATGTGAATTTGGCCGAACGATTGAAAGGCTCCGATGATTGAAACGATCGCTGTGAAAAAGAGGGTCGGCGAGATCAAGGGAAGCGTCAGCTGGACGAATGTACGTACAGGTCCGGAGCCGTCGATTTTGGCACTGTCATAAATATCTTCCGGTACGCCCTGCAAGCCGCTCAGCAGCACAATATAATTGAAGCCAAGATTCATCCATATGGTCATGATGGAGACCGAGATGAGAGCCCAAGCCGGATCTGTCAGCCACCCAACAGGGGATGCGCCGACGAAGCTGAGTAAATAATTCAGAATGCCGACACTCGGGTGATAGAGCATCATCCAAATGACGGAGCCGGTTCCAACCGAAATAGCGATCGGCAGCGAGAAAATGAATTGAAACACCCGCATGCCGCGCAGCTTATTATGTGATAAGGCAGCCAGCAGCAGCGCCAGGATGATACATGTCGGTACCGTGAGCAGCGTGAACGAAAGCGTTACTTTCAGACTCTGGTAAAACTTTTCCGATGCGAACAGCTCGCTGAAATTATCCAGGCCGGCGAAGGCCGCTACACGGCCGCGAGGGTCCGTTAATTGAAGACTCAGATAAACCGATTTAACGAGCGGGTAAAAAAGAAACACACCGAACAGCAGCAGAGAAGGTGCGAGAAAGACATAGCTCAGTAATGCCTCTCTTAGATGTAAGGTTCGAAGGCTGGCGGTACGTCTGGCCTTCTCTGGCTGGATCTCTTGTGCCTTCGCTGACGCTAGTCCGAGATCTTCTTTTATAAGACTCATCACTTTCACTCCTTATTTCATTGACGGCAGAGTATAGCGCTGAACCTACTGCCTCGTTAAGTGTAAGTCCCGGGTGTTAAATAGAAGTCAAATAGATATGAAGATTTTGTTGAGCTGGCAGGTGGATGAACATTCCATTCATAAAAGCTTGCATTTCGAAACCATACGTGGTAAATTACTATTCCGGCCATTGGCTGGGACAAGTAAAATGGTTTTCTGAGCTCGTGGAACATCCCTTGAATGGAAAAAACAAATTGCTTGCATTATTAAAGTAGATGTGTTAAATTAAATCTCGCTGCTGTTACGATAGTAACTAGCAGAAAGTAAGTGAATGCTTCGTCTGAGTTTTGCTGAAAAATAAAGATGAAAAAAACACTTGCAATATGAATAGTAAATGTGGTAAATTGATGTTCCTGCTGTTCGAGAGAATGGCAAGACAACAAGATACGCAGAAGATTGCCCTTTGAAAACTG
>NZ_NMQW01000004.1 GCF_002234615.1 Paenibacillus rigui | reverse complement strand
CTTGACGCTGAGCGCCGTATCGTCGGACTTGAGCGTAGCGACGGTGAAGGTGACGGGAACGAAGCTGGAGGTAACGCCTCTCGCTGTCGGTACATCGCACATCACAGTGAAGGCTGAGGACGGCAAAGGCGGCAAGGCGGATGCATCGTTCGTCATGAATGTCACTGCGCCGCCGGCAGTGAATCATAAACCTGAACTTCAGACGGTTCCGGATCAAACGTTACAAATCGGTAGTTCTGCAAAAGAATTGGATTTAAGTACGTATCTGCAGGACCTTGATGGAGATCCGTTGACCGTTAGTGCAGCTGCGCAAAACCCATCCATCGCCACGGTGACGGTGACGGGGAATAAGCTGACCCTAAGCCCTGTCGGTGTCGGACAGACTGTAATTAACGTGAGTGCGGACGATCTTCGTGGCGGCACGGCGACAGGAATGATTCAGGTGACGGTTGAATCCGCCTCCGCAACGAATCACAATCCGGAAGTCGTCAGTTCGATCTCCACACAAGTTCTAACGTCAACTGTGACCAACGATCGTACCTATGATTTATCGCAATTATTCAGCGATGCAGATGGGGATACGCTTCAGTATACTGTGACTTCGGATTTGCCAGACGCTGTGAATGCAACGGTTTCCGGGGACACGCTCACCCTATCGCCTGGCATCCAAGCCGGCAGTGCTAAAGTAACTGTTACAGCGAACGACAGCCATGGAGGCACGGAGTCTTATGCCTTTACGGTCCGCAACGCACCTTTAGTTGCTAACGGTTTTGTTGCTTATCGTACGAAGCAAGGGGTGGCCGATTTCTCGTACGATCTCTCTGCTTTTTTCCCGAATCAGTCGTCCTTTGAAGTGTATAAAGGAACCCCGGACTCAACATTGAGCGGGCCCACGACGAAAAATGGAAAAATCATTTCTCTTGTAAATGATGGTACTTATACTTGGGTGATCGGTTCGGATGGGAAGGCTGTTGTCATCCAAGTGATCGTAGATCCTCAAGGTACTCCGGAAATGTTCTTCAGTGAGTATCTGGATGGGGGAGACGGTCGAATTGCCGTCGAGCTTTACTATAAAGGGGATGGGGATCCCAATCATAAGGCTGTAGGCTATCAGATTGAGGTATATCAATGGATGACAAAGACCAATACGATGAAGGTCACATCCAAAACTCTGTTTGACAGTTGGCCAGAGGTGCCTTATATCTTCATAGATTCCATTTTTTATGATGTATTTGATATTACCAACATTTCTTATTATAACGACGAATTAGACTTGTATAATCCGACGGAGTATAATACCGTCGCTCTGGTGCTGAAAAAAGACGGTCAAATCATTGATGTCCTGGGAGACCCGAGTTCCCATGATTCATTCATGCCAACCGGAGGGACGATTGTGCGCAAGCAGGGAATTTATACAGGGTCCAAAGCCTTTACCGGTCAAGGGGAATGGGTAACTTATCCTAAGGGGACTTTCCAATATTTGGGTTCCCACTCACTGTAGTGGAATGAATGTAATGAAAGCTGTTGTAACTTAGTTAACAGAGATAGGAGCGCGCTCCTGTCTCTAACCTACCAAACGAGGTGCCGTATGCATAAAGTTGTATCGAAACTACTTCTTATGACGATTGTCGTATTGTTAGTTCAGCCATTGTTCCTAGAGAGAGTGCAGGCGGGTGCAGGTAATCCGGTCGTTCCAGCTTCCGTATGGGAGCAGCAGGCAGTTGGGCAAGTGACAAATAATTTAAGAGGAATCATCTATTCAGAAGAAAAAGGACTGTACATAGCCGTAGGCTCCGAAGGGGCCGTTCTAAGCTCTGCTGATGCGGTTCACTGGGTCAAGGGAACCCCTGTAACGGATAAACAATTGAATGGTGTGACGTACGGAAATGGTAAATTCGTTGCTGTAGGGGAGCAGGGGACGGTCTTAACCTCCGCCAATGGGACCGATTGGACCGGCAAGCAGTTAACGAATAATGAGCCCATGTTCCAGGGCATAGCATTTGGTGCCAATAAATTTGTAGCCGTAGGTGTAGATGGAGACGGGTTCTCCTCACTGTTTACTTCGGATGATGGGGTGAATTGGACGGATCATTCCTTCGATTTACTAAGTGATACTCCTCCTGAAGCAGCATTGCGTGGAATCACATTTAACGGCAATCATTTTACGATTGAGGGATTTGCCAGCGAGTACATATCGGAAGATGGGATTCATTGGAGTGCTACGGGTACTTTTTCAGATGCATATCATGGCTACTTTTTAGAAGATGCTCAACAAGTGTTGTCTATTGGGGGAGATTTTGCGGCAGGAGGACAAGCCAATCTGACCAATTCCTATAGAAGCACAACGGAGCCTTTGTACGGCTTAGCTTACGGACAAGATCGATTTGTTGCCGTGGGGGGTAAGGGAGCCACAGTCAAGTTTAACCTTGTAAAGAATGGTTCAAATTACGAGTTTGAAGACCCTAACGTAGATATGGCGTACATTCAAGAGCCTTCCGATGAGAAAGCAGATTTACGTGCGGTTGTGTACGTCAATGCAGTTGGAAGATTTGTTACGGTAGGTGACCAAGGGTACATTGGGATTCTTAAGGCATCGGATATCCAGGGTTTAACCTGGGTGCCGGGTGAAATTGGGGGTACAAGCATGCCGTCGGGGCTTGCGACTGGAAACTGGAAATATATAGTTTCCCCCTCTGTTGTCCCAAGGCCTAATCAAGGAGATTCGGCTCAAAATTACACGAATGCATTGACGTCTATGACGCATGTGTCCGTTCATTCGGGACAGTATATTTATGTCGCCCAAGTGGACGATCAGAATCGAATTATCGCATGGGCTGAATATGCAGTTAACGATGCAAATATTAAGACTACATATAATATTAAGGATGTTGCTGTACTTCCAGCTGTAACGAACGTAGTCCATGGAGCGGCCAAAACAGCCGGAGCGCTGGGCTTGCCGCAGCAAGTGGAAGTGACACTGGACGACAATAGCAAGGCTCTGGCGGGAGTGGAATGGACGCTGGATTCAAGCGTAAGCTACGATCCGTCAGGCAAACAGGAGCAGACGTTCCAGGTAACAGGCACGTTGATCAACCTTCCTGCGAATGTGACGAATACCTTAAACAAACAGGCATCCGTTCAGGTGACGGTCCAAGCGGCTGCACTGAACTCTACTGCACGATTAGCGGCATTAACGGTTTCCGAGGGGAATCTGCAGCCCGCTTTCCAGAAGGAAGTACAAAGCTATGAAGTGCAAGTGGCTTATGATGTAACTAAGGTAACCGTAACCGCATCGGTCTATGATGCCGATTCCACTTTATCCGTGAGCGGGGCTACGTATGCGGAGAAAACCGGTTCGTCTTACGTGGTCACAATGCCAATTGCTGTGGGAGACAATTTGTTTACCCTAACGGTTACTGCACAGGACCAGCATACGCAAACGAGCTATCAGCTGTTAGTTCATCGTGAAGATGTTGAGGATGAGGTGAAAGAGACATTAAGCACCTTGCGTATCGGGTATGCCCCTGGAGACAGCTGGGAAAGTGTAACCAAGTCAGTAACACTAGCCAATCAGGTTCACAATGTGGCTGTAACATGGCAGTCAAGCAATCCACAGTTTGTTACTGCTTCCGGTCAGGTGAATCGTCCGGCAAGTAAGGACGAAAATATTATTTTGACGGCCGTGGTCAATAAAGCGGGATTCCAGGGACAACGTACCTTTCTTCTGGTTGTGAAAAAAGGGTCCGTCCAGGTCGCTCAAGAAATAAACCGTATGGCACCGGTTCGAGTAGGTGAAGACGGAACGGCTGTAGATCAGACGGTTGTCACAAGGAAAACGATGTCGGATGGAACCAAGGTAGATAAGGTAGATATCGATGCTGCCCAAGCTCAAACTGCATTGGGCCAAGCTGCAGCACACAATAAATCCATTGTGCGTCTGGTTGTGGAGGAAGTGCCTAATGATGCTGCGGATCAAGTAGCTTTCGGGATATCTTCAGAAGCATACTCCCTTTTTGCCAATATAGTGGATTATGCCATTGAAACCGAGGAAGCCAGCATCGTTCTTCCTAAGAACACATTGGAAGCTTTAAAAGCAGAAGGGAATGACCTCTTTTTTCATTTTGTTCCCGTTCGTCATCCACAGGATGCGCAACAATGGATACAGCGGGCTGCGGCGGATAATCTCGTCAAGCAGGAGGCGGGCAATCGCATCGTAAAACAAGTAGGAACTCCGATGACGATTGAAACGAACTACCCTGCCAATCATGAAACGAAGTTGATTTTCCCGTTATCCAAATTGAACGCACCATCGAATGCCGATGCGCAGGCGGCTTATCTCAGCTCTTTGTATATCTACATTGAGCATAGTGACGGGGAGAAAGAGTTCAAGCGGGGAACAGTAGAGAAAGATGCTTCAGGAAAGATTACGGGGCTTTCGGTCATCATTCAAAAATTCAGTACCTTTACGGTGCTTGCGCTGGATAATCCCACGTCCTCAGGTACGGGCACAAAGCGTCACTCCTCTAGTACTACAGGAAATGGAGAGGCAGTACAAACGCCTGTGGTGACGCCGGAGGAACCTAAAGTAAATGAAGTACACTTGGTAAAACATACAGCTTACATGAATGGCTTCTCTGATCATAAATTCCATCCGGAGCAATCCGCCACGCGGGCTGAGCTCGCTGCTGTCCTATGGCGTCTAATTTCAATTGATCCGTCTCAGGAACCAATATCGGAGAAGGAAAGCTATGTGGATGTCACTCGGACGCATTGGGCATATTCCGCAATTGAAGGGCTTCACGCAAAAGGAATTATGCTCGGCACTGACGAAGGGAAGTTTGAACCGGATCGACCGCTGACCCGGGCGGAGTTTGCTGTATTGGCAGTTCGTTGGAAGCAGCTTAAAGGAGGTTCTATACCTGCATTCGCGGATGTACAGGGACATTGGGCTGAGGCGGAAATTGCTGCTCTAGCGGATTCAGGCTTCGTGCACGGCTATGAGGATGGACTCTTTCACCCGAATACGAATGTGAGCCGGGCGGAAGTGGTGACGTGGTTAAACCGATTGATGAATCGGGGACCATTGACCGGTACACCTGCCCCAACATGGGATGATGTTCCGGTGAGCCATTGGGCTTATGGGGATATAGAAGAAGCATCCCGTAGTCACGCGGCTAAGCTGGCTCCAACCGTTGGAGAGCAGTGGCAGAGTAATTAAGTTCCATATTGTACTAGAGGGGCTGTTCCAAAAGCTATGGCTTTTGGGGCGGCCTCTTTGCGTCTCTCTAAAAATGAGCTTCTAAAAATCCGATAAAAGGTGTGAAACCCGTCTTGATGTTTTTTAGTTAATCTATCAAGGAAACTATCGTATTCTCTACCAGACTTTGCTAGTATGATTCATGGGAAATATCAATGGGAGATATAAGGAGGAAGTGAAGACGTTGGGTATAAAAAGGAAAATTACAAATCTGTTCATGCTGGTTATTTTTAGTTTGGGGACGGTTATCGCGGTTCCGTTAACCGTGTTTGCGGCGCCGCAGACGAGTATTACTTCGGTTCCACCGCTTCTATCGAATAACTCAACCGCATTGTTCCAATTTATGACCGATACCGGTGTGAGCTTCGAATGCAGCTTGGATGGAGCGGCGTATACTCCATGTACATCTCCGATAAGTCTCATCGGATTGGCAGAGGGGAGCCACAATTTCGGGGTACGAGCTTGGGACGGGGCTGCTTTAGATCCCTCGCCGGCATTCTATTCCTGGACGATAGACCTGACTCCTCCTGCGGTCCCGGTCGTAGTCGCGCCGCCGAACGGCTCAAAGACGAACAATACTACACCGACGATAACGGGAACGGCGGAACCCGCCAGCATGGTGTCGGTCAAGGTGGATGGAACCGCAGTGGGAATGGTGACAGCGGATGCGGCCGGCAATTGGTCGTTCACGTTGGCTGCCTCATTAGCAGACGGACCCCATACTTCACTTGCGGCTGCATCCGATGCTGCAGGTAATATGAGTCCCAATTCCAACACCGTTACCTTTACCGTAGATACAACAGCTCCCGCTGCGCCAGTAGTAATAGCACCGGCGAACGGTTCGACGACGAACGACTCGACGCCGACGATATCGGGGATGGCGGAAGCAAATAGCACCGTGTCCGTGAAGGTGGACGGAGCCGCAGTGGGGACGGCGACAGCGGATGCATCGGGCAACTGGTCGTTCACGTTGGTTGTCTCATTAGCAGACGGATCCCATACTTCACTTGCGTCTGCATCCGACGCCGTAGGTAATATGAGTCCCAATTCCAACACCGTTACCTTTACCGTCGATGCAACAGCTCCCGCTGCGCCAGTAGTAACAGCACCGGCGAACGGTTCAAAGACGAACGACTCGAAGCCGACGATCACGGGGACGGCGGAAGCAAATAGCACCGTGTCCGTGAAGGTAGACGGAGCCGCAGTGGGGACGGTGGCAGCGGATGCATCGGGCAATTGGTCGCTCACGTTGGCCGCCGCATTAGCAGATGGCCCCCATGCTTCAATCGCAACGGCAGCAGATGCCGTAGGCAATATGAGTCCCAATTCCAACACCGTTACCTTTACCGTCGATACGACAGCTCCGGTTGCGCCAGTAGTAACAGCACCGGCGAACGGTTCGACGACGAACGACTCGACGCCGACGATCTTGGGGACGGCGGAAGCGAGCAGTACCGTGTCCGTGAAGGTGGACGGAGCCGCAGTGGGGACGGTGGCAGCGGATGCATCGGGCAACTGGTCGTTCACGTTGGTCGCCGCATTAGCAGATGGCTCCCATGCTTCAATCGCAACGGCAACAGATGCCGTAGGCAATATAAGTCCGAATTCCACCCCGGTCACCTTTACCGTCGATACGATAGCTCCAGCCGCTCCGGTTGTTACCGTGCCGGTGGACGGTTCCACGACGAACGACTCGACACCGACGATATCGGGGACGGCAGAAGCAAACATCACCGTGTCCGTGAAGGTAGACGGAGCCGCAGTGGGGACGGTGGCAGCGGATGCATCGGGCAACTGGTCGCTCACGTTGGCTGCTCCATTAGCAGACGGCCCCCATACTTCACTTGCGGCTGCATCCGATGCCGCAGGCAATATGAGTCCCAATTCCAACACCGTTACCTTTACCGTCGATACGACAGCTCCGGCAGCTCCGGTTATTACGGCGCCGGCGAACGGTTCGACGACGAACGACTCGACGCCGACGATCTCGGGGACGGCGGAAGTAAACAGCACCGTGTCCGTGAAGGTAGACGGAACCGCAGTGGGAACGGTGGCAGCGGATGCATCGGGTAACTGGTCGTTCACGTTGGCTGCTGCATTAACAGACGGACCTCATGCTTCAATCGCAACGGCAGCAGATGCCTTAGGCAATATAAGTCCGAATTCTACCCCGGTCACTTTTACGGTCGATACGACAGCTCCAGCCGCTCCGGTTGTTACCGTGCCGGTGGACGGTTCGACGACGAACGACTCGACACCGACGATATCGGGGACGGCGGAAGCAAACAGCGCCGTGTCCGTGAAGGTAGATGGAGCCGCAGTGGGGACGGTGGCAGCAGACGGTACAGGAAGTTGGTTGATCACGCTGGTTGCTCCTTTGGCAGACGGCCTGCATAGTTCAAACGCAACGGCAGCAGATGCCGCAGGCAATATGAGTCCGGTTTCCGCCCCGGTCACCTTCACAGTGGATGTGGCAGCGCCTGCGGCCCCGGTTATCACAAATCCGGCGAATGGCTCGGTGACGAACGATTCAACGCCAACGATCTCGGGAACAGCTGAAGCAAATAGCGTGGTAACGGTCAAGGTGGACGGAGCCGCAGTCGGAACACCGGCAGCGGACGGAACGGGCAATTGGGTATTCACGCTGGTTGCTCCGCTGGCGGACGGTCCGCATACTGCAATTGCGGCTGCAGCAGATGCTGTAGGCAACCCGAGTGCAAATTCCAACAGCATAACCTTTACTGTCGATACGACAGCCCCGGGGGTCCCGGTCATTACAGTCCCGGCGAACGGCTCGGCAACGAATGACTCGACGCCTGCGATCTCGGGAACAGCTGAAGCAAATAGTGTGGTAACGGTCAAGGTGGACGGAGTCGCGGCGGGAACATCGACAGCAGATGGTACGGGCAGCTGGCTATTTACGCCGGTTACTCCATTAGCGGGAGGCCCGCATACTGCAGCTGCAGCTGCAGCGGATGCTGTGGGCAATGTGAGTGCCGATTCCAATACGGTTAGCTTTACCGTGACGATACCTGTTTCATCGTCTGATGATGATTCATCCTCTTCTTCATCGTCATCCTCTTCTCCAGCTGCACCGGCATCGGAGGAGAAGCCGGCGTTAATCCGGTTATCGGCTGCAGCAGGAGGCAAGGAGCTTGCGTTGACGCCTGTCTTTTCACAGACAATTTATGTTTACCGCGCCGAAGTCAACGAAGAGGAGGCGGAAATCCGCGGGGAGCGTTCGAGCGCCAGTCTTACCTTCAAGCTTAATGGTGAAGAGTGGAACGGGATAAGCAAAGTAAAGCTGACCGAAGGCCACAATATTTTTGCGATTGAGCTTTCTTCGCCAGGCGGCCTAAAACAAACGTATACATTGAACTTGCATCGGAACGTAATCCGCCCCGGAAACGGGAATGGTTGTCCTTTTATCGATTTGATCGGTCACTGGTCTGAATCCGAGGTTTGCGAGGCGTATACGCATCAAATTGTACAGGGATACGATGCTGCCCATTTTGTGCCTGACAATAAAATTACGCGAGCCGAATTTGTGACACTGCTGCTGCGCGTACATATTGTAGATACGCAAGCCCTCTCGGCGGGCGTTCCAGTATTCAAGGATCAAGAGTTGCTGCCTGAGTGGTCAAAAGAGGCCGTCCACAAAGGAACGGCAGTCGGCATCATTGAAGGGTACCCTGACGGGGCCTTCCGGCCAAATAATGAAATTAGCCGTGCCGAAATGGCGGTTTTGCTGTCCAAATCCTTTCAATGGAAAGCGGAGCCCGGCCCAACGATATTTAAGGATGATGCAGCGATTCCTGAATGGGCCAGGTCTGAAGTCAAGGCCGCTAATACGCAGAATGTCCTGAATGGCCGTGCGGGCGGGAATTTCGCTGCGGATGGTCAGGCGACGAGAGCGGAAGCGGCGGTTGCCTTGCTACGAGTATGGAAAGAACTGCACAAAACGGATGCACCCCAGCCATAAGTGCTTTCCGGGCAAAAGTCTGAACCGGCATAGAAGGCTGCTCGGTCATGTTGTCAACCTGTAGAGGGTGCGGCCTTCACCATAAAGTACCCAAATTCATTCTGAATCATCAGGCAAGCCCTTTGGGCTTGTCTTTCTTTTACGTTGCGGTTATTCTTAGGGGCGTCATACAAATAGCGGTACGGAGACTTTTAACCGATCGGCTGCGTTTAAGATGGCAAAGGGGGAGACTCTCATGAAAAATGGAGTAACAAGAATGGTGGCTGCCATTCTGTTTATGTTAGCCTTGACGGCGTGCCAGAAAGCCGATCTGTCACCGAACGGGGGGCGTGCTTCGCTGCCGCCGAAAGCAAGTTACCCCTCGGAAAAGGCGATAGGGCAGGGAGATGTGGTGGACGTTCACGGGAAATACACGAATTTAGAGCGATGGGACCAGTTTGTGAAGGATGTCGAAGGCAAGAAAGCAGGGAAGGTACGGATTACTCGATACACGATTGAGGGCGATCCGATCATTTATGACCTTGCCTACGATAACGGGAGAATCAAGTACGAGTTCGACAACTCGATGGACACGTTCGCCGGACAAGGCAAGGGTAAAGCATCCGCCACATGCCAAAGCATCGAGAAGAAGCAAGAGGCGAACGGGACGATGTATTCGCTTGAAGGCTGTTCTTCCTCTACAGGCGAAACGTTCGGGTTTCTGGTGCAGCGGGAAAAATAGCTTATACGCGCTTGCCGGCATCTGCCGGGCTTCGTCCTTAGGAGCATTTTCCCAAAGAGTTCCTATGTTAAGCTAAGCGCATCCTTTGTTGTTCCGTGACTAACCTGGTTTGTGGCAGGTTAAGTTTGGGTGGTATGCGAACGTATGTATGTTATAATAAGGGGAATGGGATAAAAAGGAAGGGTGGGTGTCCAATGTCCAAATTCGGTTTGTACAATAAATTTATGACCAAAGAAGGCAAGCGCGATGAGTTGGTCGGGATTTTGCTGGAAGCGGCGGCTTCGATGGAGCAGGTGACGGATTGCGAGATTTATAGTGTGAATGTATCCGACAACGAGCCGGAGTCCGTGTGGGTCTACGAGGTATGGAGCAGTGCCGGGGCACATCAGGCTTCACTGTCGCTGGAAGGGGCTGCGGCGCTCATTGGTCGGGCGATGCCGCTTATCGCTGGAGTGGAGCGGATTCATACGCTGACTCCAGTCGGGGGGAAAGGGATTTCCTGACGATAGGATAAAAAACGCAAGGACGGGTGTGCTGCTGACCCCGTTCTTGCGTTTTTTGCAGCATGATCGTTGTTCATTAGCATGCTGTTATACGGATTTTCTTCGACCCATCAAGAGCGAAACGACGAATAAGATGAGGAAGACGACGAACAACACTTTGGCGATCCCCGCCGCTGTGGCGGCGAGTCCGAAGAAGCCCAATACCCCTGCAATAATGGCTACGACCAGAAAAATAAGTGCCCAGTTTAACATAGGTGCCACCTCCTAAAAGTTTTGAGAAGCAAAACTGGCTTCGTAAGCATCAACTTTGTTTGTGAAGCAAACTTGGCTTCGTAAGCGCTTGCTTAGTGGTGTGCCGACAGGCGGGCCGGCTTAGACGATCCCGTTCGGTCCATGTCGGTCGGCCATGTAAATGCCGGTTGACGGTACGACATAGTCGTCACGTCGACGGACTCTGCGATGGGCCTCCATGGAGCCGGAGTCGGTTTCGTCGAACCAGACCATCACCATAATTTTTCCTTGATCCAGCTCTTTCTCGTAATGCTCGGCTTCCGTCTCGGATAGTCCGAGCGATGTCATTTTAGACCTGAGCTGATCACCTCTGGAGCGGAACAGGTTGGCGAACGTGTTGGCGATGCCTTCCTCATACAAGCCGATCTTGTTCGTGTCCGTCAGGCTGGCCAGCCCGTCTACAGTTTTATCATCATGGGCGAGAACGTATATTTCCTCCAATGCATATCCTTCTCGACGGAACGCTCGAATCTCCTCGATTGCCTGCTCTTCACGAGTTACCAATTTCACTTTGCTTTCCATGGGTATCCCTCCTAAGAGTTTTCGCAGAAAACTTACTACGTAAGCATCCGCTGAATTTTCGCAGAAAACTTACTAGGTAAGCATTCCGCTGAGTTTTGAGCTGCTGAGCTGGCGAGGCTTGTGCGAAAGCGTGCTTCCGGAAGCTTTTGGGCCATTGTCAGCATCAGTTCCTTGTAGGTACTGCGCTTTGCCTTACTGGCATGCCCTTTATTAACCGCTTGTCCGGCGCCTGAAACAATGGGTGTTGATTCAACAGGGGCCCTATAAGGTTACATAATAGTGAGAAGAAAGCTATAATGAGAGGAAGCAAAAAGTTAGGGGATATCCGATGAACATCGTAATTGTGGATGACAATCCGGTAAATTTAATGGTAATTGAGAAAATATTGCAGAATGCGGGCTATTCGCATTTCATCAAGCTGTCCTCTGCACTAGAGCTCATGGAACTGTTGAGCGTTGGAAAAGATGCGGGACCCCAGGTCCCGGTAGACCTGATTCTAATGGATATGATGATGCCTGAAATGGATGGTTTGGAAGCATGCCGTTTGTTACAGGAGCAGGACGAACTCAAAGATATTCCAATTATCGTGGTAACGGCTGTCGGCGACTCCAACTTGCTGGCGGAGGCGTTGGAAGCGGGAGCTATTGACTACGTGATGAAGCCGGTCAATAAGGTAGAGCTGATCGCGCGTATTCGTGTGGCGCTGCGGTTGAAATACGAGAAGGACTGGCATAAAGAGAACGAGGCCAGAATCGGGCGGGAGCTGGAGCTGGCAAAGCAGGTACAGCGAAGTGTGCTGAGTGCGCCCATTCATGACAACTGCGTTGAAATCAGCGCATCGTACCACCCGTCGTCCGAGCTGGCCGGCGACCTGTATTCTTGGTACCGGATCGATGAGCATCGATATGGCATTATTTTGCTGGATATGATGGGTCATGGCATTTCTTCCTCGCTGGTGTGCATGTTTATTTCCTCCGTTATGCAGGATACGATTACCCGGTATGTCTCGCCGGAGCTGGTCATCGCCGAGCTGAACCGGTATATGAACCAGCTGAACCGCCGGGACGATGCGATTAATTATTATTTTACGGCCATTTATTTGCTGGTGGATACGCAACGGAAAACGATAGAATATGTGAACGCCGGACATCCGCCCGGCATGCTGTTTGAGGCAGGTAAGCCGGTTGTGTTATTAAATCGCAGCTGTGCTGCGGTCGGATTTTTCGACCAGATGGAAATTATCAAGGGTGTGGCCGCCTACGAGGAACCGATCCGGCTGTTTCTGTATACCGACGGGCTGCTGGAGGCGATCGAGGAAGAAGGACAGGATGAGACAGAGCAGCTGATCACAGGCCTTCGGACTTGCTATGATCAAGATTTAGGCTGCATTATAGACCAGCTGCTTCCACCCGAAATCCGGGATGTGCAGGAGGACGATATTTGCATGGTTATGGTGCGGACGCAATAAGAGCGGTAAGGGCATCCAATGAACAGAAATGGAGCAAGGACGCTATGAAGTTGAAGGAGTCTATACACATCCTGTTGGTAGATGATCAACCTGAAAATTTGCTGGCGCTGGAAGCCATACTCGGTAATGAGGAGTACTGTTTGATCAAAGCGCATTCCGGGGAAGAGGCGCTTCGCTGCTTGCTGACCTATGAATTCGCAGTGATCGTGCTGGATGTTCAGATGCCCGGCATGAACGGGTTCGAGACGGCCAAATGGATCAAGTCCCGGGAGAAAACGAAGGCGGTTCCGATTATTTTTGTGACGGCTGCCGCCTATGGGGAGCAGGATCAATCCTGCACGGCCTATTCCGTCGGCGCAATTGATTATATGGTAAAGCCGATTGTACCGCATGTGCTCAAATCCAAAATCGAAGGCTTCGTTCATATTTATGTGACGCAGCAAAAGCTGCAGCAGCAAACGGCGCTGTTAAACCAAAGGAAGCAGGAGCTTCAGCTGGCAAAGGAGGCGGCCGAGCAAGCAGCCCGGGCCAAAAGCGAATTTCTCGCAATCATGAGCCATGAAATTCGGACGCCGCTGAACGGGGTGCTGGCTATGGCGGATTTGCTGCTGGATACGGCGCTGACAGAAGAACAGCGGGAATTTACAGAAACGATCCGTAAAAGCGGCTCGTCGCTGCTGACCATTTTGAACGATATTCTGGATTTGTCCAAGATTGAGTCGGGCAAAATACAGGTGCAGCAGGAGCTGTTTCATTTGCGCTCGTGTCTGGAGGATGTGAAGGAGTTATTTCACCAGGATGCACGCAAGAAATCGCTGGACGTCCATCTGAGCATTGACGAGGCCGTTCCCGAATGGCTGATCTCGGATGAGGTTCGCTTAAGGCGGATATTGGCGAATTTAATAGGCAATGCGATTAAATTTACCCAGCAGGGAAAGGTTCATTTGGAGGTGAAGCTGGTGAATCGGATGGAGGAGCGGCTTGAGCTTGAATTTAGGGTGGAGGATACGGGAATCGGCATTCCCGAGTCGAAGCGGGGCGTGCTGTTCAAGCCTTTTTCCCAGCTGGATTCCTCTACCACGCGTAAATACGGGGGCACAGGCCTGGGGCTGGCCATCTGTAAAAGCTTGACCGAGCATTTGGGCGGGACGATCCGGCTGGATCCAACTTACGGTCCCGGGGCGAGGTTCTTGTTTACCTTGAATGCCCAGTCTGGAGTTGTATGAATTTAATGCCATGCAATTGAAAAGCAACCGAGGACATGGGGGAGAACCCGGCCCGGTTGCTTTGTTGTTTTTTCGTGTATGCCGCCGATATGTAAGGGGCTTACTTGGTTTTGGATTGAAGCAGCTCCACAAGCTGCTGGCCTGCATTTTTACCGCCTCGAGCCCCTTGTCCGCCTTTCCCATCCTGCGGCTTGCTGCCATCGGCTGAACCGGGTTGGCTTCCTGTAGCGCCCTGGGCTTGCTGGCCGCCGGCTGCCGCACCGTTAGCGTCGGTCGAAGCTTTCGGTGTGGCGGTGGCACTGCCATCTCCCGCTGCTTGCCTCTGTCCTTGTCCTTGACGCTGTGCTCCCCCGGCTCCCTCACCAGGCTTCATATTGCTCATCCGCTCTTTCATTTTGGCGGCGGAATCCTCCATATATTTTTTCTGCTCGGCTGTAAGCTTCTCAGTAAGCTTCGTCTGTGCGTCGCTCGTCAGCTCGCCTTTGGTGATGCTGTCCTGCACGACAGTCAGCATGGATGCTGCCTGATCCTTCGTAATGGCCAACCCGTCCGCCTTATCCATCATAAGCAACGATTGGAAGGTAAAGCTCATTTCCCGTTCCTTCTCGTTCATTTGTGCCGGTTTTTCCTGCTTTGCTGCTTGGGATACATCCTGTTTCGCTGTATCTTGAGAGGCTGTGCTCTGTGCCGCGTTCGCCTGCTTCGCCGTATCCTGCGTTGCCGCCTGCGTTCCGCAGCCGCTTAGCAGTAAAGTCAGCAGCACACCGGCTGCGCCCACTTTTTTATAATCCATATCTCATCCATCCTCCTGATCTGATCCTTCGTCTGTCCCTTCTCTTGTCCATGCTTCGAAAAGGTAACGTCAGTATAAAGAAAGATCCTTAAATCCGCCTGAAGATTGGCTTAAAGGTTGCCTAAATACCCGTAGAATTCGGATATACGCTTAAAATGATAAGCTTATAACCTTTGGCTTCTGCGCTGTATGACGAATGTACGGCCGTTTCTTTGCTTGTACACCGTTATATTTCATCTGCTTTATAATTCATCTCCTTTATGTTTCAACGTCATGCCTATCGTGTAATCATATATTAAGAAGCCATGTAAACCTGCAGGCAGGTACCAATCAGTCGTCCGGCAGGATGCGCTGGGGGTATGCTAGGAGGCTGCAACCCGTTCGAGACTTGCAGTAAGTCATCGTAAGGAGGGGATGGAACATGAAAAGGTTACCTTGGTTGGCGCTTCTGGCAGCATTGTTTATATCTGTTGACGTATGGGCTTTTCATGAAATATATAAAGAGCCTGCTGCACTTCGACCGGCTCCGGCCGCTGCAGCCGCAGTATCCGAGACTTCGGCCGAGCCGCCGCAGTATGCTTCCTTGGCTGCCACGCATTCACAAGCCGACGCAGGAATAACTACAGCGAATATCCAGGCGGCCCCTGCGGTTCCGCAATCGGGCGGACAGAGCCCGCCTTCAGGCGTAGAGTCGCGTTTCAAGCTGACGACGGTTAATGGGCTGTCGTTAGCAGATGATTTAAAAACAATGTATGAAATCAAAGGAGAGCCGCTCTCCATCCAGCGGGATGATGTGCTTCGCTTGTCCAAGGTGTACTCGTATGAGGACTGCAGCATCGGCATGGTAGACGGCTCCATCCAGTATGTTATCGTTTCTGCCGCGGCGGGGAAGATAGAGATCGACGGGCAGGTACTGCCGATCGAGCTTGCCAAGCTGAAGGAACAGCTCGGTACGCCATATTTCATTAGTGAGGACGGTATCGTGTACAAAAATCGCAGCAATGCGCTCAAGCTGTTTCTTGATCCGGATACGGGGGAAATCACAAGCATTCATTATTTTCATGCTACGGCAGAATAAACCGGCAGGCTCCGCACCGAGGTGCATTTCCTGACAGAGCAAGACATCTGTATGGAGCGAAGACGCCTTCCAAACCGCGAAAGAGGTGAGTGGGGCGTTTTTTTGGTTTGGCCGCCGCCGGTAATTCGCCTAGGGATGAATATAAAGAGCCTGAACGGCAGAGGAGCATTCACATCTTTCTGGGCGGATGCATATGTTACCCACGTAAAGCTTAGCGGCATGAACCTCTAATGTGAATGTGAAAGGTAGTGAGCTCCAATGATTTCCTACATGGATTATACCTCCCCGAATACGCAATTTTTTTACGACTTAAGCAACAATACGCTGTTTAGAAAAGACGCCAAAAACTACATTAATGCTTTGTCCATCAAGCAATTAAACACGCTCGGCA
Source organism: Paenibacillus rigui (assembly GCF_002234615.1). Classification (GTDB taxonomy): domain Bacteria; phylum Bacillota; class Bacilli; order Paenibacillales; family NBRC-103111; genus Paenibacillus_S; species Paenibacillus_S rigui. The sequence goes on along the minus strand of NZ_NMQW01000004.1, from coordinate 75,774 downwards.
ATAATTCTTTGCTCGATATTTTTTTAAGCGCAGGCAATGTAGTTGAGCCTCACTATCACCAGAATGCAGCGGAGCTGGTGTACTGCATCACCGGTGCGGCTGTAGTTTCCTTGATCAATCCGTTTACGAACGAGCTGCTGCATTATCCCATCAGTCCGGGGCAAGTTGCGAATGTCCCCCAGGGCTGGTGGCATTATGAGGTGGCCACTGTTGACAGTACGCACCTGCTGGCCATCTTCGATGCGCCAATTCCGGAAGTCATTCTCGGATCCGATATTCTGAGATTAACGCCTCCCCAGGTTCTCGCTCATACCTACTGCCTGAATGAGGCCAAAATCAAAGACGCGCTTGCGCCGCTTCAGAAGACTACCTTCATTGGCCCGCCAAGCGACTGCAAATCCGACATGGTCCAAGGTGCTGCTGCAAGTAAGCCGTATCCGAACCCATCGTATTCAAACCTGCAGCCTAATCAACAGTTCCATCTGCAACCAAACCAACAACCCGTTCAGCAGCTCAATCTGCAGCCTAATTTGCAACCCAATCCACAGCCCAATCAACAACCCAATCAGTCCTACCCTAACCGGCAGCCGGTTCAGGCCTACCCGAATCCACAGCCGAACCGTGTGTATGCGAATCAGCCTGTCAACAACCGCCACGTACAAGCGCCGAATCCGTATCGGCAGCCCTCTTCCTACCCGCAGCACCTGCGGCCCTGATCTGCAGCAATATTGACTCAGCTTTCAGGCTCCGTTGAAGTCTCAAGCAGTGCGCCTCCGACATACGTCCAACTCCGCTGCATCCAGGCTCGTATGGCTCAGCCTCCATGGGCCGGTACAGGAAGGGCGACCGCTTTGAAGGTTGGTCAGACTCTCAGGGCTGATTGCAAAAAAGAGACCTCATCCGCCGGCGATTCACTTGAAATCATCGGCAGGATGAAGTCTTTTGCTGGTTTGTATGCTGTTGTACCCCATCCATTTAAAACTTCGGGAATACGTAACGTACCATGAAGTAAAGAAACCCGAAGAAAATAATGATGTAGGCTGCGTACCGGATGAAGGTAGAGGCTACGAGCCCCTTATCGTATTTGTGTTCGACGCTTTTTTTCTCAATATCCATATTTTGATTCATGTGAATCGCTCCTTTGCTTTGAGCTTCATTAGGATACCGTGGTGCCATGTATTACCCTGGACGGGAACAGGTGAATCACCGTTTCAAATTGATTTTGTCGGGGTAAATACCGCATAAGCATGACCATCCTATGGACTCTTTTTAAAAGGGGGAAGCCACGTATGATTGTTCAGTTTAGCGTTGCATTAATCGCGGTCGCCTTCGTCGTGTTGGTAGCTTTTCTCATTGTCACCCTGCGTTCCATGTCGGACCTTCTGAAGCAGACGAACACAACGATTCGCGAGCTGCAGGGGGAGATCAAGGGGATCTCTAAGGAAGCCTCCCATTTGCTGCAGCATACGAATCAAGTTACCGTCGATGTATTGGACAAGCTGCATTCACTGGAACCGACCTTCGATTCCGTGAAGAACGTGGGAGAGGTTGTGGAGGATATTACTTCCTCGGTCAAACAAGCATCGTCGGTTGTTGCGAAGACGATTCGGGCCAAAGTGAAAGAGGAGGTTAACCTTCCTTTAAATAACCGGATCGCCCAGGTCCTTACGTTTGCCCCGCTGGCTGTCGATGTGTGGCACCAAATGAAACAACGCCGCATGGCGGCCGCAGCCGCAGCACCAGCCAAAGGCGGCTCTATCTAAGCTTCGTCGCCCCGAAAGTTCCGGTCTCCTGTTTCATTGGCCCGCCCAATGGGTAATGATAAAATAATAGGGAGGCCGGATCGGCTCCGAAGCAAGGCTGATGCAAGCGCAAAATCCGGGACAACAGGGATCGGAGGAAGATCCGTCCGTGCAGCGGGTATTTATTCACCTAATAGGAGGAGTATACAGGCATGATGAATCGTCAACATTCGTTCGAGATCGAGAAAGTAACGGAATCCGACCGCAACCTGCTCATACTGAAGGGGGAGCTGGATTTGTCGAAGGCGGCCGAGCTTCGTGCGGCGGCCGATCCTTTTGTCGCGGAGACGGAACGTAGACTGGTACTGAATTTGAAGGAGCTGGGTTACATTGACAGTACAGGGATTGGCGTCATTTTGTCGCTGCTCAAGGCAAGGCATGTATTGAAGGCGCCTATGGCGGTTGAGGATATTCCCCCCAAGATCCAGCGGTTGTTCGATATGACCGGACTGACCCCTTTTATTCAAGAGACCTCCATCAATGTGAATCAGAAAGGATAGAAGCAAATAATGAACTTGGACAATCGTACGATCCGTATGACATTGCCGGCTGAAGCGGAGTATATCGACCTGGTCCGTTTGACTTTATATGGGCTCGGTACCAAGCTCGGTTTCTCCTATGAGGATATTGAAGACATGAAGGTGGCTGTAGCGGAAGCCTGCAACAACGCCGTCGTTCACGCCTATGAGCCGGGCAGAATCGGGACCATCGAGGTTCGCTTCGAGCTGCTTGAGGACGGCATGAAAGTGACGGTTAAGGATGAGGGCAGCAGCTTTAACTTTGACGAAAAAGCGCAGCAGGCCGGTTCTTTACATGACCAATCGCTGGAAGAGGCAAAGGTGGGCGGCCTGGGCATTTATTTGATGCAGGCGCTAATGGATGAAGTAGAGGTTACGAATGATGGGGGAACGGAGGTCGTTCTGACCAAATGGCTTAGTAAAAGCGAGGAAATGGTATGAAATTAAATTCAGAGAGACCGGCATCCACGATCCATGAGCTGATTGCCAAATACCAGGAAACGGGCTGCAACGAGGTGGCTACCTCCTTGCTGCTGCAGTTTGAACCGATGGTCAAGATGGCTGCCGGCAAAATGTCGCGCAATCGTCCGGACCTCTATGAAGATTTATACCAAGTGGGACAAATGTCGATGCTCCGCCTGTTCAAGCAGTTCGATACCGGCCAAGGCGTCCAATTCGAGGCCTATATGATGAAAAGCGTCATTGGTCACATGAAAAACTATTTGCGGGACAAGTCATGGTACGTTCAAGTGCCAAGGCGTGTCAAAGAAAAGGGCGGACGCATTCAACATGCCATCGATACGCTGACCGTTCGTCTGGAGCGTTCTCCAAATGTAGATGAGATTGCCGCCGAGGTCGAACTCTCCGTCGAGGAAACCATCGAAATTCTGGCAGGACGTGAATATTATCACTACGTATCCTTGGATACTCCTTTGTCCATGGAGGAGACCGGCGCGACGATTGGGGATCTGCTGGGAACGGAGAAGGACGAGTATCAGCAGCTGGAACGGAAGCTTGATTTGGAGGAAGCGATGGCGCAGCTGAAGCTGGAGGAGCGGCAGGTGCTTCATCTGGCTTATGTCGAAGGTCAATCCCAGCGGCATATTGCCCAGCGGTTGAATGTATCGCAGATGAGCGTTTCCCGCATTCAGAAGCGGGCTTTGGAGAAGCTGCGCCAAGTATTTGCCGAGGAGCGAAGAGTTTCTGACGGATGATCCGGGGGTTCGAGTGGAATCCCCGGATTCAGCGACCGGCATTCGTTTCAAAGCTGCGCCGTACGGGTAATGAAGATTATAACCAGTAATCATCAGCTTCATCATCCAATTGAAAAGGCGGTGGCGGACATGACGGTTAAACATACGATCCCCTGTGAGGGAAGTGAAGTTTCAGTTCGTCAGACGGAGGCGAATACGTATCAGGTTACCATTCAGGCCGTGACTAATAATCCACTGGGCACAGGCAATGTATTGGAAACGTTTTCCGATGTGCATGAGGCCATTCAGGCCGCCGAGTTATTCTGCAAGCTTCATGCAGCAGCCAAAGAAAGGGGCTATTATTTGGAAAACGGCCATTTCGTAAAACCGGAACGTCCGAAGCTGCATATCGGTACCTTGCTGCAGGAAGGTACATCTCCGGAAAGATTAGTCGTACTACTACGAGGTTAGATGGCGGGAAATCAAAAAAGAACCTGGGCAGCTTTGCCAGGTTCTTTCATATTGCGTATAAACAGACACGATGATATAATCTGTTTACGACTGTTTTTATTAGCATGACACATTTATTGCATCTTATATTCTAAATGTACCACACCGGTAATCTCTTGTCAAATGTTTTCTCAATTTCATAGTTAGGAGAGATGTTGGATGAGTTCGTTGGTTCTCAGCTTCAAGGAAATGGAGAAAACGCAGCTTTGGCTCGTTGGCGGAAAAGGGTTACATGTAGGGGAATTATCAAAAATCGAAGGCATACAAGTACCCGATGGATTTTGTGTTACAACAGAGGGATATCGAAAAGCCATCGAACACAACGAAACGTATCATGCTTTGCTGGGTCGACTAACCATGCTAAAAGTAGAAGATCGAGATCAAATTGGTGAAATCAGCAGGAAGCTTCGACAAATTCTTATGGAGGCAGCCATTCCTTCCGATGTTGCGAAAGCAGTGACTCACTATCTCTCCCAGTTTGGCGATGAACATGCTTATGCCGTGCGTTCAAGTGCGACTGCTGAAGATTTACCACATGCCTCTTTTGCGGGTCAACAAGACACCTATTTAAATATCATCGGCAAGGATGCAATCCTGCAGCATATCAGCAAATGCTGGGCTTCCCTGTTTACAGATCGCGCGGTCATCTACCGTATGCAGAATGGATTTGATCACCGTCAAGTTTATTTATCCGTTGTCGTTCAAAGGATGGTTTTCCCTCAGGCTTCAGGGATTTTATTTACCGCAGATCCGATGACTTCTAACCGAAAGCTGCTATCCATCGATGCCGGCTTTGGACTTGGAGAAGCAATGGTTTCCGGCTTGGTATGTGCCGATAGTTATAAAGTACAGGAAGAGAAAATCGTTGATAAGCGGATAGCGGCCAAAACATGGGCTATCTACGGACGCAAAGAAGGCGGAACCGAGACCCGGCAGATCGACCCTGACCAGCAAAAGATCCAAGCCCTCACGGATCAACAAATTTTACAGCTGGCACGCATCGGAAGACAGATTGAAGCGTATTTTGGCTGCCCGCAAGATATCGAATGGTGCTTGGCTGAGGATACGTTTTATATTGTCCAGAGTCGCCCGATCACGACTTTATATCCCATCCCTGAAGCAAATGATCAAGAAAATCACGTCTATATCTCTGTCGGTCATCAACAAATGATGACGGATCCCATAAAACCACTGGGATTGTCTTTTTACCTGTTAATAACTCCTGCACCCATGCGTAAAGCTGGCGGAAGGCTGTTTGTTGATGTCACATCTAGGCTGGCTTCACCTGACAGCAGAGAAATTTTATTGAATGCCATGGGACAACACGACCCGCTTATGAAAGATGCGCTTATGACGATCATAGAGCGAGGAGATTTTATTAAATCAGTACCAGATGACAAGAAAGCACCAAGTCCCGGTAGAAGCAATACAGATATGTCGGCACAATTCGAGAACGATCCGACAATCGTTACTGATTTGATTAAGCGTAGTCAAGCCTCGATAGAAGAGTTAAAGCAAAGCATCCAAGCGAAATCGGGATCGGATTTGTTTGATTTTATTCTGGAAGATATCCAGCAATTAAGGAAGATCTTATTCGACCCGCAAAGCACGGCTGTGTTTATGGCTGCGATAAATGCTACAACATGGATCAATGAAAACATGAACGAGTGGTTAGGTGAAAAAAACGGAGCAGATACGCTTTCTCAATCTGTACCGGGTAATATTACTTCGGAAATGGGGCTGGCCCTATTGGATGTCGCGGATGGGATTCGCCCTTATCCAGAAGTGATTGATTATTTGCAGCATGCAGAAGAAGATAACTTTCTGGATGAACTGGTTAAGTTTGATGGAGGAAGGGAAACCCAAAACGCTATTTATGATTATCTCAGCAAATACGGGATGCGGTGTGCCGGGGAAATCGATATTACTAGAACCCGCTGGAGTGAAAAACCAATCACACTGGTCCCGTTGATTCTTGGTAACATCAAGAACTTTGAGCCTCATGCCAGTAAGCGGAAATTTGAACAGGGGCGGCAGGAAGCCTTGGCAAAGGAACAAGAGTTAATAGATCGATTGAAGCAATTACCGGATGGCGAACAAAAAGCCAAAGAAACCAAACGAATGATCGACCTCATCCGGAATTTCATCGGCTACCGGGAATATCCGAAATATGGCATGGTAAATCGCTATTTCATTTATAAGCAGGCAATGCTAAAAGAAGCCGAACGGCTCGTACATGCAGGTGTTATTCAGGGAAAAGAAGATATATACTATCTCACCTTTGAGGAGCTTCACGAGGTCGTACGCACAAATAAACTGGATTACCCGATCATCAGCCAACGAAAAGACGAGTACAGATTTTATGAAAAGCTAACCCCGCCACGTGTTATCACGTCTGATGGTGAAATCATCGCAGGAAAGTACAAACGGGAACATCTCCCAGCCGAAGCTATGGCAGGCTTACCTGTTTCTTCCGGAGTTATAGAGGGGCGAGCACGTGTTATCTTGAACATGGAAGATGCTGATCTGGAAGATGGAGACCTATTAGTCACTTCCTATACTGACCCTAGCTGGACACCCTTGTTTGTATCCATCAAAGGCCTGGTCACCGAGGTTGGCGGACTGATGACCCATGGAGCCGTTATCGCACGTGAATATGGCTTGCCAGCGGTTGTCGGAGTGGAGAATGCTACCCAACTGATAAAAGACGGGCAACGAATTCGCTTGAACGGAACAGAGGGGTATATCGAAATATTGTAAAAATGAGGATGTCAGGGTCCTGCCCTGCCGAAAAAGCGGCACCTGCGCCGGTTCACATCGCAGGTACCGCTTTGGATGAACGCCCCTCTTGTGGACGTCACTTTACCAGTGTATTACTGAATCTTGTCCGAGGGGCTTAATTGCTTCATCCGATCCATGGCATCGTGTGCCGTATCGGATGCTTTATCCGCCGCGCGGTTCAGCGTCTGCTCGGCTTGGTCCGCTGCGCGATGCGCAGAGTCCGCAGCCTGATCCGCAGCCTTGCGTGCGCTTTGGACGACCTGATCTGCGACGTCGTGCGCCTTATCCAGCAGGTCGGTGCTTTTTGTGCTGACGGTTTTTACCCCTTCAGCCGCCATCTGCCTAGCCGCCTCACACCACTCCTGGCCTTTGGCCTGCAGCGTCTGCACCTTCTCGACTAGATCGCCCCTGAGCTCGCGTCCTGATTTGGGCGCTAACAAGAGGGCGATCAGTGCTCCAGCGGCACCCCCGATAAGGGTTCCGAGCAGCATATCGTTTCGTTTGGTTTCCGTCGTTGTAGTCGTCATGTTCCATCGCTCCTTTATAGGTTAAGTTACAATTTCCATGATTCTTCCAAGCTAGGCTGACGGCCGGTTGTTTAACATTCGGGCAAGCAAGGTCAGCAGAAGAACGAAAATCACGGCCCCGACAATAGCGGGTACAACGGAGAAGCCTCCGATGACCGGTCCCCAGTTCCCCAGCAGCAGGGCGCCAAGCCAAGCCCCTACGAATCCGGCAATCATAGCGCCGAGAATGCCTCCGGGCATACCGCCAGGTGCTATGGCCGATCCGATAGCCCCGATGACGATAGCCATGATGATAGTTATCAGCAAGCCGATCATTGTCATCACGCTCCCTTATGGATTCATATGTTGCTTGTTATTAAGTACCCCTTCTGTACAGGAATGAAACAAACATGAGGTTTTCATTGCAGCGTCAGCGTTGCGTCATGGCTCGATGGGTGTTCTGTCCCGATGGCTATGATATAATGGGAGATGTCGCAGATTGTTTACATACCTCGCATTTTGCAGTGTGACGGCGCTGCGGACAACACCACTTTTTACAAGATGGGGGAGGGGACCGGTATTTCATACTTTTTTGCAGGCTTGTTGTCGTTTTTGATCGTATTTCTGCTGATACCGCCGCTTCGCAAGCTCGCTTATCGGATTGATTTCGTGGACAAGCCCCGACCGGACGTCGAGCGTAAAATTCACCGCGAACCGATACCTCTGACGGCGGGCATTGCCATTTTTGCCGGATTTGTCGTGACGTACTTTATTTTTATTCGGGACAACCTGGGGCAATCGATGGCTATTATGGCGGGTGGACTTCTCATCTTAAGCATTGGCATGGTGGATGACTGGTACAAGACGCATGGCAAAGAATTATCCGCACTGCCGAAGCTTGTGATCCAAGTATTGGCCGCGGTCATTGTATATAACTCGGGCATTGTGTTTCATGGCTTTACGAACCCGTTCAACGGGCAGGAATTTTTACTTCCGACGTGGCTGCAGTTTCTGCTGACGATCACCTGGATCTTCGGCGTGACGACGGTAATTAATTTCTCTGACGGGATGGATGGGCTGGCAGGCGGGTTATCCACGATCTCTGCCGTAACCCTGTTCATTGTGGCGTTGGCCAAAGGGCAGTCGGATTCGGCGATGATGGCCATGCTGCTGGTCGGCGCCGGCTTGGGTTATTTACGCTATAACAAGCCGCCGGCCAAAGTGTTTATGGGGGATGCAGGCGCATCGTTTATCGGATTTATGCTTGCGGTTATCGCGCTGAACGGGGCATTCAAGCAAGCTACGGTCTTATCTCTATTTATTCCGATTCTAGCCTTGGGCGTACCGATCTTCGATAACTTGTTCGTTGTGTTCAAGCGGCTGCTGAACGGCAAGCCGATTTATCAAGCGGATGCCAGTCAAGCACATTACCGGCTGCTCGCAAGCGGTCTGAACCCGAAGCAGGTGGTCATGTTCCTCTGCCTCATTAATGTGTGCTTCAGCCTGACCTCGATTATTATTCTTATGCTTCATGTATAAACGAGTTAAAAAAAAAAAAGCGGCTTCGCTGTCCTTCGAGGGACGGCGAAGCCGTTCGTTTAACTTCTCATGAATGGCGCCCCCTAAGACGGTGAATCCGTCTCACGTTGGCAGTTAAGCATGTGTCGATTTCCGATGCTCCATCACATACTTGGCCTTGCCCCGTGCTGGAGGGCTATCCGTACACATCCATAGCTCCTGTGCCGCCGATCGGCAAGCTTACTTGGCCTTGCCGCCGGAGCTGCTCAGCCCGCCGACATATTGATCGTATGCCTGATAGATTTTGGCGGCGACGGGGGAGGCGCTGTAGCGACCGAACCGGCCCTCGGGAATGACGACGGCGACGGCGAGAACCGGGTCATCGACGGGGGCGAACGAGATGAACACCCCGTTATCGACTCTTCCGCCGGGAACGTCCTGCGTGGACGTTCCGGTTTTGCGCGCAACCTGGAAGGGAAGCTCCTCGATGCCTTCCGCGCCGCTCTTCATGCCCCGAATGACCGTATCCCAATAATTTTTGGGATAATTGACCTCGTTGAGCAGGACCGGCTCGTAGCCTTTAACGAGCTGGCCGTTCGATGTCGTAATTTTCTCCACGAACTGCGGCTGCATCCGCTTGCCGCGGCTTGCCAGCGTCGCTGCATACTGTGCGAGCTGAAGCGTCGTGTACTTCTCGTTCTGTCCCCAGGAGGCATATACCATGGCCGATTGGGGGGAGCTTGTTTTGGCATTTTTGAAAAACTCATTCGAGCCTTCATATTCGTTCGGCAGGTTGCTGCCGGTTTTGATGCCAAGCCCGAAGCCCGCGAGATGTTCGGCCCAGACGTCCATCACCTTCGATTTGCCGCCGTATTTGTTATAGAGCGGAATGCCGACCATGGCGGACATGAACGTATTGGACGAATTCTGAATCGCCGTCATCGGATTCAACAGTCCGTAGGCGTGGCCGTCGGAGTTCGAAATTTTGGCGTTGTTATTCAAGCCGAAGGAGAACGAACCCGTATCGTTATAGGTGCTGTTCGGCGTGATGACGCCTTCGCTCAAGCCGACGAGAATCGTCAGCGGCTTGATGGTCGAACCCATATATAACAGAGAAGACGGATGCTTCGGAATCTCCTTTTCCGGATAGTCGGGATAGGAGGTAGTAATCGTCCCGTTATTGATAAAAGGCTTGATTTGATTGTATTCCTCGGTGCTCATGCCGCCGGTCCATGTGTTCGTGTCGTAATCGGGCATGCTGGCCATGGCCACGATCTTGCCGGTCTTGACCTCCATCGCAACCGCGTAGCCGGACCGCGCATTGGGTGCATAGCCGTATTCTCCGGCGAGGCTCCGGTTGCGGATGAGGGTTAATTGATCCATAATGGCCTGCTCCGTGGCCAGTTGTATATTTTTATCGATGGTCAAATACAGATTATGACCTTTCTCCGGCGGGACGATCGTGGCGGGGCCGACGATTTTTTGCACGGCATTGACGGGGTAGCGCTTCAGGCCCTTCTTGCCCCGCAGCTCTTCCTGGTACATCAGCTCCAAACCGTCGAAGCCGACGTCCTCCACATCCAGATATTCATCGGTCTTGCTGCGGTAATATTCCAGGCCGGATACCGGGTTGCGGGCGGCGCTGAACCGTTTCATATAGCCGACCAGCTGGGCCGATATCGTCTGGGAGTCGTACAGCCGGATGCTGTCCTCGAAAATTTCGATCCCCTTCAGCTGATCCCGGTGCTCCGACAAATAAGCAATCTCGTCCCGGGACAGATCCGCTTTGATTCGGCGGGGAACATAGAAATAACTCGGCTCCTTGGTCTTCACCTTATCCATATCGAACCCGACGTCCATCAGCTTGAGAATTTCCGCGGCGGTGAGCGGCTTCATTTGAGGCTGCTTGCCGTATTTGGCGAAAATCCCTTCGAGCGTCTTGGCCAGCTCGATAATTTCGTCACGGTTCGTAGCGCGGCCCTCTACGCGGTAATAGAGGGATTGCATCGATCTCGACTGCGCAATCGCATAGCCTGTGCGGTCATAAATGGTTCCCCGAATCGGAGCAATGGGGCTGTCGCTGTTGGAAACCTGATTCTCCACTTCTTTAAGGTATTTCCCCTCAACGAATTGCAGAATCGCCAAACGAACAATCAACACGGAGAACAGCATAAAAGTAATGAAAAAGAACAAATTCAATCGAATCGAAAAATGCCTGCGCTTCCGAATTGCCTGCTTCTCGGTCTGATCCTCCGAGTAACGAAAAAAGCCGCCTCCCACCGTCTCCCACTCCTCAATCTACTCCATCTTTAATCCGATCCAAATTATACCTGTCCATAGCACAATGGCTGTCAAAAAACCTAAAAGTACAGTGACGGTCACTGCACGCCAATCCCGCCGCTTCCGCGTGCTTTTCCATTCGGATTTCGCTGACATGCTTCGTTCTACTCCTTGTATATGAGGATGCTATAGTTAGTTTACCATGGGAATGACTCTTGTGGTGAAATGTTTATCAAGTTCTTGATCAGACTTTATTACTTCCATTATATTCCTATAACGGGTCGGAATTCGATATTGTTGCAGACGGTTTCTATATAAAAAAAGCGGCTGAGTCCGGATCGACCCAACCGCGGAAGGAGAACATTGTCCCGGGCTCAAATTAGGATTTGTCCGAAGGAAACAATTAGGAACGTTGTGCGTCTATAATTAATAGGCGCCAGGCAGATCTGGTCGTACGAAACTAACCAATCAGGAGAATTGATGATGACCAACCCTATTAAAAAAATGATCCTTCCCACGATCGCGCTAAGTTTGATGTTTATTGTCCCGGCCGGGGCGGTAGAGAGTCCCGCAGCAGCAGGGCTATCCCGGGAGCAGACAGCTCCGCAAGCGATGGCCTTCCAAATACCGGCCAATAGCTACTGCAGTGCGGAGGAATCGCATGACTTCTCTTTGCAGGTGGCCAATGCCGGGGAAGCCGAGGCGGATATCACCCTGTATTTATACAATCAGGACGGAACCGAGTTCACGTCGGAGGGCTCCTCGTACCGGGATATCGGCTCCACGATCGTCCCAAGCAAGCCTGCTGCCCTGAAGGCACATGCGACAGGCCTGTATCACATTAATTTCGGTAATCACAAAACTTGTGCCGAGCGGGTATATTTGGGCAAAGTCGTCGTTAACTCCGGCGAGGCATCGCTGCTTGCCCAGGGCTGGGTCAGCATAAACGGCCAGAAGGAAGCCATCACAGTGAATGAGAACAAACGATTTGAGCTGGCGGCCCCGTCGAAGCCGCCTGTGGAGGAACCTGCTGCAGCCTCGGCCCCCGCAGGTGCTTCAACTGCAGTGCCGGCCCCTTAGTCTGCTGCTGGAGCGGACTCCGTGCTTCGACAACAGAAGGGAAGCAGCTTATGAGTTGCGATGGCCCTTCATGCTAAAAACCCTGCGCCTTCGGAAGAAGCGCAGGGTCTTGTATGAAGTGGGAAGCGATTTGTCTCGTCAAGCAGCAACTTTTTTCTGTCTAGCTTTGAACCGGCTTCGCTTCAGTAGTAATCATCCAGGTGACGCCGTATTTGTCCTCCAGCAGTCCGAACAGGGAACCCCAAAATGCCGGCTTGAGCGCATCCTTCACTTGGCCGCCCTCCGCAAGCTTGTCGAAGGCTTCATAGGCTTCCGCGTCCGTCGCATATTCGAGACATAAGTTAATAGCATTTCCGTGTTGAACAGGTTGAAATACGGAGTCGGACATGAAGAAGGTAACTCCTGCCGCAACGAGGCTTAAATGCATGACCTTGTCCTTCCATTCCTCGCGGGAATCCGGAAGCTGTCCGTGGGTCATGATGGATTGGATTTCTCCACCGAGCGCCTGTGTGTAAAACTCGGCTTGGGCCCTTGCGTCCTCCGAGAAGATATAAGTAGTGTACTTTGCCATATGTATCATCCTTTCAACTGGATTATTGTCAACGTTCTATTGAATCATACCAAAATCGTGGGGGGCCGATTTCTTTTTATTTGCTATGATCAGAGGAGAACCAATTGATAGATTGCCCATGATCTGCATTTATATCTGGAATAAGCATAGGGAGAGTTCGCGATGGTCCTTGAATTCAATGGTCTCACTCAAAGGGAAAAGCAGTTTTTCGTAGGACGGGAGAACGAGCTTCAACAATTTCAACAGGTTATGGAAGAACAAGCAGCCATAAAACATGTTCGAATATTGCATATTTATGGTACCGGTGGTGTGGGGAAAAGTACGCTGCTTCGCTTATTTCACGGGATTGCGGAGGAAAAGGGGGCCTGTTTCGTTCGACTCGACAGCCGTGATTTTGTCCATACGGAGGCCGGTTTTTCCACCGCACTATTGAAGCAGCTGAGGGCAGAAGGTGACGGGCTGCATCCTGATGGTTTGGAAGATGAGAGGGAATGCTGCATACAATCCCTTACGCAGCTTGAGAGAGAGCAGCGGGTCGTGCTGGCTCTGGATACCTTCGAAGAAATGATCGACATGGAAGCGTGGCTTAGAGACCGTTTTGTTCCGTGGCTTCCTGACGGAACGATTGTATTGCTGGCAGGGCGGCATCCTCTGAAGGGTCCCTGGCTTCTATCGCCGGCATGGCGGGAGCTGATTCGGCAGCTGCCCCTCCAGCATTTGAATCGGGAAGATTGTCTGAAGTATGCGAGCTTGTGCGGCATTCGAGAAGAGGAACGGATGGAATATTTATGGAGAAGGTCCAAGGGCCATCCGTTGACCTTGTCCGTAGCCGTTGCAGCGCAATCCTATGGTGAAGAAACGGTCATCACATCCGGCTCCGATTGGTTCCAGGAGGTGGCTTCATTATGGTTGAAGGAGGTGCCGGACGACGAACTGAGAGCGGTGGTCGAAGCGGCATCCGTGCTGCGCAGGTTTAATCAGGAGCTGCTGTCTTTTGTCATGGAAAAGGACGTTTCCCTGCATGTGTTTGAGCGGCTGAAGTCGCTTTCCTTTGTACAGCAATCCGTGAAGGGCTGGCAGCTGCATGACCTGATGAGTGAAATTACGAGCAATCAATTCCGAGAGAGAGCGCCTGGTCTCTTTAATCGATACAAGGAACGCAGCGCAGTATATTATGCCGAGGCTGTGCTGGCATCCTCCGGGTATAAGGAAATGGCTTGGGAGGTGGGCGAATTATTCCGGCACGCCGATGTCAGAGTTCTGAAGGCTCTTGCAAGCGCCAGCATGGATTGTACCCTTTACTGGGAGTCGGTGACGGAATCCTCCTTTGCTGATGTTATGGCCTACATTGAATGGCGTAAAGGCTGTAACGAAGGTATCCATGGGATCGAAATCGATACGGATACCGGAGAACAGTTTCTTATAGAATATCCCGTGGAAGCCCTCCAATATAACTTTGACGGCTTGGATATGGATGTCCTGTATGACCTCGCCCCGGAATCCATCAAGCTGCTGCGGGACAAGGAAGGGCGGATCCATGCACTGGCTGTCATTATCCCGCTCCATGCACAAACTGTGCCTTGGCTTGAACAAGATCCCATTGCACGGCCTTATCTCGCTTCATTAACCTCAGAAGAAAAGACCCAATTGCTGGTTCCGCGCGAACGGCCGGCCGGTTGGTTTATGAGAACGATGGACTTTATCGATCTGATGAATCCGGTGGCCCGGACTCATGGCGTTTATTTACTTTATGCGTATATTTGTACGGGAGGTATTTTTGCCTGTTCTCCATTTCCATCGCGAATTACCCAAAGGGTTTACCCGGAATTGGGTCTTTCGGTTGTAGAGGGAGCAACGCATACGAATTATGACGGGAACACGATTACCCATACTTATGCGATTGATACAAGGGGGAATAAGCTGCGCGGTTTTCTCGAAGGGCTGTTCCGCAAAGCGGGGCTGGAATGGAAACAGGCGGTGCCGGCCCCCGCTCCCGATCCGAAGGAGACGCGCAAAACCATGCTGATGAAGCAGTTTACGTCTCGCGAGCAGGAAGTCATACAATGGGTGGTCAGCGGCTGCTCGAATGCGGAGGTGGCAGGCAAGCTTTTTGTAAGCGAGGTCACTGTGAAGAAGCATTTGAAATCGATTTATGCCAAGCTAGGGATTCGCTCCAGAACGCAGCTGGCAAGTAAAATAATGGTGGAATGATAGCGGCCCGTGCATAACATGATGGTTGGAATGCAGTAAAGGAAGCCTATTCGTCTTGGAAAAGATGATGGGCTTTTTGGCGTTGCATGCTATCCTTTCGGATCCCCAAAAGTATCCTTACGGATAATATGGATCTGATTCGCAAGCTGTCATACTAATTTTACGGTTAGGTTTGAAGCAGCAGCGAAGGGAGGAATCCATGATGTCACAGGGAGTTACGGTCGAACGCTCTTTGATGAAAGAGACAATCATCGGCGGGTCATTGAACGCGTTTCGAAAGGATCCGCTTTTGTTTATGCTGCAGCTGCATCATATGTATGGTGATTATGCGAGGTTCCGGCTGGGGCCATACCGATTTTATGCCGTGTTCAATCCAGACATGCTGAAGGAGGTTATGGTGACGAAGGCGGATGCCTTCAGCAAAGCCGGGGCATTCGACGAAATCAAGCGGCTCACCGGAGAAGGGCTTGTTATGAGCGAGGGTGCCCATCATGATAGGCAGCGCCGGATGGTACAGCCGAAGTTTACCCGCGGCCATATTCGGAAATATTCGCAGCAGATGGCTCAAAGCGCCAGCAGCTTGACGGAGAAATGGATTCATGGCCAGCACCGGGACTTAACGTATGATTTGTTCTCCATTACATTCGACATTATAGCCAGGACGATGTTTAGCTACGATTCAGGCGAAATCTTGCAGCAGATTAAGGGAGCGTTCGATTCCATTAATCGCATCGCGACCGAAAAGATCCGGTCTCTGGTCCGCTTACCGCTGTTAATCCCAACCCGGCAAAATCGGGAATATACAGCAGCCTTACGCAAATTGGATGAAATTGTATACAGCATCATTGCAAACCGAAAAATAAACCAAGAAGGCGATGGGCGGGAGGATTTGTTATCCGTGCTTATGAACGCCGTGGATGAGACGGATCAAACCCGGATGTCGGATCGTCAGCTTCGCGACGAATTAATGACGATGTTTCTGGCCGGACATGAAACAACCGCTCATACCCTGGCGTGGGCGTTTGATTTTATTATGAGAAGGCCTGACATCGAGGAAAAGCTGCTGCAGGAATGGAGCCGTGTACTTGGCGGGGATCTGCCGACTGCAGATCATTTCGGTGATCTGGTTTATACGCAAAATGTACTTTGGGAGACGCTCCGACTGCGGCCGGCCGGCTACCTTACCATGCGTTCGGCGCTGGCCGATACGAGAGTAGGCAGCCTGCAGCTCCGCCGTGGCGATGCGTTGATGATTAGTCCTTATCCGCTTCATATGAGTGCCGATTATTTCGAGGATCCCGAGACGTTTTGCCCGGAGCGCTTTGAGAATGCTCATGTTAAATCCTTGCCGCTTATGGCTTATTTTCCCTTCGGGGCGGGCCCAAGGTCATGCATTGGCAATCATTTTGCCATGCTGGAAATGGTCATTATTATAGCGGCAATCGGTCAAAAATTCCGCCTCCGTCCGATTCCGAATCACCCGCCGGCCGTTCCCGAAGCGCTGCTGACGCTATCGCCCAAGGGAGGGATTTGGGTTACGGTTGAACGAAGATGATGGAGGCAAGCGAGCGATTCGCTCAACGGTGTGTGGCAAAGCAAAAGGGAGAACAGAGGCAGGAAGGGGGGGAGGAGATGTATCGATCTCGAAAATACAGCAGCATTGCGATTCTGCTTTTGACAAGCTTCATGCTCACTGCAATGATCCCTACAGGGGTGGATGTTTCGAATGTTCGCAGCGCAGAGGGACACGGTGATGGCCGCTTCAAGCCGGAGCAGCTTGTAACCCGAGCGGAGCTGGTGGCGATGGCGATCCGGCTGGCCGGGTTTCGTACATGGGAAGAGCCTGTCACAACAACAATCGGATTCAAGAATATCCATTCGCGATGAGATGGAGTCCCGACCCGGACAGCCTGATAAGCTGGGTGGCTGCAGGGCTATGAAGACGGCAGCTTCCATCCGAGTCCTATTGTTACCCGTGAGGAAACGGCCGTCCTGCTAGGAGGACGACCGGTTTGTTTTATTTACTGTCATCCTGGATCACGACATGAATGTCTTGCGGATAATTGCCGAAGCCTTTGCCGAACAAGCTGACGCCGCCGCAGTGTACAGCGGTTTCGTGACAGGCGATTCGGAACAAAATCTCCCGCCCTGCTTTGACCTCAAGATCCTTGATCGTCTTATCCGATACGCGAACGCCATCGATGAAAGAGCCTTTGGGCGTGACCGATAGGGTCTTATGGAGACCGTACTGCGTATCTGTCCACCAATCCGGCGTGTAAATGCCCCGCTTGCTTCCGAAGTCCCCCGGACATGTCCACATCGCCACCTCGATCCCGTTGATCGAGAAAGTGATGTCCGACGGCCAATTCTCGTTATAGCTCGGTGCCTCCGAGCAAATTTCCAGGGAAATCGTCATGCTCCTCGCTTCCGCCTGTCCGACCAAGTAGTTCGGTATCCGGTATTCAACATACCCGCTCCCAAACCAGAGAAGCTCCGCTTGAATATGCTCCGGATCGTCAAAATACCGGGGATCGTCCATCATGCCGATCCGTTTCTCCGGGGAGAGCAGCCCGCACGTCGGCTTGACGCCATGGCGGATATATTGCCCGATCGGCAGCTCCACCGAATAAAAGCTAGTATCGCTCATGGCCTCCGGTGCGCTTGTTCTTAGCTGCAGCATCAGCTGCTCCAGCTTCAATGAGCAGCGCTTCTGCGTTCCTCTCTTGCCGACCAGGCTCTCCGTAACAACGATGCCTGCCTCCTCCAGCTTTTGAACATGCTTGGTGACGATGGCGGACGAAACGCCAAGAGCCTCGGCCAATTCGCCGATGTTGTAAGGTCCTTTATTCAGCAGCTCAATCATGCGCACTCTCGTCTCGGATGAGAAGCATTCGAGTACGTTCATATTTTTCGTGGTAACATCCAGCTTCATCTGCTCACGCTCCTGTTTGGTTCCATTGTATAACTTATAAGTTAACTAATCAACTTTTACATTGACAATATGGCAAATGCTTTATACTATGTTGTTAAACGTTAATGTTTTAGTAATTTAGTTAATCAATTAATTAACTTATTGAATTAACTCATGGAGAGGGAGTATTCCTATGACACAACCCGTACTGCGACCGGAATATCCGCGACCTCAGCTTGTAAGGGAAGCCTGGATGAATTTGAACGGACCGTGGGAATTAGAGTTTGATGATAACCGGGCGGGAGACTCGGAGCAATGGGGCAGGGGACAGCGGGCTTTTACCCGGACGGTTCAAGTACCCTTTGCCTTTCAAAGTAAGCTGAGCGGTATCGGCGAGACGGATTTTCACGATTTGGTGTGGTATCGCCGTACGTTTGCCGTTCCCGACGAGTGGGCGGGGAAGCGAATGCTTTTGCATTTCGGCGCTGTCGATTATTCGGCCACCGTGTGGGTGAACGGTCAGCTCGTGGCATCCCATGAGGGAGGACATACGCCTTTTCATGCAGATATTACGATGGCACTGACGGACGGCGATAATGTGCTGGTGGTGCGTGCTGAGGATTACAGCCGGGATGTTACGCTGCCGCGGGGCAAGCAGTATTGGAAGGAGAATTCGGCCTCGATCTTTTACACCCGGACGACCGGCATTTGGCAAACGGTATGGCTGGAGCCTGTATCGGGCTTGTACGTTGAGAAGCTGAAGTTCAAACCGGATATCGATACCAACGAGATTGAAATCCGAGCCTTTTTGAATCAAGCCCCCGCTGCTGCCGGAAGCCGGGTAGAGGCGAAAGTCGATATCCGCTTCAAGGATGAGTATGCGAGCAGCACGACCTTCACCTTTCAGCAAGCGGAAGAGACTCGTACCGTTCGTCTTCAGGACTTTAACGACCATGGCTTGGGGCGCTGGTGGTCACCGGAACGGCCGAATTTGTACGACGTAACCCTTACGCTGTATGTCGATGGCCGTCAGGTGGATCGTCTGGACAGCTACTTCGGTATGCGCAAAATTTCGGTTGAGGCCGGCAAGCTGATGCTTAACAACCGGGAATATTTCATGCGTCTCATTCTGGATCAGGGGTACTTTCCGGATGGCGTTCTAACCGCTCCGAGCGATGAAGCGTTGAAGCAGGATATTGAGCTGGCGAAGGCAATGGGTTTTAACGGAGCACGCAAGCATCAGAAGGTTGAGGATCCCAGGTTCATGTACTGGGCGGACCGGCTGGGCTATCTGGTATGGGGGGAAATGGCGAATGCGTATGCTTACTCCGAAGCCTATGTGCACAAGGTGACCCGGGAATGGCAGGAAGCGGTGGAGCGGGATTATAATCACCCGTGTATCGTGGTGTGGGTTCCGCTCAATGAAAGCTGGGGCGTTCCCAACATTCTAGTCGACAAGCGCCAGCAGCAGCATGCGTTAGCCATGTATCACATGACCAAGTCGCTGGACGATACCCGCTTGGTCGTGTCCAATGACGGCTGGGAGAGCATGAGCACGGATTTGGTCACGATTCACGATTACCAGTGGCAGCGGGAAGACTTGGAAGCGCGCTATGCTACGCTGGAGAAGACGCTGGGGCCGAAGCCGCACCGCCGCCAGGTGCTGGTCGGAGGGACGGCCTACCAGGGACAGCCGATTCTGGTGACCGAATTCGGAGGCATCGCCTTCAAGAAAAGTGAATGGGAAGGCTGGGGCTACTCAGGTGCCCACAATGAAGACGATTTTCTTCAAAAGCTGGCCGACGTCGTGGAGCCGCTGCTCCAGTCGCCGCATGTTCAAGGGATTTGCTATACCCAATTGACGGATGTGGAGCAGGAAATTAACGGCCTGCTGACCTACGACCGGACACCGAAGGTGCCGCTGGAGGAGCTGAAGCGGATTTTTGGCGGGAATATTCGCATTTAATAGGAGATAAGCCAAGGACCGATAAGGGTCATTGGCTTTTTTTCGCTGCGCCCAGCCCAAGCGCTAATCATTTATCCCTGTCGTATACGGTGAACCGTATCAGTAGATAGATGAAATAAACGCCCAAATAAGAGCCGCACAGCAAGAACAGCGGATTTAGGAACACAGCATGGATTTGGGTCATGAATACGGTATTGTCTCTCAGGATGCCGTAGACGGCATAGGAAACGATAGGTCCTGCCACAAGCGCGCAGCCGATGGCCAAGATATTCCAGACGACTCCGAGCTTGGGCCAAAAGGCTCTGAGGAGCAGCATGAGCAGGGGAACCGCTGCGCTTGCGATAATGAACAGGAGCATCAATGCAATCACCTCTTGTAACCCATTGTTCACCTTTATCCCGCAAAAATAACCTGTTGAGATGAAATAAATGGGAAAGGCGGATGTCTACAATAATCGCTGGCCGCTTGATTCGTCCTGGAGGGCGGGTCTGGTTCCGATGACGACGGTGGCATCCAGTTCATCGCAACGAGTCACCTGCGGGATCAGGCCGCTGCGGGCAAAAATCCCGACGGTATGCGGTACCTGCCGCACACTCGTCTCAACGAGCAGATGGCCGCCCGGTGCCAGCCATAACGGTGCCAAAGCCGCGACTCTTCGCTGGACGTCAAGTCCGTCCTTCCCTCCGTCAAGCGCCGCACGTGCTTCGTGTAGACGAGCTTCCACAGGGAGCCGCTCAATTGCTTCTGTAGGAACATAGGGGACGTTGGCGGTCAGGACGTTAACGCGGCCTTGCAGTCCGACAGGCAGCGGGTCGCAGAGATCCCCCTCGAATACATGGCCGCTGGCGAGGTTGCGACGGGCACACCGGACGGCTGCGGGATCGATATCTGCAGCGTATAGCTCGATCCTTCCCAAATGCGCAGCCAGCGCGGCACCTACAGCGCCCGAGCCGCAGCACAGGTCAACGACGATGGGGCAGGTATAGGGGCGCAAGAGGGTAATCGCCTGACTCGCCAGCCATTCAGTGCGCCGGCGGGGTACGAACACGCCGCATGCCACGGATATGCGCAAGCCGCAGAATTCCGCCCAACCCACAATGTATTCGAGGGGCAGGCCGGTAATTCGCCTGTCTACCATCTCGTTAAGCTCGGCGGACGTTCGTGCAGCGGAGATGAGCAGCCGGCCCTCTTCCTCGGCAAAGACGCAGCCGGCAGACCGGAGCCTCCTGACAGTCATTGTAACCATGTCATCCTCTATGGCCGCTGGCTCTGTTTTTTGGTTTTGCTCATTACACAACAGTTCCAAACGCGGTTTATTCGTGTGGGACAACGCTACATCTCCTTATATAGAAGGTACTCGATAGTAACCATTGTAGACCCTTGCCGGACGGATGTTCAGGTAAAAATTGGTTATGAACGGAATCTTCCTAACTTTCCGAACCTCCGAACCTCCGAAACTCCCGCCTGACTGCAAAGCTAACCCCGGAGCAGCCGGACGAACCGTTCAGCCGCAAGCGACAGCTCCCGGTCCCGCCGGATGGCGAAGCCGATGCTCCGGGAAGGGAGTGCATCCTCCAGCCTAAGCTCGAACAGCTTCCCTTGGGCAAGCTCCTCCGTCACGAAGGAACGTGTAATAAAGGCAGCCCCGTAGCCGAGAACGGCGAACTCTGCAAGCAGATCAATGCTTCCCAATTCGATATCGGCCTTCATCGCCAAGCCTTTGGCTGCAAACCATTGCTCCACGTATCCCCGCGTACTGCTCCCCTTGGAAAGCAGCAGCAGCGGCAGCTCCACCAGCGCTTTCGCAGATAGAGCACGATGTGCCAGCTCCCGGTACGCCTCCCCGACGACAAAGCAATCCTCCAGCACGGCAAGGGTCCGTATGTCCAGCTCCGGCTCGTCGATCGGCAGGTGCAGGAGGGCGCAATCAATGTGACCCTCCTTTAACCGCTGTACGATTTCAGGCGTCTTGCCATGGGATAGCTGGATCCGAATCCCCGGATGCGCTTCATGGAATACATTGAGCTGCGGCAGCAGCAGATGCTTGATCAAGGAATCGCTGGCGCCGATCCGAAGCTCTCCTTCCGTCAGCTGCTTCATGCTCTGCACGTGCATTTGCGCTGCCTCCAATAAAGAGAAAGACTGCTCTACATAAGCAAGCAGCGCTTTTCCTTCCTCCGTCAGCTCCACGCCCTTGGACCGCCGGTGAAACAGCCGCAGTCCCAACTGATCCTCCATCTGCTTGATGGCATAGCTAACCGAAGGCTGGGTAATGTGCAGCTCTTGAGCCGCTTTTGTAAAATTCCCGTGACGGGCCGTTTGCAAAAAAATACGATACCATTCCAGATTAAACATATGATATAAACCACCTCTATGTCATGATTCGAAAATGATGATTTCAACTATTTCATTGCTGTCATTATAATCGGATGTAAGCAAAGAAATCAATTTGAGGGGCGGATAACGGATGAAATCACTGCAGCACTCACCGGATCGTGAAGCAAGGTCTCCCTGGTCCAGACACAATGATAAACAGCGGGTGACACTAAGTCCTCCCCATGCCAGGGTAGAAGGGGTCATCCGGCTGGCAGGCAGCAAAAGCATGACCAACCGCGCGTTGATAATGGCGGCATTAGCGAAAGGAACCTCCACAATTGAAGGCATCCTGCAAAGCGACGATTCGTATTGGTGCATCGATTGCTTAACAAGGCTCGGCGTGAAAGTGATCCTTGAGGGGGCGACCGTTCTCGTTGAGGGCTGCGGCGGAAGCTGGCCGATCGCCTCGGGTGAATTGTACGTAGGAGCTGCAGGTACCGTTGCGCGCTTCTTGCCCGGCGCGCTGGCGGCAGGTGAAGGCAGCTGGACCTTGACAGGCAGCAGACGGATGGCAGAACGGCCGATGGCTCCCCTTTTGACGGCATTGTCTCATCTTGGTGTTCGGTTGGCATATGAACGTAAGGAGCTATGCCTGCCGTTCGTCTTGCAGTCGAGTGGGCTTCAAGGCGGAACCGTGTCGCTTCCGGGCTCCACCTCCAGCCAATTCATCAGCGGCGTTTTGTTATCCGCCCCCTATGCCAAAGCTCCGCTGAGCGTGCACATTGAAGGGGACGTGGTGCAGCGCGACTATGTGCAGATGACGCTCGATATGATGGGCATGTTCGGTGTGACGCCGACCGTTGCGGAAGGAGGGCAGCGCATCACCGTTCCGACAGGGGGGTATCAGGCGGGGACTATCCGGCTCGAGCCGGATGTTTCTGCGTGCTGTTACTTTTGGGCACTGGCGGCATTGACCGGAGGGAGGATTCGGATCGAAGGAATAAACCGTACCTCGACCTGCCAGCCTGATATCGAGCTGCTGGATGTGCTGGACCCCATGGGCAGTACCGTGATTCGTGGGGAGGACTTTGTCGAGGTAGCCGGCACTGGGCAGCTGAAGGGCGGCTTCCAGCTCAGCATGCAGCGGATGTCGGACCAGACCTTGACGATCGCCGCCATGGCTCCCTTCGCCGACGGGCCGATTACCTTGACGGATGCGGCTCATATTCGACACCACGAGTGCGACCGGATCGCAGCCGTCTGCAAGGAGCTACGCAAGCTTAACATTCAAGTAGAGGAGCATGCTGACGGCTTGACGGTGTATCCCGGCCGGCCCGAGCCGGCTGTGCTGGATTCCCATGACGATCACCGTATGGCTATGGCGCTATCCCTCATCGGTACGAAGGTTCAAGGGGTCCAAATCGCAGACCCCGGCTGTGTTTCCAAGACTTGTCCGGATTATTTTGAACGGTTGTCTGCTTTGGGCATAGGGGTGGCATACACGGAAGAGCCCGGATGAACGTGTTGAGGTCGGATGAACTGGCAGGAGTGGAACGAACTGGTGGGGAGCGGGTGAACTGTAGAGCTCCTCGGGAGTAGCAGGGGAAGCGAATGCAGCAAAGCCGAACTGGATAGGTGAATCTGCGTTCGCAAGTGACGTACACTGCGGTGTTATATCATGTACAAGGAGAGAGGGATAAGAGCATGGCTGGAAATACATTCGGAGACAGCTTCAAAATAACAACGTTCGGGGAATCGCATGGAGCGGCCATCGGTGTTATCGTGGATGGGGTGACGCCGGGAGTTGACATGGATGAGGAATACATTCAGCTTCAGATGGACCGCCGCAAGCCGGGGCAATCCTCGGTGACCACGCCGCGCAAGGAGAATGACCTTGTGCATATTGTATCAGGCATTTATGAGGGGCGGACAACCGGAACGCCGCTCTGCCTTATGCTGTACAATCAGGACATGAAGCCGGAGGCCTACCGGGACATTCAGCATTCTTTTCGCCCGGGGCATGCGGATTTTACTTATTTACAAAAGTACGGTATCCGGGATCATCGCGGGAGCGGGCGTGCCTCCGGAAGGGAAACTGCCGCAAGGGTAGCCGGAGGGGCCGTAGCCCGAAAGCTGCTGGAGAGACGAGGCGTCCAAGTGCTGGCCTACACCAAAGAAATTGGCGGGATCGCCTGCCGTACCTTTGATGAAGAAGCTATTGAGCACAATGCGGTTCGCGCCTGCGATCCTTCAGCGGCCGCTCAAATGATTCGGAAGGTTGAACAGCTGGCTGCTGCAGGCGACAGCTGCGGCGGGATTGTGGAGTGCCGTATCCGTGGAGTGGCACCGGGCCTTGGGGAGCCTGTGTTCGACAAGCTGGATGCTGAGCTGGCGAAGGCCATGCTGTCCATCGGTGCGGTCAAAGGCATTGAATTCGGCTCCGGCTTCGCCGCCGCTTCCATGCTCGGCAGTGAGAACAACGATGGAATGGATGCTGCCGGATTCGTAAGCAATCACTCCGGAGGTATTCTCGGAGGCATCAGTACAGGGCAGGACATTGTATTCCGGATTGCCGTCAAGCCGACCTCCTCCATCTCGCTTCCGCAGAGGACGGTCAATGTGCATGGGGATGAGCAGCAGATCCGAACGATCGGAAGGCACGATCCTTGCATTTGCCCGCGAATCGTACCGGTTGTCGAGGCGATGGCTTGCCTCGTGCTGGAGGATCAGTACAAGCGGCAGGCGGCGATGAGGGGTTAATCATCCCACAGCACATCTCCCGGCTCCGGCTCAATTTCAACAAAGCCTGCCAATTGGCGGGCTTGAAATCCGATGGGCTGATTGCCGGCGATCATAATCCGATTTTGCACGTCATGGGCATGCTCGGAGGGAAGTGCGAAAGCCTTAATATAGGGGAACACTTCGCTAAGCGTCGTATGAATGGCGCTGATCCGCCGGTCTTGTCCTCCTTTGCCCATCAGGTTCAGAAGGATATACCCGCAGGGGTACAGCTTTTCCCGCGCCATGTCAAAAAATTGCCGGGACACCAGGTGGACCGGAGTTCCCTTCTCGGTGAACGCATCGACAAGGATATAGTCGCAGGAGGCGGGCTTTTCCTGATGCAGCAGCTGGCGTCCGTCCCCGATCCTCACATTATCTCCACTGTATCCGAAGTACGTCCGGCTTAAGGACACGATGTTCTCATCCAGCTCCGCTACCTTCACGTTTTTTTTCGCAAAATACCCCGCTATCGTCCCGATACCGTGTCCGATAATGAACGCATCCTCGAACGAAGGAAGGTTGTATTCCATCAAGTGAATAAGGGCCCGTGGGTACTCGAACACAACGCGTTTCGGATCGTTCAGATCCATGGCGCCTTGTATGGCATCGTTCGCAAATTGCAGCACCCGGAAGCGCCCCTTTTCACCTTCAAATTCCGTTGTATCGTATATGCTGATGTGTTGATCCAGGCTGGATTGTTGAATAACGAGCTGCAAGTCATCGATCTCCTTCGGGGCATGCTTGGTGACAGTATACCATGCTCCCTGCCGTTGTTCCTATTCTTGGCGCACACACCTTACAATCAGGATACTTGTCCGCATTGTTAAAAGGACCGGGGATCGCCATGCTCCGATCCGTCTGCGCCGATGATGTGCCTGCCCTTCTTCATAGCAAGGAATAGCCGAATTGGCGAATTCGGAATCCGTACAGCTTGGGCTTCGATTCGCAGAAGCCGCACAACCAGACAAAACCCGGTGCCGTGGCACCGGGTTTTACTTCTATAATCCCATCCGCGTGAGCGCGCCCTCGAACGAAGTGTCGACCTTGTCGTCGCCGCACAGGTAACGCCAGAACTTGGCCGTTTGAATCTGATTCACGCGGGCTTCGTCACCGCACCAGGGATGGTACGCTTTTTTGAATACCTCGCGTACCTCTGGGCTATCGTAGTCGTCGGTATTGAACAGGCTGCGCTGCTCCTGGCCTGGACGAAGACGGAGCTTGAACACGTAGCGGGTCTCGTCTGTAAAGTTCGGCTGCGCACAGTGCCAGATGCCGTGGTGCAGGAAGCCGATGGAGCCTGCTTTGGAGACCAGGCGCTTTTGGCCGACAATATTTTTATAGCGTCCGATGCTGGCGTTGCTGACCTTGCGCAGGTGGGAGCCAGGGAGAACGAGGGTAGGACCCATTTCGTCCGGTGCATCGTGAGAGAAGTAGAAGGCTTGAATGTCGAAGCCGAACGGACGCGTGTCGATAACGGAGTCGGCATGATATATCTGGCCCTTAAGATGCTTGGCGCGGACAATGTGCATAAACGAATGGTCATAAATCGGCGAGCGGCCGACGAAGCTTTGGATGGCCCCCTTCACCTGAGGCAGCTCGAAAATGTCGCGGATCACTTTGGATTCATGCCAATATTGGCCGCCATGGCCTTTATATTCGCGCTGCTCCTTATAGGCGGCTTCGTTCAATTCCTGCGGCACGATTTCATCCAGCTTCAAAAAGCCGTTCACGGCAAACTCGGCCATTTGCTTCGCGGTCAGGAGATGATGCTTCTCTACGTTACTCATCCGATCGTCACCTTTCTTTCCAGAACATATTCATAGGGCAGGTGTCCCTGCTCATGCTCGAAGCCTGTACGGAAAATCGGAAGCGTCGGCAGCTGCATAACATTCCAGCCGTCGCGCATAGCGTCCAGCACCGAATCGTACGGCGGCTCGTTGGAATCGCCGGTGTTCATTTGCAGCTGCCCTTTGGGGATTGTGCTGTCGTATAGGGCCCAGGCAACAGTACGGGACTCCAGATCCGGCTCGCTCAGATGCAAAATTAAAATTTGCTGACGGGTTGTGCTCATGGGGGGTTCCCTCCTTAGAGTTTTGCGAAGCAAAACTTGCTTCGAAAGCGTGTGCTGAGTTTTTCGACCGTTCCTGCTATTCGCTTACATTGATTATTTTAGTATGCAAAACGACGGTTGGGGATGTATGATAGTAGCAAACTTTTGCACAATGCTAAGGTAATATCGGTTGGGTGGGGAGGAACTATGGACCAGGACAAATTACAGCTTCAGCTGATGCGAAGCTACTTGGAGAATACCCAGATCAATATGCAGATTGCCCATTACACGAAGGTTGGGGTCAATTGGCGTACGAACAATAGGATGCCGAATGAAAACCGACTTTATTTCATAAGGGAAGGCGAAGGCTGGATCCATATCCGGGGAAAGGACTACAGCCCCCGCAGGGGCCAGCTGTATTTATTGCCTGCGGGAATGAGGCTGTCCTACGCCCCGGTGGTGGAAAATCCCCTCGGCAAGTACTGGTGTCACTTCTCCGCAACGGTGGGGGACGTCAATCTGTTCCAAATGCTGGAGCTCCCGCACTGGATCGAGGTTCAGGATGAGCGCAAGCTGGAGCAGCAGTTCGAGGAGCTGATCGAGCTGAGCAGCGGCAGCCAGGTCACGGCGCCGCTTCGGATCAAGTCCATCCTGCTTGATATTATATCCGAATACATCGAGCAATCCGACGATCAGCTGCACTTGACCGCGATGTCGAGCACCTCGAAGATCAACAGCGTGCTGTCCTATATCGAACGGCATCTGGCGGAGCCGATGACCGTAGAGGAGCTGGCCAAGCTGGTTCATTTTCATCCCAACTACTTTCTGCACTACTTCAAAACGATGATGGGACTATCGCCTATTGTCTACATTAACAAGAAACGACTGGACAAAGCGCGGAGACTGCTGTCCACGACGGATATGTCGGTTTCGGCGATCGCCGATGAAATCGGACTGGAGCTGTACTATTTCTCAAGAATATTCAAGAAATCGGTCAACCTGTCTCCGACGGAATACCGTAAAGCCTCCGGAAAAGTGTATATTGACGGGGATGAGGTTTGGGTAGAGGGGGAGTAGGCGTAAAGGCTGGCCTCGGCATTTACGACAGATCGTTCTTGTCATGTCTGCATCCATAGGGGATGCAGGCCAATATGGCAATTTGATCAGACAAGGAGGATGCCATGAAAACTGCAAGAATGTTCTCCATACTTATCTATTTATTGAAGAAAAAATTAGTTTCTGCCGATGAACTGGCCAATGAATTTGAAGTAAGTAAAAGAACGATTTATAGAGATATGGATGCTCTATCAGCAATCGGAATCCCTATTATTTCTTACCTGGGGAAAAATGGCGGTTTTACATTAATAGATAACTATCAACTAGATAAATTTACATTTACCGAAGAGGAAAAGAAATTTTTATTAGAGGGTTTAACATTAAAAAGTGAGTTGTTTGATAACAATCAATTATCCGTGTTACAAAGAAAAATAGAGCTTTTGAAAGAAAATAAGGAAGAATTTCATTCTAATATTACAATAACTTCATCTACATTACACCGGGAATCGATAGAAGAAGAAACCAAATTGAAGATAAAAAAAGTACTCTCTATCATTGATGAGGGGCATAAAATTCGGATTCAGTATGTGTCACAAACAGCCAATATTTCGAGTAGAATCATTCAACCTTTAAAATTAAATTTTATGAATGGAAGCTGGTATTTGGAAGCCTTTTGCGAATCCAAAAAAGCTTTAAGACTATTTAAATTGACTAGGATAAGAAGCATGGAGGTCATAATTGACAGTACTCGAAATGTTTATACAGTGGAAAATGAGTACTTGACTCCTAAGTCCGTTCAAGTTGAGGAGATTATATTGCTGTTTTCCAAAGGTGAACTTGGTAAGCTATACGATTTTTTTACGGATGATGAAATATCCATTCTTGAAGATGGGAGTATAAGAGTAGCCTTTCATTATGACAGTGCTAAAAATATATTGCCATTTCTACTCATGTTTGGCAGGCATGTAAAGATATTATCCCCACTATGGCTTAAACATGAATATAGGAATGAAATTAAGTTTATTTATGAAAGCTGACAGACTGTTGTCATCATATGAATGTTATAGTTTCCATATTAAAACGAGTAGGAGGAAACATACATGCATGCAGCAGTAACCGAGAAGCTTATTTATGGTAAAAAAATAAGAACCAATAACCAAAATACAGACAAAATACTTAGTCTGTGGGAGGAATTTCTTCGCTTAAATGTAAAAGGGGATATCTATGCTGTTTATAATAATTATTCAAGCGATTATACAGGTGATTATGATTTGCATATTGGTTCTGAACAGAAATATATTGATGAAAGTAGTGTCCTCATTCCTGCAGGAAACTACCATATTGTGGAAGTTGATCCTGCCGACCCGCAGGGCGTTTTTCATGCTTGGGTGCAGATTTGGAAAAGTGATATGAGAAGAGCCTATAAAACTGATTTCGAATTTTATTCTAAAGATGGAACTATACAAATATTTCTATCCGTTTAATCAGAAGCATGCATGGGAAAAGATCTGCAACAGCTCTTTGTTGTGGGTCTTTTTCTGTCTTTAATACCAAATCATCTGGAGGAACACCCTCCGAAGACCTTACGAATGCCATGGCAGGCAGCTGTGGATATGCTGCTGCTGCATGTGATTAGCATCACATCAGACAGCAGCGTAAAGCTTTATGATTCAACTATGAAGGATGAAGGAAAGGAATTTCAGGATGATCGACAGGAACCGGAGGTTTGCCCGCAGAGCAGTCAAGGTCGAATATGCGCAGAGCCTGATCCTGCAGCATGTTCGGCAGTTGGACAGCGAGTATGTAACGATAGATTCATGTTTGCATAGAAGAATTTCAGAGCCGTTGTTCTCGAAAGAAGGCATGCCGCATTTTCGCCGGTCCGGTCTGGATGGGTATGCAGTGCTTGGCGAAGACGCTTCATTCGCGACTCCGCAACATCCCGCCTGCCTAAAGGTGATCGACGAGGTGCCTGCGGGAAGCGTTGCGAGTAAGCAAGTCATCGCTGGAACCGCGATCCGAGTCATGACAGGCTCAGCCGTCCCGGATGGAGCGAATGCTGTGGTCATGTTCGAGCAGACGGAGGAATTCGAAGCGGATGGACAAGTTTGGGTCCGTGTGAAGCACACGGTTGCTCAGGGACAGAATATTACGGGAATAGGGGACGAAATCACGCCAGGGCAGCTGCTCATGGGCAAAGGCACCCGGATCGGACCAGGCCAAATCGCACTTCTGGCTTCCCAAGGACATGCCCGGGTCCCTGTTATTCGCCGCCCGGTCGTCGGTATATTAACGACGGGAAGCGAGCTGGTTGCTGTAGGCGACCCGCTTCTGCCCGGGAAGATTCGCAATAGCAACGATTACATGCTTGCGGCCCAAATTGAACAATACGGCGGGCGCGCAATGAAATATGGAACGGCCCCGGATGACCTCGACGGTATCGCACGTACGATTCGAGCGGCCATACAGGAATGTGATATGCTCGTCGTCTCCGGAGGGGTCTCTGTCGGGGATTATGATATCATGGCCGACTTCTTTTCTTCGATGAACGGGGAAGGCATGGAAATGCTCTTCAATAAGATTGCGATGCGGCCAGGCAGTCCGACTACAGCCGGGTTTATCAACAAGAAGCTTGTATTCGGGCTATCCGGGAACCCAGGCGCCTGCTTCATTGGCTTTGAACTGCTGGTACGGCTTGCACTGCTGGCCATGCAAGGCATAGCCGACCCGTGTAGTCACTCTATCCAGGCGGTGATGGCGGAGGATTTCGGGAAAGGATGTCCGCATGACCGATATATAAGAGGGCGAATGAGCCATGCCCATCAGCAAGTGACGGTAACGGCGCTGGTGAAAAATAACTCAAGTATGCTGGTTTCGATCCAGGATGCGAACTGCCTCGTCCGGATTCCAGCGGGTTCGCGAGGCGTTGCTGCGGGTCAGCAGGTAGAGGTGATACCTCTTCCCTATGAAAGTACCCTATATTGAAAGTGGGACATCGGATGGAAAAACATGATGAGAATGCTCTCCCGATCCATGACGCGCTTGGCCGGCCGCTTCGAGACCTGCGCATCTCCGTTACAGACCGCTGCAATTTCAGATGCCGCTATTGCATGCCTGAAGAGGTGTTTGGCCCTGATTTTCGCTTTCTTCCGCAAGACAAGCTGCTGAGCCTTCCCGAATGGGAAAGGCTGACTCGAATATTTGTATCGCTTGGCGTTGAGAAAATACGAATTACGGGCGGCGAGCCGCTGTTAAAAAACAATATAGGCGAAATGATATCCCTGATCCGCCGGATAGAAGGCGTAAGGGATATTGCCGTGACGACCAATGGATCGCTGCTGAAGCAAAAGGCGAGGGAGTTGAAGGATGCCGGATTGGAACGCATCACGGTAAGTCTGGATAGCCTGGATGAGGAACGGTTTGGCGTTATGAACGGACGGAGATTTCCCGCCAAACGAGTGCTTGAGGGCATCGATGCAGCGGCTTCGGAAGGATTATCCGTGAAGGTGAATATGGTTGTCCAGAAGGGGGTTAACGACCAGGATGTTGTTCCCATGGCCAAATACTTCCGCGAGCGGGGGCACATCTTAAGATTCGTTGAATTTATGGATGTCGGAAACAGCAATGCCTGGAATTTGAAGCATGTTGTGCCGAGCAGGCAGATTATTGAACGCATTCATAAAGAGATGCCGCTGGAGCCTGTAGAATCGAATTATTTTGGCGAGGTGGCTACGCGTTACCGGTATCAGGGCTCCGAGGATGAAATCGGCTTGATCTCGTCCGTAACGCAGGCGTTTTGCGGCAGCTGTACACGAGCCAGGCTTTCTGCGGAAGGGCATTTGTACACCTGTTTGTTTGCCTCAACGAAGACGGATCTGCTCCATGTCATGAGGGAAGGCAAGAGCGACGACGAATTAAGATCCTTTATCGCCGACGTCTGGGGTAAACGCCAGGATCGGTATTCGGAAACGAGACTTACGCAACCGGCAGCTGCGCCGAAGGTGGAAATGTCTCATATCGGAGGCTAGTGTGATGCGCCGCACAGTAGGAATCGGGTGGAGGAGCTATACTTTAGACATTAGGAAATGAGGAGAACTTTGGTTTGGGGGGATTTCGGAATGGAGTTACATGCCTTAAGCTGCAGCTCTGGGCTCGCTTCATCAAACCCGGATGCCATTTTTTACGCGACGGACCGTTTACAGGAGGAACACGAGCAGTTGCGGCAGCAATTGCGGATTCTTGAAGTGAATGCCAAGGAAGTGATGCTGTTGGATGATGTCGGGAAATGTCTGCAGATTGTTCAGCAGCTCAAGATATGGACCGCTCAATTTGAGGAGAAGCTGGAGCAGCACTCCGAATGGGAGGAGCAGGAGCTGTTCCCTTTTCTGATGGCCTATTTCCATCGTCAACCGGTTCCGTCAATCAGGCCTTCTTTCTGGGTTTTGGAAAAGGATCATCAGTTAGGCGTTTCGTTTATCCAATCGTTCAACGAGGCGGTTCTGGATATGACGCCTGGTATTGTAAGGAAGAGGCTCGTGGAAGCGGCCTCATATCTTTTGCAGGGCTGCTTGATCATGAAGGATCATATCACGATGGAGGAGCAGCTGATCCTGCCCTTAACCGAAAGAGTGCTTACAGATCTGGACTACTTTTTCTCCTAGGCATGAGCATATAAAGCTGGATAGAGCCTCCGATCACAATGACGAGTTGTGGAACGGAGGTTTTTGGTGTTTCCGATTGCGGCTGCGGGTTCAACGAGAACCATTTTGACAAATGTGATGACCATCACAAACGGCGCCACACCGCTCAGGTATAGTGGATATCGGATAGAAACACTGAGGACCAGGGAGGGCTTTGACATGGAGATCAATATTCAATTGACGGACCGTGTAGGAGATATTGTCATGAACTATCCCCGAACAGCGGAGGTATTTAAAGAATACCGCATTGATTTTTGCTGCGGGGGCAATAAAGCGCTTCTTCAAGTCATTCGCGACCAGGCCATTGAGGGGGAGGCGCTGTTACAAAGTCTTAGCAATGCAGCCGTATCCCCCGCAGCGGAGGCAATAAACTGGAATGAACGAAGTTCAAGTCAATTAATCGATTATATTGTTCGTACCCATCACGGGTATGTAAGGTCGGAACTGCCGCCGTTAAACGAATACGTGAAAAAGGTGGCCCGCGTCCACGGTTCGCATCATCCTGAGCTCATCCAGGTGCAGCAATGGTTCGAAGCCTTGCGAAGGGAGATGGAGCATCATATGGAAAAGGAAGAACGCGAGGCCTTCCCCGCTGTCATTGCTTATGAGAAGGACCCGACGGAAGAGAAGAAAGAACGTCTGTCAGCCGTTCTGAACACGCTGGAGCGCGAGCATGAAGGCTCAGGCCATTTATTAAAGCAAATCCGTGGGGTTACACACGATTACAAGCTGCCGGACGATGCCTGCACAACGTTCAGGCTCACTTATTTGAAGCTGGAGGCATTGGAGGCCGACATGTTCCAGCATATCCATCTGGAAAATAATATCCTTTTCCAACGCGCTTAAGCGAACGGTTAATGACGGCGGTTTACAAAGGGGGAAGTGATCTATGCTCAGGCTTCCGCTGTTATTCATCGTGACGGGGATTCTCAGCTTTCTGGGCTTCCACGTACTGTCTTTGTTTTCACTCGGAGCATGGATAGGAGAACCGCTGAGAAATCCGGAGGGCTGGTTCCGAATCCATTTGATGGTATTGGGCTGGGGAACGATGATCGCCATGGGGGCCGTATACCAGCTGATGGATGTCGTCTTGCAGCGCAAGCTGTACAGCCGTAAGCTGGGCTATCTGCATTATGTGTGCTTCGTCGGCGGTTCGTCTATATTGTTAGCCGGTTTTTACCGTTCGGAGGTGAGCCTGATTGCCGCGGGGGGGATGCTGGCTTGGGCGGGCATCTGCTTATTCGCCTGGAATATCGGGCAGACGATGCGCCTTGCCGCACAGTGGAATGCGGTTACGATCAGCACGGCCTGTGCCGTAGGTTATCTCGTGCTAACGGGATTTTTGGGTTTGATGATGGGGATCGACTTCGTTCATCCCATCTGGGGCGGGATTCACGATCGCCTGCTCTCGGCCCATATCTGGATGGGGGCGATCGGATGGTTCGGCTTGCTCATCACGGGCTTCAGCTACAAAATGCTTCCCATGTTTTACTTGTCCCATGGGGAATCGGCCCAGCATCCGCCAGCCATCGTCCTGCTGTGGAACCTGGCGACGCTCCTCGGGGCGCTTCAATTTTTGCTGGGGGGCGGGGCATTCTTGAACGGAGTCGCGATCCTTCTGCTGCTTGCGGCACTCCTCTTGTACGAGATTCATATGAGAGAGATACGGAAGCATCGGCATAAAAGCAATCCGGGCTCCGGGATCCTTTGGACGATCTACTGCACACGGGGCCTCACTGCCTATGCTGTTGTCCTTCTAGGTCTCGTGTTCGTTCTTCCGGGGCTATTCGCTCATGAGAAGCTTGTTATCTTGTCAGGATGGCTGTATTTATACGGGTGGGTGGCAATGACGATACTTGGCTATTTATCGAAAATCATCCCTTTCCTGTGGTGGACACATAAATATGGACCAAGGTCAGGAAAGGAGAAGGTTCCCGTGATGAACGATCTCATTCATGACCGGTATGTAGAGTATGGGATGGCCGGGATGTGCGGCAGTATTCTACTGATTTTGCTGGGCATAGGTGTGGGCGGCATGGCCTTCGTCTGGATCGGCGGATGCCTGCTGTCGGTATGCTCGTTACTTTATATGGGGCTCATCGTCCGTGTGTTCATACGCTGAAGCATGGATGACAGGGCTGGCGCGCTATTCGGCATTCCTGGGGATCAGCATGGTCCCGGGGAATGCCTTCTTTTATTTGTCTAAACGATGACAACTGAAAAAGATGTGTGTAGGATCACATTTTTCAAGGCAGCTGAAATATTATAGTGGATACAAGATGAACGAAGGAGAGGTGGCTTTCAATATTTGGCGCAAAGTGACTTATCTCACAGAGTGCAGCAGTCAAAGCATGATTTAATACAAACACAAGAGATCGATTAGTGAAGGGGCAATGATAGACATGGATCGAGCATTCGCGTCAAAATTCGCCAAAAGTATTTTTATCACCGTTTGTGGGCTGGTCCTTCTGATGGGAATCGGATCACGGCTGTTTACCCACATTGACTTGGCTCTATACGGATATATGGTAGGTACGGTTGTCTTCATCTGCGGGTTCTTTTACCGCTTTATTGCTTGGGGAGAACGGCCGCCGACCAAAATTATTTTGAAGAAGGGCCTCAAGCTTCTATTTCGAAAAAGCACCCCCCAAACAACGACGGAGCACCTGCTCACCTACCGTTTTATTTGGAACCGCGGATGGTACCGCTGGACACAGCACGTTCTTCTTGGCTGGGGCTGCATCTTATCAGCCTTCGTGACATTCCCTCTGGTGTTCGGCTGGATGTACTTTACGATGGGGGAAAATGGAACCTACACCGTTGTAGGCTTCGGTATCGATATCATGAAGATTAAGGCCGACGGACTTCTGGGGTTTCTGTTCTACAACGCGTTGAATATTACAGCCTTTATGGTAATCGGCGGCGTATGCATGGCATTGTACCGCCGGATCAAAAATATGCAGGCCCGTGCCGAGCAAACGGTAATATATGATTTTCTTCCCCTGTATATGCTGTTGTTTGTGAGCTTGACAGGCTTGCTTCTAACGTTCTGCAACATATTCCTCCATGGCTACGGGCATTCCGTCGTGACATTAGTGCATCAATGGTCTGTGATCGTGACTTTAATCTATATCCCCTTTGGAAAATTAGCACACATTCCCTTCCGCCCGATGAGCGTTTTTGCCCGAAATTATCGGGAGCATTACGCAGAGCAAGCAACGAAGAGCTGCAAGGTCTGCGGAAATGGCTTCGTATCGGTAGAGCAATCCAATGATGTTATTGCTGTGCTGAAGGTCAATGAGATTGAATTTAAAACCGAAGAGGGCTTTCACTTGGCTGAGCTTTGTCTGCCCTGCCGCCGGAAATACAGAATGTCCCGCTTTACCGGGATACCGACCCATCAGATTCGCGTCAAGGAGGCCAATCAGAATGCCAAGGGATAAGTTCTTTAAGCATATCGCCAATAAGCAGCATCCGAACGAAACGTTAGTGCCAACGCATTGCTCCTACTGTGGTATGCAGTGCGGCATGAACCTCCGGGTGGATAAAGCTTCCAACAAAATTATCGGTGTTGAGCCGCGGTACGACTGGCCGGTCACCCTGGGGAAAATGTGCCCGAAGGGCGTAACCGCCTATCAGCAAACGAATCACGACGACCGGCTGCTGCGGCCTTTGATCCGTGACGATGCCTCGCTCAAAGGGACGAAGGAAGGCTTCCGCGAAGCCAGCTGGGACGAAGCCTATGCGCTCATTGTGAGAAGATTTCAAGAGCTGCAGGCCAAGTACGGCAAGGACTCGCTTTCCGTATTCAGCGGAGTATCCATGACCAATGAAAAGTGCTATCTGACCGGTAAATTCGCCCGGGTTGCGCTGCAAACTCGTTATATTGATTATAATGGCCGGTTCTGTATGTCGAGTGCGGCTGCCGGGTTTCTGCGCAGCTTTGGCGTCGACCGGGGCTCCACCCTGCCTTGGACGGACCTTCATGAGACGGACTGCTTATTCATCGCCGGCAGCAATACGGCCGAATGTCACCCGACGTCGATGTTTCGGGTATGGGAAGTGCAGAACCGCGGCGGCTATTTGATCGTGGCCGATCCCCGGGAAACGCCGATCGCCCGCCGTGCGGACATTCATCTCGATCTGCGTCCCGGAACGGATTTGGCGCTCGCGAACTGTATGATTAATCTGTTGATTCAAAATGGCCACGTGGATGAAGCATTTGTCGCCAATCACACCAACGGCTTCGATGAGATGAAAGAGGTTGTGAAGGAATTCACACCTGAATATACAAGCGAGATTACAGGCGTTGCCCCTGAGAAGCTCATTCGCGCTGCGGAGATTTATGGCAAAGCGCCTAACGCTATCGTCATGTTTGCCCGCGGTATCGAGCAGCAGATTAAAGGCGCCGATAACGTTTCGGCTTACACGAATATGTGCCTGGTCACAGGTAAAATCGGCCGTCCCAAGTCGGGCGTGGCTACCTTTACAGGGCAAGGCAACGGTCAAGGCGGAAGGGAGCACGGACAGAAATCCGACTTGCTGCCTGGTTATCGCAAGCTGACCAATCCCAAGCATGTCGAGGAAGTATGCAAGGTGTGGGGAATCACCCCTGAAGAGATGCCTCAGCCGGGGGTCTCGGCCTACGAAATGTTTGAGCTGATGGAGCAGAAAACCATTCGCGGCCTGTACCTGCTTTGCTCGAACCCGGCTGTATCCGCGCCGAACCAGAATTTTGTCCGTGCTGCGCTCCGCCATCTCGACTTTATGGTGTGCTCCGACATTTATTTGTCAGAGTCCGCTGAATTTGCCGATGTGGTGCTGCCTTCTGTCACCTGGTCGGAGGACGAAGGCACTGTAACGAATCTGGAAGGGCGTATTATCAAGATCAATAAAGCGCAGGAGCCGGTTGGCGAGTCGAAGCCCGACTGGCTGATCGAGGTAGAGCTGGCTGAAAGGCTGGGCAGAGGGAAATATTTCAGCCACCTGAAGACTGCCAGAGATGTCGCGGATGAATTCCGGCTTGCTTCCAAAGGCGGGTATGCCGACTACTACGGCGCAACCTGGGAAAAGATCGAGAAGCAGGACGGCGTCTTCTGGCCATGCCGCAATGAAGAGGACACGGGGACGCCGCATATGTTCCTGGATCATCAGTTCTATCATCCGGATGGCAAAGCCAAGCTGTGCGCGCTTCCCTACAGACCGCCGGCCGAGGAGCCTTGCGAGCAATTTCCGCTGCGCCTGACAACCGGCCGTGTCGTATACCATTACTTATCGGGGAACCAGACGAGAAGAATTCCTTTCCTGCGGGATATGTGTCCGGAGCCTTATGTGGAGGTACATCCGGAAACGGCACAGCAGTACAATATCTCGCATGACGAAGTGGTCAGACTGTTTACACGCCGGGGCGAAGCCTTTTATAAAGTGAAAATCATTGAAGCGATCCGCAAGGATACGGTCTTTGTGCCCTATCATTTTGGGCATGAGCAATCGATTAATCTGCTAACCATTCCGGCGCTTGATCCGATGTCCAGAATGCCTGAGTTTAAAGCCTGTGCTGCGCAAATCGAAAAGCAACCGGAGACGGAGAGGGTGAGCATCCGATGAAACAACATTTGTATATTGAAATGGATAACTGCATCGGCTGTCGAAGCTGCCTGGCTGCTTGTACGCAGTGCGGGGGACACGATGAGAGAAACCGCAATTATGTATATGACGTGAACCCGCTGGTCACGCGTCAGACGATCCCGTTAATGTGTCTGCATTGTGTCAATCCGGCGTGCGCCAGAAGCTGTCCCGCACAGGCGATTCAGATTACGGAAGAGGGTGCGGTGCTGTCGGCGTTGGTTGAGAAATGCATCGGCTGCCAGAACTGCACGATTGCTTGCCCCTACGGAATCCCTAAATTTGATGAAGAGCAGAACTTAATGTACAAATGCGATCTTTGCTATGACCGAACCAAAGAAGGCATCCCGCCGATGTGCGCTTCGGTTTGCCCTACCAATACCCTCCAGTGGTTGTCGGAGGAAGAGCTGGCCGCGAAGAAGGAGCAGCATAAATTAGGCAAATGGACGGCTAGCCATCAGCCTTACGACCCGCTTGAAGGGGAAACGAATGTCAAGATCAGCCTTCCAGGCATTCTTCAAGGGAAACAAAAATTGTTCTAATTTACTTTGGATGGGGTGAGCCTGTATGGAACAGGACAGCAAGCGTGACAACAATCATAGTCCGTTTGATGAGGACAATTATACGCATAACATACGGAAGAACAACGAAAGAAAGCTGGACCGGCGCGGCTTCATGAAGACGCTGGTCGGGGCTGCCGGTGTGTTCGCCATCTCTACGCTTCCTTGGGGGGCGCTGGCTGCCAAAGAATTGACGGGCTTGAGCAAGAAGGGGTATCCGGAGCTGAAAATTACGGATATCAGCTCCATCCGAGTTGGAGATGCCGTGGAATTCGCTTATCCGGGAGAGCATGATTCAGCGCTGCTCATTCGTCTTGGCGAGAATGAATACAAGGCTTATCAAAATGCCTGCACACATCTCAAGTGTCCCGTTTTCTGGAGTAAAGAAAGGGATGAGATGGTTTGTCCTTGTCATCACGGTATTTTCGACGCGAGAACAGGCTCACCAACTGCCGGTCCCCCGAAAAGACCTTTGCCGGAGATACTGCTAAAGAAGGAACAAGGCGCGATTTACGCGACGGGAGTGAAGCGATATGAAACGTAGTTACTTGGGGGTCGGCTTACTCTGCGTGATATTGTTTCTGAACATTGTTTGTACACAAAAGGCAGTGAACGCGTACTATTTCGAACAATACCGTTCCGTTATGGTGTACGCGATCTGCAACGCGTTGTTATTTCCAGCCGCATTATGGGTCTATCGTCGGGAGCGTGATGCCAAATGAATATCAAAAAAATGCAGTTGCCGCTCCAAACGATTAGCTTGGTGCTTGGCTTCATGGTATGGGTCATTTTATCCTCTTTAATGCCGTTTATTAAAGAGACGATTAAGCTAACGCCTTCCCAGCTGACGTGGGTGACAGCGATTCCGGTTTTGTTTGGCTCCGTGATGCGT
The DNA here is from genome assembly GCF_002234615.1 of Paenibacillus rigui. Lineage (GTDB taxonomy): Bacteria > Bacillota > Bacilli > Paenibacillales > NBRC-103111 > Paenibacillus_S > Paenibacillus_S rigui. The sequence goes on along the minus strand of NZ_NMQW01000004.1, from coordinate 35,947 downwards.
GTGCCCGTAGGCTATTGGACGAATCGTTACGGAGCCAGAAAGCTGTTTGCCATCAGCTTTGTTCTATTGCTCGCTCCCGTCTACTGGGTCAGTCAGGCCGACTCGTTTGCGGACCTGATCATCGGAGGATTTTTCCTGGGGATTGGGGGAGCCGTCTTCTCGGTGGGCGTGACCTCTTTGCCCAAGTATTACCCGAAGGAGCGGCATGGCTTTGTTAACGGGATTTATGGAATCGGTAATTTGGGCACAGCGCTGTCTACCTTCGGAGCCCCCGTCGTTGCCAACCATTTCGGCTGGTCCACAACGGTGCTGCTCTATAGCATACTGCTCATCGTTATGGCTGTAATGAATGTTTTTGTCGGAGACCGCAATGAGCCTAAGGTGCAAACCTCACTTGTTGAGCAAATCAAAGGGGTTTCGGGCAATTCGAAGCTATGGTTTTTATGCTTGTTCTACTTCCTTACCTTCGGCTCTTTCGTAGCCTTTACAGTTTACCTGCCGAACTTCCTGGTCAGCAGCTTTCATCTTTCCAAGGTGGATGCGGGGATGCGTACGGCCGGATTCATCGTTCTGGCAACAGCAATGCGGCCTATTGGCGGCTACTTGGGGGATAAATTCAATCCTTTCAAAATTCTTATGTTCGTCTTCGCCGGGTTAACCGCGGCCGGGGTATTGCTATCGTTCGCTCCGTCGATGACGTGGTACACCGTAGGCTGCTTAACCATTGCATTGTGTGCTGGAACGGGCAATGGGACTATTTTCAAGCTGGTTCCTATGTATTTTACGAAGCAGGCCGGCATTGCCAATGGTATCATTTCCGCCATGGGCGGCTTGGGCGGATTTTTCCCTCCGCTGCTCCTCACGTTCCTTTTCAAGCTGACAGGTCATTATGCGATTGGCTTTATGGCTTTATCTGAAGTGGCGTTAGCGAGCTTAATTCTGATTGTTTGGATGTTTTATCAGGAGAAATTAGGGCTGTCCTCCAGGATCATCGAGAATACGGTGGAAGGCATTATGGTGACGGACAGCGTCGGACACATTCGTTCCGTGAATGCCGCCTTCACCCAGCTGACCGGCTATGAAGCGAATGAGGTGATTGGTCTGACGCCCAGCGTATTAAAGTCCGGGAAGCAAAGTCGAGACTTCTACAATGACATGTGGGAAAAAATTCGCGGCCAGGGCTTCTGGCAGGGCGAAATCTGGAATCGCAAAAAGAATGGCGATGTTTATCTGGAATGGCTGACCATAAGCGCAGTAAGAAATGATGCGGGAGATGTCGTTTATTATGCCGGCATGTTTAGCGATATTACCGGGCAAAGAGGCCTGAAGTAGGGAGGGGGAGAAGCGATGCCTTGCGAGTTTCAAATGGATCTTTGCTTTATTCGGGAACATACGCCGTCGCCCTTCCAAACGGTGATTGCCGGGCAATTGAACCGCCTCTTTACGGGAAGGGGCACCTGGTATATCGACTACAGGGTTGAGGATGGACTCGATATCGCTGTTGCCGAGGTCAAGGGCTTGGCAGCATGGGAAACCGAAGACGAAGTGCTGCGGTATGTTGAAGAGAACGCCAGTATGGATTTGGAGGCAGAAGCCGATTGCTGGAATCATCTGCAGGGGTATCAGCTTAAAGTGTCCCCTAAGGTTGATGCGGGCTGCTGCCGCTTACAAACGAGGTGAAGGCTATGAATTGGGAAGAAAAGTTGTCGCGTTGGCTGGGCTCACAGGTTGAGGTGCATATCGAGGATCAAGCGGGTCTTGATCCCATCGCGCCCCCCAAAAGGATGACCCTTGCGAAAATCAGTATGACAGAAGACCAGTCCTATATAAAGATGTTTATGAATGAGCATCAATTTCTTGCGATCCCCTTAAGAGGGGATGAATGGACGAGCTTCGTCACCTCCGAGGAGGGGGCGGTCCTCCGCTCCTCCGATCCTTCGGCGCAGCTCGTCTACAAAGTCCATTTTATACCCGGCTCATAGGTTCGTCCGATATAGACGCTGTGCCGCCGCTTTCCCTTGGGCAACACAATCCGGAATGCCGACACCGCGATACGAGCGCCCCGCAACGACGAGATTGGGGAATTGGCCGCCAAGCTCATCCTCGATAGCCTGCAGTCTTTCCACATGACCTACAAGATACTGGGACATGGCTTCTGAATGTCGGCTGATCTCGGTGAATAAAGGAGTAGCTTGTTCTCCTAGAATCCGGGTCAGATCCTTAAGCACAAGATGGGTTAACTCTTGATCGGTCAGCTGTACATGGGTCTGATCGGCCCAATGGCCGACATAGGCCCGTAATAGCACTTTTCCTTCCGGAGCGGTGTGACTCCATTTCATAGAAGTCCACGTACAAGCCGTGATGAAGAGCCCCTCTTGCCGGGGGATGACAAACCCTGATCCTTGCAACGGTCTTTTGAATTGCGCCTGATCAAAGGCCATGACCACGTTAGCCACAGAAACGCTGGGGATTTGCTCCAATCGGCTGGATAGCGGAGTAGATGCATGCTGCAGTATGGACTGTGCCTGCTCCGCGGGCACTGCCAGAATGATACGATCTACCTGGATCGTTTGATCGGACAGGTGGATAGCATAGCCTTCCTGTTGGCGCGACAGCTGGCGAACAGGGCTGTTCAGGCAGATTTGGGTGCCCGCCTGTTGAAGGGCGTCCGCGAGACGTTCAACCAAGGTGCCCAGTCCACCCTTGTAAGTGAGGAACATGCTCCCGCGCAGATGGGGAGGCAGCTGCATGCGGGCGGGATCCGGCATTGCGGGAAGTGGATGGTTGCGGGCAGCCACCATGCCAAGAATCAGACTGCGATTGTGTTCCTCCATGGCTTGCAGCTGGGGAAAGGTGGCAGCCGTACTTAGTCTGTGCAGATCACCGGCATAAATGCCTGCAAGAATGGGGCCGACTAAACGGTCCGCAACTTGTGAACCTAGTCTCCGCTCGATCAGGCTGCCGAGAGATTCATCTCCCGGCGTCTTTTTCTTGGGCAGCACCAAATCCAAGGCGGCCCTTGCTTTGCCGGGGATAGAAAGCAATCGGGTTCCTATGAAGGGCTTCATTTGAGTAGGAATCCCCATAGCCAGACCCGCAGGCATCGGATGGAGCCTTCCGTTCAGGTAAATATAGCTTTTGGAAGCAGCCGGGGACATGCCGACCAAGTGATCCATCAAGTCCAGATCTTTAGATAGATCGAGAACGGCGGGCTTGCGCGCTAAGAAAGAATCAGGCCCTTTTTCGATAACAAAACCGTCACGCTTTAACGTTTGTATAGCGCCACCCAGCTTACCGCCTTTTTCCAATAGGGTTATACGAACAGGCTGTCCGATCCTGGCAAAATGTTTTTGCAGCTCATATGTAGCAGTTAGTCCTGTGATGCCCCCGCCAATAACACCTATATGCTTGACACTCATATCCGCACTCTCCTGTTCTCAGCTTTTGTTCAATGTACCATGGGGAAGCGGCAGCAGATATGATGCAGGTCACTTTTCACTTTTTTGGCAAACGTGATTTCCGTCACATTCGGGGGTGAACCCTTCTCGTATAATGAGGCTATGAGAGGTGATGCAGATGAAGAAGCAGGAGCCGCGAATTGTTGAGTTGGATGTCCGTCCGTATTTAAGACAAAAATTAGAGCCGTTCAAGCTCATTATGGATACGGTTGCTTCCCTGGAGCCTGAAGATGTATTTATGATGCATGCTTTGTTTAAGCCGACTCCATTGCTCGGGGTTATGAAGGTTAAAGGTTATGCCCATAAGGCAGAGGAGATGGAGGAAGGGTATTGGATTGTTGCTTTTGCCCGTACGGATCAAGCCATGGACCCATTGAATGCTCTGCCATTGCGGGAATTCAGCAAACGGGATGCACCGGAGGAGGGGCTCTCGGATGGATCGTAAAGTAATAGAGCTTGATAATCGAGGTCTGGAGCCTCCCCAGCCGATGCTTCGAACGCTCCAGGCGCTGGAAGAAGCGGCCATTGGGGACCGGATATGGATTCACAATGATCGTGTTCCGATGTTTCTTATTGAAGAATTGCAGCGCTTGGGGTACCCGTATCAGATTGAGCGCCAGACAGACGGCTCTGCCAAAGTCGCCATCGACAAAACCGTGATCATTTAGAGGAGGGGCGTGAGGGGACTGTGGAACAAATCATATCCGTTGAGCAGGCAATAGAGCAGCTTAAGCAAGTATTCGACCCGGAGCTAGGGGTTAATATTGTAGACCTGGGACTTGTATATGAAGTGGCGATAACGGGAGATCAGGCTGCGGTACGGATGACCTTAACAACGCCGGGTTGTCCTCTGCATGATACGATTGTTGGCGGGGTTCGCCACGCACTGGAAGGGTTGCCCGGTATTGGAAAAGTGCAAGTGGATGTTGTCTGGGAGCCCCGTTGGACCCCGGAGCAAATGTCTGAAGCAGCAAGAAAGCAGCTGAATACGTTCTAAGCAATGGGCAAGACGGGCCGGGGGGAAAGTCTGGCTCTTTTTTTCATGTGATGAGATGTGGACAGGAGAAGGGGTGTGGACATGAAGGAAGAAGCGATAGATACCGTTAGCCTGCTTCGGCAGGTTCCTTTATTTCGGGATTTATCCGATGAAGAGCTGGGAGGGCTCAGCACAATTATGATTCAGCGCTCTTACCGGAAAAAAACAGTCGTCTTCTCGGAAGGAGGCGACAAGGAAGCGGTATACTTTATTCAGCAAGGCTTGGTCAAAACGTACAAGACCGATGAAAATGGCCATCAGCAAATCGTCTCCTTTTTGAAAAAGGGGGATATGTTCCCGCATACGGGGTTATTTCATGCGAACTGTTATCCTGCAACAGCGGAAACGATTGTGCCGACGACGCTTCTCGCCATGCCGATAAAGCCCTTTGAATTTCTGCTCAGCAGCACACCGGGTGTAGCCGTCAAAATTTTGAGAGTGATGAGCCAAAAAATTCTCGAGCTGCAGGAAAAAATCCAGGAGCTGACCGGTCAAGATGTGCAAAACCGCGGTCAGCTGTTCCTGCTGAAGCTGGCGGAAAACAACGGTAAGGTGAAGAATGGAAAGTATATTATCGAAATGCCTATGACCCATCAGGATATCGCCAATGCGATCGGAACGACAAGAGAGACGGTCAACCGCATGCTGAATCAGCTTCGCAAAGAGGGGATTGTAGAAACTGATCGACTAGGCTTTGTCATTCATGATATGGAGGCGCTCCGGCATTGGAGAGAGAATTAGGCAAGGACTACAGCATCGATATCCAGGCTTATCCGATGGGGGCGGATTCACTAAATGATTTTGGCACATACGGGCAGGCAGGATCGCTTTCTAAATAGTCATTCGTTACCGCATATGCCCGGGCTCTGGAGCCGCCGCAAAGGTCCTTGAATTCACATGCTCCGCATTTGCCCTTGAGCAGAGATTTATCACGTAATTGACGCATGACCGGCGAGCTGCGGTAAATATCGAGCAGCGGCGTCTCCTTGATATTGCCGCAGCGAACAGGGAGGAAGCCGCTGGGGTATACGTCTCCTGTGTGACTGATGAATACAAAGCCATCTCCGTCATTTACCCCTTTGGGGGCCCGGCCCAATCGGTCGAAATGCTTAGGGGATAAGGGGTTTGGGTCTCCAAAAGGCTTAGCCTGCAGACCCTCCAAGCTTCGTTCTTGTGCGATCACTCTTCGGTAATGGGGAGCCTCTGTCGTTTTGATGCCGAATGGCATCCGGGGGCCAAGGCGGTACAGCCACTTCATGACCTCTTCATGCTGCCCGGGGGTGATCATATCCTGCTGCATGCCACGGCCTGTGGGGACTAGAAAGAACAAGCTCCACAGAACGGCTCCCATTTCTTGAACCTTTTCAGCGGTTGCCGCTAAATCGGACAAATTGTATTTGGAGACGGTGGTGTTGATCTGAATCGGTATGTTTTGTTCCTGCAGGTAAGAGATTCCCCGCATCGTCATCTCGTAGGAGCCTTTGGTCCCCCGAAAATGATCGTGTATTTCGGCGGTAGAGCCGTCCAGGCTGAAGGCCCAACGGGATAAACCGACCTGTTTCGCTTTCATAACAGTTTCTCTCGTCACCTTCGGGGTGGCACTTGGCGTCATGGAGACCGACAGCTGCTTCTCGCGTATGGCATAGTCGGCCAGCTCGAACAAATCATTCCGCATTAACGGGTCCCCGCCGGTGAACACGAATAACGGGTGCTGCATCTCGGCGATTTGATCGATTAATCGTTTGCCTTCCTCGAAAGTAAGCTGCCTTGGATCTGATGTGTACTGTGCTTCCGCCCGGCAGTGCAGGCATTTCAAAGCGCAGGCGCGGGTGACTTCCCAAATAACGATAAACGGGTATTCTTGATAGCTGCGGGGTTGGGTTATAGCGGCTTCCATGAGAATCCCCCTTTCCATTTCATGAGTTGTGATGCCTATCATGATAATGAAGATAAGCGTCCTCCGATGTGAAGGGGATCACATATGGAAATAAAAATTGCGTTGAACGGAGGGACGGGGGGCTATTGTGACTAGCCCATCGTCCGTTTGAACTTGTAAGGCGTCAAGCCGACATGCTTTTTGAATAGCTGGCAGAAATACGGGAAATTGCTCAGCCCAATCGACTGTCCGACCTCCTGGACGGAAACATCGCTCGTTCGAAGGAGCCAGCACGCCTGGCGGATACGCCGTGCGGTTAAATATTCCGTAATGCTCGTGCCGACGGATTGCCGGAAGGCCGCCGACACATGGTTGGGCGATAGATGGACCGCTTGGGCAAGCACATCAAGCTGAAATTCCTCCATATAATGCTCCTCGATCCACTCCATAACCTTCTCGGCGACCGTTGATTTCGGTTTCCCTGCGGCTTGAAGCTTAGGCTGCCCCTCCATTTCGGGAGAGGAGGTCTTTTCGGCATGGGCGGACACGAAGTGGAGCATTGCCACCAGAAACAGCATTTGCTCTTCCAGCAGGCGATCAGGTGCCGATAAGCGAATACGCTCCCGATAATCGCCAAGCAGGCGCAGCATCGGCTCCTGGGGAAGGCCGGAGATGACCTGTCCTGCAAGCGGATCCTTCCACAGCCGGCGGAAGAACGACTGCAATGCCGTGAAAGGAGCCAAGTAACGATCCAGCTCCGTCGGCTCGAATACCATCAAGGAACGAATATATCTTACGCCCGGAGGCAGCTTGATCTGAATCCGGTGCAGCTGAAACGGACGAAAGCAGAGCAAGCTCCCCGGAGCCAGCTCTGAAATTTGTTGATTTACAACGACGCTTCCGACACCCTCATGGACGTACAGCAGCTCCATCCCCTGATGGGCATGGTAGATTTCGACGAACTCGTCGGTCCGGTCTCTTGCAAAGGACAGCTGCACCGGATGCTGGTTCAGGTTCAAATAATTCATAATTCGCATGGCGTGTCCCCCTCTGCTGATGTAACCGTAATATAACAACATTTTATCATAACGCTGCCAAACTATGCGGAATCATTTTTTGCTAAGCTTGAAAGGCAGGGAAACGGCTTCATGGGTTAAGACATGAACATAGATGAAACAGACAAGTGCAGACGGAGTGTGTTAAATGTGATTAAACAACGATTAATCAGCGGCTGGGAGCATCACCGCGGGAGCTTGGGCGGCCCATGGGAGGCTTGGCGCCAGGATAAGCTGCAAAACCATTACAACGTGCCGTGGCATCCGGTAGAGCTGCCGCATTCGTACAACGGGCTCGACGTGCTCGACCCGGACGGCAAGTATTATCAGGGACAAGGTTGGTACCGGACCAAGCTGGCCCTAGACAACCCTTACCCGCACGGAAGAACGCTGCTGCATTTTGAAGGAGCGGGACAGCGCACGGATGTATACGTATACACGAGTCAGGTCGGCTCCCACTTAGGCGGCTATGATGAATTTATGGTGGATATTACCGCTGCCGCAGAAGAAGCGAGGTCGATTGAGCGTTATCAAGGGCTGACGCCGATTGCCGTCGCCTGCGACAACAGCCGCGAGCTGGAGACGATTCCGTCGGATGCGAGTGATTTTAACCTGTACGGTGGCGTGTACCGGTATTTGAATCTGGTGTACGTGCCTGCGGTATCGGTGGAGCGCGTTCATGTGGAGCCGCAGCTTTCTAACGATGTCACCCGCTGCACGGTGAAGGTTCGGGCTTCGCTGTACAACCCGGAGGGGCACGGACAGGAAGTGAAGCTGACCGTACGTTTGCGGGACGGCGAGGGCAAGGAGCTGAAGACCTTCGAAATCAGCTCAAAGCCTTGGGAAGGCATGAAGGAGCTGGCGGTTTATGAGCTTGCCAATCCGACGCTATGGACGACGGATGCGCCGTATTTGTACAGCTGTACGGTGGAGCTGGCAAGCGCATACGGACGGACGGAGCAGACGGAAAGGTTCGGGGCACGCAGCTTTGAGTTTGTGAACAAGGGGCCGTTCAAGCTGAACGGCGAGCGTCTGCTGCTGCGCGGTACGCACCGCCATGAGGACCATGCGGGCGTGGGCCCGGCGATGACGGAGGACATGATCCGTACGGAGATGCAGCTCATCAAGGACATGGGCGTGAACTTCATCCGACTCGGGCATTATCAGCAATCCAGAATCGTATTGGAGCTGTGCGACGAGCTCGGTATTCTCGTGTGGGAAGAAATTCCTTGGTGCCGCGGCGGTCTCGGGGGCGAGCAGTACAAGCAGCAGTGCCGCGATATGCTGGCCGCGATGATCGAGCAGCATTACAACCATCCTTCGGTCATTTTGTGGGGACTCGGCAACGAGAACGATTGGGAGTGCGATTTCGATTATTTCGATATCCCTGCGATTCAGACGTTTATGAAAGAGCTGCATGAGCTGTCCCATCAACTGGATCCTAACCGGCTGACGGCGATTCGCCGCTGCGAATTTTGCAAGGACATCATCGACGTGTACTCGCCTTCGATCTGGGCCGGCTGGTACCGCGGTATTTATACGGATTACGAGGAAAGCTCCCGTCAGGCGTTCGAGAACGTGGATTCGTTCTTTCATATGGAATGGGGTGCGGACAATCTGGCGACCCGCCATGTAGAGAAAACGTACACCGGCTTCGAATTTATCGGCCGGGGTGATGGCAACACCGATGAACGGGACGGCGATTACCTGCTGACCGGCGGCGACCCGCGCGTATCGCGTGACGGGGATTGGTCCGAGACGTACTTTTGTGAGATGATCGACTGGTACTTGAAGTCGCAGGAAAAGATGGACTGGCTGACCGGTGCGGCGCAGTGGGCGTTCAAAGATTTTGCCACGCCGGTTCGTCCGGATTCGCCGATTCCTTATTTGAATATGAAGGGCATCATCGAGCGCGACTTCACGAAAAAAGACGCCTACTACGTGTACCAATCGTACTGGACGTCGAAGCCGATGGCGCGCATTTACGGTCACACGATGCCCGTGCGTTGGGGACAAGAAGGGGAGCGCAAGCAGATCAAGGTTTATTCGAACTGCACGGAAGCGGAGCTGTTCGTGAACGGGGCGAGCCTTGGTGTGAAGCAGCGCGACTCGCAAAATTTCCCGGCCGCAGGCTTACGTTGGGATACCGTGCTGGAGCCGGGTGTCAACCATGTGAAGGTCGTCGCGGCGAAGGACGGCATCACCGTCACCGACGAGCTGTCGTTCGAATACCAGACGCAAAGCTGGGGCGAGCCTGCCGAGCTGAAGCTGAACGCGCAGCCGCAGGCCAACGGGCACATTCTCGTCGAGGCGCTCGCGTATGACGCGAAGGGTGTGCTTTGTCTCGATGCGATTCACTTCGTGCGCTTTGGCATCGCCGGCGACGGCAGGCTGATCGACTGCCAGGGCACCGTCCGCGGCTCCAGCCTCATTCAGCTGGCGAATGGCCGCTCACGCATCCTGATCGACCCGGCAGGCGGCTCCGCAGCGAGCGTGCCGGTGACCGGTTTCGTCTCCGCGAGCGGCCCGGCTTCCGGAGCCGGAGCAGGGGCGGCGGCAGCCGGCAGTACGGGCGCCAGCGGCGCTGTACCGCTGGGCGGGAATGCCGCCGCCGAAGGCGCAGACGCCTCAGCTGCAAGCAGCGGCGGCAGTGCAGTATCGGCGGCTGACGCGAGTACGGTCCGCAAGCCGGTGTCGGTTGTCAGTGTGGCCAGCGCAGGCTTGGCTACGGCTTTTATTACGATTTAAAAATCAAGGAGGACGAACCTCATGACGAGATGGGAACCAAGCAAATTTATGAAAGCCGACAACCTGCAGGATGCGCTGCCCCACATTTGGGAAGCGCTGCAGAGCAAAGTGGACCTGATGATCGAGCAGATCGGCGACAAATCGCCGCATGTGGCGCCAAGAGACACCGGCAAGTACGATGACATGCGCCACGACTGGTGGACGGCGGGCTTTTGGCCGGGCATCCTGTGGATCATGTACGAAATGACAGGCAAAGCCCATTACAAGAACGCTGCTTGGGGCTGGGACGAGAAGTTCGAGCAGAAGTCGATCCAACAGAGCAACTTTCATCACGATGTCGGCTTTCAGTATTCGCCGACGGCTGTGATCAAATACAGACTGACAGGCGACGAAGACGGCAAACGCCGCGGGCTGGCTGCCGCCAACTTCTTGGCGGGCCGCTTCAACATTGCGGGCAACTTTCTGCGCGCGTGGAACCAGGACAAAACAGGCTGGTCCATCGTCGATTCCTCGATGAACCTGTCCCTCCTGTTCTGGGCCGCGGAAGAAATTCAAGATCCTCGCTTTAGCATGATCGCCAAAGCCCACGCGAACACGGTGGTCGACCACTTCATCCGGGAGGATGGCTCGGTCAACCACATCGTCAGCTTCAATCCGCTGACGGGCGAAGTCATCGAGTCGCTCGGCGGCCAGGGCGCCGCTCCCGACTCGTCCTGGAGCCGCGGCGCGTCGTGGGCGCTGCACGGCATGGCCAACACGTATCGCTATACCGGCGATACGAAGTACCTGCGCGCGGCTCAGCGCGTCGCGCACTATTTCCTCGCGATGCTGCCGGACGACCACGTCGCGCATTGGGACTTCCGCGCGGCCGAGTCGCTCGACGGCGAGCCGCGCGATACGTCGGCGGCGACCTGCGCCGCCTCGGGGCTGCTCGAGCTGGCCGCTGCGCTGCCTGCGGTACAGGGGCGCCCGTACCGCGATGCGGCTGAGCGCATCCTGCTCTCGCTGACGCAAAACTACGCCACGTGGGATCGTCCCGATCACGAGGCGATCCTGTACGCCGGCACCGGCAACAAGCCGGCCGGGCAGAACATTGACGTCTCCCTCATCTACGGAGACTACTATTATGTCGAAGCGCTCGCGAAGCTGCTCGGCTGGAAGTCGCGGATCTTTTAATCGCGCTGGCGGAGCATCATTCATAAAGACAAGGCCCTGCAACCATTTACGGATGGCTGCAGGGCTTTTGATATTCATATTTATGTAAAATATGGTAAATTTATAGTATCTAAGTCTGAAGGATTTGGATATGTTAGCGGACATTGTTATATATATTTCGTGAATGGAGATGGTGAAATGAAATGGAAACGGATTACTTTGATTGGTGTTAGTTGCATCGCATTTGCATCGACAAGTTTTGCATTTGGAGGCATTGAAAGTATTCAGGCTTATTTAAATCATGATATCAAGTATACGCTCAACAACAAGGCCTGGACACCTAAGGACAGTGATGGTAACACGCTAGCTCCAGTCATCGTTAATGGGACCTCATATCTACCTGCGAGAGCGATTGCCGAAGCGTTAGGAAGTGAAATCCAGTGGGACGACTCCACAAAGAATATTTCAATAAAAACTACTCATGGAACCGGGGACATTAATGAAAGAGATCAGAACATAAATAAAAAAGTAAATGAAATCAAAGAGAAATTAAGGTTAGGATTAACACAACAAGAAGTACAAGGACTATTAGCCGATAAACATGAAAATGCATACAATAATGGTGATCTAGAAAATGGTAGCGATTCATATTGGAAGTATTATCTTTTCAGAGATCCTGATTATACAGCTAAGGATTTGCCGGATCATGTTATTGATGAAGAAGGTCTGAAGAACAAAAAAATAGGCGCATATTTATTTATTGGTTGGAAAAATAACAAATTACACCTATTTTCAATTTCTTATGTTAATCCTAAGGATAATAAGATTTACTTATTTATTTTAAATCCTGACGGAACCACTTCAGAAAATCCAGTTAGCAACTAACTTCAAATTTGAATAAATGACAGTTGAACTCTTGAACCCCTAATTCCCCTTCTTCCCCGCCAAGGGACTGAACAGGCTCTTGATCTTCGGAGACAAATAATGGCTGCCCCGGCGATCCTGCACCTGCTCGACCATCAGGGCGACCAGCAGCTGCGGGTTGTCGGTGTTGAAGGCCACGAACCAGCCGTTCTCCTGTCCGGCGGTGTCCTTCTTCACCTTCAGCTCCGCGGTGCCGGTTTTGCCGGCGAGCTTAAGCCCGTCGACCTTGGCATCGTGTCCGGTACCGGACGGGTTTTCGATGACATCGGTCATTTTATCGGTAACGGTTTTGGCGACATCGGCGCTGAGGAGACCGGGTTTCCACACCTCGCCCTTCTGCCCCTCATTCAACAGCAGGGTCGGCTTGATCATGTTGCCGTTATTCGTGAATACCGTGTACGCCGCGGCCACATGCAGCGGGCTCATGACGACCTCGCCTTGACCGTAGCCGGAATCGGCGAGCTGTACGTCATTGCGCATTTTGCCGTTGTTGGACAGGGTGGAGGCGTCGATTGCGAGCGGGACGGGCAGCTTTTCGCCGAATCCGAACCTTCCGGCTGCTTCGAGAAACTTCTGCGCTCCCATCTCCAGCGCCACTTGCGCGAAGTAAATGTTATCCGAGTACATCAGCGCCTTGGACAAATTGACGGCACTTTGCGATTCGGACACGCGGGTCACATAGTAATTGCCCCAGGACGCATCCTTCTTCCACTGCTTGCCGACGATGCTGCGCTCCGCGTTCGGGTCGAGCATCTGTGCCTGAAGCGCGATTGCTGCGGTAATCGGCTTGAAGGAGGAGCCCGGTGCATAAGCCCGGGCAAAACGGTTCAGCAGCGGCTTGTTCGGATCCTCGCTCCACTGCTTCCATTGGTCGGCAGACACGCCGGTGACGAACGTATTCGGGTTAAAAGAAGGCGCGCTGACCAAAGCCAGCACTTCTCCCGTGATTGGCTGCAGGACGGCTCCTGCTCCCGTATCCTTTTCCAGCTGCTGGTACAATTTCAGCTGCTGCTCCGTATCGATGGTCAGTTGAACGTTCTCTCCATCGACCGCGTCATGCTGCGCGAGTGTTGCTTTCTCCCGGCCGTCGGCGTCGGCGATATAAATACGGCTGCCTGCGGTACCCCGCAGCTTGGACTCGAAGGAAAGCTCCAAGCCGGATTTCCCGATCCAATCATCGGCTTTATAGCCTTTATCTTTATACTTCGTGAGCTCCTCGCTGTTGATTTTGCCTATGTACCCGATCAAATGCGCGGCGGCGGCTTCCAGGGGATAAGAGCGCACCTTTTTCGTACGGTACGTTACGCCCGGGACAGCGGTCAGCGACTCCAGCCGGTTATCCCCCTTCGGGACAATGGTAATCGGAACGAAAAAATCCGGCTTCACCCACGTAGCCTTCAACTGAGCCTGGATGTCCTTCGGGTTCACCTTCAGCAAATCCGCGAGCTTGATCACGGTATCGTCCGCCGGGTCGGGCAGCTTTTTCGGAATGATCCCGATCTCCAGCTTTTCCTCATTAATGGCGAGCCCGAGTCCTTGCCGGTCCAGGATTTCGCCGCGAAGCGGCAGTGTCTCCTCCACGCGGACTTTATCCTTATCCGTCAGCTTCGGGAAAATATACGTCGAGTCCCAGCGGACCCTCCAGCGCTCAACCTCTTTTTCTTTGTCCTTCACCATCACTTTTTCCTTTGCTTTCACCAGCTGTGCAGTTTGGTCATAGGCAATCGGTCCGGCGGAAGTATTCATTTCGACATGCAGAGTATATGCGGCTTTATTGGGATCCGCCTCCGGTTCCTGCTTCTTCGGAGGAGCGGCGGCCGCTTCGCCTGCGGCAGGCTTCGGTGTAACCGGCTGCCACTGAATGGCGAGCCCGCTCATCCCGATCCCGTCGTAGATCGATTTGTGCCTCGTGACGAAGGTATCCAGCGCGACCTGCTGCTTCGTCTCCGCCGGTAGCAGCTCATACATGGCTTCATACTGCTTTTGCTGCCAGGCCTCGACGAAAGCTTTCATCGTATCCTCCGGCTTCGGGTCTACTTTATCGGCGCAGCCCGCCGCGAGCATGCCGAGCAGCAGGACAAACATGCAGCCGCCGGCCAGCTTTCCCCATTTATTGTTCATGGATGCAACCATTCCCTTCCATTGCTTACTTACCATTGTATAGAAGACGCTCGGAAGGAGAAATAGTTGGACTCTGATATTGTCCTGACAGAAGAATGATATGCGAGGGCAGGCAGGGGCAAGCAGCAATAGGTATGTACCGCATAAAGGGCTGCGCTGCGGGGCAATTTACAGGTTGTATTTTAAGTCTGTTTTGCAGAAGAACGAATCAAATCTTGGCCGAACAGGACAGGGGGGACGAACACTTGTATCTTTTATACACGCATAATGATTTGGACGGCGTCGGCTGCGGTATTGTGGCGAGATGTGCGTTCGGGCACAAGGTGGAGATCCGGTATAATTCGGTCGGCGGGCTCAACGTACAGGTCGAACGCTTTTTGGAAAAAGGCAAAAAGAAAAACTACTTATTCATCACCGACCTGTCGGTTCATGAGGCGAATGAGCGAGGAATTCAAGCCTTTGTGCAGTCCGGCGGCAAAATCAAGCTGATCGACCATCACAAAACCTCGCTCCATTACAACAAGTACCCGTGGGCCATAGTGCAGGTGGAATATGAGAACGGGAAGCTGGCGTCGGCCACCTCGCTTTTCTATGAATATTTGATGCAGAACGGGCTTCTGAAGCCGTCCAACGGACTTGCGGAATTCGTCGAGCTGGTCCGCCAGTACGATACATGGGAATGGGAGAAGAACGGGCAGCAGAAGGCCAAGCGCCTGAACGATCTGTTCTATTTGGTGTCCCATGAGGAATTCGAGGAAAAAATGGTGAAGCGCCTCCAGCAGAGCGAGCACTTCGCATTCGATGCATTTGAAGAAAAAATATTGGATCTGGAAGAAGAAAAGATTGAAAGGTATGTGCGGAGGAAAAAGCGGGAAATCATCCAAGCGCCCGTTCAGGAGCATTTCGTCGGCATCGTCCATGCGGAATCGTACCATTCGGAGCTTGGCAACGAGCTGGGCAAAGAGAACCCGCACCTCGATTACATTGTCATTCTGAATATGGGCGGCAAAAAAATAAGCTTCCGCACGATCCACGACCATGTCGATGTCTCGGAGATTGCCGGCCAGTTCGGCGGGGGAGGCCATGTGAAAGCAGCCGGAGCGTCCATGACGGACGATGCGTACCGGTTGTATGTGGCGGAGCCGTTCCCGATGGAGCCGATTCGTGCCGATGCGTATCAGAACACATTTAATTTGAAAAATTCAGCCTACGGCTCGCTGTACGAGAACCGGAAAGAGCAGAACGTATTCCTGTTTTCCTCCGGGGACAGTTGGGTTGTGGATGTAGATGGGGAGGAGCTGGACGAGCCCTTCCCGACGTTCGAGGAGGCGGAGCGCTATGTCAAAAGGCATTATGCCGCGTGGCTCGCCCGGGATCAGACTTATGTCGCCTATCTGATGGAGAACATGGCCGATCGAAGGAAGCAGGCTGGCGGGACGGCGTCAACCTCGGGTTTTGGATTCATAGATGGAAGCCAACACCCCCCAGCTCTGCACTTTCCGGCGCTGTGAGGCCCACATCAGTATGCTGATTGCCCCTCCACATGCAGCAATCAGCATGGCGGTGACGCCGCATGCAGCAGTCAGCATGGCGGTGACGCCGCATGCAGCAGCCAGCATGGTGCCGGCGCCACATGCAACAGTCAGCATGGTGCCGGCGCCACATGCAGCAATCAGCATGGCGGTGACGCCGCATGCAGCAGCTAGCATGGTGGCGAAACCACCAAGCGGCGCAGCCACACGTGTTCATGCTGCCTGCAGTTTAGCGCGGACGCCTCGTGAACACTTGAAACACGACGCCGTACCGGTCGGTCACCATACCGTAGGCTGGACTGAAATGCACCTCGCCCAGCGGAATATCCACTTGGCCGTTCTGGCACAAAGCCTCATACACCCGCTGCGCTTCCTCCGCATCATCTGTAATCAGGCAAATGTTAACCTGATTGCCTTGCTGCGGCGTTTGGCCGGGCATCATGTCGGAAACCATGAGCTCGGTCTCGCCGACTTTGAGCACGGAGTGGGAGATCAGGTCCTTATCCTCCTCTGACAAAGGGTGCTGGGGATCCTGAGGCCCTTCCCCGAACGTTTGTTTAAAAATCACCTTTGCACCGAGGGCTTCCACGTAGAACCGGATCGCGTTATTGGCTTGTCTGTCCAGCATAATAAAAGGGGTCAATTGGGTAATCATCGTTCAACAGCTCCTTTGATTGTGGTTTTCATTTGGCTTCAAATTTATTGTAGCTTATAATGGTGACAACAATTGTCATAAACTCTAAAATATCGGAGCTGTACATCCATGTCCAAATCAAAACGGCTGTTGGATTTGATGATGACCGTCAACCGCAAACGAAAGTTTAAAGTACAGGAGCTAGCCGACGAGTTCGGTGTCTCCAAGAGAACGATCCTGAGAGACCTCCAGGAATTAAGCGAATTGGGCGTGCCTTTGTACTCGGAGGTGGGGCCCCACGGCGGATATCAGGTGCTGAACGAGAGAATATTGCCTCCTATCGCATTTACCGAAGAGGAGGCGGTGGCGATCTTTTTCGCATGCCACGCGCTGCGCCATTACTCCTATCTGCCCTTTGAAGCCGAATCGTCCTCGGCCTTGAGCAAATTTTATTACTACATGTCGGGGGACATCCGCGACCGGATCGACCAAATGAAGAACCGGGTAGACTTTGTAACGCCCAGGCGGCAGAACGAATTCCCTTATTTATCGATCCTGCTCGACGGGGCCTTGAACCAGAAGGTTATCCTCATCGATTACGGCTCCAGGGAGGGGGCTGCATGCAGAAAAATACAGCCTGTCGGCATCTATGCCAGCAACGGATTGTGGTACTGTCCCGCCTATTGCTTTCTGAGGCAAGATTACAGGGTGTTCCGCTGCGACCGGATTCATTCGGCAGTGTACGATAATTCGGGGACGGAGCCATTGGATCTTCGGGAGGTGCATCTGGAGAATCGGGAGCTGTTTCAGCAGGAGGAGCAGGGGGGAGCGCGCCTTCGTCTTCAGGCGGAGCTGACCCAGGCAGGGGTTCAGCAATGCGAGGCGGAGCTTTGGCTGGCGTCCAAGCTGCATATCCGGGACAATGGCTCGGGATGGCTGGAAGGCGAGGTTCCGAGGTACGATCTGCCGTTCCTGGCCCAATTTTTCATTGGGCTGGGGAAGGGAGCGACGGTGAAACATCCGCAGGAGCTGATCGATGAGATGAAACGAAGACTGACGGAGCTGCTGAGCCGGTACTAGCGGAGGCTGCATAGCAGCGGCCTTCGCAGCAAGCGCGCTAGCGCTGCTTGTTCGCCCACACGAAGAAGGCTGTGACTCCATCCCCCGGGATGTGAATCACAGCCTCCTTCGTGTGCCTAGGAAAACTGAGCGCCGGTGCGTACCGGCCCAGCCTTTACTGTGCCCGCGCACATGCTCCAAGCCCTTACTGCTCCGCCCGCATCCGCAGCTTGAACTCCTTCGGAGAGCAGTTGTTATGCCGCTTGAACAGCTTGTAAAACTGTGCCATATTCGGTATGCCGACGGCTTCCCCAAGCTCCATGATGCTGATATCCTGCGTCAGGAGCAGCCGCTCCGCTTTTTTAATCCGTTTATAATTTACGTAGTCAACAAACGAGAGTCCCATCACCTTTTTAAAATATTTAATGAAATAGTGATAGCTCAAATTCAGCACCGCGCAGGCCTGCTCGATGGCGATCTTTTCGCTGAGATGCTCGTCTACATAATCCAGTGCCGGCTGCAGACGCATCAGCTCGAGATTGTCCGCTCCGTGCAGCAGCTCCCGGGTATCGTTGCGTATCAGCAGCAGCAGCAGACGGCGGATCGCGGCACTGATCGCAAGCTCATACCCCTTCCCCTTGGTTTGGGTTTCCTGGAAAATGTCCATAATAAGCCCGTACGCCTGCCTCTGCACCTCGGGGTCGTCCCGGAACATATAATTCAAATGCCCGAGCGGACGCCGCGCTTCGCTGAAATAATGCAAATAAGGCATCGTGCTCTCATCAAAATGCTGCCCCAAATCGAACTGGCATACGATATAGCTCAGCGTCTCGACTCCTTCATGTCTTGTCCGGTGAAGCTGAGAGGAGCCGAACAAGTGCACATCGCCCGCTTGAAGCAGCCGGGAATCGTGCTTGGTCTGAATGCCTAAGCCGCCTTCGACCATAGCGAGAAACTCCACTTCTTTATGATAATGCCAGCGTCCTACCGCCTGAGGCTCCGCAAAGGTGCGCCGGGGGGCATGAATCTGCCATATTTTGAGGCGCAGCAGAGGGTTCTGGTAATCGACATGTTCATTGTGAACGTCGGCTTCCAGCATGTCGTTATCGAACAGCGTGGTCATTCGCGGCGTGTTCCCTCCTGGTTTTACAAACTTTGACAAAACAAGATTGCATACTAGCCTGTTGAATGAAACATGAATAGTATAGCACGTTTGCAGGACCGAAGACATTATTGCATACAAGGCAGGCAGTATTGAGAATATCTTTTTCGCGGCGCCGTCCTATATAATCAAGGAAAGAAAACGCCACACATTTCACTGGAGGTTAACTGCCCATGAGCCAAAAATTACGCGTTACCGTATGGAACGAATTCCGTCATGAAAAAGAAAGCGAGAAGGTCCGCTCCGTCTACCCGAACGGTATTCATGAAGCGATCGGCGAAGGCTTGGGAGCCGAGTTCGAGGTGCAATACGCGACATTGGATGAGCCGGAGCACGGCTTGACCGAGGACAAGCTGAACAACACCGACGTGTTGATCTGGTGGGGTCATAAAGCCCACGGCGATGTCACCGACGCTATCGTCGAGCGTGTACATGAACGCGTCATGCGCGGAATGGGCTTGATTGTGCTGCATTCCGGCCACTTCTCCAAAATTTTCAAAAAGCTCATGGGCACGACGTGCGACCTGAAGTGGAGAGAAGCCGACGACAAAGAACGTCTGTGGGTCGTATCCCCGGGACACCCGATTGCGGAAGGCATCGGCCAGTATATCGAGCTGGAAGCTGAAGAAATGTACGGCGAGCACTTCGATATTCCGCAGCCGGACGAGCTGATCATGGTGAGCTGGTTCGAGGGCGGCGAGGTGTTCCGCAGCGCCTGCACGTTCCATCGCGGCCAAGGCAAAATCTTCTACTTCCGTCCGGGACACGAGACATATCCGACGTACTACAACGAGCAAATCCGCCGCGTCATCTCGAACGGCGTGAAGTGGGCCGCGCCTACGACCCGCGAGTATCCAGTGTACGGCAATCACAAGCCGCTGGAGCCGATCAAGGAGAAGGTGCGCGGGTAAGCATCGAACGGAGGCAAGCTCATCTTCTGGGCTGAGCTGCTCCCCTTGAGGGTCGAAACAACTGCATAGCTAAGACTGAAGCCAGCCGTCCGGCGGAGCGCTCCATGCGTTCTTGCCGGATTTTTTGTGGTATCCAGAGACCCAGATATGCGCTTTGCTGAAAGCCAGTATAACTTGAGGACTATCCGCCTTTGAGCGATGCTCCGATCGAAAAAAAGAGCCGTCACCGGTTGTTCCGGTACAGCTCTTTCGTATTAATAGGTCAACCAGAGTTTACTGGTTGGCCTATTTTAATGGTCGTTTTATGATGGCAGTAGCCGGGAGAACGTGACAGCCTCTGGGGATTTACCCCGTACTAAAAACTGTTCTCCCACTACCCCCTTCTACCATGTTTGAGCTGGTTGAGGCATTGACCTCGTATCACAAGCGAAGCTGTGGAGTTGGAACCATTGTGGGATTACCGGTAAATAGATAATGGAGGAACAATATGAGACCCGTCATTGGTATTGATGTAGCAAAAGGAAAATCAGTCATACAAGCATTCATAAAACGTAATGCTCCTTATGGTCGAGATCAAGTGATCTGGCATACGCCAAATGGCTTAGAACGACTACTTCAAATTTTAGCCGAACTAGAAATGACGACTAAGACGAAACCAGTTGTTATCTTAGAACCAACCGGACATTACCATCGTACTCTCGTTCAGCGAATACAAAGCGAAGGGTATGACATCATACTTGTTAATCCTTTGCAGGCCCAAAGAGCCCGAAGAACAAGTTTGCGTAAAGTTAAAACAGATGCTTCAGATGCTTGGCACTTAGGAGACTTATACTACCAAGAGGAAGATTGGTTAGTCCATCCTTGTCGGGAAGAACATCTCATGGATTTGCAATTTCTAACCAGGCAACATGAGTTCATCACCAGCCTTTATGTACAAGCTAAATTAAACATGCGAACGTTGCTAGATCAAGTGTTTCCAGGCTACGAGGGGGTTTTTAAGGACTTATTTTCTAAAACCTCTCTTAACCTGTTAGACCTGTGTTTGTCACATGAGGGTATCCAGAACAGAGATGAAGAAGACTGGATTCAGACAGTGAGGGAAGCGACAAAAGCCTCTCGTTCCGAGGCCTGGATGAATCGTAAAGTAGACAACTTAAAGGCGGCTGTGCTCCAGAACCCTGTAACACAGGTTTCCTTTGGATTAGAAACAGCCCTACGCAGTATGTTGAAAACGGTACGTGGGTTTCAAATGCAACTCACTGAACTTGAGAAAACCATTCTGGAGTTGTCGGCAATGATTGAGGAAGTAAAGCTACTAGAGACTATCCCTGGGGTAGGCACGAAAATTGCAGCTGCCATTGTTTCAGAAATTGGCGACGCGACACAATTCCGATATCCTAAACAATTGGTGGCATATGCAGGGCTAGATCCAAGTGTCTTTAGCTCTGGAAAGTTTACAGCGACTCAAAATAGGATTACAAAACGGGGATCCAAACGATTGCGACGCGCTGTATATTTAGCCGTCACCTGTGGTTTACGGGTAGGTATTAACCTTCGAATGCGTGAATACTATGACAAGAAAAAAAGTGAAGGGAAGCCCCATAAGGTAGCTGTGATCGCTTGCGCCAACAAGTTACTACATCACATCTACGCTATGCTCAAAAGAAGGCAACCCTACACTTTATAACTCATTAATGCCATAAACTTCCATTCATATGGAGGTTTATTTGTGGTACTTATTTTTCAGTATAACAAATCTTTAGCCTTTCAAAAAGCTTGACTTGACATACCATTAGCTGGTTTTTTTGCTGCCATGCCTTGCCCGCTGGCTTCATTACCCTTACCCTAACGCCCGGTGCGGCGTTTGGTACGGCGCTTGCCGGTGGCCGTCGGCTTGCGCTTGCGGCGCTTTTTGCGGTCGGAGGGGAGCTCGTCGATGTCGCCGCCTTTTTTGCCTTTGGCGAAGGAACCCATCAGCAGCTTGACGAGCGGGGCCATTTGTTGTACGCTTTGCACCATCTTCTGCACTTTACCCATCGTGTCCATGATGCCTTCGATGCCGCCCAAGCGGTCAATCATTTGCTTGACCTGGGCCATATTGAAGGAGCTGCCGCCGGTGCCGCTTCCGCTGCCTCCGCCGCTGAACAGCGAAGCCAGCCCTCCGCCCTTCCCGCCAGATGCGGAAGTGGAGACAGGAACGGGTAAGCTCGACGCTTCCGGCGTCACCGAGCTTAAGCCCAAGCCGCCCGGAAATTGCTGCTGGGCTGCATAGGGATTACCGAATAAATCGCCGCCACCACCCATAGAGTAGGGAGGCGGTGCTTGCTGATAGCTTCGTGTGTGCGCGCCTTGATTGCCTATCGTAGGTCTTTGATGATAGCTCACAGGATTCACATTCCTTTTATTAGATTATGGCAAAGATCCGCGGGTGAGCGGGCTGCTTTGCGCCAAGAGATAGACGTTTTGCCTACTGTAGTCTATGTGCTAGGCGAATGGATGGATTGGACTCCTGTCACGGTTTGGGGCGATTTCTTAGGTTTTAACCCACTACCGCATAAAAATAGTAAAGTTTTGCTATTCTAAAGGGAGGATTTCTCCCGCTGATGTCGAATATTTAATAAGCATGCCAATAAATGAATTGAAGCAGACCATCAAGGGGTTGAACAATATGCAATTGAAAAAATTGAACGATAAAGCGATCGATCAGCTGTTCGAAGCGATTTTGACGCTTAAAGATATTGAAGAATGCTACGTGTTTTTCGACGATTTATGTACCGTGAATGAAATCCAGTCGCTGTCCCAGCGCTTGGAGGTGGCCCGGATGCTGCGTAAAGGCAATACGTACAATCAGATCGAGGCGGAGACCGGAGCCAGCACGGCGACCATTTCCCGCGTGAAGCGCTGCTTGAATTACGGGAACGACGGGTACAAAATGTCCCTGGAGCGTCTCGGACGCTAAGCACGGAGCAAGTTCCGGCAACGCAGTCCGTTTAGAGGCAGGCTGGAGCCGGTGTAGGTTACTAAAAAAGATTGCAGCCAACAGCGAACGCGCTGGCCTGGCTGGTATAAGACGAGTGCGGATGAGGACGCGCTCCCCGAACACGGTCTGGGGACGTTCTTCGTCCCACTCGTTTTTTTTGGTCAAAGGATATTCGCGCAGCGCCAGCACTACCGATCCTGCAGCGTTCCTCCCATGCTTCCACATTTCATCACTGCCGTGCTACCGGCACGCCATGGAAACAGAGATGCTTCTGATAGACGGACCCGGGATCATGGGCAGCAGCCCCCAAATGGATTCCCTATCCAGCTGCAGGCGAAGCCTATAATTTTATGGTATAATAGGAAAAGTTAAAACCAGGAAGCGAGAAGGGCACACTCCGGAGCGCCTTTCTTTTTGATGCAGACAGGAAGGGGAACGCCGGTGAACAGCTATGGAATTTTAGTCATCAGTCATGGATCGCGAAGCGCGGAGTGGGTTCGTCTGGTGGACGAGGTCGTCCAAGCGATGCGGGTGCCCGCAGGTGTGCCGGTGTTTTCCTCTTTTCTGGAAATTGTCGAAGGCCGGCTCATTCAGGACGGGATCACGCATCTGGAATCTCTTGGCGTAACGGATATTATCGTCATTCCATTCTTCGTCTCTTCGGGAAGCACGCATATCGATGAGATCAGCTACGCGCTGGGTGTGAAGCCGGAGCCGCTGCTGCCGACGGATATGACCCCGTTCGCGATTCAGGCGAGGATTCATTTTACCTCTCCGATTGACGACGATCCGATCATTGCGGACATTTTGTATGAAAAAATGAAGCCGCTATCAGTCGATCCGGCACGCGAAATCGTGATGCTGGTAGGCCACGGCAGTATTGAAAAAGGCTTCCACCTGCGGTGGCGCAGAGGGCTTGAGCAGCTCGCCTCCCGTCTTCGGGCGCTGGGCGGGTTCGATGAGGTGGATGTAGCCATGCTGCTGCCGGATCAGCTCCCGCGCAAGCTGAAGGGGTGGCGTGAACGCAAGCCGGAGCATGAGCTGCTGGTGGTGCCGCTGTTTTTGAGCGAAGGCTACTTTACGAATGAAGTGATCCCTGCCCGTATGCAGGGGTATACATATAGATACAATGGAAAAGCGCTGCTCCCGCATCCTCTGCTTGCGCGGTGGATGGAGCGGCAGGCGGATCCTTTTATTGGAAAATAGAAGGCAACACAAGGATACAGCAATTTGATGCGAACGGGTGAACAGTAGAATGGTCAAACGGGCAAGATTGATCTATAATCCATCCTCCGGCAGGGAGGAAATGAAGAAGCGGCTGCCTGAGATTTTGCAGCGGCTGGAACGCGGCGGTCTCGAGACCTCGACCCATGCGACGATCGGGGAAGGCGACGCGACGCTGGCCGCGGCCGAGGCGGTCGAACGCGGCTTCGATATCATCATCGCGGCAGGCGGCGACGGCACGCTGTATGAGGTCGTCAACGGCATGGCAGAGAAGGAAAATCGCCCGCCGCTGGGCATTTTGCCGCTCGGGACAACGAATGATTTCGCCCGGGCGCTTAACATTCCGCGCAGCTGGGAGGGGGCGGTTGACGTCATCCTGCAGCAGCATACGCGCGTTATCGACGTCGGCAAGATGAACCAGCGCTACTTCATCAACATCGCCGGCGGCGGCTCCTTGACGGAGCTGACGTACGAGGTGCCAAGCAAGCTGAAGACCATGATCGGCCAGATGGCCTATTATATGAAGGGGCTCGAGAAGCTGCCACGGCTGCGTCCGATCGATCTGTACATCCGCACCGATGAGGGAGATCTTCACGAGGAAGTGATGCTGTTCCTCATCTCGAACTCCAACTCCGTCGGCGGCTTCGAGCGCCTGGCTCCTGACGCGTCGCTCAGCGACGGCCTGTTCGACGTGCTGATCCTGAAAAAGTGCAACCTCGCGGAGTTTATCCGCGTCGTGTCCCTGGCGCTCCGCGGCGAGCATTTGGGCGATCCGAACATCATCTATATGCAAACGCGCAGCATACAAGTGACCTCACCGGACTACGTGCAGATCAACCTGGACGGCGAATTCGGCGGCACGCTGCCTTGCGTCTTTACGAACCTGCCTTCGCATCTGCATATTTTTGTGGATGAAAGCGGACAATCGGTATACAAACAAAACCCATTACAGCAAATCAAGCTGCCATGGAAAACGACGAAAGCTGGAGTGGACGAACATGAGCAAGAAGAGCAGTAACGGCAAAGGGTTTCGAGGCGGCTCGGAGCGTGGAGAAGCTAGTGCACGTACGGGATTCGGGTCTCGAGGGAGAGCTGAAGAGACTAGTGTACGTACGGGATTCGGGTCTCGGGGGAGAGCTGAAGAGACTAGTGTGCGGACGGGATTCGGGTCTCGAGGGAGAGCTGAGGAGACTAGTGCGCGGACGGGATTCGGGTCTCGAGGGGGAGCTGAAGAGACTAGTGAACGGACTGGATTCGAGGCTGGAGGGAGAACTGAAGAGACAGGAGCCCGATCCGAAGCGAGGGGCTCGAGAACGAAGCTGTCAGGCAGAGGAGAGCAGGCAGCTGGCGGAGCCTCGGGTGATCGATCCCCGGCGAAGGTCGGAGGCGCATTGAAAACTAGGGGCAGAGCCGGGGATGGCCGTAATCAGGCTGGGGTGGTCAGAGTCCCAGAGGCAGGGAGCCGTTCCGCTTCCAGCTCTCGCTCCGGCCGGCCGAATGGAAGAGGACGGCAGCCAGCGGCTGCCGATCTGAGCGGACTGCCCGTGGAGAAGAATGGCGAATACGAGGCAGATATCGTCGGTATCGGGCATGAGGGCGAAGGGGTAGGCCGGGTCAGCGGTTATACCCTTTTTATTCCTGGCGCGCTGCCGGGCGAGCGTGTGCTCGTCAAGGCGGTGAAGCTGAAGAAGCAGTATGGCTACGGCAAGCTGCTGCGTATCATCCAGGCGAGCCCGGACCGGATCTCGGCTCCCTGTCCGATCTACAGCCAGTGCGGCGGCTGCCAGCTGCAGCACCTGAGCTATGAGGGCCAGCTGCGCTTCAAGCGTCAGCTAGTGATCGACAACCTGGAGCGGATCGGCAAGCTGAAGGTGGCTGGGGGGACCTCTGCCGCTTCTTCTGGAAAATCAGACGAGGCTGCGGGCGCAGCTTTCCAAGATGCATCCCATGCTGCAGCTTCCCCCTCAACTGCTGCCACCAAAGGCATCGTCGTGCATCCGACGCTGGGGATGGAGGAGCCTTGGCGCTACCGCAACAAGGCCCAGGTGCCTATCGGCTTCGAGGCGGCTTCTGCCGATAGAGAAGGTGGCCTGGTCGGGGGCTTTTACGCCCAAGGCAGCCACCGCATCATCGACATGGATGAGTGCCTCATCCAGCAGGAGAACAACGACCGCGTCGTCGCCGAGGTCAAGCGGATCGCCCGCGAGCTCGGCATCCGTGCCTACAACGAAGAAACCCACAAAGGCCTGCTGCGCCACGTCGTAGCACGCTACGGCTTTAATACCGGTGAGATCATGGTCGTCCTGATCACGAATGGGGAGAGCCTGCCGCATGTGGACGAGCTGGTCGGTCTGCTACGTCAAGCGATTCCCGGCATCAAGAGTATATGCCAGAACGTCAACAAAGAGCGGACCAACGTCATTTTCGGTGACAAGACGAAGGTACTCTGGGGCGACGATGTGATCTACGACACCATCGGAGCTATCCGATTCGCGATCTCCGCGCGATCGTTCTATCAAGTGAACCCCGTACAGACCGAGGTGCTGTACGGCAAAGCCCTGGACTTCGCCGGGCTGAGAGGCGAAGAGACCGTAATCGATGCCTATTGCGGCATCGGCACGATCAGTCTGTTCTTGGCGCAGCGTGCGCGCCAAGTGTATGGCGTCGAGATCGTCGGCGAAGCGATCGACGATGCTCGGCGCAATGCGCGGCTGAACGGCATCCGCAACGTTCAGTTCGAGGTCGGCGCGGCGGAGGTGGTCATCCCCGAATGGCGACGTCAGGGCATTGCCCCTGACGTCATCGTGGTTGACCCGCCGCGCAAGGGCTGCGACGCTGCGCTGCTCGCGACCATCCTCGAGATGCGCCCCACTCGCGTGGTCTACGTGTCGTGCAACCCGTCGACACTGGCCCGCGACCTGCAGGTGCTCGAGGAAGGTGGGTATTCCACCGTCGAGGTGCAGCCGGTGGATATGTTTCCGCATACCGTTCACGTAGAATCAGTAGCTCTGTTGGTGAGGAATGGTACAGATCGCTGAGATTGCAGTGGTGGAGCGGGTTTGGGGAGTAGTACAGATGGGATTAAATTGTGAAACAGAAGATTAAAAATGATAGAGTTGACTGATTGTTGACGAAATTAATAGATTAATTGGGGGATGCCTAGCGCTTGAATTGGGAGTTTTCAATTATTGGGACAGGGGTTCGACTCCACTCGGAAAACCGAACCCTTGTCCATACAAAACCACAACTTAAGGGGTGGAAAGGGGGGCGTCATCGGTCTAGTCAGTATTAAAAGCGTCAGTACTGTCAGTTGCGTCACGATGACGCTTTTAACGGTACCGACGCTTTTTCTAGTGTCCTGATATGGCCTTATGATATAATTTAAATTAAGAATTGAAATTGTGTTGACAATCAACTCAACGTACTGTAATATTCTAAATACAGAAGGGCAGTGTGTTCTATGAGTGATTTCGGCGAAATGCTAAAATCCCTTCGGAAAGAAAGAAAAGTTAGTCAGCGAAAACTTGCTGAGCTCGTAGGTATTGATTTTACTTATATTAGTAAGATCGAAAGCGGCACCATGGATCCTCCAGCGGAGGATAAGATTCTTAAGATAGCTGAAGTGCTGGATGTCGATTCTGATACGTTGATACTTGCTGCGAAAAAGATACCGAGTGATTTTCAGAAGGTTATTTCTGAAAATGAGGAACTCCCAGCCTTTTTGAGAAAAGCCCAGAATATTTCCCCCGAACAATGGAAAGCAATCCATCGTATTGTTGATGGTAATGTTGAGGGGGAGTAGTAGTAAGTGGCTAAGGTACCTTTCATTTCCCTGGAGCAGATGGAAGCAATAACCGAGAAAATTCTAATGCAATATGGATTTCCAATTGATTCGTCGGATAGTTCTTCAATAGAAGTACCGGTTGATGAGATTATTGAATTTCATTTTGGATTAGACATTGAATGGGATGTAATCGATCATTTTGACCCATCAGGGTTGGTAATGGCAGCAATCTTTCCTCGAAAGCGTAAGATTGTTATGAATGAATCATGTAGGGATCTATTTGAGGAAAAGATCGGTACAATGCATTTTACAATGGCTCATGAGCTTGGGCATTGGGTCTTGCATGTTGATGATGAATTTGATGATCAATTGTCGATTTCAATTGAAGATGAAGAAATCTATTATTGCCGAAGTTTCTCTAAGAAGCCTCCTGAAGAAGTACAGGCTGATATGTTCGCTGGGTGTCTATTGATGCCTAAACCTATTTTTATTCAAACTATTAATGATTTGAAGGAAAACACAAATAAAATAACATTCCGGCATTTATATAAAATTGCGGATATGTTTAAGGTAACGATTTCTGCTTTAAAAGTGCGTTTGCACTCATTGAATTTATTATACATTGATGATAAAGGCAGAATACATAATTCGAGAGAAGATAGTGATGGACAGCTTTCCTTTTAAACTGTCCATTTTTTCAAGGATAAATGTTGAGTTGAAAATCAACACAATATACCTTGTGCAAACAAGTTTAATATAAATATTATCACCATCTAATTAAATAGGGAGGATTCCTACTATGGCAAATAGACACCAAATACTTTGTGTGAACAAAAGTGATCGTTATAATTCGCATGAGAGAATAACACATATCGGCGGGCAAAATGCTGATGGTTCTTTATGGCGTATTACTCAACAACATGCGATTGAGGGGATTGAAAGCGGGAAGTGGGCTTTTTATGTTAGTAGAGGAGGGCGAACGGTGGATGTTATTGTTGCCAAAAGTCGATATGGGAATAAGTATATTAAAACTGTAGCTGATGGTGAAAATCCGGATAATTTGCTCAGCCTACTTGAATGTAAATATTAATTGAAGGGGGTGAAGAATGTGGAAAAATCTAGTACGAAGAAAGTTAGTAGTTCTAAATTAGCTACAAAAGCATCTAGAGCTTTGAGAAGTGCTGGTTCTAGTGCTAAAACAAAGTCATTGGCTGGCTCAGTATTGGCACAGGCAAGAAGCAAAAAGTAATCTAGACTAAATAGTAGGGAGAATGAAATTTTGTTCAGTATATTCGAGTCGATTTGGGACTCACTTGAGATTTTTCACAGTAAAATATCATATTTTATTCTAATGGGTGTAGCATTTATAATTTCATTTTTCTCTTTCAAAGGCATATTAACTTTGCCAGAACCAAGTACAATTCCTAACACTTATATTGATTATATTATCTTCTATCTTCACCATACGAAAGAATATATAGTTGTGATGCTAGAAAGTTTTGTTGCTTTTATTTTGATGGGACTGTTGAGTTTGTCGACAATATACAATGCTTTAGAACTTAGTAGAGAGTACGATATTAGTTCGTGGATCTCAGGTTTAATAATTTTCGTCGCGTAATTATTGGAATAATTGGATTATATTTTTCAATATACTCCTTTATTTTATTTGCTGTTCTTGCCATTACAGGGCTGGCAATAATGTATGGATCTTCTTCAAATGGTGGGAAAAGGCGAAGAGGATACTAGAAACTTCTGTCTTTACGCAACCTCCCCAAACATCCTAAACATCACGCTGCGGCGGATTGTGGATTTGCCAAGCCACGGCTCGGAAAAATGAACCCTTGTCCACACAAACCACAATGGTTAAGTGAACAGGGGTTCATTTTCGTTCTCCAATGACGTAAGGATCAAATTTCAATATAACAGTACCGTCAATTGCGATTTAGTTACGCTTTTGTCTGTACTGTTTTTTCTTTTTGGTGAGGTTGGAATACAGAAGGATTCATTCAACCACAAGCTGTATGCAACATTCAGAAATATAAGACCATAGAGATCAAGCACGATCTAAGAACATCATGAAGAGCACCATCAAGATTGACAAGAAGGAAGTTGGGTGTTATTATCCTATGTAGAGGTCCTTGAAGGTTATCTCCAAGGATAATTAGAACGAGAGGAGTAATCAATAATGGAGTTGTTTCAATGCAAAACATATCCTCTAAATGTAGAGGATAAATTTAATGAGTTTTTGACTGGAGGATTTGTTGCAATTGGTTATCCTGGTTTGGGTGACCTAAGTGGTCTAAACAAACAGGAAATTCGCGAACGTTTAGAACGTGTTTATCATGAAGATCCTGCACGAACCCGTTATCATCTAGGGATGGTTAATGCCTTTTGTAACACTATGTCGCCTGGAGATTTCGTTCTCATCGAGGATCGAAACAACGGCAACGTTCATGTTGGTGTGTTAGGGGCTTATAGTTTTAAGGGAGATTTGGATGATGTGGGGTTATCCCATCAGCGTTCTGTCGATTGGAAAGCAGTCATTCCTCGAAGTGAATTGATACCTGAATTAAAGGAGTTCATCCGAAATCGACCTAGTATAACACAGTTCAAGCACCCGATTGAGGTCGCAAAACTTGAAAGATACCTCAATCAACAACCAGCCACTTTAGGTATTGAAACCAATGAGTTACTGAGCAAGGCTCTTTCGATACTTGCAGAAGAAATGGATTCAAAGGATATTGAGAGGAAAACACGCGCTGCAATAGCATTGTTACAATATTTCAAGAGCTAAGGGGTGTGTCTAATGATCCTCAGTGTTGAGTCGGGTAAGGAAATAAACTATGTTCCACATCGTACCGAGTACGCAAAATGGTTAAAGAAATTACAAAAATTCGATAATACTGCGTATGATCAGATACGAAAGGTATTGAATAACATAGCCGATTTAAATGAAGTTATAACTTCGAGTTGGATTCCTGGGCACGACTGGCATGGAACGGTTTATCAACCCCTTTATTATGCACTCGAAAATGACGATATATCTGCAGCAAAATTTTATGGTCTTATTTTGTTTGAAGTAATTCTCCAACGTCCTGAAACCTGGGGATTTGGTCGTTACGCTAAGGATGGTCGTCCTATCAAGGGGATGACGTATTTCAGATTGCCCAATTGGCAGGTGTCCTAAGCCACCTCCCCAAACAACCTGAGCATCACGCCGCGGCGGATTGTGGATTTGCAAAGCCACGGTTCGCATTTATGAACCCTTGTCCATACAAAACCACAATGGTAAAGATAGGGGAGGAGAATTTCACGTCCTGTACTACATGATTAAGCGTCAGGGGACCTTTATTGGTTCAAACGCTTTTTTGTATACTTTGGAATTGAATATGTTGAAGGAAATTAATGTGAAGTGTTGAATGGTCTAGATAACGTTTTAGTTTATTTTTAGAGGAGCGACGAAACTTGGGGGATATTAAGTTATTTAATATAAATGACGGAGAAGTTTCAGAACTTGAAGGAAGATCAGTAGCAGTTGAAAAGTCACTTCAGACTTTGATGGAGAGGCACTTAGAAGCAATTCTAGGGATACGCTTTTTGGCAACTGAATATTCGACTGGAAAGACACATGGCGGGCGGATTGATACGCTGGGAATAGATGAAAACAACGCTCCCGTGATCATCGAGTATAAAAGATCTACTAACGAAAATGTTATCAATCAGGGACTTTATTACCTCGATTGGCTACTCGATCATAAAGCTGAGTTTACTCTCCTGGTCATGAAAAAGTACGGAAATGATGTTGCTGAACTAATTGATTGGTCAACTCCACGTCTTTTGTGTATAGCCGGTGGTTTCACATAATATGACGGACACGCAGTACAGCAAATCAATCGCAATATAGAATTGTACAGCTACAAACAGTTTGGTGATGAACTACTAATGCTAGACCTTGTCAATGCAACAACAGCCCAAACTATTGAATTGGATACTGTGAAGCAAGTACCGACATCGAACAAATCCTCTGAAAAAACGGTAACTGAATACCTTAAGCAATCTGATGATGTACTTAAAAATCGTTATGAGGCCATTAGGGCATTCCTGTTGGCTTTGGGGGATGATGTTCAAGAAAAAACTTTAAAGCATTACATTGCTTTCAGAAGGATTAAGAACTTTGCTTGTATAGAATTTCATCCCCAAATGGGCAGAATCACTCTTTATGTGAAGGTGAATCCAGATTCCATCAAAATAGAGCCAGGCTTCACAAGGGATGTGAGAAAAATCGGACATTATGGAACTGGCGAGCTCGAGATTACTATTAACAACGATGAGCAGTTAGAGAAGGCCAAGACCTATTTGCTTAAAAGTTATGAATCTAGTTAAACCAAGATATTTAAGCAACCTCTCCAAACAGCCTAAGCATCACGAGGCGACGAATTGTGGATTTGCTGATGCATGGTTCAGAAGATCGAACCCTTGTCCATATAAAACCACAATGGATAAAAATGTTGGACAGGGGTTCTCCATGTCTAGTGACATTTTGAGAAACCGTTAAGTCGTTCTATTAAGACTTGACGGTTTTCCTTTTTTAATAGTCATTGTAATACTTTTGCCCTGTTCGTAGTTGTAATAGTGTAATAATATGGAATGAAAATACCATGCTTCTCGAAAAGGAGTATAAGGAATGCCCATAAAACAACAGTACATAGATATGAAGGCGATGGAGGATTATTCATCAATTAACAGACAAATCGAGGAAAATGCACTTAGGTTGCGACGCTTGCACGAGATAGTATTAAAATGGGGTGAACGGTTTAAAGACTCCAGTCAGAATTTAATCAGGCTTGACTTCACCCATATGCTTGATTCAATAGATTATATACAAAAATCATGTGAATCGGTGTACTACAACACTACAGGTATTGGAAATCGCTTTATTCCATACACAACTTTCTACCGTGAAATACTGTCCACTATAAAACAGATAATGATGAAAGTTTCTCACTTTCATAAGAAACAATTGAAGATTGATAAAAGAATTTCTGTAAAGTACAATTGCATTCAACAATTTTTGGCTAGGGAATTAAAATGGAGAAATAAATCGGAGCATGACATCGATCCTTTTTATGGTGATCACGAGGAAGTATTACGTGTGTTTAGTATCGAAAAAATGCTTTCATTTATAGAAATGGTCATTGATCTACTTGATGATTTAAATGGTCATCGAGAAGATGTAAATCCATTAGAAATATATGCTCCAGTGTACAATGAGCTATCATTATTGCAAAGAAAGCAACTTCTACATGGAAATAAAGAAAGTGCCATTCGCATCTTCTCTTTGACCACTGAATTAAGCTATAAGGTAATGGAAATACGACCAGATGAGGAACTTACAATATTATTAAATTTGGTCATGAAATATCTTGAGGTTTCCAGATGCCTAAAATATACGTATAGTATGGATAACGGACTACGTGGTAGTGGAGAAAAGGAGTATGCGTATTTTGCAAGACTTGGACTCACGTTCAGTTACCAGTTTTATGACAAGCTTGGATTATTTGTGAAGCATCGCTACTCGATAGCTACAAAAACCACCTACTTTAAGGATAATGTTCGGAACGCGAAGAGGGCAATCAATTCCTCTCAACAAGATGAAATCTTAATGAGTTGCATCGAAATTGAGGAAAGTGATGAATACGGTGTGTTGAATGATTTGAGACAAGCGATCTGTCATAAAAATAAATGGGTGGATTATAAAGCATCATCTGAATCGGTGAGCACTTTGATTGTTTTACTTTTCATTACTATGACTGACTTAATGGAATTAATCTTATGTAGTTATTTTGAAAAACGGAATTTCCAGCTTTCGTTAAAAGCGACCGAAGAGGCTTATAACAGAACTAATAGCATTAAATTGTAGACATGCTCTAAATTTAAGAATTATAGATCACGCCATCTCCCCGAACATCCTAAGCATCACGCGGCGGCGGATTGTGGATTTGCAGAGCCACGGTTCGCTGCCATATGTTAAATCCATAAAAACGAAAAGGAGCTTTGCCACTGAAGTTACGGTGGCGGCTCCTTTTTGCGTTATATGGCGTCATTGCCGAGGCTTAGTAGCTCTTGTTTGTCCAGACACTAATAGAGAATGTGTTTATACAAAAACGTTTCTTTGTGACCATAACTGGACAAAAAGAGCGGGAGTCAAAAGAGAATTAGTGGAGTCCAGCAAGTAGATGGGTTCATAAATTTGAGAAGATAAGACGAAGAGCCTCCATAAAGGCGGCTCTTTCAGCACGATTAACATAAGTTAATGGCGAGTTTCAATAAACTATCAGAGAATCACCACAACCAACGGTGTTGGCAGGGATTATGGAAAATACATACAAAACAAACATAACAACAAGAGTGCACTTTTGTCAATGGTGCACGAAAATGTGAACTTCGAGAATCTGAACGCATCGAGATACAATACGCCTTTATTTCCGCTGAATGGGTTGATTAACGAATTTTCTCTGCGCCGCTTAAAGCGCAAGATGAGCGGGACGTTGAAGGCTACGAGCATACATTTTTCATTAATATGATACATATCGAGCGCGTCCAACAAGCTCTTTTGTGTCGTAATGGAAAGGGAGTAGCTCTTATGAGCTTGATGAGTGATTTCGTAAAAGCCTCTTTGTTCAGAATTTCCTGTCTGTCTACTAGGGACCGGTTCCGAAAATACAATGGGGAACTCGAAAAAACGGATCGCTACGATTTAAATTTTGCCTACGGTTGTTACGGTGCTCCAGTTAAAAGAAGTTTGGTTAAAAGTTAATTAATATGGGCATGAATGCTTATTGGAATTGAAAAAAGCTATAAATCGCAGCTTGAACTTTATCTCTAAAATCACTATTTTGCGAAGGATTATGATCGGTAAATGGGAAAATTGTGAGGTCTTTGCAGTTAAATAAACTAAGGGGCGAAATTATGAAAACTGATGACCTGTTGCGAGTAAAATTATTAAGACTTTTACTGGAATTAGAAGAGGAGCGGGTTGCCAACCTTAATCTCGACAACCAGAATAAACATGAAGCAAGTTCTTGTGAAAATGAGATAGAAGAATTTGTTCATCATAAAGCAAATAGCCAGGAAAGATCCGTTTTATCAGTAATCGAATTGTCCAATTATCTTGGCGTCTCTACTGACTGCATATACACGATGGTGCGCGAGAAGCAGATTCCCCACGTGAGGATCCGAAGAAGGATATTGTTTCATAGAGACGCAATTGATTCATGGATTCAAGAGAGTACAGTAAAATCCTAATATTGAGGGGCATATTGCTATGGCTTGCATAGAACAGGTCCCGTGTGGATTTCGGAAGCGGCTGATTGGGGTTATTTATTGTGGTTTCTTTCCATCCGGAGCAAACTCAACGCTTAATACCGAGTAGTGGCCTTTCATTGACCCCCAGAGATGGCTTTTATATGGTAAGATGGTTTGAAAGCATTTTGTGAAAGGAGACCGAACCTTGTACAAATCGGTAGTCAGAGACGGTAAGTTTCTTATTCTTGTAGCTGACGGCGTTTTCGATAATCAGTTAATGGAGTTACCGACAGAAGAACTTGCGGATAAAGTAGCATATGAACTCCAAAGTGCTTGGGAACAAGGTATTTCTTGGGGAGTTCATCAAAAGCGGAAAGAGCTTAATGGTAGTGGGGTAGTTGAAGATATCAGCGAAGTAATTCAAAAGCTAAGGACCATGAGTCCCGCGATCAAGAAATTTATCATCACAGGGTTAATCGGCGCAATGAAAGAATTCAAAGGATCGAGGAAGCTAGAAGATGGAGGAACGTTTTAAGCTGGAAAAGTAAGTGAGGAATTGGAATCAAACCACTATATTTATGTATTAGATCTACGCAGTGGTATTAGGTTTTCCGTAATTCGGGGTAAAGTATCGGGATTGAAAGGACGTGAGTGATGAGGAAAAGGAATTAATTTAGTATCTCATTGAGTATTTTGAAAGCTGTTGCTCGCGGAGTAGAACGTATGATTCTTCACGGAGTAGAATGTATGATTCTTCACGGAGTAGAATGTATGATTCTTCACGGAGTAGAATGTATGATTCTTCGCGGAGTAGAATGTATGATTCTTCACGGAGTAGAATGTATGATTCTTCACGGAGTAGAATGTATGATTCTTAGCGGAGTAGAATGTATGATTCTTCGCGGAGTAGAATGTATGATTCTTCACCTGGCTCTTTTATACATTTCCGAGCCCACGGGACTAAGGGGAACGTCGTATGCAGT